>NZ_JALJDX010000094.1 GCF_022952855.1 Pseudomonas sp. RGM2987 | reverse complement strand
ACATCATCTTCAACTGACAGATCGCCTTCGCGAGCAAGCCCGCTCCCACAGGGCTTGGGTTCAGCCCACCGGCCCCGCCCGCAACATCGACGCATCCTCGCCCCGATACAACGCCTCGACCTTCTCCGCTCGCCACTGCAACACCGCCCGCTGATTAATCGAGCCCTTATCGGTGATTTCACCCCGGTCGATGGAAGCCGGTTCCACGAGCAAGGCGATCCATTCCACGCGGCTGGCGTTACCGCTGGCTTCCCGATTCAGGCGTTGCAGCCAGTCGGCGAACCACTGGCGTACCGAAGGGCTGGCCAGCACCTGCTCGTCGCTGGCCTGCGGCCCCAGCCCGGACAGGCGTCGGCATTCAGGCAGCCGCGGGAAAACCAACGCGCCCAGGCATTCGCGATCCGGCGCGGTGATCACCAGGTCCTGGACGTACGGCGTACCCTCCAGCACCGCACGGTTACGCAACGGCCCGACGCTGACGAACACCCCGGACGACAACTTGAAGTCCTCGGCGATCCGTCCATCGAACATCAGCCCCAGTTGCGGATTGCCTGGATCGGCCAGTTTGATCGCATCCCCTGAGCAATAGAAACCGTCCTCGTCGAATACCTCGGCGGTCTGCTTAGGCGAACGCCAGTAGCCCGGCATGATGTGTGGCCCGCGAAAGCGTCCTTCGAACTTGCCATCCACCGGAACCAGGCGTACTTCGCAGCCCGGCGCCGGCAGGCCGATGTAGCCCGCCATGGACAGCGGCCCGGTGGTGAAGGTGCAGGACGGCGCCGCCTCGGTCATGCCCAGGCCGGCCATCATGCGGATCCGCTCGCCACAGTGCTGCTCGGCGACTTTATCGAGGCGATCCCAGGTGCTTTGGGACAACCCTGCCGCCGCAAAGAAGAACAGGCTGATGCGCTTGAAAAACCGCTCACGCAAATCCGCGTCCTGCTCCAGGGCGCTGACCAGTTCTTCCCAGCCCTTGGGCACGGTCAGATACGCAGTAGGTGAAATTTCCTTGAGATTGCGCAGGGTTTCAGCGAAACCCTGGGCCGTGGGCTTGCCGTCGTCCAGGTAGAACGTGCCGCCGTTGTACAGCACGATACCGACGTTATGGCTGCCACCGAAGGTGTGGTTCCACGGCAACCAGTCCACCAGCACCGGCGGCTCCTCGCCGAACACCGGGAAAGTCTGCAACAGCATCTGCTGGTTGGCGCAGAGCATGCGCTGGGTGGTGATCACGGCCTTGGGCAGCTTGGTGGAACCGGACGTAAACAGAAACTTGGCGATGCTGTCCGGCCCGGTGGCGTCGAAGGCCTTTTGCGCCTCGGCGCCACCGGGTTGGGCCAGCAGGCTGGCGAAACTGCTCCTTGGACGGCCCGGTAACTCGCCGCGCACCGTAATCAATGGGATATCCGCCGGCAGCACCGCGTTGATCGCTCGCTCGAACGGCGCGGCCTCGCTGACGAACACCAGGCCCGGCTGCAACAGGTCGCAAACGTGACGCAGCTTGGCGAAATCCTGGGACAGCAGTGAATAGGCCGGCGATACCGGGCAATACGGGATCCCGGCGTACATCGCGCCCAGGGCCATTTGCAAGTGCTCGATGTCGTTGCCCGAGAGCAACGCCAGGGGTTTTTCCGCCGACAAGCCGAAACCCAGCAGGCCCTGGGCGATGGCCCGGACGCTGTCGAGCATCTGCCCATAGCTGACCCGACGCCAGTCTCCACCAGCCTCGCGGGCGGCGATAAAGGTTTGTTGCGGCCGCACCCGGGCCCAGTGCACCAAGCGATCAAGCAACCGGGCCGGCATCGGGGCGAGCGACTCGAGGGAGCGCATGTGCAGGATGCCGCGCTCCTCGGTGACTTCAACGGCGGGATGACCAATCGACACCTGGCGATACCGCCCAGGGCCGGGTCGGGAGGACGATCTGAACTCGGAACTCACCTGCATTTCCTCCACCAAGGCACGCACGGTCGCACGAGGCGAGCACAGCGTGGCAGCGTCTGGCTGCGATCTTGTCATTGTTATGTCTGGCCTGCATCGGGGCAGCGGCCTTCCGGCCTCGGCCGCCGGCGATGCAGCGGATTTTTCAGATCGGGTAGTGCCGGGGGCCATTCTGCAAGGTCACCCAACGCAACTGGGTGAAATGCTCGATGGACGCCTTAGCGCCAAAGCTGCCGTAGCCACTGGACTTGACGCCACCGAAAGGCATCTGTGCCTCGTCGTGCACGGTCGGACCATTGATGTGACAGATGCCCGACTCGATTCGTTGAGCCAGAGCCAGGGCTCGCGCGGTATCGCGACTGAAGATCGCAGCCGACAGGCCGAACTCGGAATCGTTGGCCAGGCGCAGCAGCTCCTCGTCGCCCTCCCCCCGCAGCAGCACGGCGACGGGACCAAAGGATTCCTCGCGGTACAAACGCATGTCCGGGGTCACGTCGTCGAGCAAGGTCGGTTGCAGGATGCTGCCATCCAACTGCCCGCCGGCCAGCAACGTTGCGCCTTTGGCCAAAGCGTCGTCGATCAGGCCCTTGATGCGTTGGCCGGCGCTGACGTCCACCAGCGAACCAAGCACCGAATCACTGGCCGCCGGATCGCCGGCGCGCAAGGTGGCGATCTTTGTCCTCAGTTTGTCGATAAAGGCATCTGCGATGCGGGCATCGACGATCAGCCGCTCGGTGGACATGCAGATCTGGCCCTGGTTGAAGTACGCACCGAAGGCCGCCGCCTGCACCGCCGCATCCAGGTCAGCATCGTCCAGCACCAGCAACGGCGCCTTGCCGCCCAGCTCCAGCAAGGCCGGCTTGAGATGGCGTGCCGACAATTCGCCGACAATCCGCCCGACATGGGTCGAGCCGGTGAAGTTGACGCGGCGCACCGCCGGGTTAGCGATCAGCCGCTCGACAATCGCCGGCGCATCCGCCGGTGCGTTGCAGATCACGTTGACCACGCCATCGCCCAGCCCTGCGTCCTGCAGCACCTGGCCGATCAGCCGATGCACCGCCGGGCTTATTTCAGAGGCCTTGAGCACCACGGTATTGCCGCAGGCCAGGGGCATGGCGATGGCGCGGGTGGCAAGGATCACCGGAGCGTTCCACGGGGCGATGCCCAGCACCACGCCGCAGGGTTGACGCAGGGCCATGGCAAAACTGCCCGGCACGTCCGATGGAATGATTTCGCCGTTGATCTGGGTGGTCATGCAGGCGGCTTCGCGCAACATGTTCGCCGCCAGATGCACGTTGAAACCGTACCAGTTGGCCATGGCGCCGGTCTCGCCGGCAGCAGCGATAAATTCGCCGCTGCGCGCCTGCAACTGCTCGGCTGCCCGCAGCAGCCGGGTGCGGCGTTCGTTGGGCGCCAGGGCAGCCCAGGTGGGAAACGCGGCTTGGGCGGCCGCCACGGCCGCATCGGCATCGTCCAGCGTGGCGGCGGCGACGCGGGACTCGACTTCGCCGGTCACCGGGTTGCAGCGTTCGAAGGTCCGGCCGTCACGGGCCGGGCACGACTGGCCGCCGATCAACAGGGGCACGTCCAGCATGGTGATTCCTCTTTATTGTCTTTATAGGGAACACATTCACAGTAGCGCCGAGGGGCTTGGCAGGACAGCCTTGCGTCGCCCCGTGGGTCAGCGCTTGTAGCTTTGCAGGCCCGGCTTGATGCTCTTGTCGTCGAGGAACTGCTTCATGCCCTGCTCGCGACCGCCCTCGGTGTCCAGCAGGCGCGACTGATCGAGCTTGGCGTACAGGTAATCCTCGTTCTGTTCCCAGGTCAGTTCGCGGCAACGTTTGAAACCATGCTTGGCCGCCCGCAGCACCACCGGGTTCTTCTCCAGCAGGTTGCGCGCCAGTTCTATGGTGACTTCACGCAATTGCGCCAGCGGCACGCTCTCATTGACCAAGCCCATTTCGGCGGCCTTCTGCCCACCGAAGGTCTTGCCGGTCATGATGTAGTACAGCGATTGACGGTGGCCAACGGTATCGGCCATGGCTTTGCTGACCAGGTTGCCGGGCGGGATGCCCCAGTTGATTTCCGAGAGACCGAAGGTCGCTTCGTCGGCGCAGATCGCCAGGTCGCAGGCCACCAGCGGGCTGAAACCCCCGCCAAAGCACCAGCCATTGACCATGGCGATGGTCGGCTTGGCGTACATGCGCAGCAGTTTCCACTGCCACTGCGAAGCTTCGCGACGGATTTTCTCCTGAAGGATTTCCGGCCCGGCGTCGACTTCGCGGAAATACTCCTTGAGGTCCATGCCGGCAGTCCAGGCGTCGCCCGCACCGGTCAGCACCAGAACGCCTGCGGCTGGATCCTGCTCCAGGGTCTCAAGCACGTCGATCATCTCGCGATTGAGGGTCGGGCTCATGGCGTTGCGTTTTTCCGGACGATTGAGGGTGACCCAGGCAATGCCCTCCTCGATATCGACCTTGACGGTTTTCCAGCGACCTTCGTAGTTGCTCATGATGCGTGCTCTCTTGTTCTTGGCTGAAGATGAGCAAAAACTAAACTGCAAAACTAGTTATGTCAATTAACTATTAATCGATTTATCTGTGTTTTTTTTCCGAAAGCGGCATGGACACAGATCAAGCAAAATGCGATCAAACGTAGCCATGGCGCCACAACCCCGGCAAACTGAATAGCCTTGTTAACCACTGATCTCGAGGATGCACACTCCGATGGCCAAGTCTTCCAAGCTTGCCGACCCCGCCGAGGCCCTGGCCGCCGGTACCGACACCCAGGCACCGCTGGACTCTGCGCTGGACGAGCTGATCGGCTACGCCTTGCGGCGCGCCCAGTTGAAGCTGTTCCAGAACCTGATCGGCCGCCTCGCTGTGCACGATCTGCGGCCCGCCCAATTCTCGGCGCTGGCGATCATCGATCAGAATCCCGGCCTGATGCAGGCTGACCTGGCCAAGGCCCTGGCGATCGAACCGCCACAGGTGGTGCCGCTGCTGAACAAACTGGAAAGCCGCGCCCTGGCCGTGCGCGTGCGCTGCAAGCCGGACAAGCGCTCCTACGGGATTTTCCTGAGCAAGACCGGCGAAACCCTGCTCAAGGAACTCAAGCAGATCGCCGCCGAGAGCGACCTGGAATCCACGGCAGCGCTGTCGGGTGACGAGCGCGAGCAATTGCTGCGCTTGTTGAAGAAGGTTTACCAGTAGAACAGCCGACACTTACCCCGTGGCGAGGGAGCTTGCTCCCGCTGGGTTGCGAAGCAGCCCCAAAACAGGCAACTCAATCAACCTGACGAGCCGCATTCAGTTCATGAGGGGTTGCTTTGCAACCCAGCGGGAGCAAGCTCCCTCGCCACAAGGGCACTGTGTCGTCAGCTGTCGCATCACCAGATCGGCACGCTATACGTCACCAGGAACCGGGTCTGGTTCTCATCGCGAAACGCTGCACTGCCGGGAAAGTCGTTGCGGTAGATCGACTTGCGCGCCAGCAGCCCGACATTTTTCAGCGGGCCGTCCTGAATCACGTAGCCCAACTCCATCTGGAACTCCCTTTCCTTGCGACCCTCGGCATTCAGGGCCGCAAGGTCGATATGATCGCCGCGCACGTAACGCAATCGAGTCCTCAAGCCTGGCACGCCCACCGCGGCGAAATCGTAGTCATGAATTGCCTGCCAGGTGCGCTCCCGGGCATTGAGAAAGTCCGAACTCATGGTCATCTCGCTCAAGCCCATCAATTCGGTGCCGGACACATAGGGCGTGGCCGTATCGCCACTGGCATGCATGTAGCCCAGGCTCACCCGGTGCCCGCCCAGGCGATAGCCCACCAGCGCCGACACGTTGCGGTTGTCCACCTTGCCGGCCTTGGCGGCGCCGTCCTCGCGACTGAAAAAGCTACGCAGGTCAGTGGTCAACACCCCGTCGCCCAAGGGCAGGTTGTGCAGCAATGCCAGGGTGTCCTGCTGGTACAAGTCTGCTACTTCGGCGTGGTAGGCCCGCAGGCTCAGGTCCTTGTTGAGCTGATAATCGCCACCCACATAGGCCATGTGCGACGAAGTCGCCGCACCGTTGAAGCGCCGGTTGGGCGAGGCAATGGTCATCAGTTGATAGTCGGTGGAATCGCGGCGATTGATCCGGTCGATGTAGCCGGTGTTGAACGTCAGCCCTTCGAGGTCCTTGGAGCTTAAGATCGTGCCGCGAAAGGTCTGCGGCAATAGCCGCGACGGGCTGGCGAAGGCGAACGGCAGGAAGATCGACACGTCGCCGGTCTTCACCGTGGTCTGGGCGAACCGCAACTTGCCGGTCACGGCCAGGCGCGAGTATTCATCGGCAGCGCGCTTGTCATTGCTGGAGACTGGCAATAGCTCGGTGCCGCTGCGATCCGGCGAAGAATCGAGCTTGATCCCCACCAGCCCCCGGGCGTCCAGGCCGAAACCGACCGCGCCCGGTGTGTATCCCGATTCCATGTTCATGATCACGCCCTGGGCCCATTCCCTGGCCGCGGTCTTGGCGCCGTCGTCCTTGTAGTCACGGTCCATGTAGTAGTTGCGCAGGGTCAGGGTGCCGTGACTGTCGCCGATGAAGCCTTCGGCCAGCAATGTGCTGGAACCCAGACTCAGCCCCAGGCAAGCGAGCAGATGAACGAGCGGTGAAACAGAAACCGCCGCAACGGCATTCCGGGCAAGATCAGGCATGTTCGAATTCCATTTATTGTTGTTGTTGTTTTACTCAGTCCGGGCCTTGGTCGGCACGGTCGCCGGGGAAAAAGAATGGAAACGGCGCAGGCGCTTCGTCAATCCAAAGTGACCGATAATCGAACATTAATATTGCTAACTATTTCGCCATAACCCTCATCGCATCTGCTCAAGCCGCCGATTTTCCTGGCCTTCCAAGCTCTTTCAGCCCTGCGCTCGACACCCTTCATTTTTTAGTTAACTTTGTTAATCTTGGATCCGTGCACCGCTGCCCCGGTTGAATCGGTGCCCCAGAGAAAAACAATAAGAGGATCTGCCATGAACCATCCGGCGCGTCGTGCGACGCTGACCATCGCCTTGTGTTTTATCGTCGCGTTGATCGAGGGTTTCGACCTGCAGTCAGCCGGCACCGCCGCTGCGGGCCTGCGCCAGACGTTCACCCTCGACCCGAAAATGATGGGCTGGGTCTTCAGTGCCGGGATCATCGGATTGCTGCCGGGTGCGTTCTTCGGCGGCTGGATCGCCGATCGCATCGGTCGCAAGAAAATCCTCATTGCCGCCGTCCTGCTGTTCGGCGTGTTCTCCCTTAGCACCGCTTATGTCGAACACTTCTCCAGCCTGCTGCTGGTGCGCTTCATGACCGGCCTGGGCTTGGGCGCCGCCCTGCCCAACCTGATTGCCCTGTGTGCCGAAGCCGTGGGCGAGCAACGCCGTGGCACGGCCATCAGCGTGATGTATGCCGGCGTTCCGTTGGGTGGTGCGCTGGCGGCGCTGATCGCCATGCTGTTTGGCGAGCATTGGCAAATGACCTTTTTCATTGGCGGACTGGCGCCCCTGCTGGTGGTGCCGCTGATGCTGTTGTGGCTCCCCGAGTCCAGCGCTTTCCGCCAAGTGCAAAATGCCGGCGACGAGACCCGCACCTCTACTGCCCAGGCGCTGTTTGGTGAAGCTCGGGGACGTACTACCCTGGCGCTCTGGTTGAGTTACTTCTTCACCCTGACGGTGATGTACATGCTGCTCAACTGGCTGCCATCGTTGCTGCTGGAACAGGGGTTCAGCAAACCCCAGGCCGGCCTGGTGCAGATGCTGTTCAACATCGGCGGAACCCTGGGTTCGTTGCTCGGAGGCCTGTTGCTGGACCGCTGCAACGGGGTCAAGGTCGTGCTGTTTGTCTATGCCGGGCTGTTGAGCGCGCTGGCCGGGGTCGGTTTGTCGGTTGGCATCGTGCCGATGGCCGTGGCCGGGTTCGCTGCCGGGTTGTTTGTAATGGCTGCGCAGTTGGTGCTTTATGCGTTGGCCCCACCGGCCTATCCCACCGCCGTGCGGGCGACGGGTGTCGGCGCTGCGGTGGCCATCGGGCGACTGGGTTCGGTTGCCGGGCCCCTGGCGGCCGGGCAGATTCTTGCGGCCGGGGCGGGAACCACCGGGGTGCTGTTGGCGACTTCACCTGGGTTGCTGATTGCCGCTGTGGCTGCGATCAGTGTGATGGCTCGGGCGGTGGCGGTGGGTGAGGCGCAGACTGTGCGCTGAATGTGGGAGCGAGCCTGCTCGCGATGGCTGCCTGGCAGTCGACCTGGATTTTCGTGTACATATCCATTTCTGTGGTAACGGCTGCTTATGGTTCCGCCCTGACGGCGGGTCACTTTTGAAAAGGCGCCAAAAGTAACCAAAAGCGCCTTGCCCCACCACTGGGCACGTCGCCAAGGCTCGGTGTGCCCTCACTCCGGCATTGCTCCGTGGGCCCGCCGCGAAGGACCATCCATGGCCCTGCGCGGCTATCCCGGCATCCATGCCGGGATGCCCACTACGCAATGCCTGCGTTCGGCCCTTGTGGTTAACGGGGCGCCCAAGATCAAAAGCCAAAGCAAAAGCAAAAGCAAAAGCAAAAGCAAAAGCGAGGCGGCCTGACAGCCGACCTAGTTCTCCCAGTTATACCCAGTCCTCATTGTGGGGGGCTTGCTCGCGAAACGGTATCTCAACCGCCCAGGATGTAGAGACCCGACCCGATCGTCTTATCCAGGCAAACCTGATGATGATCGCCGCTACCGGTGCACCTGCTTTAACCGAAAGCGCTAAAGCCCGGCGTTTTTATGCCTTTAAGCGACGCCGATGGACCTATTCGCCAGAAAATTGATCCCACTACTTGAGGACTGTCCCGCACGGTACCTGACGGTACCGTTCAAGGGATTTCAAGAGAGCGTGAAACCATTGCCCCAGCCGGGCAAAAATTGCGCATTATAGGCGCCGTCCGCTCAAGGGAGATTTACATGCGTGCCATTTCATCCGTCATGCGTCTTGCCGTGCTGTCGCTGGGGCTGGTGTTCGCCGTCAGTGCCAGTGCCACCGAAGAGACGCAACTGGTCGAGTCCATCAACCTGTACCGCAGCCAATCCCAAAGCTGTTCCGGCCAGGCTTCGCTGGAGCTGCCGCCGCTGGCAATGGATACCCGGTTGATCCTCTCGGCCAATGGCATCGGCGACCTGCAGCAGGCCCTGGCGCGGGCGGCGTATCCGATGGTTAACGTGCAGGCCATCAGCCTGTCCGGGCCGCGGGATGCGCAGGGGGCAATGAAAGCCATTCAGGAAAGTTTCTGTCAGGTGGTGCTGGACCCGCAGTTCGTCGACATCGGCGTCAGCCGCCTGGACCGTGAATGGCGCATCGTGCTGGCACGCCCCCTGTTGTCGGCGCGCCTGGCGGACTGGCAAGCCGAAGGCCAGAAACTGCTGAAGCTGATCAACAGCGCCCGTGCCCAACCACGCCGCTGCGGCACCGAAGCCTTCGCGGCCACCACGCCGTTGGCCTGGAACGCAACCCTGGCCCTCGCGGCGGTCAACCACACCCGGGCGATGGCCAACAACAATTTCTTCGACCACAAGGACCGCGACAACCGCATGCCGGGCGACCGCGCCGAACTGGCCGGCTACCTGGGCCAGTTGATCGGCGAAAACATCGCCGCCGGCCAGGACACCGCACTCAAGGTCGTGGACGGCTGGCTGGCCAGCCCCGGGCACTGCGCCAACCTGATGAACCCGCAGTTCCGCGAACTGGGCGCCGGTTATGCGACCGATCCGAAAAGCGATGCGGGGATCTATTGGACAGCGATGTTTGGTACTCAGTAGCACCCCGGTATCGAGCCGAACAAAATCCTGTGGGAGCGGGCTTGCTCGCGAAAGCGTTGTGTCAGCGAACATCCATGTCACTGATATAC
>NZ_JALJDX010000095.1 GCF_022952855.1 Pseudomonas sp. RGM2987 | reverse complement strand
CCCCCCCGCTCCCACAGTTAAATGCGCAAGCTATGCACTACCCTGAACCGTTCAAGACCAGGCCCGCCATGAAACGCTACGAAAAATTCGCCGACGACATCGCAGAGCTGATCCGTTCCGGCATGCTGGGGCCGGGTCAGCGCGTGCCGTCGGTGCGTTACGCCAGCCAGACCTATGGCGTCAGCCCGTCCACCGTGTTCCAGGCTTATTACCTGCTGGAGCGCCGTGGCCTGATCCGCGCCCGGCCACGCTCGGGCTACTTCGTCAATGCCCACGCGCCGAGCCCGTTTTCCGAGCCGGCTATCAGCAGCCAGGTACAGGAATCCACCGAAGTCGACGTCAGCGAGCTGGTGTTCTCGGTACTGGAATCTATCAAGGACCCCACCACCGTGCCTTTCGGTTCGGCATTTCCCAGCCCGCTGCTGTTTCCGCTGCAACGGCTGTCCCGCTCGTTATCCAGCGCCACCCGCGACATGGACCCGCGCGTAGTGGTCACCGACATGTCGCCAGGCAATCCACACCTGCGCCGGCAAATCGCCCTGCGCTACATGGTCGGCGGGGTGATGCTGCCCATGGAGGAGTTGCTGGTGACCAACGGTGCCCTGGAGGCCCTGAACCTGTGCCTGCAAGCCGTGACCGAGCCCGGCGACCTGGTGGCAATCGAGGCGCCGGCGTTCTACGCCAGCCTGCAGGTGCTGGAACGGCTCAAGCTCAAGGCCGTGGAAATCCCCGTCCACCCACGCGACGGCATTGATCTGGAGGTGCTCGGGCAAACCCTGGAAAGGCACCCGATCAAGGCCTGCTGGTGCATGACCAGCTTCCAGAACCCCATGGGCGCGACCATGCCTGAGGAGCGCAAGCAGGCGCTAGTGCAATTGCTGCGTCGTCATCAGGTGCCGCTGATCGAAGACGACGTGTACGCCGAGTTGTACTACGGCCAGCAGGCGCCCAAGCCGGCCAAAGCTTTCGACACCGAAGGGCTGGTGATGCATTGCGGCTCGTTCGCCAAGAGCCTGGCGCCGGGCTATCGCATCGGCTGGGTTGCCGCCGGGCGCTACGCGCAGAAAATCGAACGGCTCAAGCTCATGACCTCGTTGTGCGCCTCGATGCCGGCCCAGGCCGCCATCGCCGACTACCTGCAACACGGCGGCTACGACCGCCACCTGCGCAAACTGCGCTACGCCCTGGAAGAACAGCAAAGCGCAATGCGCGCCGCCATCGCCCGCTATTTTCCATCCCAGACCCGAGTCAGCCAGCCGGCAGGCGGTTATTTCCTGTGGCTGGAACTGCCGGAGCAGATGGATTCGCTGAAACTGTTCCAGATGGCCCTGGCCCAGGGCATCAGCATCGCACCGGGACCGATCTTTTCACCGACCCGGCGTTTTCGAAACTGCATCCGCTTGAACTACGGCAGCCCGTGGACCGAGGTGTCGGAAAAGGCCATGGAAACGCTGGGGCGGATTATCCGGTCGTTCTGAATGCAGTGCCGATCTGACAACCGCTTTCGCGAGCAAGCCCGCTCCCACACAGGATGGGCTGCGTATCCGATATCCATGCCCTCCAGCGATCCCATGTGGGAGCGGGCTTGCTCGCGAAGAGGCCTGAACTGACGACGGAGCGCTAACGTCAGCGTCCGCCCCCCAGATCCACGAAAGTCCCGGTGGCATACGAAGCCTTGTCCGACAGCAACCAGATAATCGCTTCGGCCACTTCATCCGGACGGCCACCACGAGCCATGGGAATCGCCGATTCCAGCTTGCTGACGCGGTCCGGGTCGCCACTCAACGCATGGAAATCGGTGTAGATATAACCGGGGCGAACCGCATTGACGCGGATGCCCTCACCGGCCACTTCCTTGGACAGGCCTATGGTGAAGGTATCCAGGGCGCCCTTGGACGCGGCATAGTCGACGTATTCGTTCGGCGAGCCCAGGCGCGCGGCTACCGACGAGACATTGACGATACTGCCGCCCTGCCCGCCGTGCCTGGGCGACATGCGCAACACTGCGTGCTTGGCGCAGAGCATCGGCCCCAGTACGTTGGTCTTCATGATTTTGAGGATACGGAACTCGGACATTTCGTCGAGCCGGGACTTGTGCGCCACCGTGCCAGCATTGTTGACCAATGCCGTCACACGGCCCAATTCGGTGTCCACCCGGTCGAACAGATCGATGACTTCGTCCTCGATGCTCACGTCGGACCGCACGGCAATCGCCTGCGCCCCCTTGGCCCGCACCTGCTCCAACACCTGCTGGGCGGCACTTTCGTCGGACTGGTAGTTGATGCAGATCCGATAACCTTGCTCGGCAGCCAGCAGCGCCGTAGCCGCCCCGATTCCGCGACCGCCACCGGTGATGACGATGACTTTATCCACGCTCGTTCTCCCGTTCCACGGATAGAGGTCCGGCCCAAGAATAGCGTTCACCCGCCGCTTTGCACAAACCGTTGCGCTTAGCGGGTCAAGGCACGCAGGTCCAGGCGCCCGTCCTGCTGCGGCGGGCACCAGTAATAGCCGCCGGTGATCGGCCGGCTCATGCGATACAAGCCGTCGGTGATGCCATCCTCCAGGCCACTCATGCGCCGCAGTTGCGCTTCAAAGGCGTCGAGGGAGAAACCAAAGGCCAGGAACATCAAGCCTGCACGATCACCTTCGATCCAGGGCATGGAGCGGCGCACGACGAACGCCTGCGGCGCATAGCTTTCCTGGGCCGTTCGCTTGACATGGGCCGACTCCGGCGCATCGTCGATTTCCTCATTGTCACTCAGGCGCCGCCCCATGATGTTGTCGCGCTCATGGGGGGACATCGCGGCGAAACCGTCAAAGTCATGCTGCCACTGCTGAATCGCGGCAAAACTGCCACCGCGCAAACCGTCGGCGCCTTGGGCCAGGGCTGCGGCGATGGCAGCTTCGTCGTGGGGGTTTTCGGTGCCGTCCTCATAACCCGTCAGGTCATGGCCGGTCATGTGGCGAAAGGTCTCGTTCATCTGCACCAGGCGCAATGCCGGGGCCAGCGCCGCTTCGATGGCGCGGCTGCGGTGCAGCAGCTCGCCGCGGTCCTCGCCGTGCAACCAGCACCACAACGCATGCTGGGTCGAGGGGTTGTCCACGCCCACGCCGGTCAACGCCGGGAACGCCCGCAGCCCGTCGATCCTGGCGCCCAGGGCCTGGACCAGCGATTCGCCAAAGCCGACCACCGCTCGACCGTCCAGTTGGAGCAAGAGTCTGTCTATCGCAGCCGGCAGCGCCTCGACCGATTCCAGGGCGAAAAACATGTGACGGGCCTGAGGCGGAACAGGGGTGGCAAGAATGCCGGGCTGGTAGTAACTCATGTGAACTCCTTTAGAAAGAGCGCAAGTCTACCCGGCGGCCGGGGATTTGTGTGGGTTGCCAAGCCTGGAGGAGCGAGGATCTTTGCGTAGGATTTCTTCCGCGCTTGCGTCAGATGGCTCCGAACCTGATTTGGGCCGCCCGATGCGTTATTGCCGAGTGATCGAAAACCTCCTAGATTGACCGCCCCAAGGTGGATCCAGGCGACGGGAGCTGGATGCCAGACCACCAGAATTCCAGCGCTTCAAGGAGACGGCCCCGACATGCACCTCGCCAAATCGATACTCGCTGGCGCTTTTATCCTCGCCTGCGGGACGACGCCCGGCTTCGCCCAAGAGCCCATCGAAGACACGGTCAATGCCGTCATCCAACCGCTGATGAAGCAACAGGACATCGCCGGCATGGCCGTGGCGATCACCTACGACGGCCAACGCCATTATTTCAATTACGGGGTGGCCTCCAAGGATACGAAACAGCCGGTCACCGAGCAGACCCTCTTCGAAATTGGCTCGGTCAGCAAGACCTTCACTGCGACCCTCGGTGCCTATGCCCAGGCCTTGGGCAAACTGTCCCTGTCGGACCCGGCGAGTCGCTTCGCCCCAGAGCTGCGCGGCAGCGCCTTCGACGGTGTGGGCCTGCTCGACCTCGCCACCTACACCTCCGGTGGGTTACCGCTGCAGTTTCCCCAGGACGCCGACCATGCAGACCGGATGTTCGGTTATTACAAAAACTGGAAGCCGCTCTATCCGGCCGGCACCCAGCGATTGTATTCGAACCCGAGCATCGGCCTGTTCGGCTATCTGGCGGCCCGCAGCCTGGAGCGCCCCTTTGATGACGTGATGGAGCACATGCTGATGCCAGGGCTGGGCCTCGAGCACAGTTACGTGCAGGTGCCAAAGGCGCAGTGGGGCCGATATGCCCAGGGTTATGCGAAGGATGGAAAACCGGTCCGGGTCGGACCTGGCGCGCTGGATTCAGAGGCGTATGGGGTGAAGACCAGCTCGTCGGACCTGATTCGTTTCATCGAGGTCAACCTGCGACCGGAAAAACTGGATGCCGACTTGAGCAAAGCCATCGCCACGACCCATACCGGCTTCTACAAGGTTGAAGGGATGACTCAAGGATTGGGCTGGGAGATTTATCCGTACCCGGTCAGCCTGGATGAACTGCTGGTTGGCAACAGTTCAAAAATGGCCTTCGAGCCACACAAGGTACAGGCCATCGAGCCACCCCGCCCCGCCCCGGACAATGCCTGGATCAACAAGACCGGCTCGACTGGCGGCTTCGGGGCCTACGCCGCTTTCATACCCGGGAAAAACATGGGCATCGTGTTGCTGGCGAACAAGAATTATCCGAATGAAGAGCGGGTGAAGGCCGCGTACCGGATTCTCTCTGCGTTGGAAGAAAAATAGCGGCTGGGTGAGGTATCTGTGGCGAGGGAGCTTGCTCCCGCTGGGTCGCGAAGCGGCCCCAAAATGCATGCAGGAATAACACAGGGGGCTGCTACGCAGCCCAGCGGGAGCAAGCTCCCTCGCCACAAGAGCGCCCTCGTGAAGTCTCTCCATTGTCATGAACGGGATTCATCCGCACTTAAGGTCAATCATCCAACGGCTTCGGCGGCCCTGACGGCGCCTTGCCTGGCTTGCCTGGCTTGCCTGGCTTGCCTGGCTTGGCGCCCTTCGCTTCCTTCGCCGGCGCCGCTTCCGGTGCCGGAGGTGGGGTTGGGGCTGCGGCTTCCTTTTCCGCCGCGGGCAGTTTGTCGACGGCGTCGAACAGCTCTTTCAATTCAATCGCACCGGAATGCTCAAGCTTCTTTTCGCCGTCCTTGCCCACCAGGATGATCTTGGTCTGGGCACCAGCGCCCAGCTTGAGTGAACGGATCAACGCCATGGTGCTCTGCGGGTCGAGGTCTTTGCCGTCGCGCTGGCCGATGGTATTGAGTACGGTATAGAGCACCATGTTGCGCTCGGAAAAACCCTGCTTGCCGTTCGGTTCGTCCAGGGCTTTTTTCAGGCTGACCCAGGCGGGGTCGACCGTGCTGGGCGCGATGACGATCAAGGGACGGGCCTTGCCCATC
Source organism: Pseudomonas sp. RGM2987 (assembly GCF_022952855.1). Classification (GTDB taxonomy): domain Bacteria; phylum Pseudomonadota; class Gammaproteobacteria; order Pseudomonadales; family Pseudomonadaceae; genus Aquipseudomonas. Next base: position 4,487 of record NZ_JALJDX010000095.1, on the reverse strand, counting down.
TCCGCCACCAGCGGTGAGTCGCCATCGGCAGCGAACAGAGGGCCGGCGACGGCCAGCAAGGTAGCGAAGGTCAACGACCGAATGAGCATGCGCCTCTCCTTTTGATATTCACGCTGTACTGATTGCACATGGTGGCAATTGTTCCGCGAGAGTCGCCCGATACCGCACTTGCCTGCCTTGAAGCTTAGGTCAGTGGGTTCAATGCGCAACCGTAGGCGCACAGTACTGAAAGCGTTGCAAACTCAGGAATGCCATTCAACGCAGACCCCATGTGGGAGCGGGCTTGCTCGCGAAGACGGCCGTTCAGCTTGCATCAATGCTGAATGTGCCTAAGCCTTCGCGAGGAAGCCCGCTCCCACAGTGGGTCTATGGTGTTCTTGCAATTCGGGCATCGGCGCTAGAACGCCAACTTGAATCCGATCATCGCCAGCATCACCGCCAGGCAGGGACGCAGCAACTCGTCGGAGATCCGTCCAGACAGATGACTGCCCAGGTAAATGCCCGGCAACGAGCCGATCAGCAGAAAGCCAAGGATGTGCCAGTCCATGTTGCCCATGCTCGCGTGGCCGAGGCCGGCAACCAGGGTCAACGGCACGGCGTGGGCGATTTCGGTGCCCACCAGGCGCTTGGTGACGAGGAACGGATAGAGGATGAACAGCGCGACCGTGCCCAGTGCGCCAGCGCCGATGGAAGTCAACGCGACCATGGTACCGAGCACCAGGCCGGTAATCACCGTGAGCAGATTGAGACGTTTGCCGGTAGGGTTGTAATGACCGCCAGCGCGGTCGTGGGCGAATTGCAGCAAGCGCTTCTTGAACAGGATCGCCAGGGCGGTGGCGAACAGGACAAAGCCCAAGGCCTGCTTGATGACGGCGTTCATGGCCTCGGGCGAGCTGTGCAGGCTGCTGAGAAACCACAGTGTCAGCCCCACTGCCGGCACGCTGCCCAGGGTCAGCCAACCGGTGATGGCCCAGTCGATGTTCCGGTTCCTGGCGTGAACCAGGACCCCACCAGACTTGGTAATGGCCGCGTACAGCAGGTCGGTGCCCACCGCCGTCGCCGGGTTGATGCCGAACCACAACAGGATCGGGGTCATCAGTGAGCCACCACCGACGCCGGTCATCCCAACGATGAAGCCGACCACCAGGCCCGCCACGACTAAACCGACATTACCGAAATCCATCAAACCCGTCTCAGCATAACCGCGTGAAAAATCTGGCCGCGAGCATAGCGATTTTTCTTATAACCCCCTATATCGATATGATCTATCTTTATTCCTTTTTGCATCAATCACTGCACCGGCAGGAAATTCAGGAACAACAGGCTCTGGGCATAGTTCAGCCCGATCCGCCGATAGCGCTCGTCCAGCATCTGGGTCAACAGGTCCAATCGTGCAACGATCTTGCCGAACTCAACGGCGAAACTCAGGTTGCTACCCTCCTCCGAAATCTCATTGGAGAATAGCAGCGGGGTGCCGTCCTTGTTCTGGCGCTGGCTCAGCAACCAAGTGGCTTTCTCGATATTGCGCGCCGCGTTGCTGACGAAACGCGGGTCGATGGTGTCGGTCATGTAGAACTCCAGGCGATTGCCGTGAGCGGTGACCAGCATGCTGCCGATGGCGTAGATAAATGCGCCGACCCGATCGCCGAGAAATTCCGGGCTCATGGCATAGCTCAGCGCAGCCAGGTCCTTGCGACCACCGAGGGTCGGCAACGGTTGTTGCTGTTCAATGGCCAGGCGCACTTGCTGCTCGGCGATGCGAGCCTCGAGAAAACCGGACTTGCGCAACTCATCGGGGTTGCGCAGGTACAGCTTGCTCATCAACAGATAAAGGCTTTGCAGGTTGTCGTGCATCGACAACGTGGCCATACGGTCGACGCTGGTCTGCAAGAACTCCTGGGGCCGGGCACTGCTGAACTGGGTGACCATGTCCTGGCCCTGCTGATGGCTGCATCCGCCGCTGAGCACCATCAGTACACATGCCACCAGCGTCGAACATCGACGTCGCAGCATCATCAGGGGATAAAAAGCACCGGCCATCGAGTCTCGGTCTGGGCATGGGAAGCGATGGGGATCGTCGCTTGCAGGCCATGGATAGAGCGGCAGAAACCGCAAAAGTGCAGTGCCGGGAGAAAATCATCGACCCGAGCCGAGACGCGGCCCACTCAATTAGTCTTACTTTTTAATTGATAAATCTGCATTTATGGCTATAAATCCCTTCTCAGCCATTAAATAGAAAGACTACTGAACAGAAAAACCTTCACCGCTGTCCGACCAAGTAACGGACTCGACCCGCGTTCAAAACAACAACAAAACAACAGGAAGGTCACACCATGCTTGAATCCAGACATCTGCTCACGGCCCTCGGAGTGTCTCTGATGATTGCCACTTCTGCCTCCCAGGCCGCCGGCCTGACCAATCAACGCGCGGCGTTCGGCAAGACCGACGACGGCACGGCGGTGGAAAAATTCGTGCTGCGCAACAGCCACGGCATGGAGGCCACGGTTATCACCTACGGTGGCATCCTCCAGTCCCTGAGCGTGCCGGACAAACATGGCAAGGCCGCCGATGTCGTGCTCGGCTTCGATGATGTGCAGGGCTACCAGAAGAACGGCAACGTGTATTTCGGCGCAACCATCGGCCGCTTCGGCAATCGCCTGGCGGACGGGGCATTCGAGCTCGACGGCAAGCGCTATCAAGTGCCGCAGAACGATCACGGCAACTCCCTGCACGGCGGACCACTGGGGTTCGATAAACGCGTCTGGAAGGCCCAGCCCCATGACAGCAAGGACTCGGTGGGCGTGACCCTGACCTACCTCTCGGCGGATGGCGAAATGGGCTTTCCCGGAGCGCTGAAGACCGACGTCACCTACAGCCTCAACGAACAGAACGAGCTGCGCATCGAGTACAAGGCCAGCACCGACAAACCCACGGTGTTGAACCTGACCAACCACAGCTATTTCAACCTGGCCGGTGCAGGTAACGGCGATATTCTCAAGCAGGTGGCAACCCTGCATGCCGCCCACTACACGCCGGTCACCGGCAAGCTGATTCCCACCGGTGAGCTGGCGCCCGTGGCCGGCACGCCGATGGACTTCACCAAGCCCACCGCCATCGGCACCCATATCAAGGCCGATCACCCGCAACTCAAGTTTGCCGAACCGAAACAGGGCGGCTTCGATTTCAACTGGGTGCTCGACGCCAAGGGTGACGTGAGCAAAGTCGCCGCCGATGTCTACGACCCCCAATCGGGACGCCGTTTGCAACTGTTCACCACCGAGCCTGGCGTGCAGTTCTACACCAGCAACTTCCTCGACGGCACGGTCAAGGGCAAACAAGGCAAGGTCTATCCGCACTGGGGCGCGTTCACCCTGGAAACCCAGCACTTCCCGGACTCGCCCAACCAACCGAACTTCCCGTCCACACGCCTCGATCCCGGCCAGACCTACACCCAGACCATGGTTCTGAAGTTCTCCGCCAAGTAATCGTAGCCGCTTCACCGGTGATCGTTCCTGCGCCCCAGGAACGATCATCTTTGAACGGCTGGTCTATCCTGCTGCCACACCTCTGATGTTCAAACACACAGGAGACAGGCATGAGGACTCTGGAATTGGCCGGCGTGTCCGTGCCCGTGATCGGCCAGGGCACCTGGCGCATGGGTGAGGAACCGTCCCGGCATAAGCACGAAGTGGCGGCCCTGCGCCTGGGCATCGAATTGGGCATGACGCTGATCGACACCGCCGAGATGTACGCCGAAGGCGGCGCGGAGACCGTGGTGGGCGAAGCGATCACCGGCCTGCGGGACCAAGTGTTCCTGGTCAGCAAGGTCTACCCTCACAACGCCAGCCGCAAAGGCATTCCCCTGGCCTGCGAGCGCAGCCTGCGACGACTCGACACCGACTACATCGACCTTTATCTACTGCACTGGCGCGGCCAATACCCATTGGCAGAAACCGTCGAAGCCTTCGAGCGCCTGCGTGAGGAAGGCAAGATCGGCCGTTGGGGCGTGTCGAACTTCGACGTGGCCGACCTTGAAGAACTGGCCTCGCCCACCTGTGCCACCAACCAGGTGCTCTACAACCTGCAGGAACGCGGCATCGAATTCGACCTGCTGCCCTGGTGCCAGCAGCAGCGCATGCCGGTCATGGCCTATTGTCCGGTCGGCCAGGGCGGGCATCTGCTCAGGGACACCACCTTGAAGCAGATCGCCGAACGCCATGGCGCGACACCGGCGCAGGTCGCATTGGCGTGGTTGCTGCGCCAGGACAACGTCATCGCCATCCCCAAGGCCGTGCAGCCTGAGCACGTGCGTCTGAATGCCGAAGCGGCGAACCTGACGCTGGCCGCCCAGGACCTGGCGGCGCTGGACCTGACATTCGTGCAGCCCCGGGGCAAGCAGCGCTTGGCGATGGTCTAGTTTTGCGCGGTCACGCGCTTTTGTGGCGAGGGAGCTTGCTCCCGCTGGGACGCGCAGCGACCCTCTTTTA
>NZ_JALJDX010000096.1 GCF_022952855.1 Pseudomonas sp. RGM2987 | reverse complement strand
CTGACACACCGCATTTGCGAGCAAGCCCGCTCCCACAAGGGTCACCCGCCAAGTCAGGCGTAGTAATCGACCGCACTGGTGCCGATGACACTGGTAGTGGCGGCTGCCACTTCAGCGATACTGGCCGGCGAATGGTCATCCGCCGAATCAACGGGTCCGCCGGATGAACGGGTACGTCCCGCCTGGGCCTGCTGCTGCGCCTGTTGCCCCTGCTCTTGCGAGCCCCGAGACTGGTCGGACACGTTGACGTCAACCTGCCCCATGCCTTGCTGGGCAAAACTGTCGCGCAACCGATGCAACTGGCCTTCGAGAGCTTCGCGCACGCCTGGGTGGGCGCTCATGAAAGTGACCTGGGTCTGCTGGTCCGGCACCATGTTCACGCGGATGTCCAGGCGCCCGAGTTCGGCCGGTTGCAGCTGGATATCGGCCGCCTTGAGATTGGCGCTCGACAGATACATCACCCGGTTGACCACTTCTTCGGTCCAGCCATTCTGGTTCATGGCAATGGGCTGGTTGACCGGCACCGTGTTGGCGGTCTTGGGTGTAGCGGCCTGGGTCAGCGCCGCCAGACGATTGGCGAAATCCTCGACCCGCGTATCGCTGGATGCGGCAGTCAGGTCCTTGAGGCCTTCACTGATCAAGCCACCGAACGCCTTGTCACCACCTTCGCTGCCGGGACCAGTACTGTCCTGGTCGGCTTGCACGGTAAGCATGCTCGCCATCCCGGCGGCAAAGGTCTGCGCCGAAGTCTGGTCCGCCTCGAGCGAAGCAGGAGCAGCCGCCTTGGGTTGGGCCTGGCTGGCAGCGGAAACATGACCACTTTGCTCCATCGCCAAGCGCAAGGCCGGCAATGCGTCGAGTGGGTCGGCTTGCGGGTCGAAAGCGGGATCGACCGCCGGGTCTTCGACCTTGGCCGGCGTGACCAATGGAGCAACCGGCGGAGCCACGGCAGCAGCGACCTGGACTTGAGCGGCGACCACCGCCGGTGGAGGTTCCGGCGCAGTGGCCACGACGGGCACGGTCATGTCCGGCAGTTGTGCCGGATCGAGCGTCGGATCCGCCACAGGGGCCTGCGCCACCGTATCGTCGGTCGAATCGGCAGCGTCGTCATTGGCAGCCTCGTCGTCGGCGCTGGCCGGTTTGTCTGCTGGCAAGGGCTTGCCGCTATCGGCAACCTTCGGTTCCTCGGCGGCAGCGGTTTCGTTACCGGCGTCCTTTTTGACGGGAACATCGGAAGTTTTGTCGCGTCCGGCTTTTACTGCAGGCCCCGATGGCTCGGAGGATGCCTGACGGGCAAAGACCTTAGCGAAGCTGGAGCCTTTATCCCCGATGTCCGGGGCCGCTGCCGGTGAATTGACGGCGGCCTGCGGCTTGGCCTGGGCAGCGGCCTGAAGCAGTGAATTGGGGGTAACGGGCATAAAAAAGTCTCCGCTGCACTGGAATCATAGGTACAGTCGGGACAAACAATGCAAGGGACGGGCCAGCTATCACCAACCCGGGGAATCTCAGCAGTGGAAGCCTTCGCGCTCTTCGCGGCAAAGCGAGCGAACGTGGGCGAACTCGCTGTCGATTTCGCTGACCAATTTCTCGATGCCGCCCAACGAGGGTTGTTTGGCACGCTGCTCCAATTCGCCGCAAAGCTCGGCGAGGCGGATGGCGCCCATATTGCTGCTGCTGCCCTTGAAACTGTGGGCGGTGGCGCTCAGTTTTTCAGCGTCCCGGGCCTCGTGCAGCACCCGCAGGCGAGCTTCGGAATCGTTGAGGAAGGTGTCCAGTAGCTCCAGATACCCTTCTTCCATGACTTCCTTCAACGTGCTCAGCACGTCGCGGTCCAGATGAATCTCACTCACTTGTTCGCTCCCTGATCAAGAATGACCCTGATTATGCCAGAGCCTCCCAGAAAAACTCCACGCGCACACTACGACCATCGTCTGACCAAGAGGCCTGATGGCTCAATTGCTGTACCAGGCTCACGCCGCGCCCGGACAATCGATCACAATCCACCGGCCGGGCCAGCACCCGGGCCACATCGAAACCCTTGCCACTGTCCTCGACCTCGATCGCCAGGCGACCACCCTCGCCGCTAGGCATGACGTGCAGGTGCACCCGCACGTAGCCGTCACTCAGTTCGTCCAGTCGCTCGTTGCGTTCCCGGTAATACCGGGCAAATCCCGACGCATCACGCTTGAGGCTCGAATCCAGGCCCAGCACCCCGTGATCCAGGGCGTTGGAATAAAGCTCCGACATGACACTGTACAGGGCGCCACTCTGAGCCCTGAGCCCGTGAACCTCAAGCAGCACCTGCAACAGGTAGGGCATCGGATTGAAACGCTTGAGCGTCTGCGCCCGGAATTCGAAGCTCACCGACCAGTCCAGCGGGCTGGATTGGCCACTATCGGAATAGACCGGCGGCGGCGGATTGAGTTGCGAGGGTGCGACGAGCCGCACCTCGACCATGCTGAAGTCGTCCCGCGACTCTCCGCCAAAGTCCCGCAAGGCCTGTTGGATATCATCGAACAGCAGGTCTGGCTCGCGATTGGCGGCGAACACCCGTTGCAGCCCCTCGACACCGAACGGCCGGTCTTGCTCGTCGCTGGTCTCGATCACACCGTCGGACAACAGGAATACCCGGTCACCCAGCGACATGGCGTGGACTTCGGTGCGGTCATCGAATAACTGGGGCGACAGCACCCCCAATGGCAGGTGCCGCGCCGGCAATGGCGTGCGCGTGCCGCTGAGGCCGTCATGCAGATAGCCATCGGGCATGCCGCCGTTCCAGACCTCCAACGTGCAGCGCTGGAAACTCAGGCACAGCAGCGTTGCGCAGCAAAACATGTCCACCGGCAGGATGCGTTTGAGCTTGGCGTTCATTTCCCGCAGGATCTGCGCCAGGCCGTAGCCCTTGGCGGTCATGCCGTAGAAGACTTCCGCCAGCGGCATTGCGCCGACCGCCGCCGGCAAGCCATGCCCGGTAAAATCCCCCAGCAGGATGTGCATGTCGCCGGCCGGATTGAACGCGGCCAGCAATAAATCGCCATTGAATAAAGCGTACGGCGATTGCAAGTAGCGGATGTTCGGCGCGCTCAGGCAGCCGGAATGGGCGATCTTGTCGAAAACCGCCTTGGCGACCCGTTGTTCGTTGAGCAAGTAGCCGTGGTGCCGGGCGATCTGGTCGCGCTGCTCCACCACCGTGGCCTGCAACCGGCGCAAGCGGTCCATGGCCTTGATCTTCGCCGCCAGGATCACCTGGTTGTAAGGCTTGGCGAGAAAATCGTCACCGCCCGCCTCCAGGCACCGGGCCAGGCCTTCGCTCTCGGTCAGCGACGTGAGGAAAATGATCGGGACCAACTGGTCCCCGGCCAGGTGCTTGATTTTCTGCGCGGCCTCGAAACCGTCCATCACCGGCATCATCGCGTCCATCAATACCAGATGCGGACGCTGCGCCTGATAGACCTCGACCGCCTCGGCGCCATCCGCCGCCGTGAGCACGTGATGGCCCTGGCGACGGACAATGGTGGACAACAGCAGTCGATCAGCGGCACTGTCTTCGGCGATCAGGACCGTCAGCGATTCGAGGTCGGACAACATGACTGACAGTCAGGCTTTGCCTGAGTGGTGCCTGTCGTGGTGATGACCGGCCCGATCTTTCTCTGACTTGTCTTCTTTGGGGTAGATGTCGAACAGCTTGTCGAAGTTGGAAATCGCCAGGATTTTCTTGACGTCACTGTTGCTGTTGACGATCCGGATATCCGAATCGTCGCCACCGGCATGATCGCGCAACAGCAGGAGCATGCCCAGGGCTGAGCTGTCCAGGTAGGTGGCTTCTTTCAAATCCACCACAATGGACTCAGGCTTCATGTTAAGCCGCTCATACGACTCACGAAATTCCTGATGCCGACCGAAATCGAATCGACCCTTGATCGAAATCGTCAACTTCTGCCCATCGGGGGATACTTCGGTAACGACTGACATGATCGGCTTCCTTGTCATGGACATACGTGTACAAGGTTTAGCATCTGGTGAAGGTCTGAGCAAGGTTTTGGATCATTCACCTGACAAAATCCTGTTTAGTGATCAGTAGGGGTTCTGGCGCGGCAAGCGCTGGGACAACTCATCCAGCAATTTCTGCTCGCGTTTATCTTCCAGTTGCCGCGCCTCATCGATATAGCGTTGCACCAGTTTGCGCAGCCCCTCCACCCGGGCAAAAGCCTCCTGCCAACCCTGCCGGGCTTTTTCCAGGTTGTTCTGGTGCCAGACCAGGCTCTGGCGCTGCTGGTCGATGGCGGTGCCCAATTGCGCCAGGAACCCCTGGTAGCCCAACAGCCATTGGCCGGAAACCCCATGGCGGCCACGGGCGACCCACTGTTCCTGGTATTCGAGGCGGAAATTCTCGAGGTCCGCCAGTTTGCTCTCGGCCACCGCCACCTGCCCCTGGAAATAAGCCAGCCGCTGCACGGCGGCTTTCTCGGCTTTTTCCGCCATCTCCACCACCGGCGCCAGACGCGCCGCACGACTCGTGGCCATGGTCGGTTACCCGCCGGCAACGGGCGCGAAAATGCTCTGCAGGTGCGCTTCGCTGGCCCCCATGCCGATATTGTCGTTCAGGCTTTGGCGCAGGTAGACGGACATGGCCGGATACAGATTGATCGCAGTGTCGGTCTCGCGGTCACCGCCGGGCACGTATGCACCGACGCTGATCAGGTCACGGCTCTGTTGATAGCGCGACCAGTACTGCTTGAATTGCTGGGCACGCTTCATGTGCTCGGGGCTGACAACCGACGGCATGACCCGACTGATGGACGCCTCGATGTCGATGGCCGGGTAATGCCCTTCCTCGGCCAGGCGCCGGGACAGCACGATGTGTCCGTCGAGCACGCCCCGGGCCGAGTCGGCGATCGGGTCCTGCTGATCGTCGCCCTCGGACAGCACGGTATAGAAGGCCGTGATCGAACCGCCGCCCTTCTCCGCATTACCAGCGCGTTCCACCAGCTTCGGCAGCTTGGCGAACACCGACGGTGGATAACCCTTGGTCGCCGGCGGCTCTCCGATAGCCAAGGCGATTTCCCGCTGGGCCTGGGCGAAACGGGTCAACGAATCCATCAACAACAGGACATTCTTGCCCTTGTCGCGGAAATATTCGGCGATACGCGTGCAATACATGGCGGCCCGCAGGCGCATCAGTGGCGCGTCATCCGCTGGCGAAGCAACGACGACCGAGCGCTTGAGCCCTTCTTCGCCGAGGATGTGCTCGATGAACTCCTTCACCTCACGGCCCCGCTCGCCGATCAGCCCCACCACGATGATGTCGGCCTCGGTGAAGCGGGTCATCATGCCCAGCAGCACACTCTTACCTACGCCGGTACCAGCGAACAGGCCCAGACGCTGGCCGCGACCGACCGTCAATAAACCGTTGATGCAGCGGATGCCTACGTCCAGCGGCACGCTGATGGGGTCGCGCTTGAGGGGGTTGATGGTCGGGCCGTCCATCGGCACCCAGTCTTCGGCTTTCATGCCGCCCTTGCCGTCCAGGGCGCGACCGGCCCCGTCCAGGACGCGGCCGAGCATGCTCATACCCATCGGCAGCCGACCGGTGTCAGCCAGCGGCACCACCCGCGCACCAGGGGCGATCCCGGCCACGCTGCCGACCGGCATCAAAAATACTTTACTGCCGGAAAAGCCCATGACTTCGGCTTCGACTTGCACCGGGTGGTAACTGTCGTCGTTGATGACCATGCAGCGACTGCCCATGGCGGCGCGCAGGCCTTCGGCCTCGAGCGTCAGGCCGACCATGCGCAGCAGGCGTCCTTCCAGGATTGGCTGGCCAGCCAGTTCGGTGGCCTCGGCATAGCTGCCCAGGCGCTTGCCGAAGCTGGTTCGCTCAAGGCGCATCGCGGCTGTCCGGTTCGGTGGCAATCAGTGGGGCGCTGTCGGCGTCGATATCGGCGCCAGCCCGGGGTTCATCCGGCAATTCCAGGCTCAGGTCGGCAGGCGCCGGGTGCAGGGCTTGCTCGTGCAGTTGGTCCAACAGCTTGGCCATGATCTGATCGATGCGGGTCTCGACGGTCGCGTCGATGCGGCTGTGCTCGGTTTCCACCCGACAGCCGCCGGGCAGCAGCGAAGCGTCCTCGACGATGCGCCAGGTTTCCTCATGGCGCTCGCGCAGGGCTTTGACCAGTTCGAAATCCTGGGGGTTGATATACAGCCGCACATTACCCACGCCCAATGGCAACAACTTGAGTGCTTCGCGCATGACGTGTTCGATCTGATTCGAATCGATGGCCAGCTCGCGCTGGATGACCTGGCGCGTGATGTGCTGCACCAGTCCCACCAGGGATTTCTCGATCTGGGTGTCCTGCTCGGCAATCGGTTCGAACAGATTGACCATCAGCGATTCCAGCGCCCGCAGCTTGGCCGTCAGTGCCACATCGGCTTCCTGGCGAACCTTGAGCGTGGTGCTGTGGAAACCTTCCTTTTCGCCTACCGCAAAGCCTTCGTTGTAGGCTTCCTGGCGAATGCTTTCGACTTCTTCAAGGGTCAGCGGCTGGACTTCCTCCAGCGGCACTTCTTCTATTTCCGGCAACTCCTCCACCGGCTCGGGCTCAGGCTCGGGCACATGTGGGTCGAAGCTGGGCAGCGACCAGACGTCGAAACCGCCGACGTCACGGGCGCGGATCAGGTCGCTGGGTGCATCATCACTCTTGACGGACATAACGACCTTAGATCATCTCTTCGCCGCCCTTGCCACCGAGAACGATCTCTCCGGCTTCGGCCATGCGGCGGGCGATGGTGAGGATTTCCTTCTGTGCGGTTTCCACGTCGCTGACGCGCACCGGGCCCTTGGCCTCGAGGTCGTCGCGCAACAGTTCGGCCGCCCGCTTGGACATGTTCTTGAAGATCTTTTCCTTGACGCCTTCGTCCGAGCCCTTGAGGGCCAGTACCAGCACGTCGGAGGATACTTCGCGCAACAGCGCCTGGATGCCACGGTCGTCGACATCGGCCAGGTTGTTGAACACGAACATGAGGTCTTCGATCTGACCGGACAGGTCTTCGTCGAATTCGCGGATCGAATCCATCAGTTGACCTTCGATCGAGCTGTCGAGGAAGTTCATGATGTCTGCCGCACGCTTGATGCCACCCAGGGTGGTACGCGAGGCATTGGAGTTGCCCGAGAACTGTTTCTCGAGGATCTGGTTCAATTCTTTCAAGGCCGCCGGCTGCACGGTGTTGAGCGACGAGACCCGCAGGATGATGTCCAGGCGCACCTTGTGGTCAAAGTTGCCCAAGACTTCGCCGGCCTGGTCCGGATCCAGATACGCCACGACGATCGCCTGGATCTGTGGGTGCTCGTAACGGATCACGTCGGCGACCGCCCGCGGCTCCATCCATTTGAGGCTGTCCAGGCCGCTGGTGTTGCCGCCCAGCAGGATGCGGTCGATCAGGCCGTTGGCCTTGTCCTCGCCCAGTGCCTGGGTGAGCATCTTGCGAACGTAGTCATCGGAACCCACGCCGAGGCTGGTCTGATCGCCGACGATGTCGACGAACTCACTCATCACCTGCTCGACCTGCTCACGATGGACGTTGCCCATTTGTGCCATGGCCACGCCCACTCGCTGGACCTCCTTGGGCCCCATGTGGCGCAGCACTTGGGCGGCGTCGGTCGAACCCAGGGACAGCAGCAGAATCGCGGCTTTGTCGACCCGGGACAATTTGGCAACAGCGGCTCGATTATCACTCATCTGCGTTGATCCACTCTTTCACGACCTGGGCCACACGACCCGGGTCTTCTGCCACCAGACTCTTGATGGCGTTCAACTGGGCGTCATAACCTTCGCTCGGGCTTGGCAACAGAATGCTCTGCGGCCCGCCGAGGCTGACGCGATCATTGGCCAATTCGCCATCCAGGCCGCCCATGCCTCCCAGCTCTACATCACCAAAAGCTGCCAATTGCTTGTTCTTGCCGCCATTGGTGATGTTGTTGAGCACCGGACGCAGCACACCAAAGACCAGGATCAGGATGAACAGCACGCCCAATACTTGCTTGACCACATCCCAGAACCAGGGTTGCGAATAAAACGGAATATCGGCGATCACTTCACCGCGCTCCGAGGAGAACGGCACGTTGATCACGCTGACGCTGTCGCCGCGGCTGGCGTCGAAACCGACGGCGTCCTGCACCAAGCGGGTGAAACGCGCCAATTCGTCGGCGCTCCATGGCGCACGCGTGGTTTCGCCATTGGCCGCATTGACCTTGACCTGATCGTCCACCACCACCGCGACCGACAGACGGCTCAAACGGCCCTGCTGCTGCTTGGTGTGGCTGATGGAACGGTCGAGCTCGAAGTTCTTGGTCGACTGCTGACGCTTGTCGGCCGGGTATGGCGCCAGCATCGGCTGGCCGGTGGCCGGATCCATGATCTGCTGGCCGTTGGCATCCACCAGCGGCTGGCCTGGCTGCACCATGCTGGCCGCTCCAGCGGCACCACCGGTGGTTTGCGGCGCGCTGGCGGCCGACGGCGGCTGGTTGCTCAGGGCACCCGGGACGCCTTGCGGGCCATTGCTGGCGGTGCGCTGTTCATTGACTGATTGCTCGCTGCGCAACGCCGGTTGATCCGGGTTGAATTGCTCGGAAGTCGATTCGACAGCGCTGAAATCCACATCGGCCGAAACCTCGGCTTTATAGCGGTCATTACCCAGGACCGGTTGCAGGATGTTATGCACCCGCTGGGTCAGCATGCCTTCCATGCGGCGGCTGTAATCGAATTGCTTGCCGGCCATGGTCAGTTCGGAATTTTCCGCCTGATCCGACAACAAATTGCCTTTCTGGTCGACCACGGTGATCTGTGATTTGCTCAGCTCAGGGACGCTGGTCGCCACCAGATTGACGATGGCCAGGACCTGGCCGGGCTCCAGGGAACGGCCCGCGTACAGTTCGACCAGGATCGAAGCGCTGGGTTTGCGCTCATCGCGAACGAACACCGAGCTCTTCGGAATCGCCAAGTGCACGCGGGCGGCCTTGACGTTGTTCAGGCTGGAGATGGTCCGCGCCAGCTCACCTTCCAGGCCGCGACGATAACGGGTCGCTTCCATGAACTGACTGGTGCCCAGGCCCTGGTCCTTGTCGAGGATCTCGAAACCGATGTTGCCATCTTTTGGCGTCACGCCAGCCGCGGCAAGCTTGAGGCGCGCACGAGCAACATCGTCGGCCTTGACCAGCAAGGCGCCGGAATTTGGTTCGACCGTATAGGAAATGTCGGCAGCCGCCAGGGTCTCCATGACTTGCTTGGCGTCCATGCCCTCCAGGCTACCGTACAACGGACGGTAGTCCGGCTGCTGGGACCACAACACCACGGCAAAACCAATCGCCACGCTGGCAGCCAGGCCGACCAACAGGCCTACCTGACGCAACATGGTCATCTCGGAGAGATTTTCCAGGAAGGACAAGCCGAACAGCGGCGGTTTGCCGTCTGGCGGAGTGGCCTTGGCTGGAACGTTATCTACGGCTGCTTCTGCCATGACTCAATAGTTTCCTTAAACCGGCATCTGCATGATGTCTTGGTAGGCTTGAACCAGTTTATTGCGAACCTGGGTCAACGCCTGGAACGAGACACTGGCTTTCTGCGAAGAAATCATCACGTCAGTCAGGTCGACGCCACTTTTACCAATTTCAAAGGCACTGGCTAATTGGTTCGATGCCTGCTGGGTATCGTTCACTTTATTGACGGCCTGACCGAGCATGTCGGAAAAGCTGCTGCCACCCACCTGGGGGACGGCAACCGATTTCGGCTGGGCCATGGCGTCCATTTGCATGGCCCGCATGTCCAACATCAATCGATTAAATTCAATACCTTGGCTCATGGTCTATTCTCTCAGGCGGCCCGCGTTTTTTTGACACTTGCTCAGTGGATATCTGGGTAGTAGCAACAAGGGTGCCAGCTCCATGGCCACAGGAAACAAATGCATGTGGGAGCGGGCTTGCTCGCGAAAGCGGTGGTTCAGTCAATGC
>NZ_JALJDX010000097.1 GCF_022952855.1 Pseudomonas sp. RGM2987 | reverse complement strand
CTCCCACGGGGTATGTGGTGTATGCAAATCCCCTGTGGGAGCGGGCTTGCTCGCGAAGGGACCAGCGCCTATTTCACTGACCTGAGAAACGCCGCCGTCTCCGGCTGCACTGGATTGCCAATCACCTGGTCCGGCGGCCCTATCTCATGCACCCGGCCATTGCAAAAGAACGCCACGCGGTCGGACACGTCCCGGGCGAAGCGGATCTCGTGGGTCACCAGGACCATGGTCATGCCGTCTTCGGCGAGCATGCGCATGGTGTCCAGCACCTCGCCCACCAGCTGCGGATCGAGTGCCGAGGTGGCTTCGTCGAACAGCATGTAGTCCGGCGACATCGCCAGGGCCCGGGCAATCGCCATGCGCTGCTGCTGGCCGCCGGAAAGCTTGCTCGGAAAGGCCTTGAGCTTGTCCCCCAGGCCCACGTGTTCGAGCTGGCACACCGCGAGGGCTTCGGCGTCCTGCTTGCTTTTGCCCAGCACCTTGCGTGGCGCCAGCATCACGTTTTCCAGCACGGTCAGGTGCGGAAAGGCGTTCCACTGCTGGAAGACGATGCCGATTTTCTGTCGCAAGTGGTCGAGGTCGGTGGCCCTGTCGTGGACCTCGACACCGTCCACGCGGATGCGGCCTTGCTGGATCGGCTCCAGGCCATTGATGCACATCAGCAGCGTCGATTTGCCGGAGCCGGATCCGCCGATGATCGACACCACTTCGCCCTTGTCCACGGTCAGGCTCACACCCTTGACCACTTCCAGGTCGCCGAAGGATTTATGCACGTTCTCGATCTCAATCATTTTCCTGCCACCTTGTTTCCAGGCGTGCGCCGAGGCGGGCGACCACCAGGCTCATGACGTAGTAGATGAGGCCCGCAATGCACAGCACCAGCAGCGGTTCCTGGATGCGGGTCACGATGGTTTGCGAAGCACGCAGCAATTCGACGATGCCGATCCACATCACCAGCGCCGTGTCTTTCATTACCCCGAGCACCAGGTTCAGCCAGCCGGGAAAGGCCACCCGCGTGGCAATCGGCAGGACGATGAAACGCAAGTCCTGCAGGTAGCTCAGGCCCAGGGAACGGCTGGCCCGTCGGGTGCTTAACGGCACCGCGAGTACACCGCCACGGACGATCTCGGTGAAGTACGCCGCGGCGTAGATCCCCAGCACGATGCAGCCGACGGCGAAGGCGCTGATGTTCAGGCCCGCGATGCTCTTCAAGGAATTGAACAGCACGAACTGAATCAGCAGCGGCACGCTGCGAAACACGTCCAGTACCCAGGCCAGCGGCAGGCTGGCCCGTGGCAGCAGCGCCCGCAACAAACCGAACAGCAACCCGGCCAGGGTCCCCAGCAGGATCGACCACGCGGTCAGTTGCAGCGTGACCCAGGCCCCTTCGAGCAGGAACAGCAGGTCGTTGACGGTGAGGCTTGTGGCAAACATGACGAGCCCTCAATAACGGAACCTTCAGTAACGATGCTTTCAATAACGAAAGAGCCGCCAGGACAATAGCCGGGCCAGCCCGACGATCAGCTTGGCGATCAGGTAGTACAGCGCCGCCGCAAGGGCGAAGTATTCGAAGGTGCGGAAGGTCTTGACGTTGTATTCCTGGGTGACGCCGGTGAGGTCGTTGTTCAGGCCGACTACCACCCCCAATGACGTCATCAGCACCGCCCAGACCATCTGGTTGGCTAGCGGGTAGAAGACGATGCGCAACAGCTGCGGGACGATGATCATCCGGTACGCCTGGAACGCGCTCATGCCCAGGGAGCGGGCGGCGCGCATCTGCGTGCCGGGCACAGCCTTGAGACCGCCGCGAAAGTTTTCCGCCAGGTAGCCGGCGTTGTTGAAGGTGATGCCCGCCAGCAACGCGAACCACGAGCTGACGTGCAGCCCGAGAGAACCGAGGCCGAAGTAGAGGATGTAGATCTGGAACAGCGAGGGCGTGTTGCGGGCGATCGACACCCAGGCATTGCCCACGCCGCGCAGCAACGGGTTGCGCGCCTGGCGCATCACGGTCAGCAGCAGGGCGATCAGCACGCCGAAGATCATCGACAGCGCGGCCGTCTCGAACGTCACCCAGGCGCCGGCGAGCATATCCGGCAGGGCGCGCAGGGCCGGGCGCCACTGGAAACTGTAATCAAACATGGGCAGGCGACCTCGGTTGTAGCCAGGCCGGTGGCTGGCCGCTGGCGTGGGCGGTGCACGCGGCCTCGACGCAGTCAGCCAGGCTGGCGAAATGCACACCGCGCCCGACCAGGCCCGGCGCGTAATGGGCGTATTTGCCGGAATTGGTCATCAGCGTTGTGGCCTGGGGCGGGATGACCGGTTCGCCTACCATGCACCAGCAGGTGTCGGTCACCAGTAGCGCACCGAACGCCTCGATGGCGCTCAGATGGCCGGCCTGGCGCGCCTGTTCCAGCACAGCGCGACCGCAGGTGATCGCCAGCACCACGTCCGGGTGCTTGATCCGGCCCGCGCACAGCGCCGCCAGGCTGGCGAACTCGCTGAGGGAAAAATGCGGGTTGCCCAGGGAGACCACGTCCACCCGCTTGTCCCGGGCACTGTTGAGCTCGCGCCAGCTGGCAAGCAGGCCTGCGACGCTGACGGTGTGCGCCGTCAGCGGGGTGTCCGCGTCCAATACGGTGGCCGGGTCGAGGGCTTCCGGCGTGACCCCGGCGATGTGGAACAACGGCGCGGCGCTGGTGGTGGCGAAGGCGGCGCCGAAGGCTTTCAGGTCATCCAGGGTCGGTGCGGCGTGTTCCAGGCCGCGGATCAGTGGGATGCGCCGGCCCGTCAGGCTGCCGATGTGGTAGCCCAGCAGCGGGTAGAAACTGTCGTCCACGCGGCCCAGCGTCGGCACTTCGATGATCAGCGCGGCCTTGCGCTGTTCGTCGAGGTGGCAGCCGATCAGGGGCGCGCGTCCGCACAGGGCAATGCAGATGTCGAGGAAGTCCGGATACTTTTGCGTGCGAGCACCGAGCACGCTGTTGGCATAGACCACCGCGTTGGATTCGGCCCAGACGATCTGTTCGCCGGCCTTGGGCGCGCTGTCCAGCAGATAGGGCGCGCAGGTGAAACTCAGATGCGCGCCCATCGCCATATAGGCATCACCCAGGGCGCTGGCCGGCTCGCCCAGGGCCGGATCGACGCCCAGTTCCCGCCAGCGCCGCTGGTCCACGGAGATGGCATTGAGGGTGGTCGGCACGCGAACCTTCGCGCCCCATTGCACCAGTTGTTCGGCGAAGCGCAGGCTGGCCGGACCGGTGTAGATGCAGCCGTCGATGTGGGCCTGGGTCACGTCCAACAGTTGCGTGGCGCCCTGAAGATCGGCCATGCGCAGCACGATCTGCATCGCCACCTGGGCGGCCTTGCCATGGGCGCCGTCGAGCAACGCCCGGTCCTGTTCGGTGAGGCGAAGGGTTGAGGGCGAGGGTGGTTGCAACGGCGCATCGGCAGCTTGCCAGTGGCCACTGGGGCGCCGCCCGGACAACGTCAGGCGCTCGCCCTCCAGGCGCACAAAACCCTGGCCGCGCAGTGTGTTGAACGCCGCGTGGCCCACGCACAACACTGGCAGCGAACGCTGGAAAATCACCTGGGCCACCAGCACGCCCAGGGTCAGGATCTCATCGGCTTCGGCCAGCACCAGGGCGGCCGGCGCGTGGCCGTTGCTGATCAGTTCCATCAGCACGCTGCTGCCGGTGCACGAACCGCGTCCACTGGGAATTGCCAGCACGCGCCCGGCCAGGCGTTCGCCGCTCAGCGGATGATGCCGGTCGATGACTTCGCCACTGACCGGATCGACGCCGCCCCAGAAACTCAGGCCCACATCGGCGAACAGCAGGGCGCCCTCGGTGGCACCCGTCACCAGGCTGCGACCGTTAATGCGGATAGGCGTGCTCGGCATGCCGCGATCCTCAGTAGTAGACCTGGGGCACGGTCAGGTTGGTCGGCGGGATGTCGGTGCCAACCCATTTGACGAACAGCTCCTTGTAGCGGCCGGTGCGCACTTGCTGGTTGACGAAGAGGTTGAGGTAGTTGATCAGGCCGTACTCGCTGCGCTTGGCGCCGAGGGACACGTAGTCGATGACGTAGGGCGCGTCACCGGCGATTTTCAGGTTCTTGTATTTGCCCGATTTGATCGTGGCGGCGGCCACGGTGTTGGTCACCACCGTCGCATCGATGTGCCCCTGGGCGACGGCCAGCAGCGTGTCGTTCTGCGACTGATAGGCGCGGAAACTGCCGCTGCCCCAGCTCTTCTGGTCTTTTTCCAGGGCGATGGCTTCATAGGTGCCGCTGGTATTGCCCAAGGCCTTGCCCTTGAGGTCGGCGTAACTGTTGATGCCGGTGTTGTCGCGCGTCAGCACCACCATCTGGAAGGCGAAGTAGGGCACGGTCAGGCCGACGGTCTTGGCCCGTTCCAGGGTGTCCGAGGTGGACGCCACAATCACGTCGGCGCGACCGGAGATCAGCGCGGGGATCCGGTCGGGGAAGGGCGTTTCCACCACTTCGGCGTCTACGCCCAGGACTTTTGCCAGGTCGTGGCAGTAGTCCACGTCGAAGCCTGCCGGCTTGTTGCTTTCGTCGCGAAAGCCCATGGGCGGGAAGTCCAGGGTCACGGCGCAGCGCAGCTTGCCGGAGCCGATGATGTCGTCGAGTTTGTCGGCCTGGGCCGGGGCGATGAAAAGCGGGGTGAGGACAACGCTGAGGGCTACGGCCAGTGCTGGGTTCTTCATAAATGCCTCGCTGTCGAATAAATGCGGTGAGATATCGTATTGAGGATTTCGTATACGATATTAGATAAGCAAGTGGCGTGCCTGTTTGGCTGTTATTCATGCAATGGCTTTGCAGGCTTGATCTAGAGGCTTGTCTTGAAAGAAGAGGGGGCAGCTGGGCGACGCGCGAGGTGCATGCGGTGTTACAGATGGGAGCAATCCGAGAGCCCGTCGCCCCATCAGGGAACACGGCTAACGCTGATTTTCGCGATATTGGCTCGGTGACAGGCTGGTCAGGGCGCGGAATTGACGGCTGAAAGCGCTGTGGTCGGTGTAACCGCAGCGCAGGGCGATTTCGGTGATTGGCAGGTTCTTGTCCAGCAGCAACCGTGACGCTTCTTCCAGGCGCGCCTTGTGAATCATCTGCCGCGGCGTGAGCTGGAATATCCGCTTGCAGTGCCGCTCCAGCTGCGCCACCGACAACCCGGCGATGGCGGTCAGTTCGGCAAGGCTGATGGGCTGGGCGAAGTGCTGTTTGATGTGAGCGTCGACCGCTGCCAGTTTCTGAAAGGCCGGATGGCTCGATTGCGGCAGTTGCAGGTCGCGGGAGATTCCGGCCAGGCCGACGGTCTGGCCTTCAGGGTCGTGCAGGGCCAGTTTGTGGGTCAGGCACCACACCGGTTGGTTGCCGTAGTACAGGTGCAATTCGAGCTGGTCGGCCAGTTCGCGGCCGCTGGACAGTACCCGGCGATCCTGTTCGGTATAGAGCGGGCCGAAGCGTTCGGGGAAGACTTGCTCGGCGGTCAGGCCCAGCAGGTCGGCGCGGTGCTTGAAGCCACAGCGTCGGGCCAGGGTCTGGTTGACGAAGGCATAGCGAGCCTGGCTGTCCTTGATGAAGAACACGACGTCCGTCAGGGTGTCGAGCAGCGGTGCGATGGGTTGCAGGCTGCGTAGCAGGGTGTCGAGGTCGCAGGGGGCCAGGGCGGTGAGCGAGGGGTACATGTGGGCTCGGTTCTGGAGGGGGACGCTGGGATCATAGGGGTAAAATTGTTTGGGTTCACTTGGTCTGTTCGATGGCGGCCTGGCAGCCGAGCTGTCTCTGCGGGCTGTACTTAGGTCCAACTGTGGGAGCGGGCTTGCTCGCGAAGGCGGTCTGGCAGCCGACCTAGCTCTTCGGGCTGTACTTAGGTCCAACTGTGGGAGCGAGCCTGCTCGCGATTGCGGTGTGTCAACCAGCATCAATGCCGCTGACTTGACGCCTTCGCGAGCAAGCCCGCTCCCACAGGGGAAACTGTGTAGGGTTCAGGAGGGTGGGGTTGGGTCCAGACCCAGCAAGGTTTCGATTCGCGCCGGGCTGAAGGGCGGGCGCGCTGTTGGAGTTGTCCAGCCAAACAGATGCTCCAGCGCCGCACCGCAGACCCGGCCCTGGCAGGCGCCCATGCCGCAGCGGCTGGCCAGTTTCGCTTCACGCCAGTTTTCATGGCCGGCCAATTCGGCATAGGGCACGTCCTCGCAGCGGCACACCAGCGTGTCGTCACGAGCCAGGGTCTTGAGGCGTGCATCAAGGGCGAAGGCTTTGTTCAAGGCTTGGGCGAACCCCTGCCAGCGGGCCCGACGCGGCCACAGGCGCTGGGCAGCCGTGGTGTTACCGGTTGCGGCGTGGCCGGCGATGGCGCCTTCTACCAGAGAAAGTTCGCTGCCACCGAAACCGGTGCATTCGCCAGCGGCGTAATGGTCGGCGCGGGTGGTGGCTTGCCAGGCATCCACCGCGAGGCCCTGGCCTTGCAAGGCGCAACCCAGCGCTTGGCCGAGTTGGGTGTTGGGGACAAGACCGAAGCCACAGGCCAGGCGGTCGCAGGCCAGTTCAACCGTCCGGCCTTGCTGCGACAGGCGTACGCCCTCGAGCCGCTCGCGCCCCAGCGCCTCCAGCACATGGGTATCGGTGCGATACCCTGCGTCGAACAGACCGAACGCTTGAAAAAGCTTGTCCGGCCAGCGCGGCAGTTGCGCGGCGAAACCGGCCACGGCGGCGCGCCTGGCTTGCTCGGCGATTCGCAGTACTTGGGCGCCTTGATGGTTCGCGGTGGCGGCGCTGGCTAACAGCAACGGGCCGCTGCCGGCGACCACCAGCCGTTCGCCACGCACCGGCAAGCCGCCCTTGATCAGCGCCTGCAAGCCACCCGCCCCGGTCACGCCGGGCAGGGTCCAACCGGGGAAGGGCAGCAGCAATTCGCGGGCGCCGGTGCAGAGGATCAGGCGTTCGTAAGTGATCAGCCAGCCGCGCTCGGCATCTTCGACCAGCAGGGTTTTGTCGGCGGCTTGGGCAATCACCCGAGCACCGGCGTGGCAGCGGACATTGGCGCACGCCTGCAACCGTTCGCGCAGGCGTCGCGCCTCGGCGGGCAAGCGGGCCTGGGGGCCGTCGCGCCAGATCTGGCCGCCGGGCAGCGGGTTGTCATCCAGCAGCACGATGCGTGCACCGCTGCTTGCCGCGGCCACGGCGGCGGCCATGCCGGCGGGGCCGGCGCCGATGATCAGCAGTCCAGTGGTTTCGTTCATGGGCGGGTCTGCACGTGCATGCCGTCACGGCACAAGGTCTGGCACGCCAGTCGCCGACGGCCGTCGATCGTTACCCGACATTCCTGGCAGATGCCCATGCCGCACAAAGGTGCACGGCGCTGGCCGCTGACCGAGGTGCGACTGGAGCCGTCGGAGCCCAGCACCAGGGCTGCGGCGACGCTGGTGCCGTCGGCTACCTGCAGTGGGTGGCCGTCGAGGAATAAGTCAGGCATAGGTCCAGTCCTTGGTTAAACGGATGTCAGGGGGAAACTCACATCCTGTGGCGAGGGAGCTTGCTCCCGCTCGATTGCGCAGCAATCGCAAAGATCTCGGGTCTGCTGCGTCCGAGGCGTCGGACCGTCCCAGCGGGAGCACGCTCCCTCGCCACAGAGGACGGTGTCGGGGTTCAGGCATAGGTCGGTTCCCCGAGGAAGCGTTGGGGCAGGTAGGGCTCCGGGGCCAGCGGCGCGGTTTCGTTGAACAGCTGCGCGGCCAGCAGGTCGGCGGTCGCCAGAGCGGTCGTGACGCCCAGCCCTTCGTGACCGACCGCCAGCCACAGGCCTTCGCGCTGCGGATGTTGTCCCACCAGCGGCAGGCCATCGGGGCTGGCAGCGCGCAAACCGGTCCAGGCGCGAATGCCGTTGAGCGCTGCCAACCCCGGCAGATAATCGACCGCACGCTTGAGCATCTTCGCCAGCATCCAGCTTTCCACTTGCGGATCGACGGTGCCGAACTGCCGCGAGGCGCCGATGAACAATTGTCCGGTCGGACGTGGTTGGATATTGCATGCCACCGAGGGGCCGCTGGCGTTGTGGGCGCTGGTGACGTAACCCAGTTCCACCAGGGTGTGGATGACCGTGGCGGGGTAGCGGTCGGTGATCAGCAGGTGGCCTTTTTTCGGTTCGATGGGCAGTTCTGGGCACAGCTCGGTGGCCTGGATGCCATTGGCGAGGACCACCGCTTCGGCACTCAACCATCGCCCGTCGTCCAGGCGTACGCGACGGCCATCGACATCTGTCACCTGGGCCCGTTGCTGGACAATGTTGGTCGTGTCCAGCATCCAACGCGCGGCAGCCGGAGCATAGAGGATGCCGTCGCCCTTGATCAGCAATCCACCTTCAAGGTCAGGGCGCAAGCCGGGTTGGCGTTGATGCAGCGCAGCACGCCCGATCAGTTCGCAGTCTTCGCCATGGGCCAGCAGGTTCAGGTACTTACTATCGGCCACCGCCATTTCCTCGGCATTGGCCGCCAGCCACAAGGTGCCGTTGTTGCGCCAGGCGCAGCCGTCAGGCAGGGCTGGGGCCAGTTCACGCCAGCGTTGCAGGGAGTATTGACTGAGAGCCAGTTCCGCCGGGTTGTCATCGAGCACCAGCAAGTGACCCATGCCGGCGGCCGTGGCGCCGTGCCAACCGGCGTCGAGCACCAGTACCTTCAAGCCGCGCCGGGCCAGGGTCCGGGCGCAGGCGGCGCCGATGATCCCGGCGCCGATGACGATGACATCGGCGACAGGCCCTTCGCTCACGGGCGAATGCCCCAGGCAAACGGATCATCCGCTTCGATGATCAGCGAGGCTTCGGCGCTGATGAAGGCACGGCCGCGAATGGTTGGAATGATGCGTTCGCCGGCCTGTTCGTAGGAGCCTTCGAATTCACTGCCGATGACGCTGGCCTGGCGCCAGATCTGTCCGGGTTGCAGTTTGCCGTCGGCCGCCAGGCAGGCCAGTTTGGCGCTGGTACCAGTGCCGCAAGGGGAGCGGTCATAGGCCTTGCCGGGGCAGAGGACGAAGTTGCGGCTGTCGGCCTGCGGATCCTCGGCGAACAGTTCGATGTGATCGATCCGGCCGCCGTCCTCACCGCGAACGCCTTGCTGCTCCAGGGCCTGCTGGACGGCATAGGTGTAGGCGGTCAGTGCATCGAGGTTATCGCCAGCCACGCGCTGGCCGTGCTCGGCGATCAGGAAGAACCAGTTGCCGCCCCAGGCCACGTCACCCACCACCGGGCCGATGCCGGGCACGTTCAGGCTCAGGGCCTGGCGGTAACGGTAGGCCGGCACGTTGCGTACGCTGACCGAGCGATCTTCATGCAGTGTGGCCTGCACGGTGCCCACAGGGGTTTCGATGCTGTGCAGCCCTAGGCCGATCTTGCCCAAATGGGCCAGCGACGCCACCAGGCCGATGGTGCCGTGGCCGCACATGCCCAGGTAGCCGCTGTTGTTGAAAAAGATCACCCCGGCACAGGCGCTCGGGTCCACTGGCTCACACAGCAGCGCGCCCACCAGCACATCGCTGCCCCGAGGCTCCAGCACACAGGCCGTGCGCCAGGCATCGTGCTCCTCGGCCAACCGGCGCTTGCGCTCGGCCATGCTGCCTCGGCCCAGGTCCGGAAAACCGTCGACGACCAGGCGGGTCGGTTCACCGCCGGTGTGGGAATCGATCACGGTGATGCGTTTCATGGGAAGGCGCGTCCGTTCAGGGGAGATGACGGCAAGCGTGGCGCGGAGCAGGGGGCGATGGCTTGAGGGTTTTATCGGCTGTGGATGACGAAATCGGCACAGCTGCAGATCTGAGCCGGACAACAAACCCTTGTGGGAGCGAGCTTGCTCGCGATAGCGGTAGGTCAGGCAACATCTGTGTTGAACGTTAAGCCGCTTTCGCGAGCAAGCCCGCTCCCACAAGGGGCTCGGGTGTACTCAGATATTTTGTGGCCGCTACAACTCAACTGTGGGAGCTTGCTCGCGATAGCGGTAGGTCAGGCAACATCTGTGTTGAATGTTGAGCCGCTTTCGCGAGCAAGCCCGCTCCCACAGGGGGGTCGGGTGTTCGATGATATTTTGTGGCCGCTTCAACTCAACTTGGGG
>NZ_JALJDX010000098.1 GCF_022952855.1 Pseudomonas sp. RGM2987 | reverse complement strand
GCCGTCGCCACGGCAGTGATCGCAATGTTCGCCGCCACCTCCAGCACCCCGCCGAGGATGTCGGCCATCATCGAGGTGTGCTCCAGCGCATCGCCCAGGCGGGCGGCCCAGAGTGCGTCAGACATGCAAAAGGCTCATCAGGCGGGCACGTCGAACTGCAGCGAAGCCTTGATCGTCGCCCAATGCGCAGCCTCGGCATCACCAAGCTTCTGGGCCTTGACGTAGCTCAGGGCGAACATCTTGCGGGTGCCGGGCAGCACCAGGGCCAGCTGGAACTGGAAGACCTTTTCGGTGCCCTTGCTGAACTGGCTGCGCAGCTCGATGGCTTCGACTTCCTGGTTGGCGCCCACGCGCACGGCGGCGCCCGGTTGGCAGCGCAGGTCCTGGACCTGTTTCTCCAGGCGCGCCAGTTGGTCGTCGAGGTTGCTTTGCAGCGTTTCGCCTTCGGCCAGCAGGCTGCGGCTGACGATCAACGAGGTGCCCAGCTCGGGGAACTTGAGGATGTTGATCGTCGCGTCCAGCAATTCACTGGGCGGTAGCTGGAACTGGAATTCATTGAGGCGGTAAGTCATTGCGCAAAAATCTCGTGGTTAGCCCTTTGACGGCGGGAACGCGGCCTGGATGTTGGCATCGATGCTGCCCTTGACGCCCTGGCCGTCCGGGGTGGCACCCGGGCCGCCGCCGTTGTTCAGGTGCAGCACGCCGCCGGTGTTGAACTCGGCATCGCCGCTGGCATAGAAACTGATCTGCACGCCAGTCAGGTTGATCTGGCCGCTGGCGTTGAGCTCCAGGATGCTTTCACCGCACACCAGGCGCAGGTTCTCGCCCACCTCAATGACGTAGCTCTGGCTGATGCTGTCGGTCTTGCGCAGGCCCACCGAGAGGATGTCCTCCTGCTTGACGATGCGCAGGCGGTTGTTGCCGATGGTCACCGTCTCGTTGTGACCGATGCTCTTGTTGCGGTCGTGACCCACGCTATGGCTTTCGTCCACCTCCACCACGATGTCCTGGTTGCGCTCGGCATGGATGTACAACTGCTCGGCGCCTTTTTTGTCTTCCATGCGGATTTCGTTGAAATTCGCCGGCGTGCCGCCCTTGCTCGAACGGCTCTTCATGCCGCTCTGGGTAGCGTTTTCGGGCAGGTCGTAGGGCACCGTCTGTTCGGCGTTGTAGACCCGCCCGGTGATGATCGGCCGATCCGGATCGCCTTCGAGAAAGCTGACGATCACTTCCTGGCCGATGCGTGGGATCTGCATCGAGCCCCAGTTTTTCCCGGCCCAGGATTGCGACACCCGAATCCAGCACGAGCTGTTCTCGTTGGACTGGTCGTGGCGATCCCAATAGAAGTGCACCTTCACCCGGCCAAACTGGTCGGTCCAGATTTCCTCACCCTTGGGTCCGACCACCAACGCAGTCTGCGGACCCTTGACGACCGGGCGGTGGGTGATGGGCAGCGGCCGATAGCTTTGCTGGGCGTCGATGCAGGTCAGGCTGCTTTCGAACTGTGCCGAAGGCGCGCCGACGCCGGTTTCGCCGCTTTCCTGGGAGAGGTAGTAGCGGGCGCCGACGATCAGGTATTCACGGTTCTGGTCCTGGCGGCTGAAGCCGGTGAGGCTGAACAGATGCCCCGAACCCAGGCCGCGGGCGTTGCCGGCCAGCTCGACCTGTTCGTGCAGGGTCTGCAAGGCTTCGATGCGGGTGCGGGCGTAGTGCTCGCCGTCTTCGCTCTGCACGTAGGTGCCGGGGTAGTCGTACAGCGGATAGTCGCCGGCGGCGTGGGGACGCGGCATGGCCGAGCGCACATCGATGCGCGCGCTGGGACGCTGGAAGTCATAGTCGTTGAGCTCCAGCGAGCCCGGTTGGACTTCCTGGGCCAGGTGCCAGTCGTGAATGTGATCGCGCTCGCGATGCTGGTCATTCTTCGGATAGTAGGGCACCGAGCCGTAGCCGGGCGCAGTGGTGTGCGCGCCATAGGCGTCGGCCAGCACCAGCACGTGGCGGCCCTGCTCATGACGGAAGAAGTAGTAGATCCCTTCCTGTTCCATCAACCGGCTGACGAAATCGAAGCTGGTCTCGCGGTACTGCACGCAGTATTCCCACTCGCGATACGGCCGGCTCAAGGCGTCTTCGAAATCGGAAAAGCCCAGGTCGCGGAACACCTGCTTGATAATCTGCGGGATGGTCAGGTTCTGGAAAATCCGGCAATCGGAGGTGCGGGTCAGCAGCCACAGCCACGGCCGTAGCGTGGCCTGGTAACTGGCGAACTGGCCCTGGTCGACGTCCTGGCTGCAGCGGGCCACGATGCCGTGGAAATAGCGCTCGCCACCGCCGTCCAGTTGCAGGCTCACGCACATCGGCTTGCCGAGCAGCTGGTTGAGGTCGATGGCGTTGTCCAGCGAGTGCAGCTGCAACTCGTAGTTGAACAGCCTGCCCAGCTCTTCGCCGCCACCCATGTCCTTGAGCAGCAGCACCTCGGGCCCCAGGGGGCTGGTGATTTTGGCCAGGCGTGTGGCTTGGTTGAATAACATCGGTGATCTCGTCGTTGTAGGGGCTGCGCCGCGTTGTATCTGCCGGAACCTGATCGACTTGTGGGAGCGGGCTTGCTCGCGAAAGCGGTGTGTCAGTCGACAGTGATGTCGCTGACAGATTGCATTCGCGAGCAAGCCCGCTCCCACATTGATCGCATTCCTCCAGTCGCTAGGCCGCGTCGCTGAAGTCGTAGTGCAATTCGTTGTCCACCGCGCTGATCCGCACCCCGGCCAGCGCCTTGCCTTCGAGCATGCGGGTGAGGAACTCGCGGCTCATGTCCGGCAGCAGGCTGTTGGTCAGGATGGTGTCGATCATCCGGCCGCCGCTTTCCGTCTCGGTGCAGCGCGAGACGATCAGGTCGATCACCGCGTCGTCGTAGTCGAACGCGACTTTGTGGGTATTCTCCACGCGCTTCTTGATGCGGTTGAGTTGCAGGCGGGTGATGGCCTTGAGCATTTCGTCGCTGAGCGGGTAGTACGGAATCGTCACCAGGCGACCAAGCAGGGCCGGCGGGAAAATTTCCAGCAGCGGCTGACGCAGGGCCTTGGCAATCTCTTCCGGCTCGGGCACGTTCTGCGGGTCTTTGCAGACCTGGGCAATCAGCTCGGTGCCGGCATTGGTGGTCAGCAGGATCAAGGTGTTCTTGAAGTCGATCACCCGGCCTTCGCCGTCTTCCATCACGCCTTTGTCGAACACCTGGAAGAAGATTTCGTGCACATCCGGGTGGGCTTTCTCCACCTCGTCCAGCAGCACCACGCTGTACGGTTTGCGCCGCACGGCTTCGGTCAGCACGCCGCCTTCGCCGTAGCCGATGTAGCCCGGTGGCGCGCCCTTGAGGGTGGACACGGTGTGGGCTTCCTGGAACTCGCTCATGTTGATGGTGATGACGTTCTGCTCGCCGCCGTACATGGCTTCGGCCAGGGCCAGGGCGGTTTCGGTCTTGCCCACGCCGGAGGTGCCGGCGAGCATGAACACGCCAATCGGCTTGCTCGGGTTGTCGAGGCCGGCGCGGGAGGTCTGGATGCGCTTGGCGATCATCTGCAAGGCGTGGTCCTGGCCGATGATGCGTTTTTTCAGGTGCTGGTCGAGGTTGAGTACGGTTTCCAGTTCGTTGCGGGCCATGCGGCCCACCGGAATACCGGTCCAGTCGGCGACCACCGAGGCCACGGCCTGGTAATCCACGGTTGGCAGGATCAGCGGGGTTTCACCTTGCAGGTCGCTGAGGCGCTGTTGCAGGTCCACCAGTTTCTCGCGCAGGGCGTGGCTTTCGTTGTCAGAAGCTTCGTTGTCAGAAGCGTCGCTGCTGCCGTCGCTGTCCACCACGCCGACGCGCTCGCGCAGGGTGGCGCGGGTGGCGAGCAGTTCGTCCACCAGGGCTTTTTCTTCGGCCCAACGGCTTTCCAGTTCGGCCAGGCGCTCGCGCTCGGCGCTCAGCAGGTTTTCGCTCTGGGTCTGGCGGGTGCCGATGTTCACGCCGATGGCGTGTTCGCGGGCGATGATTTGCAGCTCGGTTTCCAGCGCTTCGATGCGTCGACGGCTGTCGTCCACCTCAGCCGGCACGGCATGCAGGCTGATGGCGACGCGGGCGCAAGCGGTGTCGAGCAGGCTCACGGATTTGTCCGGCAACTGGCGTGCAGGGATGTAGCGGTGGGACAGCTTGACCGAGGCTTCCAGGGCTTCGTCGAGGATCTGCACCTGATGGTGCTGTTCCATGGTCGAGGCCACGCCGCGCATCATCAGCAGCGCCTTGTCTTCCGACGGCTCGGCCACTTGTACCACCTGGAAACGGCGGGTCAGGGCCGGGTCTTTTTCGATGTGCTTCTTGTATTCGGCCCAGGTCGTCGCGGCCACGGTACGCAGGGTGCCACGGGCCAGGGCCGGCTTGAGCAGGTTGGCCGCGTCACCGGTGCCGGCGGCGCCACCGGCACCCACCAGGGTGTGGGCTTCGTCGATGAACAGGATGATCGGTTTCGGCGAGGCCTGGACGTCTTCAATCACTTGGCGCAGGCGCTGTTCAAACTCGCCTTTCATGCTCGCGCCGGCCTGCAACAGGCCAACGTCGAGGCTGCGCAATTCCACGTCCTTGAGCGACGGCGGCACGTCACCGGCGACGATGCGCAGGGCAAAGCCTTCGACCACGGCGGTCTTGCCCACGCCGGCTTCACCGGTGAGGATCGGGTTGTTCTGCCGGCGGCGCATGAGGATGTCCACCAGTTGGCGGATCTCTTCGTCGCGCCCGACAATCGGGTCGAGCTTGCCGCTGCGGGCCTGTTCGGTGAGGTCGACGGTGAAGCGTTTGAGCGCTTCCTGCTTGCCCATGGCACTGGGGGCCATGGCGCCGCTGGCTTCGCCCGGCACGGCACCGGCGTTGAAGCCATCGCTGGCGCTCAGGGCGTTTTCCGGCGAGTCGCCGATGTATTCGTCGAAACGCTCGCTCAGGGCTTCGACCTTGACCTTGTCGAACTCCGACGACAGGCCCAGCAGCGCGTGGCGCAGGCTCGGGGTCTTGAGGATGCCGATCACCAGGTAACCGGTGCGCACCTGGCTTTCGCCGAACATCAGGCTGCCGTAGACCCAACCGCGCTCCACGGCTTCTTCGACGTGGGAGGACAGGTCGGTGATCGACGTCGAACCCCGTGGCAGGCGGTCCAGGGCATCGGTCAGGTCACGGGCCAGGCGCGCCGGCTCGAGGTTGAACTGGCGGATGATGCGGTGCAGGTCCGAGTCCTGCAATTGCAGCAACTGATGAAACCAGTGGGCCAGTTCCACATACGGGTTACCGCGCAACTTGCAGAACACGGTGGCGGCTTCGATGGCTTTGTAGGCCACGCTGTTGAGTTTGCCGAACAACGCGGCGCGACTGATTTCACCCATGCTCATGGCTCCTTGAGGTCTGTGAGGTGTTGGCCTGTTCGGCGTAATGCCGGGCCAGTATTAGATCGTTGGCATCTGTTTCGGGCTGTCCCAGCCAGGTGTTGAACCCCAGGCGGAAACGGCCGTTGAGTTGTAGCGCCGGGACTTCGGGCTGTTCCAGCACCAGGTTCAGGTCCCAGTCCAGTTCATGGCCCAGGTATTCGGCGACCCACGCCACCAGCTCGTTGAATGGCTGGCTGCCGGGCAGCATGCCCATGTAATCGGCGAGCTTGAGCGGCCCCAGGCGAATGCGGAATTTGTGCTGGCGGTCCCACACGTAGCGGCCCAGGCAGAAGTCGGTGCCCAGCTGATTGGCGCTCACGCCCACGCGGCTGCGCTCCGGCAGTTCCAGCCATTGGCCGACGTATTCTTCGATTTCCACCGGCAGCCCGAAGTACTCGCTGAGAATCGCCTTCAAGCCGTCCGGGTAGCGGGTTTGCGCCGCCAGGTGGCCGCTGTAATGCAACTTCGCCGTGTCCGGAATCAGGCCCTGATCGAGCAGGCTCGGCATGCCCCGGCCACTCAGAGACGCCAGGCGCGCCGACCAGTAGTCGTCGTCCGGGCGGTCGTGGCTGACCGTTGGCCGCGCTTCGGCCCAGGCCCGGTAGAACAGGCTGAGCAGGCGATGGTGGAACACGTCGAGAAAGCGCTTGCTGGTGCTGTCGCCATTGTTGCGTTGGCGTTCGCGCACGTACTCGGTGAGGTGCAACGGCATCGGGCCGTTGGGGCCGCCGAGGCCGAAGAAGAACTGCTCCAGGCGCGCCGGTGCACCGTCGACGCCCGGTTGCACCGAAGCCAGGGTAGCCGGGGCGAAGGTGCATTCGGCCTGTTGCCCCAGGCGCAGCGGGTCATCTGCCAGGCGCAACGAATGGCCCAGGCGCGGCAGCTCGGGGGACTCGCACTCGATGCGCCGCAACGCCTGGAAAAAGTCGTATTCCCAGGGCTCCTGGTGCATCGCGTCCAGGGTACTCACAGGGTCGGACGACGTCCGGGCTTGGCTTTCCATCGCATGATCTCGCCGCGTTCGGTGGTACGGATCACCGTCTCGGTAAAACTGTTGATCGACACGTAGCGTGCCAGGAAGCGTTCGAACACGGCGCCGAGCAGGAACACGCCGGTGCCGCGAAACGCGTTTTCATCGAATTCCAGGGTGATCTCCAGGCCACGGCCGAACACGATCGGGCCGGGCATCGGCAGGCGTCGGGTGCAGGCCTTGCTGCTGACCTCGCGCAGGCCTTCGATCTGCAATTGCAGCGCCGCGTCGTTGCTGTCGCCGTACAGGCGCAGCAGTTCGCGCAGGGCGGCAGCGCCCTGGCCTTGCTCGCTCAGGGACAAATAGTTCAGCGACAACTGGCTGATCAGTCGCCAGGCCTTGGCATCGTGGGCATGGCTGGCCCGCGGGCGACTCGGGCCGGCCACGCAGCGCACCGCGGCTACCGGCGCGCTGTCGGCCAGGGTGAAATCGGTCTTGCCGTTGCCCACGCTCATGAACAGCGGCAGGTCGCGGTTGGTGCACAACGCCGTCACGCCCAGTTGGCGCAGGTCATGGCGATAGGGCGCTTGCTGGCTGTCTACCAGGCTGACGAAGGTTTCGCTGCCGATGTAGGTCGAGCGCGGGCCGTTGCGCCGCTGGTCGCTGGACAACACCCGCGGTTCGCGGCGCACGGTGTAGTAAGCCTGGTCGCGCCCGTAACGGGACGGATCGCGCACGGCGTAGAACGGCAGGAACGGTTGCTCCGGCCCGGTGCCGTGGCCGGTGAGGCCGGTGAGCGAATGCACTTCGAAATCCATCGGCCGGGTGCGGTCGGCGATCACGTGGTGCTCGTTGACCCGCTCCGACAGGTGAATGCGGTCCAGCCGCCGGGGGAACAGGTTGATCGCCGGGGTGCAGAACGGCAGGAATTGCGCCGCGCTGACGCTGCCTTCCAGGCTCGGATCGTGACGGTCGAACAGCACGATCAGCTCAAGCTCCTGGCCGTCGCAGCGCTTGACCGCCCGGCTCAGTTGAGTGAAATCGACGAACAGGAAGCGCTGGGGCAGGGCGAAGTATTCCTGCAACAGGCGATAGCCTTGGAAGGCCCGCGACACCACCGGCAGCGCCGCATCGGCATCGTCGAAACCCCGCGAACGCAGCGCGTCCTGCGGCAGGCGCTCGACCCAGTCGCCGCCGGGCTTGCGGGCAAACACCGCGCAGGCGTTGCCGAGCAACTGCTCGTAGAGGCGGAACGGTTGTTCGTCGGTGCCGTTGAGGTACAACGGCAGGTTGTCCAGGGCCAGGCTGTTGAACGGCAGTTCGGCACCGGTGCGCAGGGTGATGCGCAGGCCGGCTTTGGCTTTCGGTTCACTGGCGGCCAGGCGCCCGAGCACGGTGGACGGGTTGCCGAAGTATTCGGCCTGGCTGACCTGCAACGGCCACAGCGTCACCGCGTGAGCGGTGCGGTACTCGCAGCAGGTCTGGGTTTCACGACCCAGGGCGGCCCGCAGGACGGTGTCCCGAGGCAGCGGGAAACCACCGCTCAGCGAGCCTTCGTCCGGGTCGGCCTGCATCTGCACCACGGTCATCGACGGCGTCGGTGCCAGGTAATGCGGGTAGGCGATTTCCAGCAGGTTGTGGGTGAACGTCGGGTACTCGGCATCGAGCTTGAGCTGCACCCGGGCGGTCAGGTAGGCGAAGCCTTCGAGCAAGCGTTCGACGTACGGGTCGGCGCAGTCCATGCCGGACAACGTCAGCCGACTGGCGATCTTCGGGTATTCCTTGGCGAACTCCGCCGCGCTTTCGCGCACATGGTGCAGTTCTTGGTTGTACAGCTCCAGCAGGCGCGGGTTCATGGGCGCCTCCGCTGATCGGCGTTGACCACTCGCACATGGCCGGTTTCCAGGTCCAGGTCGGTTTGCAGCATCAGGCGCAGCGGCACCGGCTGGGCCCACAGGTCGCCTTCGATCTCGAAGCTCAGGGCGTTGTGGTTCATCTCTGCCGTCGCCCGGGCCCGCACGCGCAGGGTGTGGCGCAGGATCCGTGGCTCGAACGTGGCGATGGCTTGGTGGATCAGCGCTTCGAGGGCCGGGACATCAACGTTCGACGCACTGTTGCCGGCCAGCGCCGGCAGCCCGAAGTTCACCACCGAGGTGCCTGCCGGGGTATGCAGCGTCGCGTCGTGGCTGAGCAGGGAAGTGGTGTTGAGCAGCCACGCCAGGTCGCGCAGCACCGAAGCCTTGAGCTGGGTGAGCGACAACACGCGCTTGTCGGCGCTTTCCTTGGGATTGGTCGGATCGTCGTCGGTCAGCCGGTCCAGCAGGGACGGTTGCAGGCGATCGCGGGTGGCGATTTCGGTTACCACGTAAAAAGGGCCACGAAGTTTTTCTGGTCGAAAGCGCCCGGCAGGCAGTGACCACCGCCAGCTACCATCGAGGCTTCCAGCTGACCAGCGATTTTCCTGATCGCCTGGTACTGAGAGCGGCATTCAGTGCTCGGTGCAGGTTCCGGTGCGAAGTGCTGGACGATAATAATCTGGGCGTTATTGAATTTTTCGACGCGTGGTTTACCTTGGCGATCGACGCCCAGATGACAAGGCCAGGGCATGTCCAGGGTCAACAGGCTTTGATCCGGTTTACGCAAGGCGCAGCGTTGATCGTGGTTCTCAAGGGTCAATACTTGACCGCCAAGATCGACCTGATTGTCTTGTGCGGTGGTTGTGTCCGGGGCCGTTTCGGCGCAAGCGTACAGACTCAATAGCAAGCAACTCGACAGCAGTGAATGCAGCGTACGCTTGATCATGGCAGTTCCCAGAACCAGACTTGCTTTGAGCGATGGGCCTGGTCGGCGAAGTCGCCCGTGACCCTGCCGCGATTCCACAGATCGATGTGGTCGCCGGTACGCGCTTCCAGGGATTGCCCGTGCCGTGCAAAGCAGTCCTTGAAGAAGATGATCCCGGTCTTTTGAGCGAGCTTGCGCCGATCTTCGGCACTTCCCGAGAGAATCAGCGGACGACCCAGATGGTGCCGCCAGAGCCAGTTGGCCAACGACTCCGCGCCACGTGCGTGTTCGTGGGCGCATTTGGGTTCGGTGTAGGTGGATTTGTTGACCTTGATGGTTTTTTCCGCGTTGAGCGTGACGCTCATGCGGATTGCGCATTGATTGTCCCAAGGGCCGTCGCAGGGCGTTGGCGTATCGGGATAGCTGTTCCACAAATTGATAAACGAAGGCTTGGCCATGACTCAGATACCGCGCTGTAGAGGATTGGATTCGAGCAAGCACCAAACACCCCCGGCGCGTGGCGCCGGGGGTGTCTTCGATTACACCTTGGTGTTGGTGCGGATGTTCCAGCCGAACTTGACCGGGCCGCCTTCCTTGGTGCCGTCGGCTTTCTGCGGCTGGTAGTCCACCAGCACCTTGGCGAAGTTCAGGGTGACGTTTTCGGTCAGGCGATCATCGCTGCCCGAACCGCCGGTGCTCAGGGAGGTGATGATCACTTCTTCCAGGTTGATGATCATGTACTCGACCTGGCTTTCACCGCCGGCCTTGCGCACGACCAGCTTGACCTTGTCGATGTGCTTGCCGCTGGCGCAGTGCATCATCAGGTTCGGCGAGGCCTTGTCGACCCACTTGGTCAGCGACAGGTCCTGGATATTGACCTTGCCCGCGCCACCACCGGTGCCGGAGTGCATGTTACCGGTCTGGGACATGCCCCAGCTCCAGTTCAGGACGTCGATCTCGTCCTTGTGGGCCTTGTCCATGGACTCGCCCTTGATGTCGCCGATCTTGATGAAAATATCAACAGCCATGTTTTCTCCCTGTGTGGTCTCTACCACGTTGTTTGATTGACGCTGACCTGCGAATTCTGTGTTCAACAGCGATTTTCAATTCGATGAAGATCTTCTGCAGGACACCCTTTGTGGCGAGGGAGCTTGCTCCCGCTTGGGTGCGCAGCACCCACGAGAAG
>NZ_JALJDX010000099.1 GCF_022952855.1 Pseudomonas sp. RGM2987 | reverse complement strand
CGCGAATGCGGTGTGTCAGTCAACTGACCATCGCGTGGCACACCGCATTCGCGAGCAAGCCCGCTCCCACAGGGACAGCGCCCCACATTGAACGAGGCCCCCGATGAACAACGCCCTGAACCAGTTGCAGCCCTACCCGTTCGAAAAGCTTCGCGCCCTGCTGGGCAGCGTCACGCCAAACCCTGGCAAGCGCCCGATCGCCCTGTCCATCGGCGAGCCCAAGCACCGTTCGCCGAGCTTTGTGGCCGAAGCCCTGGCCAGCAATCTGGAGAAGATGGCGGTGTACCCGACCACCCTCGGCATTCCGGAGTTGCGTGAGGCCATCACTGGTTGGTGCGAGCGCCGCTTCAACGTGCCAAACGGCTGGCTCGACCCGGCGCGCCATGTGCTGCCGGTCAACGGCACCCGTGAAGCGCTGTTCGCCTTCACCCAGACCGTGGTCAACCGTGGCGACGATGCGTTGGTGGTCAGCCCGAACCCGTTCTACCAGATCTATGAAGGCGCGGCGTTCCTCGCCGGGGCCAAGCCGCATTACCTACCGTGCCTGGACGAAAACGGCTTCAACCCGGATTTCGACGCCGTTTCGGCGGACGTCTGGAAACGTTGCCAGATCCTGTTCCTGTGCTCACCCGGCAACCCGACCGGCGCGCTGATTCCGGTGGACGTGCTGAAAAAACTCATCGCCCTGGCCGATGAACACGACTTCGTCATCGCCGCCGACGAGTGCTACAGCGAACTGTACTTCGACGAACAAACCCCGCCGCCGGGCCTGCTCAGCGCCAGCGTCGAACTCGGTCGCAAGGACTTCAAGCGCTGCGTGGTATTCCACAGCCTGTCCAAACGCTCCAACCTGCCGGGCCTGCGCTCCGGCTTCGTGGCGGGCGATGCAGACATCCTCAAGGGCTTCCTGCTGTACCGCACCTACCACGGCTGCGCGATGCCGGTTCAGACCCAACTGGCGAGCATCGCTGCGTGGAATGACGAAGAACACGTACGGGCCAACCGGGCGCTGTATCGCGAGAAGTTCGATGCAGTGCTAGACATCCTCAGCCCGGTGCTGGACGTGCAGCGCCCCGACGGCAGCTTCTACCTGTGGCCGAACGTGGCGGGCGACGATGCGGCGTTCTGCCGTGACCTGTTCGAACAGGAACATGTGACGGTGGTGCCGGGCTCCTACCTGTCCCGCGACGTCGATGGCACCAACCCCGGCGCCGGCCGCGTGCGCATGGCCCTGGTCGCGTCGCTGGCGGAATGTGTGGAAGCGGCGGAGCGGATCCGGGCGTTTATTCAGCGTCGCGGATGATGGCGCGTTGCAATTGAACACTGTTGTGGCGAGGGAGCTTGCTCCCGCTGGGGCGCGAAGCGGCCCCGCTCTTTGCGGTTGCTTCGCAAGCGAGCGGGAGCAAGCTCCCTCGCGCTTCTTGGCCGACATCAAGCCTTCTCTGTCTGACTTGGCCTCTCGCCGGCAGGCTCGCCCACAGATTGGACGGTGAGCGCTTACGGCATTCAGGAATTTGCCGAGGGCTGGAACCTGTACAAATTCCAGCAACGCCAAGGTTGCGCAACGCACCTATTTCGGTACACTCCACCCATGACCGAAATCGCACCCATACTGAATGTACGTTTCTTCTGCACAGATGCCGGGAATGAACCTGTGCGGGAATGGCTGACGGACCTGCCTCGCGAACACAGGCGGATGATCGGGACTGACATCAAGACTGTTCAGCTTGGTTGGCCGATAGGCATGCCCGTGGTGCGTAAGCTGGATACTGGGTTATGGGAAGTCAGGATTGATCTTGAAGATACCATCGCCCGCGTTCTTTTCACCGTGGTCGGTTCCGACATGGTTCTACTCCATGGCTTCATCAAGAAAAGTCAAAAAACACCAACGGTCGACATGGCAACCGCCAAGCAGCGCAAAGCAAGATTATGAGGTACCGCAAATGAACAAACACATTGGATCTGACTTTGACGACTTCCTGGCCGAGCAAGGCATCGCCGAGGAAGTGTCTGCTGCCGCGCTCAAACGCGTTATCTCCTGGCAAATTGCCGAGGCCATGCGACTTCAGAAAGTGACCAAGAAGGCTTTGGCGGAGCGCATGCATACCAGTCGTACCGCAGTTGATCGTGCGCTCGACCAAAACGATGCGGGAATGACGCTGGCAACACTTGCCAGCGCAGCGCGTGCGCTGGGCCAGCGAGTGGAAGTGAAACTGGTACCAGAGCGTGAAGAAGCACACGCATAACGCCAGACGCTGGATCACTGGTGCTCACAACCTTCGGTAGCGACACTAACCCCCTGTGGGAGCGGGCTTGCTCGCGAAGGCGTCAGTTCAGTCGCCTATGCAACAACTGACATATTGCAATCGCGAGCAAGTTCCCCCACAGGGTCCGGTGTCGACCACAAGTCTTGTGAACGGCACAAATCCACTGTGGGAGCGAGCCTGCTCGCGATGAGGCCGGCACTTATTGCATCAGGTCCGAATCTCTACCCGATCCAAAGCCTTGTCCGCCAGCAGTGCCCCCAACTCGATCATCTGCACCACTCCCAGCGCCACATGCCGCCGTGAACCCTCCAGATCGAAGGCCAGGTCACTCAGCATGGCATTGGCCGAGGCCAGGGTTTCGCTGAGATTCGCTAATAAAACTTCGGTGTCGACACTGTCCACGACTCTGAACAACTGCGACGTGGGTGGGCTCTGAATCACTGTCTTCAGGCTTGAGGTAATGATCCAGCGCACGATCAGCGGCCTCTTGCAGCTTTTCGGGGGCGTAGTCGCCGTAGGGGAAAGTGGATGCAGACTTCGGAGGATTCGGCGTTTCTTTGATCATATTCATTGCTCCTAGAGAAATTGGAGCTGCCACCGAGTCTTCTCACGGACCGGAGGGTGGCAGCCGTACGCGGGGTGAGAATCCGAGTCTCTAGGAGCTCGGCCATGCCGAAGCATGCCCGCGCACAGCCGCCATAAAGTGCAGACGAAAAGCGCCTGCACTTTATATGGTCGGCGCCTGTGCGCCTAGAGGAGTTCGGATTCTCACGTCCGGTCGCTGAATTGGCAGCGACACCCAGAGGCTAGGGCCCTCGCTTCCGACGGACAACCTTAAAAACTTGTCGGAAATTTCGGCGCGTCTGTAAGACCACAATCGCCTGCTCAGACAAGAAAAGAAATAAAACCTACTGCCATAGGCCAAGCCGTTGATTTCGTTGGCTGAGTGCATCGACACATTCCGTGCAGCCCTGTTTCAACAGTTCAAGCTGGTTTGAATTCGCTATCGTCGCTAGCCATAATCAACCCCGTCACCAGCGAGAGCTGGCAGGAGTCTGGGTCCCTCTCGGGGTTGACCCAGCCGCGCAGAAAGGGCGATGCAAGCTCAACTGCGTGTCGGTTGATGCCGCCTTCGGGCGGCTTTGCTTTTTAGAAAGGATGAGAATTGCCAGCTGTGGGAGCAAAGCTTGCTCGCGATGCAAACACCTCGGTCTGCCAGAAGACCGCGTCATCGTTCATCGCGGGCAAGCCTCGCTCCCACAGCCATCCGGTCATGGCATAATCCGTCACCTTTTATTCCCAGCACCTGCAAAGGGGGCAGTTCCTTGACCGATTCAAGCAAAACGTTGCACCTTTTCGGCATCAAAGCCTGTGACACGATGAAAAAGGCGCGCACCTGGCTCGATGAACATGCTGTGCGCTATGACTTTCACGACTACAAGACTGCCGGCATCGACCGTGAGCACCTGACCCAATGGTGCAACGAGCATGGCTGGCAAGTGGTGTTGAACCGGGCCGGTACGACCTTTCGCAAGCTCGACGACGAACGCAAAGCCGATCTCGACCAGACGAAAGCCATCGAACTGATGCTCGCCCAACCCTCGATGATCAAACGTCCGGTGCTTGATCTCGGTGACCGAACCCTGATTGGCTTCAAGCCAGATAGTTATGCGGCAGCGCTCAAGTAAGCCTGCCCCGTCCATTTTTTCGAGGTAATTTCATGTCCACTACCCTGTTCAGCCTGGCCTTCGGCGTCGGCACTCAAAACCGTGAAGGTGCCTGGCTGGAGGTGTTCTATGCACAGCCGATGCTCAAGCCGTCGGCTGAGATCGTTGCCGCTATCGCGCCGATCCTTGGCTACAGCGAAGGCAACCAGGCCATCACTTTTACCACCGCCCAGGCTTCGCAACTGGCCGAAGCCCTCAAGGGCGTCGATGCCGCACAAGCCAAGTTGCTGACTCGCTTGGCTGAAAGCCATAAGCCACTGGTCGCCACCCTGCTGGCCGAAGATGCGCAACTGAGCTCCACTCCCGAGGCTTACCTCAAGCTGCACCTGCTGTCCCATCGCCTGGTCAAGCCCCATGGCCTGAACCTGGCCGGCATTTTCCCGTTGCTGCCGAACGTGGCCTGGACCAGCCAGGGCGCGATCGACCTCGCCGAACTGGCCGAGCACCAGCTCGAAGCCCGCCTGCGCGGCGAGTTGCTGGAAGTGTTCTCGGTGGACAAGTTCCCGAAAATGACCGACTACGTGGTTCCGGCCGGCGTGCGTATCGCCGATGCGGCGCGGATCCGCCTGGGCGCCTACGTGGGCGAAGGCACCACCGTGATGCACGAAGGTTTCGTCAACTTCAACGCCGGCACCGAAGGCCCGGGCATGATTGAAGGTCGTGTCTCGGCAGGCGTGTTCGTCGGCAAGGGTTCGGACCTGGGCGGCGGTTGCTCGACCATGGGCACCCTGTCGGGGGGCGGCAACATCGTGATCAAGGTGGG
Source organism: Pseudomonas sp. RGM2987 (assembly GCF_022952855.1). GTDB lineage: Bacteria > Pseudomonadota > Gammaproteobacteria > Pseudomonadales > Pseudomonadaceae > Aquipseudomonas. The sequence goes on along the minus strand of NZ_JALJDX010000099.1, from coordinate 5,785 downwards.
TGAAGGCTGCCTGATCGGCGCCAACGCCGGTATCGGTATCCCGTTGGGCGACCGCAACACCGTGGAATCGGGCCTGTACGTGACGGCCGGCACCAAGGTCGCGCTGCTGGACGAGCACAACCAACTGGTCAAAGTGGTCAAGGCCCGCGATCTGGCCGGCCAGCCTGACCTGCTGTTCCGCCGCAACTCCGAGACCGGCGCGGTGGAATGCAAGACCCATAAGTCGGCCATCGAGCTGAACGAAGCACTGCACGCGCACAACTAAGCCGCTTCACAGTCACCTGTGGGAGCAGACTTGCTCCCACAGGGTCCGGCTTCACTCCAGCAGGGCCCGAAAGCATGTTGATCCCCTCCCCCTGGCGCGCCGATTTCCCGGCCATCGCCGCTCTGCAACGGCAAGGCCAGACCTACCTGGACAACGCTGCCACCACGCAAAAACCCCAAGCTTTGCTCGACGCCCTGGCGCATTACTACGCCAATGGCGCGGCCAACGTGCACCGTGCGCAACATTTGCCGGGCGCCCACGCCACCCAGGCGTTCGAAGACAGTCGCCTGAAAGTGGCGCAATGGCTCAACGCCGGCGATTGCGGGCAGATCGTCTTCACCCATGGCGCGACCAGCGCACTGAATCTTCTGGCCTACGGGCTGGAACACTTGTTCAACCCGGGCGACGAGATCGTCATCAGTGCCCTGGAACACCACGCCAACCTGCTGCCCTGGCAACAATTGGCCGACCGCCGCTCGCTGAAACTGGTGGTGTTGCCGCTGGACGCTGATGGCGTGATCGACGTGGACGCCGCCGCCCAATTGATCGGCTCGCGCACCCGGCTGTTGGCCGTCAGCCAGTTGTCCAACGTATTGGGCGCCTGGCAGCCGTTGCCGGCGCTGCTGGCGCTGGCCAAGGCCCACGGGGCACTGACGGTGGTCGATGGCGCCCAGGGCGTGGTGCATGGTCGTCATGATGTGCAGGCTTTGGGTTGCGATTTCTATGTATTCTCCAGCCATAAGCTCTACGGTCCCGACGGGCTGGGCGTGCTGTTTGGTCGTACCGAAGCGCTTGGCCTGTTGCGCCACTGGCAGTTTGGCGGCGAAATGGTGCAACAGGCCGACTACCACCACGCCACGTTCCGCCCGGCACCGCTGGGGTTTGAAGCCGGCACGCCACCGGTTGCCAGTGTGATCGGGCTGGGGGCGACCCTGGATTATCTGTCCGCTCTCGACCCGCAAAGCGTCGTCGACCACGAAGCAGCCCTGCACGACTATCTGCTCCATGGCCTGCTGGCGCGCAACGGTGTGCGCCTGGTGGGCAATCCACGGTTGGCGTTGGTCAGCTTCGGGGTCGACGGCGTGCATAACGCCGACCTGGCCCACCTGCTGACCGAGCAAGGCATCGCCGTGCGCGCCGGACATCACTGCGCCATGCCGTTGTTCAAGCGCCTCGGGCTGTCAGGAGCGATCCGGGTCTCGCTGGCGCTGTACAACGACTCCGCTGACATCGAACGGTTCTTCGAAGCCCTGGATCAAGCCCTGGAGATGCTGCGATGAACCTGCCGACCGATGCCGTCACAGCGCTGCATATTTTCCAGGAGGCCTCGGGCTGGGAACAACGCGCCCGCCTGCTGATGCAATGGGGCGAGCGCCTGCCGCCCCTGAGCGAGGCGGACAAATGCGCGGCCAACCTGGTCAGTGGATGTGAAAGCCAGGTGTGGTTGGTGGGGCGGTTGCAGGATGGGTGCTGGCAGTTTTCTGCTGCCAGTGAGGCGCGGTTGATTCGTGGGTTGGTGGCATTGCTGCTGGCGCGAGTCAACGGGTTGACCGCCACCGAATTGCGCGAGGTGGATCTGCCGGGGTGGTTCGGTGAGCTGGGATTGTCGCGCCAGCTATCGCCTTCGCGCAGTAATGGGTTGAATGCGGTGTTGCAGCGGATGTCCGAGTTGGCGCAATAACTGTGGCGAGGGAGCTTGCTCCCGCGCGGCTGCGAAGCAGCCGCCTTGAGTTCAAGATGATTGACGCCGCATGGGGGCCGCTTCGCGACCCAGCGGGAGCAAGCTCCCTCGCCACAATGGCAATCACTGCGCGGGCTTGACCCTGTCAGCCGGCCGCCTAACCCCCGCCACAATCTTATCCACAGCCTTGGTCGCCGCGACCATGCCGAACGTCGCCGTGACCATCATCACCGCGCCAAACCCGCCGGCGCAGTCGAGCTTCACGCCATCGCCGACAAAACTCTTCTGCAAGCAAATGCTGCCATCGGGCTTCGGGTAGCGCAGTTGTTCGGTGGAAAACACGCAAGGCACGCTGTAGTGGCGGGTCACGGTGCGGGAGAAACCGTAGTCGCGACGCAGCGTGGAGCGCACTTTCGAGGCCAGCGGATCGTTGAATGTACGGTTCAGGTCGCAGACCTGGATCAGCGTCGGGTCGATCTGCCCGCCCGCGCCGCCGGTGGTGATGATCTGGATCTTGCGGCGCTTGCACCAGGCAATCAGCGCTGCCTTGGCGTTGACGCTGTCGATGCAGTCGATCACGCAGTCGATGTTCGGCGTGATGTATTCGGCCATGGTGTCGCGGGTGACGAAATCCGCCACCGCATGCACCGTGCAGTCGGGGTTGATGCCACGCAGCCGCTCGGCCATCACCTCGACCTTGGGCTTGCCGACGGTGCTGTCCAGGGCATGCAACTGACGGTTGGCGTTGCTGACGCAGACATCGTCCAGGTCGAATAGCGATATCTCGCCCACACCGCAACGGGCAATGGCTTCTGCCGCCCAGGATCCGACACCGCCCACCCCGACAATCGCCACATGGGCCGCCCGCAGGCGCTCCAGGCCTTCGATGCCATATAAACGGGCGATGCCGGCAAACCGTGGATCTTCTGTACTCATGACCATTACCCCAAAAACCGGCGCGCATTATAGGGCTTTGTCGTGGCAAATTAAGCAAAACCTCTGTGGGAGCGAGCCTGCTCGCGATAGCGGTGGATCAGCGGCATCAATGTCGACTGACACATAGCTATCGCGAGCAGGCTCGCTCCCACAGGGTTTTGTGCTCCAGCCGATAGACACTGGGACCAATGATTGCTGTTTTGCTATAAGATAACCGCCATTTTGTGAGCGTTGGCCGTATACCATCCAATGGTCGACCTCAGATCCTGTGGGAGCGAGCTTGCTCGCGAATGCGGTGTGTCAGGCAATACATGTGTGACTGATACAGCGCTTTCGCGAGCAAGCCCGCTCCCACAAGGTCCAGCCTTCATCCCTTTTCCCGGAGCTTTCCATGACGGCCCACGCCGACCTCTCGCCGACCCTGCAACTCGCCTGCGACCTGATCCGCCGTCCGTCCGTCACGCCGGTGGATGCCGATTGCCAGAAGCTGATGATGCAGCGCCTCGGCCATGCGGGTTTCAAACTCGAACCAATGCGCATCGAGGATGTGGATAACTTCTGGGCCAGCCATGGCAAGCACGACGGCCCGGTGTTGTGCTTCGCCGGGCACACCGACGTGGTGCCGACCGGCCCGGTGCAGGCCTGGCAGCTCGACCCGTTCGACGCCGTCATCGACGACCAGGGCATGCTCTGCGGCCGTGGCGCGGCCGACATGAAAGGCAGCCTCGCGGCGATGGTGGTGGCGGCCGAGCGGTTCGTCGCCGATTACCCGGACCACAAGGGCTCCGTCACTTTCCTGATCACCAGCGATGAAGAAGGCCCGGCCCACCACGGCACCAAGGCCGTGGTCGAGCGCCTCAAGGCCCGTCAGGAGCGCCTTGACTGGTGCATCGTCGGCGAGCCGTCGAGCACCACCCTGGTGGGCGACGTGGTCAAGAACGGTCGGCGCGGCTCCCTTGGCGCAAAACTGACCGTGCGCGGCAAGCAAGGCCACGTGGCCTATCCGCACCTGGCAAAGAACCCGATCCACCTTGCGGCGCCGGCCCTGGCGGAATTGGCCGCCGAGCATTGGGACCACGGCAACGATTTCTTCCCGCCCACCAGTTTCCAGATCTCCAACCTCAACGCCGGCACCGGCGCTACCAACGTCATTCCGGGTGACCTGGTGGCGGTGTTCAACTTCCGTTTCTCCACTGAATCCACGGTCGAAGGCCTGCAACAACGCGTTGCCGATATCCTCGACAAGCATCAATTGGACTGGCACATCGACTGGGCGCTGTCCGGCCTGCCATTCCTGACCGAACCCGGCGCGCTGCTGGACGCCGTGTCGTCGAGCATCAAGGACGTCACCGGCCGCGAAACCCACGCTTCCACCAGCGGCGGCACCTCAGATGGTCGTTTCATCGCCACCATGGGCACCCAAGTGGTGGAGCTGGGGCCGGTCAACGCGACCATCCACCAGGTGGACGAGCGCGTGCTGGCGGCCGATCTCGACGTGCTGACCGAGATCTACTACAAGACGCTGATCAAGTTGCTCGCCTGATGCTCGCCTGTCCGATCTGCAATGAGCCGCTGAACGCGGTGGATAACGGCGTGCTGTGCCCAGCCGGCCATCGATTCGACCGCGCGCGCCAGGGCTACCTGAACCTGTTGCCGGTGCAGCACAAGAACAGCCGCGACCCGGGCGACAACCAGGCTATGGTCGAGGCCCGCCGGGATTTTCTCAACGCGGGGCATTACGCCCCCGTTGCCCGGCGCCTGGCCGAGCTGGCGGCTGAACGGGCGCCGGGGCGCTGGCTCGACATCGGCTGTGGCGAAGGCTATTACACCGCGCAAATCGCCGACGCCCTGCCCCACGCCGACGGCTATGCCCTGGACATCTCCCGCGAGGCGGTCAAGCGCGCCTGCAAGCGCAACCCGCAGTTGACCTGGTTGATCGCCAGCATGGCCCGGGTGCCCCTGGCGGACGGTTGCTGCCAGTTCCTGGCGAGCGTGTTCAGCCCGCTGGACTGGCAGGAGGCCAAGCGCCTGCTCAGCCCCGGTGGCGGCCTGATGAAAGTCGGCCCGACCAGCGGCCACCTGATGGAACTGCGCGAGCGGCTGTACGACGAAGTGCGCGAATACACCGACGACAAACATCTGGCCCTGGTGCCGGCAGGCATGGCGCTGGATCACAGCGAAACCCTCGAGTTCAAGCTCACGCTCGACAGCAGCCAGGACCGCGCCAACCTGCTGGCAATGACGCCCCACGGCTGGCGCGCCAGTGCCGAACGCCGCGCCAGCGTGATCGAACAGGCCGCGCCATTCGAGGTCACGGTGTCGATGCGCTACGATTATTTCGTTCTTCAATAACCTTTAGATTCCAGGCCTCGGTCATTCGGCCGGGGCCAGATAAATCCGCGAATGGATTTTTCAAGACCGCAGCGAGGACATCCATGCGCCAACCCGATATCGAGATTTACCTCAAGGACGCCGACGTCGACCACAAGGCCATCGCCGCCTGGCTGACCCAGGCGCTGGGCCCGTGCAGCGAATGGACCCAGAAAGGCCAGACCTACAAGTGCAAGGCCGGCAACATCCCGGTGACCTGGCTGCCCAAGGCGGTCGGCAAGTGGAACAGCCTGTACCTGGAAAGCGACCAGACCCCGTGGGACGACGACATCGCCTGCGCCCGCGCCGCCTACGCCGCGCTGAACGTCGAAGTGCGCTGCGCGCCCGGCTCGTGGGTGGAAGAGGAAGGGGAAGAGTCGGCGGATCGCTGGATTCGGATCAGCGCCGATGGGGAGGAAGAGATTACCTGGAAGACGGCTTGAGGCGGCCTTGGGCTCCCCATAAGACCCAATGTGGGAGCGGGCTTGCTCGCGAATACGGTGTATCAATCGATACTTCATTGACTGATACAC
>NZ_JALJDX010000100.1 GCF_022952855.1 Pseudomonas sp. RGM2987 | reverse complement strand
TGCAGCGGCGCTTCAGCTACGACGCCGGGCGGCGGATGGTGGAGCATCAGTTGCCCACCGGCCTGCGCTGCTTCTACGACTGGGCCCTGATCGAAGGCCAGGAATGGCGCGTGGTCCGCCATTGGACTGACGAAGGCGACGCCTACCAGTTCGACTATGACCTGGCGGCCGGCACCACGCGCATCACCGACAGCTTGCAACGCACCAGCATTCGTCACTGGAACGCCCAGCACCAGATCATCCGCGCCACCGACAACCTCGGCCAGACCTGGCGGTTCGAGTGGAACGACGAACGCCAGTTGCTCAGCGCCACCGACCCGCAGGGCGGCGGCTACACCTTCAGCTACGACGAAGCCGGCAACCTGATCAGCGAAACCGATCCGCTGGGCCGCAGCGATTCCACCCTGTGGCTCGAACACTGGGCCCTGCCACTGACCGACACCAACGCCGCCGGCCACAGCTGGCACTACCGCTATGATCCACGCGGCAACTGCATCGCCGAGACTGACCCTCTGGGCTACGTCACCCGCTACCGCTACGACGCCCACGGCCAGGTCATCGAGATCATCGACGCCACCGGCAAAAGCAAAAAACTGCGCTGGAGCCCGTTCGGGCAGCTCGTCGAGCACATCGATTGCTCGGGTTACCCGACGCGCTTCGGCTACGACTCGCGTGGCTATCTGCAGACCATCACCGATGCCCTCGGCGAACGCACCCAGTTCAGCTACGACGCCCAGGGCCGGTTGCTCAGCAGCCAATTGCCGGACGGCCGTACCGAGCACTACCAGCGCGACGCCGCCGGCCAGCTCACCGGCTACACCGATCCGGCCGGGCACACCACGCTCTACCAGCACAACCGTCGCGGCCAGGTGCGCCAGCGCACCGACGCCCATGGCCGGCAGGTGCAGTTTGCCTATGACGGCTTTGGTCGGCTGCAAGCGCTGGTCAATGAGAATGGCGAAAGCTATCGGTTTGCCTGGGATGCCGGGGATCGGCTCGTCGAGCAACAGGACCTGGATGGCAGCGCCAAGCGCTACAGCTATGACCGGCTGGACAATGTCGCGGCCGTGACCGCGATCCCGGCACCTTATGGCACTGGATTGGCCGTCATCCCCGAAACCCCTCCAGCCCCCATTGTTCATCAGTTGGAACGCGACGCCGTCGGCCGACTGGTCGCCAAGGTCACCGACGATGGCCGCACCGAATACGCCTACGATCCACTGGACCAGCTCACCGCCGTCACCTTCACCGACCTGCAAGGCAACACCCAGAGCCTGAGCTTCGCCTACGACGCGACTGGCCAGTTGCTCGAAGAAAACACCGACGACGGCAGCCTGCAACACCACTACGACGAACTCGGTAACCTGATCCAGACCCAATTGCCTGATGGCCGTTGGGTCAATCGGCTGTATTACGGCAGCGGCCATCTGCACCAGATCAACCTCGACGGCCAGGTGATCAGCGACTTCGAACGCGACCGCCTGCACCGTGAGGTGCTGCGCACCCAAGGGCAACTCAGTACCCGCAGCGACTACGACCGCAGCGGCCGCCTGCGCGCGCGCCAACGCCGCCACACCGGCCAACCTTCGCTGCTGCCGGCGCCGGTGCAAAAACACTTCGAATACGACCCCGCCGACAACCTCATCGGCAAACTCGACCAGCAACCTGCCGCGCAACACCGGCAACTGCTGCACTACGACACCACCGGCCGCATCATCGCCAGCCAGGACAGCCCGCACGGCCACGGCGAAACCTTTGCCTACGACGCCGCCGCCAACCTGCTGGACGGCCCGCAGGCCGGCGCCGGCCTGGTGGTGCACAACAAACTGCTGACCTATCAGGACAAACGCTACCGCTACGACGCCTTTGGCCGCCTGATCGAAAAACGCAGCGCCGCCCGCGGCCTGCAACGCTTCGCCTACGATGCCGAAAGCCGCCTGATCGAAGTGCGCAACGAAAACGGCAGCGTCGTCAACATGACCTACGACCCGCTGGGCCGGCGCATCATCAAGAACGAGCACGACCCCAACGGCTACCCCCTGGGCGAAACCCGCTTCACCTGGGACGGCCTGCGCCTGTTGCAGGAACATCGCCACCAGCAGACCAGCCTCTATCTGTACGAAGACGACGGCTACGAACCCCTGGCCCGCGTCGACGGCAGCGGTGCGCTGCAAAAAGTGCGCTACTACCACAACGACCTCAACGGCCTGCCGGAACAACTCACCGAAGCCGATGGGCACAGCGTCTGGCAGGCGACGTACCGGGTGTGGGGCAACACGTTGGCGGAGGTGCGCGAGCCGTATTACATCGAAGAGCAGAACCTGAGGTTTCAGGGGCAGTATCTGGACCGGGAGACGGGGCTGCATTTCAATACGTTCAGGTTTTATGATCCGGATGTGGGGCGGTTTATTACGCCGGATCCGATTGGGTTAAACGGTGGCCTGAATTTTTACGCTTACAGTCCCAACCCTTTCGGATGGATAGACCCACTAGGTCTGTCTTGCCGTCTAAACTCCGTAGGCCGAACACCTGGGAAGAGCAGCCGTACGGGCAAGGCTGTGATCGCGAGGATGAGAGCTGAAGGTAAAATAATAGGCTCCGGAAAAAACATGAGATTTCAGAGTACCGATAAAAAATGGTATTCGATTAAAGACGCCGACATGGCCCATAAAACTGACGCGGTTAAATACTGGAACTCAAAAGGTGGTTTCCATGGTGCTAAAACCAAAGAAGTGAGAGGGTGGATGCGAGACCCTGACAATTATGAGCTGGAATACTATTCCCACAATCGATCCAAGGGCGCACTGCTGACGGATAGATACAGAGCCCCCGGCGACTTTATTGGCCCGGCAGAAAAGCCCATATATTAATAAGGAAGTCACATGAACGACTTGGCAGATGAAAACCCGGTATTGGCAGACGAAATAATGGCCATAATGGCTACTGGCAATGAGCTTGATGAGCAAAATAAAAAAGAGGAAGCCAAAACCCTATATCAAAAAGCCTGGGACCTACTTCCAGAGCCGAAACTGCAATGGACCCCCTTGTCCGCATGGGTTACAGGTTCTTTTTTCAACCTGCACTTCGACGAGGGTAATTTTGAGACAGCTAAAGACTGGGCGCAAAAAACCTTGGATGGCAGAGAATCAGACATCGATACAGGTCCGCTTATTAACGTGGGCATGGTTTATTTTGAGCTGCAAGAGCACTCGCAAGCCTATAAATATTTTGATGATGCCTATCGCTTTGGGAAGGATCGGGCATTCAAAGAACGCCCCAAGAAATATCTAAAATTTTATCTGGAAAAAAGAGCTGACCAACGATAAGGGCACAGCGTCTGGCAGGCGCCGTACGGGTGTGGGGCAACATGTTGACGGAGGTACGCGAGGCGTATTACTTCGAAGAGCAGAACCTGCGGCTCCAGAGCACCAAATTAGAGATGGCAATGAATATTACAGAAATCATAGTACCCAAGCACTCTATAGGCGGAATCTGCATAGGGACGAATATAAAAGAAATCGAAACTGCAATATCAGACCAATATACAATACATAAAAATCAAAACTCACTCTCAATTGAGAATGGATTTATCACAGCCTATCATGGTGCAGGCGGCATTATCTCCTCTCTCTCATGCAATCAGTTATTTACTGGGAACTATCAGAACAAACTTTGGGCAGGCATGACGGTAGCGGACGTGTTAAACCGTAGCAAAGAACAAATTGCCTGGTCCGGTTTTGTACAAGTAGATAAAATCAGCGGCATTGGTCTTTCATTGCCCGAAGATCGTGATGACTTCGAGCTTTTAACTGACCATTTCGAGCTTGATTTTATATTCGAGGAACTTTGGGTTTACTCGTTTTAATCTGCCCTCGAGCCGTCCTAAGCCGTTCATCTCTAGGCAACGAATCAACCGAGGCAATGCGTTCCTACAGGCAAACCGTATCAGCCGCTTTACGACGGCTACGCCGCCGAGCGGAAGCGAGCTCCCTCGCCACGAATTGCAAGTGGCCTTCAGACCGTTCTTACGCCCTGACTGCCGCGCTCGTCCAGACTACGCAACCTTGCGCCTTTGCCTACAACTACGCCAGAATCCGCCCGCTTGTGCCCCTTGGCCCTGCCCTCTATCGTAATCCCGTCGCTGCACACTCAGCGAACGGGCTTGGCGGCCCGGCACTCGAAAGGCGCAACACCCCTTCATCTGTTATGACGGGTTGCGCAAGGATCCCTTCGGGGATGCCGGGTTCCTTTCGTTCCGGTCCGCCAACCTTGTGTAATCCGTCACCCCATCTGCTTGGCGGCAGACGGTGATGGTTCCTCTTACGAAAGGAGCACCACCATGTTCAAGGTCACACCCAATCCGCCGGACGCGGACTCCACCTCCTCAGGCACAGCCGGTCGCAACGCAAAGAAACACGACGAAGCCACCAAACGCACGCTCGATTACTACCTGCTACCAAAATCGGAACAATCCCAAGACGCTCCAAAACCCGACCAGCTATTCACCGTCGTGGAAAACATCGACAACGAATGCCTGCTCGCCAATCTCAGCGAAACCCTTGCTTCTGCCGACGCGATGATCAGCGAATTGGCCTTCGACCTGGATGGTTCACGACGTCACATTGCCTTGGGCATCCAGCAATTGATCGAGCTGAGCTCACTGCTGGCAAACCGCGTGCTGGATAACGTCGATCCACGCTAGCAACGCAGCGCTGATCCAAAAGGGGCCGGCCGAACGGGTCGGCCGGCCCCTTGGTTTTCCCCCAACGCCATGAACTGTCTATAGTCAATTGATCTGGGTCATGACTTGTTACATCTGCTACACCATTCGGCCCTTTCCCCCAACGCGACCAAAGGTCGCACCCTTGAGCTAGAGCGACAGGCGTATCATTGCGCCACTGCAACACCCCCTGTGACCTGGGTCGGCACGTACTGGCCTCGGCACTTTTCCACTGCCGTGGGATGCATTTTGATGAGCAACCAGATTCCGGTACATGACGTTACCCCGCCTGCCAAGGACGCGAACAAAAGCGTCGACCTGTATGCCTCTCGGGAAAAAATCTACACCCGCGCCTTCACTGGCCTGTTTCGCAATTTGCGGATGATCGGCGGTGCGCTGCTGTTCCTGCTGTATTTCGGTACGGTCTGGTTGAACTGGGGCGGCCATCAGGCCGTCTGGTGGAACCTGCCGGAACGCAAATTCTTTATTTTCGGTGCGACCTTCTGGCCCCAGGACTTCATCCTGTTGTCCGGGCTACTGATCATCGCAGCCTTCGGCCTGTTTTTCATCACGGTCTATGCCGGACGGGTGTGGTGTGGCTACACCTGCCCGCAAAGCGTGTGGACCTGGATTTTCATGTGGTGCGAGAAGGTCACCGAAGGCGACCGCAACCAGCGGATCAAGCTGGACAAGGCCCCCATGGGCGCCAACAAGTTCCTGCGCAAGTTTGCCAAGCACAGCCTGTGGTTGCTGATCGGTTTCGTTACCGGCATGACCTTCGTCGGTTACTTCACGCCGATCCGTGAACTGGTGTTCGAGTTCTTTACCGGCCAGGCCGATGGCTGGTCGTATTTCTGGGTCGGTTTCTTCACCCTCGCCACGTATGGCAACGCCGGTTGGCTGCGTGAGCAAGTGTGCATCTATATGTGTCCATACGCGCGCTTCCAGAGCGTGATGTTCGACAAGGACACGCTGATCGTGTCCTACGACCCGCGTCGCGGTGAAAGCCGCGGTCCGCGCAAGAAAGGCATCGACTACAAGGCCCTGGGCCTGGGGGATTGCATCGACTGCACCATGTGCGTCCAGGTGTGCCCGACCGGCATCGACATCCGCGACGGCTTGCAAGTCGAATGCATCGGTTGCGCGGCCTGCATCGATGCCTGCGATAACATCATGGACAAAATGGATTACCCACGCGGCCTGATCAGCTACACCACCGAACACAACCTGTCGGGGCAGAAAACCCATAAACTGCGCCCACGCCTGATCGGTTATGCCCTGGTCTTGCTGGCGATGATCAGCCTGCTGGTGGCGGCGTTCTTCATGCGTTCGCTGGTGGGTTTCGACGTCAGCAAGGACCGCGTCCTGTACCGCGAAAACGCCGAAGGCCGGATCGAAAACGTCTACAGCCTGAAGATCATGAACAAGGACCAGCGCGACCATACCTACGTGCTGGAAGCCACCGGATTGCCTGACCTGAAGCTGCAAGGCCGACGGGAAATCAAGGTCGCGGCTGGCGAGATCTTCAGCCAGCCGGTCGAACTGTCCAGCGCGCCGGAACAATTGCCATCGAGCACCAACGAGGTGACCTTCATCCTCAAGGATGCCGATGACGAAAGCGTACATGTCCAAGCCAAGAGCCGGTTCATCGGCCCACAAACCCGTTGAGAGAGATGCACATGCCTGCAGCAACCGCCACCAGCCCTTGGTACAAGCACCTCTGGCCGTGGATCATCATCGGGATCCTGACCTGCTCGGTGACCCTGAGCCTGACGATGGTGACCATTGCGGTGAAGAACCCGGACAACCTGGTCAACGACAACTACTACGAAGCCGGCAAAGGCATCAACCGCTCGCTGGAGCGCGAACTGCTGGCCCAGACCCTGCAACTGCACGCCAACGTGCAGTTGGACGACGTCACCGGTGAAGTGAACCTGCGGCTCAGCGGCAACAGCCGGCCCCAGACTCTGGAGCTGAGCCTGATCTCCCCGACCCAACCGGAGAAGGATCGCAAGATCGTCCTGACCCGCAACGACAGCGAGCCGGGGCGCTATGTTGGCCAACTGACGGACAAGATCGACGGCCGGCGCTTTGTCGAGCTGCTCGGTGTGGAGAACGACAAGACCTGGCGCCTGTTCGAGGAAGAGCAGATCAATCATGATCAGGCCATATTGCTCGGCGATGAGCCGCTGCAAGGGGCCGAAGACCTGAAAAAGTAACCGTTTCCCTGTGGCGAGGGAGCTTGCTCCCGCTGGGCCGCGAAGCGGCCCTGTTTTTGTTTTTCACCCTTTGCCGGACGACTGCTTCGCAGCCGAGCGGGAGCAAGCTCCCTCGCCACGGACAGCGTTCACAAACCAGCAAGCTCCTCAGCCACAAAGGCCTTCATGCGACAACCATGACCACTCCCCTGCCCTGCTACCACTGCGCCCTGCCCGTCCCACCCGGCAGTCGCTTCACCGCCGTTGTCCTCGGTGAAACCCGCGAGCTGTGCTGCCCGGGCTGCCAGGCGGTGGCCGAGGCTATTGTCGCGGGCGGCCTGGAGAGCTATTACCAGCATCGCAGTGAGGCCTCGGCCAACCCGCAAACCCTGCCGGTCCAGCTGACCGATGAACTGGCGCTGTACGATCGACCTGACGTGCAGCAATCATTCGTGCGTCATGAAGGCGAACTGGCCGAAACCACCCTGCTGATGGAAGGCATCAGTTGCGCCGCCTGCGGCTGGCTGATCGAAAAGCAATTGCGCAGCCTGCCGGCCGTGGCCGAAGCACGCTTGAACCTGTCCAACCATCGCCTGCACGTGCGCTGGGCCGACGCCCGATTGCCCCTGAGCACGCTGCTCGCCGAGCTGCGCCGGATCGGCTACGTCGCCCACCCCTACCAGGCCGACCAGGCCAGCGAGCAGCTCGCCGCACAGAACCGCCTGGCTCTGCGCCAGTTGGGCGTGGCCGGGTTGTTGTGGTTCCAGGCGATGATGGCGACCATGGCGACATGGCCGGAATTCAACATCGACCTGAGCCCCGAGATGCACACCATCCTGCGCTGGGTGGCGCTGTTTCTCACCACGCCGATCGTGTTCTATAGCTGCGCACCGTTCTTCAAAGGCGCGATGCGTGACCTGCGCACTCGCCACCTGACCATGGACGTCTCGGTGTCCTTGGCGATCGGCAGTGCTTATATCGCCGGGATCTGGACCTCGATAACCGGAGTGGGCGAGCTGTACTTCGATGCGGTGGGCATGTTCGCGCTATTCCTGCTTGCCGGTCGCTATTTGGAGCGCCGGGCCCGGGAACGTACCGCAGCCGCCACTGCGCAATTGGTCAACCTGCTGCCGGCCTCGTGCCTGCGCCTGGCGGATGACGGCCAGAGCGAACGTATCCTGCTTAGCGAATTGCGCAACGGCGACCGGGTGCTGGTGCATCCAGGAGCGGTGCTGCCGGCTGACGGCAGGATCCTCGACGGCCAGTCCAGCATCGACGAATCATTGCTGACCGGCGAATACCTGCCCCAACCTCGCCAAGTGGGCGACGCGGTCACCGCCGGCACACTCAATGTCGAGGGCGCCTTGACGGTCGAGGTGTTGGCGCTTGGGCAAGACACCCGGCTGTCCGCCATCGTGCGCCTGCTGGAGCGGGCCCAGGCCGAGAAGCCGCGCCTGGCGGAAATTGCCGATCGTGCCGCCCAGTGGTTCCTGCTGTTTTCCCTGGTCGCCGCTGCCGCCATCGGCCTGCTGTGGTGGCAACTGGACGCCGCCCGCGCCTTCTGGATCGTCCTGGCGATGTTGGTCGCCACTTGCCCTTGCGCGCTGTCCCTCGCGACGCCGACCGCGCTCACTGCCGCCACCGGCACCTTGCACAAGCTCGGGCTGCTGCTGACCCGCGGTCATGTATTGGAAGGCTTGAACCAGATCGACACGGTGATCTTCGACAAGACCGGTACCCTCACCGAAGGCCGCCTGGCATTGCGCGCCATTCGACCGTTGGCGACTCTCGACAGCGATCAGTGCCTGGGGTTGGCCGCGGCCCTGGAAAACCGCTCCGAACATCCTATCGCCCGCGCATTCGGCCGCGCACCGCTGGCCGCCGAGCAGGTTCACAGCACGCCGGGGCTCGGGCTCGAAGGCCTGGTGGGCGAACAGCGCCTGCGCATCGGCCAGCCCGGTTTTGTCTGCGAACTGAGTGGCGCAGCACTCCCGGACATGCCGCACGAGCCTGGGCAATGGTTGTTGCTGGGTGATGAAATCGGCCCCTTGGCCTGGTTCGTCCTCGATGACCGCCTGCGTATCGATGCCCCTGCGTTGCTGGCCGCGTGCAAGGCTCGGGGCTGGCGTACGCTGCTGCTCTCGGGCGACAGTTCGCCGATGGTCGCCAGCGTCGCCGCCGAACTGGGCATCGACGAGGCCCGGGGCGGCTTGCGTCCAGACGATAAACTGGCGGTGCTGCAGCAGCTGCACCAGCAAGGACGCAAGGTGCTGATGCTCGGCGATGGGGTGAACGATGTACCCGTGCTCGCGGCGGCGGACATCAGCGTCGCCATGGGATCGGCAACCGATCTTGCCAAGACCAGCGCCGACGCGGTGCTGCTGTCCAACCGCCTCGACGCCCTGGTCCACGCCTTCAGCCTGGCCCGCCGCACCCGACGGGTGATCATCGAGAACCTGGTGTGGGCAGGTCTGTACAATGGCCTCATGTTGCCGTTCGCCGCCCTCGGCTGGATTACCCCGGTGTGGGCGGCGGTCGGTATGTCCATCAGTTCGTTGACCGTGGTGTTGAATGCGCTGAGGCTGACCCGTCAGCCCAAGGCGCCAGTGTTCGACACCACGCCCGATACCCGCCCGCTGCCGGCCTGAGCCGCGCGGGCATGGAGTTCCGCCATGCCAGCTCTTTACGTGATGATCCCGGCGGCGCTGCTGATCGTCGCCATCGCCGTGTACATTTTTTTCTGGGCCGTGGACAGCGGACAGTACGACGACCTCGACGGTCCGGCCCACAGCATTCTGTTCGACGATCAGGACCCGAACCACAAGGCGGCGGTGGACGAAGCCGACGGCCAGTCCCGCGAACCGGATGACAAGGCCCCGCCCCATGCTTGATCTGGCGCCATTACTGGTTTCGGCGGTGATTCTTGGTCTGCTGGGTGGCGGCCATTGTCTGGGCATGTGCGGCGGCCTGATGGGCGCCCTGACCCTGGCGATCCCCAAGGAGCAGCGCGGCCGACGCTTCCAACTCCTGCTGGCCTACAACCTTGGCAGGATCCTCAGCTACGCCAGCGCCGGATTGTTGATCGGCCTCGCCGGCTGGGCTGTCGCCAACAGCCCGGCGGCGATGATCATGCGGGTACTGGCCGGTTTGCTGCTGATCGCCATGGGCCTGTACCTGGCGGGCTGGTGGAGCGGCCTGACCCGGATCGAAAGCCTCGGCCGAGGCTTGTGGCGGCACATCCAGCCCATCGCCAACCGTTTGCTGCCGGTGTCGAGCCTGCCCCGGGCCTTGCTGCTCGGCGCGCTCTGGGGCTGGTTGCCGTGTGGGCTGGTCTACAGCACCCTGCTGTGGTCGGCCAGCCAGGGCAATGCACTCGACAGCGCCCTGCTGATGCTGGCCTTCGGCCTCGGCACCTGGCCGGTGCTGCTCGCCACAGGCCTTGCGGCCGAACGCATCACTGCCCTGCTGCGCAAACGCAGCGTGCGTATGGCCGGTGGGTTGCTGGTGATCATATTCGGCATCTGGACCCTGCCGGGGCCGCATCAGCATTGGCTGATGGGGCACTGACCGAATCGCGGCCATCGCGAGCAGGCTCGCTTGTATGGTAGGACTTGAAGGGAGGAGGAGGGACAAGGCTCGATTCTGACTGTTAGCAGCAGTACAGACCGTGGGAGATTTCGCCCCTCCTCCTTTCACCCAAGCGCCGATAAAGAAT
>NZ_JALJDX010000101.1 GCF_022952855.1 Pseudomonas sp. RGM2987 | reverse complement strand
CCCACCCCCCCAGGGGCCCCCCCCCCCCCCGCCACAGGTCCGTTGTGCATCAGACTTACAGGGGTGACCCCGCCGGCGCCGCATCCAACCTTCGTGCAATCACATCCATCACATCACAACCATCGCGCAGGGGAATGCAGCAAAGCTGTGCCAGGTCCTGGAGGGTTGCGGGGTCAATGGTCTGTTCGTCACGCATCGCGAGGTTTTCCAGGAACTGCGTAGCGGCGCGGATTCGGTAGGCGGCTGCATCGAGCAAGGTGTGTAGCGGGGCAGAGGTGTCGACGTAGAGGGGTTGGTCGTCGGCGTTGCTGGTAAGGCCCATATATCGTTTCATATCAATTCCTTGTGTCATGAATGGACTGTCACGCTTCGTCGCCAAACGAAGGGTGACAGCTGTACGCAGGTTGGCGAACCGGAGACACAAGGGAGCCGGCAGACCCGAAGGTCTCCCGCGCACAGCTGCCATAAAGCAGTTCTGTGAGCACAAGGGTGCTTCTGCCACAGAGCAGAGAGCACCGTTGCACTTGCGTCAATCGGGTCGCCAAACCCGGTCGCCATCTGGGCGACGCCAAGACTATAGACGTCACCGCAAAAAATACGCAAGGGATTGATAGGGAAGGGGATTCCCAATCATATGTAGGACTTTGTCATGGTCGTAAGCTTCTGAACCCGAGATCCTACAGCTTGGCAAGACGGATACGCAGGAAAACGTGAAGCTAATGCAATTCCCGTGGCGCTTATATAAGACGCTTGCGTAGCCCATCCCCACCCCATACGGGATAATACGCCCCAACTTGAGGTCACAAGCGCTACCCTCCGATGGTTGGCGACTCAGAAGGATCGATCGCAATGACAGACTGGCTGCAAAGCAACGCGCAGATGGCCGAACGGATGCGGTGCCATCGTTGGGAGGACACGCCGCTCGGGCCGCCGCAGGGCTGGCCGGATGTGTTGAAGACGACGGTGGCCTTGAGCTTGGCGTCGCATTTTCCCCAGGCCATTATCTGGGGGCCGGAGCTGGTAACGTTGTATAACGATGCGTTTCTGCCAATCCTCGGCAATAAGCCCGAGGCGCTGGGGCGGCGGTTCGATGAGGTCTGGCAGGAGGCCTGGAGCGATATAGGGCCCATCGTGCGTGCGGCCTTCGAAGGGCAAGCGACCTATATCGAGAATTTTCCGTTGGTGGTCGAGCGCGGCGCCGGGCCGGAGCAGGCTTACTTCACGTTCTGCTACAGCCCCATCCGCGACCAGTTTGGCAAGGTCGTGGGCATGTTGGACACGGTCACCGAGACCACCTCGACGGTACTGATGACCCAGCGCCTGGCGGTGCTGGATGCCATTGGCAATGCGGTGGCCAACGCCACCGAGCCGCAAACGATCATGGCGACCACGACGCGCATTCTGGCGGCGCATCTGAACCTGTCTAATTGCGCCTATGCGGACATGGATGAGGACGAAGACGGTTTCACCATTCGCGGCGACTGGGCCCGGGCCGGTTCGCCGCACATCGTCGGGCATTATCGGCTGGCGGATTTCGGCCGGCTGGCCGTCGCCAATCTTCGCTCCGGCAAGCCGTTGGTGATCAACGACAACCTCAAGGAGTTGGCGCCGGATGAAGCGGCGACGTTCCAGGCCATCGGGATCGCGGCCACCATTTGTGTGCCATTGATCAAGGGCGGGCGGTTGACCGCGCTGATGGCCATCCACGATAAAACCCCTCGGGTCTGGGCATCCAACGATCTGGTGTTGTTGATGGAGGTCACGGAGCGGTCCTGGGCCCACATCGAGCGCGCCCGCGCCGACGCCGCTGTTCGTGAGGGCCTGGCGGCACTGGCCGAGCTCAACGCGACCCTGGAGCAGCGGGTCGAGGAGCGCACCACGCGCTTGCAACAGACCGAGGCGGCGCTGCGCCAGTCGCAGAAACTCGAAGCCATCGGCCAGCTCACCGGCGGCGTGGCCCATGACTTCAATAATCTGCTGACGATCATTCGTTCTTCGGTAGACTTCCTGCGCATGCCCAATCTGTCCGAGGAGCGTCGGCAGCGCTACATGACCGCGGTTTCCGAGACCGTGGAGCGTGCTGCCAAATTGACCAGCCAACTGCTGGCCTTCGCTCGACGCCAGCCGTTGAAGCCGGAAGTCCTTGAAGTGGGCAAGCAGGTGCAGAGCCTGGGGGATATGCTGCAGACTGTCACGGGGGCGCGAATCCAGGTGGTGGTCGAATTGGATGATCGGCCTTGTTACATCCGTGCGGATTTGAGCCAGTTCGAAACCGCCATCATCAACATGGCCCTGAACGCCCGGGATGCCATGGACGGCCAGGGCACGCTCTGGCTCCGCCTGAAATGCGCGCAAGGCATGCCGCCGATCCGTGGTCATGCCGGGGCCGGGCAAGCCTTCGCGGCCATTTCCCTGGCGGACACCGGTACCGGGATCAGCCCTGAGGTGCTGGAGCATATTTTCGAGCCGTTCTTCACCACCAAGGAGGTCGGCAAAGGCACGGGGCTGGGGTTGTCCCAGGTGTTCGGCTTTGCCAAGCAGTCTGGCGGCAACGTCGACGTCTCGACCGTGGTGGGCGAAGGAACGGTGTTTACCTTGTATCTCCCGGAGGTGGAAGCCGAAGTCGTTCAGGAACCCGGCAAGGAGGACGCTACGCAGTTGCTGCTGGAAAAAGGCAGCCGGCGGGTATTGATCGTGGAGGACAACCTGGAAGTCGGGCGTTTCGCCACCCAGATCCTGCAGGATCTGGGCTACGAAACGTGCTGGGCAACCAACGCCGAGGAGGCGCTGAAGATGGTGGGGCCGGACGCGATGGCGTTCGACGCGATATTTTCCGACGTTGTGATGCCTGGCATCAGCGGTGTGGCCTTGGTCAAAGAACTGCGCCAGCGTCGCCCGGATCTGCCGGTCGTGCTGACCTCTGGCTATAGTGAAGAACTGGCTCACAGTGGACACGAAGGGTTTGAATTCTTATCCAAACCCTATTCTGCCGACCAAGTGGCACGGGTTCTGAACCGCACGATGCGCGGCACTGAGTGAGTGTTTCCGTTATGAAACAGT
The DNA here is from genome assembly GCF_022952855.1 of Pseudomonas sp. RGM2987. GTDB lineage: Bacteria > Pseudomonadota > Gammaproteobacteria > Pseudomonadales > Pseudomonadaceae > Aquipseudomonas. The sequence goes on along the minus strand of NZ_JALJDX010000101.1, from coordinate 7,685 downwards.
GGGTTCCATTCGTCGGTCAGGCAGTGCCAGGACGGGCAGTCTGTAGATGACCGGCTAGTCTCATGTCTGGGAGACCGGTATTTTAAGGCAATAGGTTATTGCCGGTAGCGGCCTCAATCAGCAGGGGAAAGGCAATGGGAGCACCGTACAGCGAGGAGCACGGAGCCGCGTATCCAATCAACGAAGGATTGCAGTGTGGTCAATCGGCCTACCGCTCAGACTTTGGCGACGAGCCGATTCCGTCGATCAGGACCAAAGTGTCGAAAGTGCAGCGAGGAGAGAAGGGCAAGTTCTTACCCAGGATTCCGATCAAGAAATAACCGAAAGCACAGCCCCGTCACCGAGCGGGGCTTTTTTCGCCCGGTTTTCGGCCGGAAAAACGGGAGCGGCGTAAATATTTTTCATCTTTTTTCAACCGCCGGTTTCTTTCACGTTTCTTTCACAAGCGGCCACGTAATCTGAACTCATCCGTTAGAAAGCAGTACCTGCCCGTTTCCCCAGCGGGCTTTTTTTTGCCTGTCATAAAATAATTCCTGTATTCGCTGTCCAACCGGCATGGCCTGGCCGATTGGCGTAAACTCGCGCCCGCGCGCAGCGGCCATCTTTCCCGATGCGGCATTCTTGAGGTTTTTATCATGCGTTTGACGTTGTCCACCTTGGTCCTTGGGTTGCTGGTTGCACAAGGCGCGATGGCTGCCGGTGACGGTACTGCTGCGGTTGGCGGTGGCCTGGGCGGTGTATTGGGTAATGTGGTCGGCCAGCAGATGGGCGGCAGCACCGGCGCGGCGATTGGCGCCGGTGTCGGCGGCGCAGCCGGCAGCGCAGTAGGGGCTCGCAAGGGCAGCCGTACTGAAGCGGCCATCGGTGGTGGCCTGGGTTCGGCCGGCGGTTCGATTGTCGGTAATCGTCTGGGCGGCTCCACCGGTTCTACCATTGGTGCAGGCCTCGGCGGCGCGGCCGGTGGTGCGTTGGGTAGCAACCTGTCCAATGACAATGACGGGCATTCGGGTGGTAAGAAGCACAAGCATAAGCGCAAGCATCGTTAAGCGGATGCTTGCTTGAATAGGCCCGGCCTGGTGCCTAAGCCGTTCACTTTATGTGGATGAACTCATCGTGGCGAGGGAGCTTGCTCCCGCTGGGACGGTCCGACGCCTCGGGCGCAGCAGCCCTTTTTTGTGAGCGCTTCGCACTCAAGCGGGAGCAAGCTCCCTCGCCACATGTTCGATGTTTGGCTGGGATGCGCGTTACCCATACATTTCTGCGGAACGTTCACCACGCTCTCGCCCTCGAATTCATACACCCCCCACAATCACGAGGTGCGCCATGACCCCTGAAACCGAAGGCAAGGAAGAGAAAGGCCCGTCGGGTGTTCCGTTCGTCAATGACCCCGGCAATGAAGACCCCGGTTCGCTGATGGACGATGCCCAGGTTCCTCTGATCGACGATGAAGACGCCGAGCTTGAGGATGATTCCTACGAATGAGGCGGGTTTATCCCACTCAGGAGGTTGCTATGACTGCCGATTCACCTGTCCCCAGTGACGATGAAACCCCGGAATACCCACTGCCATCGCCGACTAATCCGCTGAGTCGTGATCAGCTTCCCGATGACGAAGCCGTAACGCAGCAGGAGCCTGGCGAAGACGAGGATGTCGAAGCCGCGCCGGATGATCCGGACATCGCCGGCGACGATGCGTCGGGAACGCCAAGCTGATCTGCACGCCGCCTGTCGATCCGCAGGCACCATCGGCCCGCCATGCTTGCCACACATCAGGTAGATACCATGAAAAGGAGATCCATCATGATGAAATCCAACATGACAGCGCTGACGCTCGCCGGGATTCTTTCGGTCAGTTCACTCGCCGCTTTGGCACAGACTTCGGGCGGTAATCCTCCCGTGGATAAAGGCGGGATGCCGCCTTCCACCCAGATGGATGCCGGGGGTTCTTCCAACGCCAACGGTAACGCGCTACCACCTGGTTCTGTAGGCGGTGGCAACGGTGGTGATGCCAGTGGCAGCAGCACCAGCCCCGGTACGGGAACGGGTTCGACCAGCGGTGGCAGCACGATGGGCGGTGCGCCTGCCGGTGGCAGCACCAACGGCGGGACCGGCACCAGCGACAGTGGCGGCGCCGGAGGCTCGGGTTCGGGTGGTTCCGGGGGTTCCGGTCAGTAACCCGCCAGTTTTCCCAGAAGAGGGAGTACGCTCCCTCTTCGCGCCAGACGCATGACACAAAGATTTCCCATTGCCTGTTCCAAGGCGCTCTCGTTATTCTGCTGAATCCTTTAAGGCAAACATCCTGCGCGGGTTATCCCGACATGGGGTGTTGATGACGGATCCGATGCGATGAAAGCACCGCACAAAGAGTTAGGCCCGATCAAGGCAGTGATTTTCGACATGGATGGGCTGTTGCTGGACACCGAGGGGATCTATACCGAGGTCACGTCTATCATCGCCGAGCGCTACGGGCGCACCTTCGATTGGAGCGTGAAGCAGAACATCATTGGTCGCGGTGCCGGGGATCTGGCCAACTACGTGGTCCAGGCGCTGGAGTTGCCGATCACTCCAGAGCAATTTCTGGAGATCCGCGAGCCGCTGATGCGCGAGCGTTTCCCTCGCGCGCTGGCGATGCCAGGTGCCCAGGAACTGGTGCGGCACTTGAAGGCCAGCGGCATTCCGATTGCGGTGGGCACCAGCTCGTCGAGCCAATCATTCGCCCTGAAAACCACCTTGCACCGGGACTGGTTCGCGTTGTTCGACTTCATCGTGACGGCGGACGACCCGGAGGTCGGCGCGGCCAAACCGGCGCCGGACATCTTCTTGACCGCAGCGCGTCGCCTGGGCGTTGCGCCTCGCGATTGCCTGGTGTTCGAGGACTCACCCTTCGGCGTCACGGCCGCCAAAGCCGCAGGCATGACCGCCATCGCCATTCCAGACCCGGCCATGGCTGATGAAAAATACGCCCACGCCGATGCGATCATCCGCTCGTTGAAGATGTTTCAACCGGGCCTGTGCGGCCTGCCAGAGCTGGAATGGGCCTGACGAAAAAAGCGCGACACAACAGAACGCCGGTCATGGTTGAATCCATGACCGGCGTTTTTTATGCGTGGATCAGGCGCCGAAACCACCGTCGATGGTCAGGCTGGCACCGGTGATGTAACCGGCTTCCGGGCCTGCCAGGTAGGCGACGAAACTGGCGATTTCATCCGCCTTGCCGTAGCGTCCGACGGCCATCAACGAGATCAGGCTGGAGGCGAAGTCGCTGTCGGCCGGGTTCATGTCGGTGTCCACCGGGCCGGGCTGCACGTTGTTGACCGTGATGCCCTGAGGGCCGAGGTCACGGGCCAGGCCTTTGGTCAGGCCCACCAGTGCGGCTTTGCTCATGGCGTAGGGGCCACCACCGGCAAAGGGCATGCGGTCGGCGTTAGTGCTGCCAATGTTGATGACCCGACCGCCTTCAGTCATGTGCCGGGCGGCTGCCTGGGTGGCGATGAACACGCTGCGTACGTTGATGGCCAGGGTCTGGTCGAAATCTTCGAGCTTGAACTCGCTCAACGGGGCCATTGCCAGCACGCCGGCGTTGTTGACCAGGATGTCCAGCCGGCCAAAGGCTTCGACCGTGGCCTCGACCGCGTTGCGGATCGCATCGGCGTCGGCGCTGTCGGCCTTGATCGCCAGGGCCTTGCCGCCGGCTGCTGTGATGCTGTTTTGCAGTTCTTGCGACTTGGCGGCCGAGCTGACGTAGGTGAAGGCCACTGCCGCGCCTTCGGCAGCCAGACGTTTGACGATGGCGGCGCCGATGCCGCGGGACCCGCCCTGGATCAGGGCGACCTTGCCGCTCAATGCTTGAGTACTCATGGGTTTCTCCAAAACTGCCGAGGCGGGATGCCGCGGTTGATGGAGGCGAGTATCAGCAATTGTCGATCGGCTGAGTAGACGTCAGCTGATACAGTCTGTGTAAACCAAAAGTTTAGAGTGACGCCTATGGAAACCTTCAGCAGTATCGAATGCTTCGTGCGTAGCGCCGAAGTCGGCAGCTTTGCCGAGGCCGCACGGCGCTTGAGCCTGACCCCCGCGGCGGTGGGTAAAAGCGTCGCCAAGCTCGAGGCGCGGCTGGGGGTGCGGCTGTTTCAGCGCAGTACCCGCAGCCTGACACTGACCGAAGCCGGGCAACTGTTTCTGCGGGAAGTCGGCAGCAGCTTCAGCACCATCCAGAACGCGGTCGCCAACCTGGCGAGTGCCGGTGGGCAGCCCGCGGGCACGCTGAAAGTGAGCATGGGCACGGCATTTGGCCGGCTGTATGTGGTGCCTTTGCTGAGTGAGTTCTTGCAGCGCTACCCGGCGATCAGCCCGGATTGGCATTTCGATAACCGCCAGGTCGACCTGATCGGCCAAGGCTTCGACGCGGCCATCGGCGGCGGGTTCGAACTGCCTCAAGGCGTGGTAGCGCGCAAGCTGACGGTGGCGCATCGGGTACTCGTCGCTTCCACGGCGTACTTGCAAAACCATGCTTCGATCATCGAGCCGGAAGACCTGGCGCATCATCAGGGCATCCTGATCCGTTCACCGCAAACCGGGCGGGTTCGCTCCTGGCAATTGACCAGCCGCACGCGCCAGCACAGTCCACTCATGCTCAAGGCGCGCATGACCATGAGCGATTCGGAAGCCGATTGCGCGGCGGCGGCCCAAGGGTTGGGCATCGGTCTGGTGAGCATGCCGGTGGCGGTGCCCTATCTCGACTCCGGCGCGTTGCTGCGGGTGCTGCCGGACTGGTATGTCGATGATGGCAACATCTCGATTTATTACGCAGAGCACAAACTGCTGCCCGGCAAGACCCGGGCGTTTGTGGATTTCATCATTGAGCGGTTTGCGCAGCAAGGATGGGGGGAGCGGTTCAGTGCGGTTTGAATATGGCTCTAGACCGAGGCGTTCCCTTCGCGAGCAAGCCCGCTCCCACAGTAGGTCTGTGTCGTACCCAAATTCTGTGAACAATACCTTTCATTTGTGGGAGCGGGCTTGCTCGCGAAGGGCTCAACTCGGTTCAAGGCTGGAACTCACCGCCCAAACCGCCCCGGCCAGCCAATGATGGTCTTGGGCCGTGGTGTCGCATAGGTCCGCACCTTCGATGTCGACAACCCCAGCCGTACCAGGGATTCAGCAATGGTCACCGCTGCTGTCACGCCATCGACCACCGGCACTCCGGTGCGTTGGCGGATCTGCTCATCGAGCCCGGCCATGCCGCCGCAGCCCAGGCAAATGACCTCGGCCTTGTCCTGGCTGACCGCCAGTTCAGCCTGTTGCACGATGGCTTCAACGGCCCGCTGTGGGTCCTGCTCAAGTTCCAGCACTGCCAGGCCACTGGCCCGCACCGAAGCGCAGCGCTCGAACAGGCCGGACAGCTTGAGGCGGTCCTCGATCAACGGCACGGTGCGGTCCAGGGTGGTGACCACCGAGTAGGCATGGCCGAGGAACATCGCGGTGCTGGCGCCGGCATCGGTAATATCCACCACCGGCACGTTCAGCAGTTCCTGCAAACCTTCGCGACCGTGCTCGCCGTAGCCTGCCTGAATCACTGCGTCGAATGGCTGGTCGTAGGACATTACCCGGTCCATCACCGCAATGGCCGCCAGGTAGCTTTCAAAGTTGCCCTCGATGGAATCGGCGCCGAAATGCGGCGTGAGCCCGACAATCTCAGTGCCCGGCGCAGCGACGGCCTGGGCCTGCCGGGCGATGGCCTGGGTGATGGATTCGGTGGTGTTGACGTTGACCACGAGAATTCGCATGAGCATTTTCCTTGATTCACAAAAGGTGAGCGGCCCGGACGCGGCGGGCCGCCTGAACAATCAATGGCTGACGTTATCCACAGCGATGGATTCTCCGCTGACGTCCTCGTAAGACGGCTGGCGCTTGGCGATGATCAGCTACAGGAGCCCTGCAATAGACGCGCCGATCAGCTCAAAGAAGAATTCAGCGGAGCGGAGGTTGTATAGAGGGTGACTTTTTGGTGCGGAGCGGAAAAATGCATACAAAAACGCCACCTGAGGTGGCATTTTGTGTACAGGAACACTGCCTATGATTTCAGGCTTTGGACTTGCTGATGATATTGCCGGCGTGCAGCCCGCATTCTTTCTGCGTGGCTTCTTCCCACCACCAGCGGCCTTCGCGTTCGTGCTGGTTCGGCAGTACCGGTCGGGTGCAGGGCTCGCAGCCGATGCTGATGAAGCCGCGTTCGTGCAGGCTGTTGTAAGGCAGTTCGAGCATGCGGATGTAGCCCCAGACTTCCTCGCTGGTCATTTGCGACAGCGGGTTGAATTTGTACAGGGTGCGCTCGGGGGTGGAAAACGCCGTGTCGATTTCCAGTACGGCCACCTGGCTACGGGTGCCGGGGCTCTGGTCGCGACGCTGGCCGGTGGCCCAGGCGCGGACATCGGACAGTTTGCGTCGCAGCGGCTCGATCTTGCGGATGCCGCAGCACTCGCCATGACCGTCCCTGTAGAAACTGAACAGGCCTTTTTCCTTCACGAAAGGCTCCAGTTTCGTATGGTCCGGCGAGACCAGTTCGATGTCGATCTTGTAGTGCTCGCGCACCTGATCGATAAACCGATAGGTTTGCGGATGCAGACGACCGGTGTCGAGGCTGAACACCTTGACGTTCTTGTTCAGCTTCCAGGCCATGTCCACCAGCACCACGTCTTCGGCGCCACTGAAGGACAGCCACAGGTCGTCGCCGAATTCAGCGAAGGCCAGCTTGAGGATGTCCTGGGGGGACTTGTTGGCATAGGTCGTGGCGAGTTCCACGACGTCAAACGATGGGCTCATCAGGGCGGTTTCCTACAGGTCGGTGGCGCTGGGCGCTCTATATGGGGCTGATGGTAACAAAAGCTGTCGGGGCTGGCGCGCTCCTGTGCGTTGCGCGGGCCCGGGGGAATGGCTAGAGTCGGCAGGCTTTTTGTTCGCCCAACCGATAAACATCAGAATAAGTGGGAGTGTCTTGTGGAAATTGCCTGTCTCGACCTGGAAGGTGTGCTGGTCCCGGAGATCTGGATCGCCTTCGCTGAAAAAACCGGTATTGAGTCCCTCAGGGCGACCACTCGGGACATTCCCGACTACGACGTGCTGATGAAGCAACGGTTGCGCATCCTCGACGAGCACGGCCTGAAGCTCTCGGACATCCAGGAAGTCATCGCCACGCTCAAGCCCCTGGAAGGCGCCATCGAATTCGTCGACTGGCTGCGCGAGCGCTTCCAGGTGGTGATTCTTTCCGACACGTTCTACGAATTTTCCCAACCGCTGATGCGCCAGTTGGGCTTCCCGACCTTGCTTTGCCATCGTTTGATTACCGACGAAAGCGGGCGGGTCACTGGTTACCAGCTGCGTCAGAAAGATCCCAAGCGCCAGTCGGTGCTGGCCTTCAAGAGCCTGTATTACCGGGTTGTCGCGGCGGGGGATTCGTACAACGACACCACGATGCTCGGCGAGGCTGATGCCGGGATTCTGTTTCATGCGCCGGAGAATGTGATTCGTGAGTTCCCGCAATTCCCGGCGGTGCACAGTTTTGCGGAGTTGAAGCAGGAATTCATCAAGGCGTCGAACCGGTCCCTTACCCTGTAAACCACACCCCCCCCTGTGGGAGCGGGCTTGCTCGCGAAGGCGGAGTGTCAGTCGGCTTATAAATATCTGACACAC
>NZ_JALJDX010000102.1 GCF_022952855.1 Pseudomonas sp. RGM2987 | reverse complement strand
GTTAACAGTTATGTCGACTGATACATCGCCTTCGCGAGCAAGCCCGCTCCCACCTTGGCTATTTGCCGGCAGGTCAATTCGAGGTCTTGGCCATCTGCCGATCCGACGCACGCCAGATTAATCGGCTGGTGTCATAGCCCTGCTGGCGCGCCTTGCTCAGCAATTCTTCGCGCACCACGCTGTTGACGGTCGGTGTACGGGACAGCAGCCACATGTAGCGGCGGCTCGGGTCACCGACGATGGCGGTCTTGTAGTCATCGCTGACGTACAGTACCCAGTATTGCCCTTTCGCCACGCCCGGTACGATCCGCGAGAACCAGTTGTCGAACCTGACCCAGAGCTTGTCGGTCTTGCCCGGCACCTGCGGGGTGGCGGTGCCCCTGGCTTCTTCCCACTGCCAATCCGAAGTCAGGCAGCGATTGAGCACACCCACGTCGCCGTCAGGCTTGAGGGTGTAGTGAGCTTCGGACTGCGCGCAGTTGCGCTGGAAATACATTGGCAGGCGGGCCAGTTCGTACCAGGTCCCTTGGTAACGCTTCAAATTGACGCTGTTGACGGTCTTGGGCGCCAACGGGTCTTCGCCAGAAGTGGCGCAGCCAGCCAAAACCAGGCCGGCCAAAAGCACTAACAATAACCGCTTCATTATTTTTCTCCCGCAGGCCCGTAGCCTCGGTTTACTTCAGGCCTTGGCCGGAAAACATCAACACTTTGTCACCGGCGTACTGCACGCTGATAAAGCTTTTCTGGTCGCCCCAGGTGCAACTGGACATGCCGAGCGCGCCCGAACAATCAGTCGGTTTTCCCAGCAATGATTCGACTTCGGACTTGGGCATGCCAGCCGACAGCTTCGAATAATTTTCCTGGTTGACCTTGCTGCATGCGGTCAGCACGACGCACACAATCAACAACGCGATGGAACGCAGGGACATCGGGTAACTCCTGGAGCGGAAGGGAGGATGGCAGGGTGCCAACCAGAAGCTTAGAAGAGAAAACCCCTATCTGGTTCCCCGGCAACCCCAGTATTTATTGGTTCCTGAGACAGCATTTCGTCGGTGAATCAATCAGTTTGTGATGCTGTCGTGCATTTCGTCGGATTTGACCGGCGATGGCTGATCCTTGGAGCAACCAGGCCGATAAAAAGAACAGCGTTAAATCCTGCGTTATGGCAAATTGCCCCCCTTCCTGACCAGCTCCTCTGCGGTAGCGTTCTTAATGACCAGAAACATGAAGTTCAGCCACAAAATCCTGCTGGCTGCCGCCCTCGTGGTAGCCGTTGCGTTCGCCTGTTTCATCCTGTTCAACGACTATCGTCAGCGCCAGAGCCTGCATGCCAGTACCGAAAATTCCATGCAGGAACTCGGCAACCTGACCAGCCGGAACATCCAGACCTGGGTCGAAGGTCGTGTCCAGTTGCTGCAATCGCTGGCCCAGCAAATCGCTGTGGATGGCAGCAGTGCCGACAGCCTCAAGCGCGCCGTGGGCTTGCCGGTGTACACCAGCAATTTCCAACTGAGCTATTTCGGCGGTATCGACGGCGTGATGTTCTCGGTGCCGGCGGGTAACCGTGCTGCCGACTACGATCCCCGCGCCCGTGGCTGGTACAAGGCCGCCAACAGCGCACAACAGGCCATTGTCACTGAACCTTACATCGCCGCCTCGTCAGGCAAGCTAGTGATCACCGTGGCCACCCCGGTGCAGCACCAGAACCAGATGATCGGCGTAGCCGGTGCAGACATCGACCTGTCCAGCGTCAGCGCGATCATCAACTCGCTGAACTTTGGCGGGCATGGCCATGCGTTCATTGTCAGCGCCGACGGCAAGATCCTGATCCACCCCGACAGCAAACGCGTGCTCAAGACCCTGGCCGAGGCCTACCCCGACGGCGCGCTGCAAGTCAGCCCGGGCATGAAGGAAGTCGAGCTCGACGGCAAGACCCAGTTCATTTCCTTCACCCGTGTCAGCGGCGTGCCGGGTGCCGACTGGTACGTGGCCCTCGTGCTCGACAAAGACACCGCGCTGGCGATGCTCAGTGAATTGCGCACTTCAGCGCTGATCGCGATGGCCATCGCCGTGGTGTTCATCATCGCCCTGCTGGGCATGCTGATCCGCGTGCTGATGCAGCCGCTGCTGACCATGGGCCGCGCCATGCACGATATTGCCGAAGGTGAAGGCGACCTGACCCGCCGCCTGACCATCCATGGCCAGGATGAATTCGGCGCACTGGGCACGTCGTTCAACCGCTTCGTCGAGCGCATTCACACCTCGATCCGCGAAGTGGCCTCGGCCACGGGCCAGGTCAATGAAGTTGCCCTGCGAGTGGTCAGCGCGTCCAACTCGTCGATGTTCAACTCCGACCAGCAGGCATCGCGCACCAGCAGTGTGGCCGCGGCCATCAACCAGCTCGGCGCCGCCGCCCAGGAAATCGCCCAGAACGCCGCGCTCGCCTCGCAGCACTCCAGCGATGCCCGCAGCCTGGCCGAAGACGGCCAGCAAGTGGTGGATAAAACCATCACCGCCATGCAGCAACTGTCGGCGAAGATCAGCGATTCGTGCGGCAACATCGAGACCCTGAACAGCAACACGGTGAACATCGGCCAGATCCTGGAGGTGATCACCAGCATCTCCCAGCAGACCAACCTGCTCGCCTTGAACGCAGCCATCGAAGCGGCCCGTGCCGGCGAGGCCGGACGCGGTTTCGCAGTGGTGGCCGATGAAGTGCGCAACCTGGCCCACCGGACCCAGGACTCGGCGCAGCAAGTGCAGAAAATGATCGAAGAGCTGCAGGTCGGCGCACGAGAAGCGGTGCTGACCATGACCGACAGCCAGCGCCAGAGCGAAGGCAGCGTCAGCATCGCCAACCAGGCCGGCGAACGCCTGGGCAGCGTGACCCAGCGCATCGGTGAAATCGACGGCATGAACCAGTCCGTCGCTACCGCCACCGAGGAACAGACCGCCGTGGTCGAGTCGATCAACGTCGACATCAGCGAGATCAACACGCTGAACCAGGAAGGCGTGGAAAACCTGCAAGCGACTTTGCGGGCCTGTTCAGACCTGGAGCAGCAGGCGGCGCGGTTGAAGCAGTTGGTGGGCAGCTTCCGGATCTAGAGGGTCTGCACGGGCCTCATCGCGAGCAGCCTCGCTCCCACAGTGGGTTTCTTTGCTATAAAGATCTCTGTGGGAGCAAGCTTGCCAGCTATGGTGGCATCTGCCAGGTTGGAGCATTGGTCATTACAGCTGACGCAAGACTGAATTAAGACTAAACTCAGTCCCATTCACCGTCGGGGCTCGCGCCATGAAGCTGTCATCCCAAATCAAACCTATCAGCTATTTGAAAAGCCACACCGCTGAAATCGTCAAGACCATCACAGAAAGCCGAGAGCCGTTGATAATCACCCAAAACGGCGAAGCCAAACTCGTGGTCATGGATGTGAAAAGCTTCGAGGAACACGAAGAGACAATGGCTCTGTTAAAGCTGTTGGCTATGGGGAACCAGGAAATTGAAAAAGGTGAGTTTCGGGAAATCGAAGAGGTCTTCGCTGACTTGGACAGGACCGACCTTCAATGAGTTTAAAGGTTGTCATCCTTCAGTCTGCTGAGACGGACATTAAAGAATTACGCCTTTACCTGATCGAACGGTTCTCTCTTCAGACATGGCAAAGCACTTATGCCGCCCTGAAAACAGCGATCCGTCATCTGACGACACAGCCCTACGCTGGATCAATTCCGCAAGAAATCGAAAGGCTCAATCTAGGTCAGTACCGACAAATTCTTTCAGGCATGAATCGGATTATTTATGAAGTACGCGGGCAAACACTCTATATCCACATCATTGCCGACAGCCGCAAAAATCTGCCCGCCCTGCTGCTGAAGCGATTGCTTCGAAGCAACCCGTAGCTCACTAAAATCGCGACCCCGGCCCCTTCAAAAATTCCATTTCCTCAACCGTAGACTTCCTTCCCAACACCGCATTGCGATGGGGGAACCGTCCAAACCGGGCAATGATCTTCTGATGCCGTTCGGCATAATCCAGGTTGCTCTCAAACACCGCGCGTTCCGCCTCCGGCTGCTCTCGAACCAAGTCGATAAACCGCGACACGGCCTCGTTCTGCACGGCCAGGTTTTCGCAGTGTTCGAGCACCAGGTAGATGAATACGCGCTGGATGGGTTTGAGTTGCCGGTCGAAACCTGCGGCCAGGCCCTGGGCTACCAGCGCTTGGGCGCGAAGGTCACCGGAAAAGGCCTTGGGAGTGTCGCGAAAGATCATCCGCGGCAGTTGGTCGAGCAGCAGCACCAGGGCCAGCCAACCTTCCGGGCGTTGCGCCCAGTCGATCAATCCGCCGGCCAGTGCCTGTTCGACCTGATCGCCAAAGCGCTCACGCGCCTGGCGATCATGACGCTTGCCGAACCACAGTTTGCCCTTGTCAGCCGAGATCTCATCTGGCGTCTCGGCTGAACCGAACCACCAATCAAGCAGCGGCTGCCAGGGCTCGGCCATGATTTATTCCTTGTGGTAGGCCGTGGCGCGGGCCACTTCTTCCTTCGAGCCCAGGAACACCGCCACACGCTGGTGCAGGCCTTCAGGCTGGATATCGAGGATGCGCTGGTGACCGTCGGTAGACGCACCGCCGGCCTGCTCCACCAGGAACGACATCGGGTTGGCTTCGTACATCAGGCGCAGCTTGCCGGGCTTGCTCGGCTCGCGACTGTCACGCGGATACATGAACAGACCGCCACGGGTCAGGATGCGGTGCACGTCGGCAACCATCGCGGCGACCCAGCGCATGTTGTAGTTCTTTTTCAGCGGGCCTTCTTCGCCGGCCAGCAACTCACTGACGTAGCGTTGCACCGGAGCTTCCCAGTGACGCTGGTTGGACATGTTGATGGCGAATTCCTGGGTGGTTTCAGGAATGGTGATGTCTTCGTGAGTCAGTACGAAGCTGCCCATTTCACGGTCCAGGGTGAAGCCTTTGACGCCATCGCCCAGGGTCAGCACCAGCATGGTCTGCGGACCGTAGATCGCATAACCGGCGGCAACCTGCTGGGTACCTGGCTGCAGGAAGGCCTTTTCATTCAGGGCTTCGTTCTGGCTCAGGTATTCATTCGGGCAACGCAGTACCGAGAAGATGGTACCGACCGGGGCGTTGATGTCGATGTTCGACGAACCGTCCAGTGGGTCGAAAACCAGCAGGTAGGCACCCTTGGGGTATTTGCCCGGGATCTGGTAGGCATTGTCCATTTCCTCGGACGCCATGCCGGCCAGGTGACCGCCCCATTCGTTGGCTTCGAGCAGGATCTCGTTGGAGAGTACGTCGAGCTTCTTCTGCACTTCACCCTGCACGTTCTCGGTGCCCATGCTGCCCAGGACACCACCCAATGCGCCTTTGGAAACGGCGTGGCTGATCTCTTTGCACGCACGCGCCACCACTTCGATCAAAAAGCGCAGATCGGCAGGGGTATTGTTGCTGCGGGTCTGCTCAATCAAATAGCGACTCAAGGTAACGCGGGACATGGACGGCTCCGAAGAATAGGGGGCGGAAAAACCAGCGCAGTTTAGCGCGAGTCTGGAGTTAATTCCTCCTATGAGACGGGATAAGGAGGATTGAGTTCACGCGATGGCGATGGCTTGCAGATTTGCTGCTTGCCGGGAGACCGCCTTCGCGAGCAAGCCCGCTCCCACAGGTGACCGAATTGTCCTGACGAACACGGTCAATGTGGGAGCGGGCTTGCTCGCGAATCAGGCGACTCGGTACATCAGTCATCCCCATTTTCAGGATTTGACCGGCGGCTTGCGCAGCAGACTGAACGCCATCGCCGCAAGGAACAGTACGCTCAGCAACAACACAGCCCACAAGCCGATTTTCTTCCAGTTTGTCCCAACGACCACCGGCACCGTTTCGGCCGGTGGTATCGAGGTTGCCACGCCATTCACCGTCGCCGTGCCCAGGGTCGCCAACCGCGACGGACGGTAATCGGGCACCAGCGTCGTCAGGGGCAAGCTCGCGGCCTTCACGGTCGCGCTGCCCAGTGCCAGGCTGTACGGACCTTCGCCACGCGCCAGGAACACCACCTGTGTCGGGCGCACCGCATAGCGCAGGGCAGGCGCCTCAGTGCCCAGGCCGCCACCCCGCTCGTCCACCGTCAGCTTCAACTGCTGCACGGCCTGGCCGGACAGCTGCAACTGGTTTTGCAGCACATCCTGGCCATTCTGGGTCAGGCGATAGAGCAAGCCGCTGCCCATGGGCTGCCATGGAAGGCTGCTTTCACGGCGTCCGGCCAACGTCACCGGCGCCAGACTATTGGCCTGGCTCAGCTCGACCTGCACCTGCTCGACGTTCAACCCCTTGGGCAACTGCCAGGTGTATTCGCCGGCCTTGCTGGTGCTGCCAGCCAAAGGCTGCGACCAGACCAGCGGCAACGGCAGGCTTTCGCGACTGGCGCTTTGCAGCTGGGCCGAAGTCAGCACCGGCGCAGAGGACGGCGAGTCCCAGAGCAAGCGCAAATAGCGCGCCGATTGCCCCGGCAGGCTCACTTCATGCTGCTCGACCCGCTCATCGGCGAAGGTCAATCGCGCCACCTGACCTTCGCCCCAGGATTGCCAGTGCTGCAAATCGTCGCTGGCTTCGATGGTGAAACGCTGGAAACCGTCGCGCTCACTGGTCCAGTCGAGGACCAACTGCTGCAACGGCGCCTTGAGCGCGCTGGCGTCCAACAACCAGCCACGCAGTTCCTCTTCCCCGGCTTCAAGCCGGCTGGACGGCTGGACTTCCACCAGGGTCCCGTTTGCATTCGATTGCACCCGCACACTGGGCGCGCGTTCGGTGTCGTCGGCGGCGTTATACAGCGGGAACCACTTCACGTCCGTGAGGGTGCGGTTTTCCCGGCTCTGGGCCGACTCTTTAACCAACGCATAGGCCTGGGCCTGCCCGGCGGCGTTGAAGACCCGTAGATCACTCAGGTCAGTCTGTTGCGCTTGCAATTGAACGTCCAGCGGCAGCGGCAGGCGATACCACGGCCCCTCGCCACTCAAGGCCAACGGCACTTGATGGGCAAAATCCGCCGGTTGCTCCTGGGCCGTGGCCGACAATGCCACCCACAATCCGACCATCCCCAGGCCGATCCGACTCAACGTGCGACTCAAGATGACACTCCCTCATTGACAGGCATTGGCGGTTCGGTCGGCGAGGCTGTTTCCGGACGTTTTGGCGGCAGCGGTGCAAAGTAGCCCACCACCAGCAACAGCACGCCTACGCCGATGAACGACACGATCCGCGCCAGACCGCCGCGGTTACTCAATTCGACAAAGAACAGCTTGGCGACCACCACGGCGATCAACGCCGCGCCGATCAGCCACACCTCACGGCGGTGCCGCAAATGCCCACCGATCATCAAGCCCAGAGCGATCAAGGTCCAAATGATGGACAGCCCGGCCTGTACGAACATCGATTCGAGCAATGCATCGAGCTCGAACGGCACGCCGATCCAGTGATGGGCACTGCGCATCACCAGCGCGGTAAAGAACGCGAACAGCGATACACCGGCGATCAACTGGGCCACGTGCTCGGCATGCGCCCAGCGGATCGCCAATTGCGCCAGCGCACTGCGTGCCCACACGTAGACCCCGAACAAGGCAAACAGCAGGCCCAGCTCCAGCGGGTTGAGCAGCGGCACGTAGGGCAACGGGTCTGCGCCACCGTCACTGAACGTATTGGCCAGCCAGAACCAGCCGAGCATCAACAGCGCCAGGGGCGCCGCCGCGTAGACGCGATATTCTCGCGGCTGGGCCGATACCGGCCATGGCCGGGCACGCGGTGCAGCCATCAGCACCAGGTACAGGCTCGGCAGGATCGCCCAACCGAGCCAGCGCCAGGCGTTGTATTGCTCGGACAACAGCAGCAGGCCATAACGCAGTTCCAGCGCCAGCACGCCGATCAACAGCCAGCAGCCAAGCACGTGCGCCGTACTGCGTGCCTGGGCCGGCAAGCTCGGTGCCAGACGCTTGAGGGAAAGGAAATGCACACCAAACACGGCCAACCAGGCGAGCCAGCCAAAATCCGCCGCCGGGTGATAACGATTGTGCCAGGCCGCGACCAACACACAGCCCGCCGCCGGTATCAGCAACGTGCACAGCAGCCCCAGGGCTGGCCATTTGAGACGTTGGGCCAAGACAGTCCACACCGCCACACTGAGCGCCGCGACGGCCAGCAACAGGCTGGCTTGCAGGTTCACCGGGGCAAAGCGCAGCACTTCGCTGCCCCATGCCAGCGCCCACCAACCGGCCCCCCAGACCAGCAGCAACTCGGACAGACGCCGCAAGCTCAAGGCCTCGAACTGCGCCGCCGAATGCCCGCGCTGCAAGCGCCACGCACCCACCAGCGCCGCCAACCCCAGCACCAGCGGCGTCCAGAACCCGCTATGGGCCAGGGGCCGCAGATCCTCGGTATTGAGCGGCCCCAACAAGGCCGGGCCCGCCACCAGGAACGCCGCGCCACCGAGCAGTTGCAACAACAGGCCGAACACAAAGCTCACCCGCTGTTTCAGGTACAGGCTCAGCCAGATGATCAACAGGCCGCTGGCGGCCCACACGCCACTGGCGGTTTGCCACGGCAGGACGAACAGCACCGCGAGGTTGATCAGCACCAGTCCCGCCAGCAACACCACTGACAAGCCGCGCAGCAACCGCACATCGTTACGCACCATCTCGTCGCGTGCCGCCAGCAACATGCCGCCGATCAGCGCCAGGCCGATCAACGAGGCGCTGAGCAAACCGCTCCAGCCGGCGTTGAGCACCGCTGCCGAATCGCCTTGCGCGCCCCGCAGGCGCAACAGGAACAGCGCTCCACCCAACAGCTGTATGGCAAACGCTGTGAACAGGAAACTGCGCGATTGCAGACGCAGGCCCACGAACAACGTTGCCAGACCGGCCAGCGCCCAGGCGATGGCGGTGCCGTGGGTCAGGAAAAACAGTGGCGCCAGCAGATAGAGCGAAGCCAGCCCCGACACCGCCAACACCGGCCGCACCTGACGCTCCCAACCCGCAGTGTGCTCAGGTGCCGCCTTGCGCAGTTGATAGAAGCTGAACAGCAAGGCGCCGCCAAGCATCAACGCCCCCAATGGCGAACCTTGGAGCAAGGTGCTTTCACCGATCAGCAATTCACTGAAGAAGGCCCACGCCGCCCCCAGTTGCAGCAGCAAGGCAAACCCGCGGGCCAGAGGGCGTTGCTGACGCAGGCCCAGCCAGAAAATCCCCGCGCCTTCCACCGCCCATGCTGCTGCGGTCCAACGGGCGTCGAGCCCCAGGGGAATCGCCAGGCTGGTAAAAATCACTCCCAGCGCCAGGCAGGTTTCCGCCAGCAGCAAGGCGCGGCCACCCTTCAGTACCCGCGCCAGGCCGATGTAGATCATGCCCAGCACCAGAGCACTGAACGCGGCGGCGAGATCGAGGAACATCACCAGCGTGAGTTGCAAGCCGAAGGCCACCAACGGCGGACCGAACAGCATCGTGCCGTCCACATAATCGCCTTTGCTCGCTGACCAGCGCAGCAAGGCTTCGCGGCTGTCATCCTCGGGGGCGTCGCTCATTTCCAGCAGTTTGCGCCGGGTGAACAACAAGCCAATCAGCAGGTACATCAGGAAGAACACGATCAGGAATGGCTCGGTGCTGAAGAACAACTGCGGCGAGTACGAGCGCAGGCCCCAGGCGATACCGATACCGAACGTGCCGACGAAACCGATCAGGTTCAGCAAGCGCCAGGCCTTGAACCAGGCAATCGCGAGGATGCCGGTATTGAGCAGGATGAAATAGCTGAACAGGGCTACGTGATTGCCGCTGCCGGTGGACGTCAGGATCGGCGCGGCGAACCCGCCCAATGCGGCCGCGGCCGCCAGGCCCAGGGCGTTCTGGGTCACCGCCAGGATCGCCGAGAACACCGTGACCGCCACCAGCAAGCCCAGGGCCGCCTTGGAATCGAGCAAGGGGTGCAGGCGCATGGCGGCGAAGACCGTCAGGTACAGCACCGCGATCCCGGTGCCCTGGAGCATCAACGCATAGTTGCTGTTGCGTTGGCGCAGCCACCAACCCAGGCCGAGCAGGCCCAGGGCGCTGGCCGCGACACCGGCATAACGTAGCTCGATCGGCACCACCATGCCTTCGGTGGCATAGCGCAGCAGGAACGCCAGGCCGAGGAACAACAGCACGACGCCGACCCGCAGCACCGTGTTGCCGCCGAACAACCAGTTGCGCGCACCGGCCAGGGCGCGCTCGATCACATTCGGGCCTCGCGGAGCCGCCGGTTGCGAGGCAATCGGCTCCACAGGTTCGAAGTTGCGGGACTCGCGCCTGGAAGCAGCGGGCGCCGGGGTCCAGATGTCGTCGGGCAATGGCTGGCTGGCCTGCGTGGCCATTGCCGGGATCGGCCCGAGGTCAGCCGGCAGTTCCCAGACCAGCTCGGGTTCCGGCTCGGTGCGGGCGACAGGCTCGGGGGCCTGGTCAGTGGCGGCTTGGGTTGTGGCGGCTTGGGGCGCCGGCGCCGGATCAGGAGCAGCATACAATGTGCCGCGCTCAAGCACTGCCAGACGAGCTTCCAGCGTGACCAGGTCTTGCTGGGCCGTCTGCAATGAAACCTGCTGCCTGGCGGCCTGGGATCCCAGTTGCCTGATTCGGAAAACCTGGGCAATGCCAAGCCCCACCAATGCGCCTATCAGCGCATCGGCTGGCGACTCATCCACCACCCAGCCGAGAGCCAGGCCCAACAGCGTCAAGATCCATTGCATGGTTGATATCCCTAAGCGGCCCGTTGCGGGCATGACCGGGGCGATGCGGTGCCTGGCTCAGTCTAGTGGAGAAGACCCATCCGATGTGGGAGCGGGCTTGCTCGCGAAGGCGGTGTGTCAGGCAATTTGAATGTCGCCAGACACACC
>NZ_JALJDX010000103.1 GCF_022952855.1 Pseudomonas sp. RGM2987 | reverse complement strand
GGATGACCCAGCGCATTCGCGAGCAAGCCCGCTCCCACAGGTTGCTAATCGTGTTCTTCCAGGTATCGCAACGCCAGTTGCTCGGTCGCGCCTTTGGCAGCAGGGGGCAGATGCGGTGCCACCAGCATCATGACCTGGTAGACCACCAGCCGCACTTCACCTTCGCGGCCCAGGATTCGCTGGTAATCCAATGAGAACAGCAGGGTCATGGTGATCTGTTCTACCAACTGACCTAGCGCCTGTGTGTCGCTGACCAGCAGTTCCCGGGCCTTGAGCTGGGCGAGCAGTGAGGCGAGGGTGCGCTTCAGGGCGTTGAGCAACTGGCGGATGCCCTTGGCCAGCTTCGGCAGGCGCCCGGCCAGGTTCGACAGGTCCTGGAACAGAAACCGGTACTGGGCCAGGCGCTCGACGATCAGGTGCAGGAACAACCAATAGTCTTCCGGCGCCAATTGTGCATCTGCGGGCGGGTCCAGCAGCGGCGTCAGTTCGGCCTGGAATCGCTCGAACAGCCCGAGGACCAGCGGCTCCTTGCCGTGAAAGTGGTAGTAGAGGTTGCCGGGGCTGATCCCCATTTCGTTGGCAACTTCCATGGTGGAGACGTTCGGCTCGCCCTTTTCATTGAACAATTGCAGGGCACATTCAAGGATACGATCGCGGGTTTTCATCCGGCCTTCTTCGTGATCAAGTCGTGCCACGGCCAACCGCCCGGCCGTGGTGTGAGGTCTTCAGCGCACGCGAACATAGTTGCCGGGGGCTGCTTCCATGGGTGGGTAGCTGGCGTTGCCCAAGGTCATCTGGGTCTCGTGCTGGGCGCCGGAGCGCGCCTGGATCCAGTCCAGCCACTGCGTCCACCAACTGCCCTCGACGTGCTTGGCGTCGTAGTACCAGGCTCGCGGATCGCTGCTCAGTTTCAGGCTTTCAAGGTAATTGGCCTTGGGGTTGCCCGGCGGGTTGAGGATGCTTTGCACGTGGCCGCTGTTGGAGAGCACGAAGCGTTTGTCGCCGCCCAGCAGCAGCGTCGAGCGATAGACCGCGTCCCACGGGGTGATGTGGTCGTTGATACCGCCCACACTGAAACTGTCTACTGTGACTTTCTGTAAGTCGATGGGCGTGCCGCACACTTCCAGGCCGCCGGGGTGGGTCAACGGGTTGTGCTTGAAGAAATCCAGCAAGTCGCCATGAAGTGCCGCCGGCAGACGGGTGGTGTCGTTGTTCCAGTACAGGATATCGAACGGCGGCGGTTCCTTGCCCAGCAGGTAGTTGTTGATGAAGTAGGTCCAGATCAGGTCATTGGGCCGCATCCAGGCGAACACCCGGGCCATGTCGCGGCCGTCGAGGATGCCTTTCTGGTAGGAGCGACGCTTGGCGGCTTCCAGGGTCTGCTCGTCGATGAGCAACGTCGCCGGACTGTCGATCTGGCTGTCCAGCAGGCTCACCAGGTAGGTGGCGCTGGCGACCCGGCGCTGCTGGCGCTTGGCTTGCAGGTGGCCTTGCAGCGCCGCGATGGTCATGCCGCCGGCACAGGCGCCCATCAGGTTGACCTCACGGGCGCCGGTGATTGCCCGGCAGACGTTCATGGCTTCTTCCGCCGCTTCGACATAGCTGGACAAGCCCCATTCGCGATGGCGTACATCAGGGTTACGCCAGCTGACAATGAACACCTGCAAGCCGTTTTTCAGCGCGTACTGGACGAAGCTGTTGGAAGGGCTCAGGTCGAAGATATAGAACTTGTTGATTTGCGGCGGCACGATCAGCAACGGCTTGGCGTATTGCTTTTCGCTCATGGGCCGGTACTGGATCAGCTCCAGCATTTCATTGCGAAACACCACGGCACCGGGCGTGGTTGCCAGGGTCTTGCCGACTTCGAAGGCGTGGGGGGTGGTTTGTCGGGGCAATCCGTCGTTGTGCAGCAGGTCATCCACCAAGTGACTGATGCCCCGTACCAGGCTGGTACCGCCGGAATTGAACAGCTCCTTGACTGCCAGCGGGTTGAGCAAAGTGTTGGAAGGCGCCACCGCGTCGTTGAGCAGGGCAAAGGCGAAGTGCGCGCGGGCCTGGTCATCGGGACTCATGCCGCATTCATCGATCCAGCTCCTGACCTGTTTCTGCCAGCTCAGGTACGCCTGCAAGCTGCGGCGATAGAACGGATTGAGCTCCCAGGTGGGGTCGGCGAAGCGCTTGTCGTTGGGATGCGTGGTGTGCAGGGTCTCCCCCAGCAGCACGCGCCCCAACTGGCCGCCGAGCCGCAACGCGTGCCGGGCACTGTGCACCGGATTGCGCAAGCCGTGCAGGGCGACGCTGCGCAAGGTGGACAGCAGGTCCCTGCCACGCAGGCCGGTGACCGCACTTTGTGCATTGATGAAGCTGGCAGGGGCGGGCATGGAGCCCTTCGCCGGTTTGTCGCGCATGAGTCAACTCCTTTCATCAAGCTAAAAACAAACACACCGAACCAGACAACATAGTCGCTGTTTCGGGTAGCTGCGCGGCCCCGGCGTCCTGCCAGGCGCTATTGGGCGATTTCAGCCGCCACTCAACGGCGAAGGATGCGGATGCATCACGGCGCGCTGACGTTCTTCCTCGAGGAATTTCATGATGATCGGCGCCACGGCCTCGGCCCGGGTGATCAGGAACAGATGACCGTCGTCGATGATGTGCAACTGGGCGTTGGGGATGCGCCAGGCCAGCAGGCGCATGTTGACCAACGGAATCAGTGGATCGTCGTCGCCGGCCAGCACCAGGGTCGGCTGGCGGATCTTGTGCAGCCAATGGATGCTGGTCCAGCCCAGGCCGGCGAACAGTTGCCAGTAATAGCCGAGCTTGCCCGCCGAGCGCACCCTGGCCGCGTGACTGGCGGCCAGGCCAGGGTCGCGACGGAACGAGCCGCCGTAAATCAGCGGTGCGATGCGCAGCACATGGGACGGCTGAACATAGCGCCGGGGACTGGCCATCATCCACAGCACTTTCGGCTTGCCCGGCACCATCACCGCTCCGGCGGCGGTAGCGGCCAGCACTAGCTTCTTGCAGCGCTCGGGGTAGTCATGGGCGAATTGCTGGGCCAGCGCACCGCCCCAGGACACGCCGATCACATTGACCTGCCCGTAGTCGAGGTAATCGAGCATTCGCGCGGCCAGTTTTGCCAGGCCAGGAAAGCGATACGGCCGGCTGGGCGTCGATGAGCCGCCGACGCCGGGGACATCGAAGGCGATGACTTCCAGGTCCGGATCCAGGGCCTGGATGAACGGGAATACCAGCTCGAGGTTGGCGCCGATGCCGTTGAAAATCAGCAGCGGCGTCAAGTGAGGCTTGCCGGGACGTACCGCGGTGCGCAAGGTCTGGCCATCCAGATCGACGGTACGAAAGATGTACGGTTGCGGCATGCTTCAAGCCCTGTGGGTCATGTCTGGGTTCCTGTGATCGATCGGTAGACCGAGTCGCGGCCTTCGCGAGCAAGCCCGCTCCCACAAGGGAACGGTGTGAGCCTGAACTTCAGGTTCACCATCGATCCAACTGTGGGAGCGGGCTTGCTCGCGAAGACGGCCTTGCATCCAACCTCAATGTCGGCTGTCGACGTGTGTTCGTGAGCCAGTACACCCTTGTACCGGACGAGTTGCATCCGTCAGCGCTCATGCACATAAGTACCCGGCGCCGCCTCCCCCGCGACAAAGGTCTTGTTGCCCAGCACGGTCGGGGCTTTTTTAAGTTTGCCCGAGTGTTCGGCCAACCAGGCCTGCCAGTGCAGCCACCAGGAATCGGTGTGCTTGGTGGAGTTCTCCTGCCAGTCCTCGGGCTTGGCCGGCATATCCTCGCCGGTCATGTAGCGTGACTTGGGATTGCCCGGCGGGTTGAGGATGCTTTGGATATGTCCGCTGCTCGACAGCACGAAATCCACCTTGCCGCCGAACAGTTGCGCCGACTTGTAGCAGGACTTCCACGGAGTGATGTGATCGTTGGTACCGGCCAGGGCAAAGATGTCGGCGGTGACCTGCTTGAGGTCGATCGGCGTGCCGCACACCTCCAGCGCATTGGGCCGGGTCAACGGGTTGGTCTTGAACATCTCGATGAGATCGCCGTGGAACGCCGCCGGCAGTCGGGTGGTGTCGTTGTTCCAGAACAGGATGTCGAATACCGGCGGTTCGTTGCCCAGCAGGTAATTGTTGACCCAATAGTTCCAGATCAGGTCGTTGGGGCGCATCCAGGCGAAGACCTTGGCCATGTCGCGGCCCTCGAGCACGCCGGCCTGGTAGGAGTGGCGCTTGGCTGTCTCCAGGGTCTGCTCATCGACGAACAGCGCGACGTCGGTGTCCAGAGTGGTGTCGAGCACACTCACCAGCAGGGTCAGGGCGTTGACTTTTTTCTCGCCGAGGGCGGCGTAATGGCCGAGCAGCGCCGTGCAGGTGATGCCGCCCGAGCAGGCGCCGAGCATGTTCACGTCCTTGCTGCCGGTGATGGCCGTGACCACGTCCACCGCTTCCTTGAGCGCCTCGATGTAAGTCGACAGGCCCCACTCGCGCTGTGCCTTGGTGGGGTTGCGCCAGCTGACGATGAAGGTCTGCACGTTGCTGCGCAGGCAGAAACGCGCCAGGCTCTTGTCCGGGCTGAGGTCGAAAACGTAGAACTTGTTGATCTGCGGCGGCACGACCAGCAATGGCCGCTCGTGCACCTGCTCGGTGATCGGGCGGTACTGGATCAGCTCCAGCACGTCGTTGCGAAACACTACCGCGCCTTCAGTCACGCCCAGGCTCTTGCCGACCTCGAACGCGCCCATGTTCACCTGGCTCGGCATCCCGCCGTTGTGCACCAGGTCCTTGGCCAGGTGCGACAGGCCGTCGAGCAGGCTCTTGCCACCGGTTTCGAAGAAACGCTTGACCGCCGCCGGGTTGGCCGCCGAGTTCGTCGGGGCCATGGCTTCGGTCATCAGGTTGATCACGAAATGCCCGCGGCTGATGTCCTGGGGCGACAGGCTGCTGTCGTCGATCCAGTCGTGCAGCTCCTTGCGCCACGCCAGGTAGGTTTGCAGGTAGCGTTTGTAGAGTGGGTTCTGGCTCCACGCAGGGTCGGTGAAGCGACGATCATCGCTGGCAGGTTGCAACTCGGACTTGCCAAACAGGACCTTCCTCAGCTCGGCGCCGAAATGGGTCACGTGCTTGACGCTGTGCAGCGGTTGCCTGATGGTCTGGGCCAGCACCATTCGGGCCGAGGCCAGCAGGTCTTTCCTGCGCAGGCCCACCACGGGATTGAGCCCCAGGGTATTTTCCGAGGCCTGGTACTTCAGGTCATCGTTGTTCTTGTTGCTCATCTACGACGCTCCATTGTCAGACGAGTACACGGACCATGCCGTCAAGCCACACAGCCGATACCGGGTACGCTGCTCGGGTGACCATTCATTCCGCATCGTGATCAATGAGGAAACCGGTGCAAGGAACTCCCCGATTCCTGTGCAGGGAACTTGCCAGCTCCATTGGTTACCCGAGTTTAATTTTTTTCGCAAGCAGGCCAGTCATTGACGCTGTCGCGCGGGCATTCAAGCAGATGAGTCTAGAAAATGCGCCCTAAAGCGCCAGCCCTTGAGCTAGAGCATCAGCTTGACGACGGACTGATCCGGGTCACGGGTTTTTCCGGCAGCCTTGAGCTCGCCAAGATAATCGTTCCACAAGTCTTGCTGACGCACCGCCAACTGATAGAGATACTCCCAGGTGAACAGTCCGCTGTCATGGCCGTCGTCGAAGGTCAATTTCAGTGCGTACTGGCCGGCCGGTTCGATTTTCGTCAGGCCGACGTTCAGCTTGCCGTATTGCAGGATGGGTTTGCCGTGGCCCTGGACCTCGGCGGAAGGCGAATGCACCCGCAAAAATTCCGCAGGCAGGTGATATTCCTCTTCCGGCGCGTATTTGAGGGTCAGGGTCTTGGAGGCTTTGTGCAGGTTGATGGCGGTGGGGAGTTTGGTCATGGCCGATCGTCCGTCTCGTGAAGCCCGTTATGAGCATGACCCGTGGCGAGGGAGCTTGCTCCCGCTGGGACGCGAAGCGGCCCCAAAAATGACGGGGCCGCGCAAGTCTCAAGTCTTATTGGGGCGGCTGCGCCACCCAACGGGAGCAAGCTCCCTCGCCACAGGAGCACGCTCACACAGCGTGCGGGTTACAGGATATACCGCGACAGATCTTCGTTCTGCGCCAATTCACCCAGGTGGCTGTTGACGTACTCGGCATCGATGAGGATCGGCGCTTCGTTGTGGGCGCTGGCCAAGTCACCGGCGCTGAACGAAACTTCCTCGAGCAGGCGTTCGAGCAGCGTGTGCAGGCGCCGGGCACCGATGTTCTCGGTCTTCTCGTTGACCTGCCAGGCGATCTGCGCCAGGCGCTTGATGCCTTCGGGCGTGAACTCGATGTTCAGGCCTTCGGTCTTGAGCAGCGCGCAATACTGTTCGGTCAGGGACGCATGAGGCTCGCTGAGGATGCGTTCGAAGTCTTCCGGCGACAGCGCCTTGAGTTCGACACGGATCGGCAGGCGGCCTTGCAGCTCCGGCACCAGGTCGCTCGGCTTGCTCAGGTGGAACGCGCCGGACGCAATGAACAGGATGTGGTCGGTCTTGACCATGCCCAGCTTGGTGTTGACCGTGCAGCCTTCGATCAATGGCAGCAGGTCGCGTTGCACGCCTTCGCGGGAGACATCGGCGCCGCCAACGTTGCCGCGCTTGGCGACCTTGTCGATTTCGTCGATGAAGACGATGCCGTGCTGTTCGACCGCTTCGAGGGCCTTGGCCTTCAACTCTTCTTCGTTGACCAGGCGACTGGCTTCTTCATCGCGCACCAGTTTCAGCGCTTCCTTGACCTTGAGCTTGCGGCTTTTCTTCTTGCCCTTGCCCATGTTGGCGAACAGGCTCTGCAACTGGTTGGTCATTTCTTCCATGCCCGGCGGCGCGGAAATGTCGACGCCGGCCATCTCGGCCACTTCGATCTCGATTTCCTTGTCGTCCAGTTGGCCTTCGCGCAGGCGCTTGCGGAACAGCTGGCGGGTGTTGGAATCCTGGGTCGCGGCGGAGTCAGCGTTGAAGCCCATGCGTGCCGGCGGCAGCAGGGCATCGAGGATGCGCTCTTCGGCAGCGTCTTCGGCGCGATGGCGGACCTTGGTGATCTCCTGCTCGCGCAGCAGCTTGATGGCGGCATCGGCCAGGTCACGGATGATCGACTCGACGTCGCGGCCGACATAGCCCACTTCGGTGAACTTGGTGGCTTCGACCTTGATGAACGGTGCGTTGGCGAGTTTGGCCAGGCGCCGCGCGATCTCGGTTTTACCGACGCCGGTCGGGCCGATCATCAGGATGTTCTTGGGCGTCACTTCGACGCGCAGCTCTTCAGGCAACTGCATCCGGCGCCAGCGGTTACGCAGGGCGATGGCGACGGCGCGCTTGGCATCGTCCTGGCCGATGATATGGCGATTGAGTTCGTGGACGATTTCGCGGGGAGTCATGGACATAATAATTGGCGGTCCTCAAGCAGGAATGAGCCGTGGCGCTGGGCCTGGGCTTATTCCGCGAGGTCCTGCTCCTCAATGGTCTGGGTGTGATTGGTGAAGACGCAGATGTCGCCGGCGATGCCCAGGGCAGTCTCGACGATCTCACGGGCCGACAGGTCGGTCTTTTTCAGCAGGGCGCTGGCCGCAGCCTGGGCGTAGGCACCGCCGGAGCCCATGGCGATCAGGCCGTCCTCAGGCTCAACGACGTCACCGTTGCCGGTGATGATCAGCGACGCATCCTTGTTGGCGACCGCGAGCATCGCTTCGAGGCGGCTCAGGGAGCGGTCGGTGCGCCATTCCTTGGCCAGTTCCACGGCGGCACGGATCAGGTGGCCCTGGTGTTTTTCAAGCTGGCCTTCGAAACGTTCGAACAGGGTGAAGGCATCGGCGGTGGCCCCGGCGAAGCCGGCGATGACCTGGCCGTGATAGAGGCGGCGGACTTTCTTCGCGTTGCCTTTCATCACGGTATTGCCCAGTGAAACCTGGCCGTCGCCGCCCATGACGACTTTGCCATGACGGCGGACTGAAACGATGGTGGTCAAGGGAAGAGTCTCCACGCAGCGGGGCGAAAATGCCCGGATGGAACTCATATGGGGGTGGCGTGGGGTTTTTCAACTGCGGGGTGGGAGAGGGGACGGGTGGTACTGCGTGTCGTCCGATCAATAAGGTGGCAAGAACACTGTGTGGCGAGGGAGCTTGCTCCCGCTGGGCTGCAAAGCAGCCCCAAATGCTTGGGACCGCTGCGCGGTCCAACGGGCGCACGCGCCCTCGCCACAACAGCGCGTTACATAAACCCGCGGTACGTTCAGCGGCTCTGGCGTTGTTGTAACAACAGGTTGCTAAAGCCACTGCCCGCCAGTTGTTTCTGGGCCTTGGTCAGCTCCTCGCGGTTGCTGTACGGGCCTACCAATACCCGATACCAGGTCTCGTCCTTCACGGTCCCGGACTCCACCGACACCGACTGGCCCAGCAGGATGATCTGCGCCCGGACCTTGTCGGCGTCGGCTTCCTTGCGGAACGAGCCGGCTTGCAGGAAGAACTTCGTCACCGGCGCGGCCTTCTGCACCGGCGGGGCCGGTGGCGGCGTGATGCCGGCCAGGGCTGCCTGGGCGCGGGCGGTGTCGATTTTTGCCGCTTCGGCCGGGGTCACCGGAGTGGTCGGCACTTGCGGTGTCGGCAGGGTTTTCTCCGGCACGGCGTCAGGCGGCACGATGACCTCCGATTCCGGCAGCAACGTGTAGAAGTCGTACTTCGGCTTCACCGGTTGCGTCGGGCTCGGCGGGGTCTTGTTGGCCTCGGCGATGCGCGTGGCCTTTTGCTGCTCTTGCTTGACGCGCTTGACGTCGTCGCCCTGGCCCGGCTCCAGCTTCATCAGGAACACAATGAACGCGCCGACGCTCAGGCCGATGGCCATCCATAACCAACCCGGGATCGGTTTCTTGGCTGGAGGCTGGTAACGACTGGCGCCGCGTTTGGGGGCAGGTTTTTTCTTGGCGGCCAACTTACATGCGCTCCAGGGTTTCCAGGCCGAGCAATTCCAGGCCTTGCTTGAGCGTACGCCCGGTCAGTGCGGCGAGGCGCAGGCGGCTCTGCATTTGCTCGGGGGTGTCGGCACTGAGGATCGGGCAGTTCTCGTAGAAGCTGGAGAACAGGCCAGCCACATCGTACAGGTAGGCGCACAGGGTGTGCGGCGTGCCTTTGTCGGCAACGTTGTTCAGCACCTCGCCGAACTGCGCCAGTTTTGCCGCCAGCTCCTGTTCGTGGGCGGCCTGGAGCACGATCTGGCCGTCCACTTCGTTGAAGCTTTTGCCCAGTTTGCGGAACACACCCGCGACCCGGGTGTAGGCGTACAGCAGGTAGGGCGCGGTGTTGCCTTCGAAATTGAGCATCAGGTCGAAGTTGAAGCTGTAGTCGCTGGTGCGGTGCTTGGACAGGTCGGCGTATTTCACCGCGTCGATCCCCACCACCTTGGCGATCTTGCGCAATTCGTCTTCGGCCAGGTCCGGGTTCTTGCCCTTGACCAGGGTGTAGGCGCGGTCTTGGGCTTCGGTCAGCAGGTCGATCAGTTTCACCGTACCGCCGTCGCGGGTCTTGAACGGACGGCCGTCGGCGCCGTTCATGGTGCCGAAGCCCATGTGCTCCATCTCCATCGGGCGGGTCACGAAACCGGCCTGGCGGGCCACTTCGAAAACCTGCTGGAAGTGCAGGGCCTGGCGCTGGTCGACGAAATACAGGACCCGATCCGCCTTGAGCACGCCGTTACGGTAGCGCACGGCCGCCAGGTCGGTGGTGGCGTAGAGATAGCCGCCGTCGGCCTTGACGATGATCACCGGCAGCGGCTCGCCTTCGGCGGTCTTGAACTGATCAAGAAACACGCACTGGGCGCCGTTGCTTTCCACCAGCATGCCCTTGGCCTTGAGGTCATTGACCACGTTGATCAGGTCGTCGTTGTAGGCGCTTTCGCCCATCACGTCGGCCATGGTCAGCTTGACGTTCAGCAGCTCGTAGATTTTCTGGCAATGGGACAGCGAGATGTCCTTGAACCTGGTCCACAGCGCCAGGCACTCGGCATCGCCGGCCTGGAGCTTGACCACCAGGCCACGGGCGCGGTCGGCGAACTCGGGGGATTCGTCGAAGCGTTGCTTGGCGGCGCGGTAGAAATTCTCCAGGTCCGACAGCTCGTCGCTGGTGACCGGGTTTTCCTGCAAATAGGCCATCAGCATGCCGAACTGGGTACCCCAGTCGCCGACGTGGTTCTGACGGATCACCGTGTCACCGAGGAACTCCAGGACCCGCGCTACGCCGTCGCCGATGATGGTCGAGCGCAAGTGGCCGACGTGCATTTCCTTGGCGAGGTTGGGCGCCGAGAGGTCGACCACGGTGCGCTGCAACGGGCCGGCCTTGCGCACGCCGATACGGGCGTCGGCAAGGGCCGCGTCCAGGCGCGAGGCCAGGGCCTGGGTGTTCTGGAAGAAATTGATGAAGCCGGGGCCGGCAATGTCAGCCTTGCTGACGTTTTCATCGGCAGGCAACGCGGCAATGATTTTCTCCGCCAGGTCCCGCGGTTTCATGCCGGCCGGCTTGGCCAGCATCATCGCGATGTTGCTGGCGAAGTCGCCGTGGGTCTTGTCCCGGGTGTTTTCGACCTGAATCGCCGGCGACAGGCCTTCTGGCAGCACACCTTCAGTGACGAGTTGGGCGATGGCTTGCTGGATGAGCTGGCGAATGGTGTCTTTCATGGTCTTCTCTTTCAACCGCAGGCGCGGCGGCGCTTCGATGCGCTGGTGGAAAAACTGGGCATTATCCGTGGCGAAGGCGGGCTTGCCAACTGTAGCGGGACGGTTGGGGGCTTTGTTGTAGTTTTGCGAGGCTACAGGGTGTCCCTGTTCCTTGTGGGAGCGGGCTTGCTCGCGAAGGCGGTGTATCAGTCGATACAGGTATTGATTGAC
>NZ_JALJDX010000212.1 GCF_022952855.1 Pseudomonas sp. RGM2987 | reverse complement strand
TCAATATTGATGTCGACTGACCCACCGCCTTCGCGAGCAAGCCCGCTCCCACAGGGGACTGGGTTTCCCCAGGTGGACCTGCTCTCACAGGGGGTGTGTTCATTCAGTGAATCATAAGGAGCTTGCATGCGAATCGGACTGGTCGGCTACGGCAAGGGTGGGCGGTTTTTTCATGCGCCGCTGATCGGCAGTCTGCCGGGGGCGACGTTCGTCGGTGTGGTGACCCGCTCCGCCGAGCGGCGCCAGCAACTGGCCGGCGATCACCCGGACGTCCAGGCGTTCGACAGCGTTGAACAACTGCTCGCCGCCGGTGTGGATGCGGTGGTGGTGTCGACGCCGCTGGACGCGCGCCCGGCGGTGGTGATGCAAGTCATCGAGGCGGGCGTGGCGGTGGTCAGCGACAAACCCTTCGCCCATGACGCCGCAGAGGCCGAAGCGATGGTGCACGCTGCTGAACAGCGCAACGTGCCATTGAGCGTCTACCAGAACCGTCGCTGGGATTCCGATTTCCTGACCTTACGCAAGCTCCTGGCCTCCGGCGCCCTGGGGCAGGTCATGCGTTTCGAATCGAGCATCGAGCGCTACTCGCCGTCATCGGTTGGCAAGGCCAGCGGAGGCGGATTGCTGCGCGATCTCGGCAGCCATCTGGTGGACCAGGCGCTGCAACTGTTCGGGCCGGCGGCGCGGGTCTACGCCGAACTCGATTATCGTCAGCCAGGCCAAGTGTTTGACAACGGTTTCTTCTTGTCCCTGGCCCACGTCAGTGGCGTGGTTTCCCATTTGAGCGGCCGCTGCTTGCAGAACGCTCCGCGTCCACGCTTTCGCGTCAGCGGCACCGGTGGTTGCTATACCGTCGAAGGCCTGGACGGCCAGGAGGCCCAGGCACTGGCCGGCTTGAGCCCGGCGACCGAAGGCGAACGCTGGGGTGCCGAAGAACACCGGCGCTGGGGCTGGTTCGAACAGGGCGCCGAGCGCGAGCGCGTGGCCTCGCAACGGGGTTGCTGGATGACCTTCTATCAACAGCTGCAAACGGCATTGCAAGGCGCCGGTCCCTTGCCGGTAGAAGCCCGGGACGCCCTGGCGAATACGCGCATTCTCGACGCTGCTAGGCAAAGCGCCGAGCAGGGTGAAGTAGTGGTTTTACCCGGGCCCGTGGGCCATGGAATAAAAAACGAAATAAATTCTAAAATGAGTTGATGTGGAAAATATTTTCCAATAAAGTCGTTTCCAGGTTACCGACATCCTTTCCTGCCCACGCAAGCTTGCCTCAATGGGTAGGAATTAAACAAAAACAAGAAACACAGCAGGTACCGTCGATGAAAACCTTCAGCCGTTCTGCATGCAAGTTGCTCCGCCTGTCTGCGATCCTTCCTCTGTTCGAATCCCTGTGCATCCAGCGCAAGGGCGCCGTGGTGTGCTGCATGCCCGGTGCGCCTATCGTGCGCTTGCCCCGCTGCTGATCCGCCACGCCTTATCCATAAAACCAACAAGAATGTGGAGAAAGACCGTTCATGAAGACCAAGACCCGTATCGCCTCGCTGGCCCTGTCGTTGATGCTCACCAGCGGCGCTGCCCTGGCGGACCTGAAGATCGGCGTCAGCATGTCCCAGTTCGATGACACCTGGCTGACCTACCTGCGCGAATCCATGGACAAGAAGGCCAAGTCGTTTCCGGACGGGGTCGCCTTGCAGTTCGAGGACGCCCGCAGCGATGTGGTCAAGCAACTGAGCCAGGTGGAAAGCTTCATCAGCCAGAAGGTCGACGCCATCATCGTCAATCCCGTCGACACCGCTGCCACCGCGCGTATCACCAAAGCCGCCGTGGCCGCGGGGATTCCACTGGTCTACGTCAACCGCCGGCCTGATGACCTGAAACTGCCGGCAGGCGTGGTGACGGTCGCCTCCGATGACCTGGAAGCCGGGCGCATGCAGATGCAATACCTGGCCGACAAAATGGGCGGCAAGGGTGACATCGTGATCCTGCTGGGTGACCTCGCCAACAACTCCACCACCAACCGTACCAAGGGCGTCAAGGAAGTGCTGGCCAAGTACCCCGGCATCAAGATCGAGCAGGAGCAGACCGGCACCTGGTTGCGGGACAAGGGCATGACCCTGGTCAACGACTGGCTGACCCAGGGCCGCGAGTTCCAGGCGGTGGTCGCCAACAACGATGAAATGGCGATTGGCGCGGCCATGGCCCTCAAGCAGGCGGGCACCCAGAAGGGCAGCGTGTTGATCGCCGGGGTCGACGGTACGCCGGACGGCTTGAATGCGATCAAGAAAGGCGAAATGACCGTCTCGGTGTTCCAGGACGCCAAGGGCCAAGCCGATGGCTCGATCGATACGGCGGTGAAAATGGTCAAGAAACAGCCGGTCGAGCAGGCCGTCTGGGTGCCGTATCGCCTGATCACCCCGGAAAACGTTGATCAATTCAAGTAAGGCCTCACCACAATAACAAGCAGGCAAGGTCGCCACGCCGACCTTGCCGAGGGAGTACCTGATCATGTTCGCTTCAGCGATAGCATCGAGCGCCCCGGCAACGTTTGCCCAGCCGCACGCCCTACCTGACGAGCCGTACCTGCTGGAAGTCGTCAATGTCAGCAAAGGCTTCCCCGGTGTGGTGGCCCTGTCCGATGTTCAACTGCGGGTACGCCCCGGTTCCGTGCTGGCCTTGATGGGGGAAAACGGCGCAGGCAAATCGACCCTGATGAAGATCATCGCCGGCATCTACCAGCCGGACGCCGGTGAGCTGCGCCTGCGGGGCAAGCCGGTGGCCTTCGACACGCCCCTGGCGGCCTTGCAGGCTGGCATTGCGATGATCCACCAGGAACTGAACCTGATGCCGCACATGAGCATCGCCGAGAACATCTGGATCGGCCGCGAGCAACTCAACAGCCTGCACATGATCGACCATGGCGAGATGCATCGGTGCACCGCCCGGTTGTTGGAGCGCCTGCGAATCAACCTCGACCCCGAGGAGCAGGTGGGCAACCTGAGCATCGCCGAGCGGCAAATGGTCGAGATTGCCAAGGCGGTGTCCTACGACTCCGACATCCTGATCATGGACGAGCCGACTTCGGCGATCACCGAAACTGAAGTGGCCCATCTGTTTTCGATCATTGCCGACCTCAAGGCCCAGGGCAAAGGCATCATCTACATCACCCATAAAATGAACGAAGTGTTCGCCATCGCCGACGAAGTGGCGGTGTTTCGCGATGGCGCCTACATCGGCCTGCAACGGGCCGACAGCATGGACGGCGACAGCCTGATCTCGATGATGGTCGGGCGTGAATTGAGCCAATTGTTCCCGGAGCGGGAAAAGCCAATCGGCGAGCAGGTGCTGTCGGTGCGCGACTTGAGCCTGGACGGCGTGTTCAAAGGCGTGTCTTTTGACCTGCATGCCGGGGAAATCCTCGGCATCGCCGGGTTGATGGGCTCGGGCCGGACCAACGTGGCGGAGGCTATTTTCGGCGTGACCCCGGCGACCGGCGGTGAAGTCCTCCTGGACGGCCAACCGGTGCGCATCAGCGACCCGCACATGGCGATCGAGAAGGGCTTCGCCCTGTTGACCGAGGATCGCAAGCTCAGCGGCCTGTTCCCGTGCCTGTCGGTGCTGGAAAACATGGAAATGGCCGTGCTGCCGCATTACGTCGGCAACGGTTTCATCCAGCAGAAAGCCCTGCGCACCTTGTGCGAAGAAATGTGCAAGAAGCTGCGGGTCAAGACCCCGTCCCTGGAACAATGCATCGACACCTTGTCCGGCGGCAATCAACAGAAGGCCTTGCTCGCCCGCTGGCTGATGACCAACCCGCGGATCCTGATCCTCGACGAGCCGACCCGTGGCATCGACGTCGGTGCCAAGGCCGAGATCTACCGGCTGATTGCCTACCTCGCCAGCGAAGGCATGGCAGTCATCATGATTTCCTCGGAGCTGCCGGAGGTGCTGGGCATGAGCGACCGGGTGCTGGTGATGCACGAAGGCGACCTGATGGGCACCCTCGACCGCAGCGAGGCGACCCAGGAGCGGGTCATGCAACTGGCTTCGGGCCTGGCCTGACGCAGCCAGTTCAAAAAATAAAGTCGAGCACAATTGTGGCGAGGGAGCTTGCTCCCGCTGGGCCGCAAAGCGGCCCTGGTCCATGGGCCGCTACACATCCCGGCAAGGACCCTCCCTCGCCAAAGAACAAAAAAGGTGGATGGCTATGAACGCGATACTGGAAAACAAACCCGCGGCCGCCCCGGCCAGGACGCGTCGGCGCCTGCCGACGGAACTGAGTATCTTCCTGGTGCTGATCGGCATCGGCCTGGTGTTCGAACTGTTTGGCTGGATCATGCGCGACCAGAGTTTCCTGATGAACTCCCAGCGCCTGGTGCTGATGATCCTGCAAGTGTCGATCATCGGCCTGCTGGCCATCGGCGTGACCCAGGTGATCATCACCACCGGCATCGACCTGTCATCCGGCTCGGTACTGGCGCTGTCGGCCATGATCGCTGCCAGCCTGGCCCAGACCTCGGACTTTGCCCGGGCGGTATTCCCCTCGCTGACCGACTTGCCGGTGTGGATACCGGTGGCGGCGGGGCTCGGCGTGGGGCTGCTGGCGGGCGCGATCAACGGCAGCATTATTGCGGTCACGGGCATCCCGCCGTTTATTGCCACCCTCGGCATGATGGTCTCGGCCCGTGGCCTGGCGCGCTATTACACCGAAGGCCAGCCGGTGAGCATGTTGTCCGATTCCTACACCGCCATCGGCCATGGCGCGATGCCGGTGATCATTTTCCTGGTGGTGGCGGTGATTTTTCACATCGCCTTGCGCTACACCAAGTACGGCAAATACACCTATGCCATTGGCGGCAACATGCAGGCGGCACGCACCTCGGGCATCAACGTCAAGCGCCATCTGGTGATCGTGTACAGCATCGCCGGGCTGCTCGCGGGGTTGGCCGGGGTGGTCGCCTCGGCGCGGGCGGCAACCGGGCAGGCCGGCATGGGCATGTCCTACGAGCTGGACGCGATTGCCGCCGCGGTGATCGGCGGCACCAGCCTGGCGGGTGGGGTGGGGCGCATCACCGGGACCGTGATCGGCGCGCTGATCCTCGGGGTGATGGCCAGCGGGTTTACCTTTGTCGGCGTCGATGCCTACATCCAGGACATCATCAAGGGCTTGATCATCGTGGTGGCCGTGGTCATCGACCAGTACCGCAACAAACGTAAACTCAAACGCTAAACGTCGGTTCGCTGCGACAAAGCGCCACGCCTGACCCGCGTGGCGTTGCCATTTGTCTTCTTAATACAGCCATTACGACGAATTTCTTGTTATAAACGCACTCCGATGATCGCCAAGAGCTTGTCAGAAAACATTTGAAGGGCTTGTCGGACATTTTCCCTACGTTTTCAGTTGCTGACGCCTCGACTCGGCCTTAGACTGCCGCCCCTCGTAAATTGAGTGCCGGGTGGCGCTTGGAATCGACGGCGCCTTTCCCGATGAGCGTGGCTGCTGCGCTGCGGGACGCTCCATAATTCGCCTTAATGCACGTTTTTTATAGAGATATCAATGACAAAGGAAAAGTTGCTGGCCATGCCGGCGGATGACTACATGAATGCCGAGCAGCTGGCCTTCTTCACCAAGCTGTTGCAGAACATGAAAGTCGAAACCCACGAGCGCATCGAACAGAACCGAATCGCCATTGAGAGCCTGGATTCCCCGGCTGACCCGGCCGACGCTGCTTCCGTAGAAGAAGAGCGCACCTGGCTGGTCAACGCCATCGATCGCGACCAGCGCATGCTGCCCCAACTGGAGCAGGCCCTGGATCGCATCAACGACGAAAGCTTCGGCTGGTGCGACGACAGCGGCGAGCCAATCGGCCTCAAGCGCCTGCTGATCAGCCCGACCACCAAGTACTGCATCGAAGCCCAGGAACGTCACGAGCAGATCGACAAGCACCAGCGTCAGGCCTGATTCCGTTCCAAGCCCAGGATCGCAGCCTTTTCGTCGAAGGCTGCGATCTTTTGTTTTCGTCTCCCGGCGGTTTCTCTACTACCGTTGATTTGCTGCAAGAACACGACTAATGGACCATGGATAATGGCTCGGTAGTGGCGTTTAATGCGGTCATAACAACGAGAAGTGTGGGTGACGAACATGGCGACAGACGGATCTCTGGCGAGTGCAGTGCCGGCCTCGGTGCCTGGGGCAACAAACACGGCGCGCTGGCTCACGCCGACCTTGCAGAGTCTCGCCCTGACCTTGCTGCTGTGTGGCATGGCCCTGGGCGGTTGGTCTTTATACCTGGTCCTGCCGCTGGCCATGTTGGTCGTCTGGCTGCCGCGCCTGCGCTCGCGCATCGCCGTAGCACCAATGCCTTCGACCGACAGCCTGGCCGAGCTGACTCGCGATCTGTCCTACACCACCAGCCATAACGCCTTGTCGGCGGCCGGTGTCGCCTATTCGGTCAAGCAATTGGCCGGCAAGGTCCAGTCGCAGCTCGATGCGGCGGCGCAGATCGTCAGCAACGCCGAATCGATGATCGCCACTGAACAGGCCACCTCACAACTCAGCCAACAGGCCCTGGGTGCCGCCAGCGAGGCCCATCGCAGCAGCGTGGCCGGGCGCACCGAACTGGTGGAGTCCATCAGTCGTATGCACCAGCTCAGCCAGCGGGCCAACGACAGCCGTGAGTTGATCGAAGCCTTGAGCGTGCGCAGCGACGAAATCCAGCGGGTCAGCCTGGTGATCCAGTCGATTGCCAGCCAGACCAACCTGTTGGCGCTGAACGCGGCCATCGAGGCGGCGCGGGCCGGTGAGCATGGCCGTGGCTTTGCGGTGGTGGCCGACGAGGTCCGCGGCCTGGCCGGACGCACGGCGGCGGCGACCGGCGAGGTCGGGGTGATGGTGGCGGATATCCAGCAGCGCACCGCCCAGGTGGTGGAGCAGATCCGCCAATTGGCCGGCGACCTGGACAGCGGCGTGCAGCAGGTCGAGCACACCGGCCAGCACCTGGAAAACATCGCCCGGCTCGCGGCGGGGGTCGAAACCCAGGTCAGTGCCATCGCCCAAGGCACCGACACCAATCGCGAACAACTGGACAGTCTGTTTCATGCTATCGAGCAAATGCGCAGCGACCTGTCCGTCAGCGACCAGCAGACCCAGCGCCTGGCCGAGGCGGCGGTGCAGATGGAAGGCCAGGCCGAAACCATCAGCGAGCGTCTGGCTGAGGTGGGCCTGGACGATTATCACCAGCGGGTCTATGACCTGGCCCGGGAAGGGGCGAGCCGGATCGCGGCGCAGTTCGAGGCCGATATCGACCAGGGTCGGATCAGCCTCGAAGACTTGTTCGACCGCAACTACCAACCCATTCCCAATACCCAGCCGGCCAAGTACCAGACCCGTTTCGACCGCTACACCGACCAGGTACTGCCGACGATCCAGGAGCCGTTGCTCAGCCGCCACGAAGGCTTGGTGTTTGCGATTGCCTGCACACAGCAGGGTTATGTGCCGACCCACAACAACGTATTCAGCCAACCGCTGACCGGCGATCCCCAAGT
Source organism: Pseudomonas sp. RGM2987 (assembly GCF_022952855.1). Classification (GTDB taxonomy): domain Bacteria; phylum Pseudomonadota; class Gammaproteobacteria; order Pseudomonadales; family Pseudomonadaceae; genus Aquipseudomonas. The sequence continues at coordinate 100,797 of NZ_JALJDX010000212.1, read as the reverse complement.
GGACACGCTGAACAACCGCACCAAGCGCAAATTCTCCGACCGCACCGGGATTCGCTGTGGCAGCCACCAGCAGCCGGTGCTGCTGCAAACCTATACCCGCGATACGGGCGAGTTGATGCACGACCTTTCGGTGCCAATCATGATCAAGGGGCGCCATTGGGGAGGCTTGCGCTTGGGCTACAAACCCGAGAAACCGCGTTAACGCTCACCCTTAAACGCAAAACCTGTGGCGAGGGAGCTAGCTCCCGCTGGACCGCGCAGCGGGCCTTCTTTCAAGCGACTGCTGCGCAGCCGAGCGGGAGCAAGCTCCCTCGCCACAAAGGCGACGCCGAGACATTCGCGCAAGGATGCGCAATCCCTCGCCACGGATTGGTCACCGCCCGCGAACAAGTTGGAACGCAAAACCCCGTGGCGAGGGAGCTAGCTCCCGCTGGACCGCGCAGCGGGCCTTCTTTCAAGCGACTGCTGCGCAGCCGAACGGGAGCAAGCTCCCTGTGGCGAGGGGATTTATCCCCGTTGGGCTGCGTAGCAGCCCCTGGGCCAGACGCCACAGGGGGGCAGTTTCCGGCCTTCCAGGCTATTTACCGTCGTGCAGCCGCACGTTCAACTGGTCCACCAGCACCGCTTCTTCCCCGTCAGCCAGCAGCCATTCACGCAGCAGGTCCTTCTGCTGGTCCGACCAGAAGTCGGCCTCCACCAGCTTGATTTCCGGTTCCAGGGGATGGGCCATGATGAAATCGTCGATGGCTTTTCCATCCGAGGGCAGGCCGAGTTGGTCGAACAGGGTCTTGAGTTCGTGGGAAGGCTGTTCCATTGGGAGTCTCCTTTGGCGTGCGCCGTCATGGCGCTTCGGTTGCGTTCCTTTATCTGAGGCAGGCGCTCGCCAGGAGTTCGATTTGACTCAGGCAAAGGGGCAGGAGGTCAAGCGCTGCGTTCCAGGCGCCTGGCCAGGTGGCAGGCTTCGTTATGATCGGTGCGGAATCCTCTTACACGTCCAGTCGAAGTTTCCTCAATGTGAAAAAAACACTTACCGGCCAGCACGACCCGATAACGCGGCTGAATCAGTGAAATTGGCAGACAATCGGCTCCGTTGAAGGTGCCGCGTGGTTCAGCGAAGCAAGGGGTGATGGGTGAGTTCAGGGTTGGGAAAGCGGCCATGTGAATTCCTTTTCGATGGGTTACCGACGAATTGCCGGCTATCTGGAGTGGTGTCCGCGCCTCCGGCTGCTCTAGAATCGCCGGCATCGTGGGGAGCGCTGTGCCTATCTAAAGCAATTTTTTTTAGGCTCGATGTCAGAAAAATGCTTTTTTAAGTGAGAAATTTCCCTAAAGTTAGTAGTCCCACCTTTTCCGATGCTCAGAGTGGCGTTTTCCTTCAGCCTCTGACGCCTCCACGGGAAAGACGGGGAGCGTGACAACCTTTAGTCTGCTCTCGGCCCGGGACAGGGCACGCCGTTCACTTCGAATTTCAGTTACAGGTCCATTGCGACAATACAGTCGGCACGGGTTCTCGTGGCCCGTCCTTTTCAGGGGGCGGGCCGTTTTCAAAGATGGGGATGTTTCCTTGGCAGTAAGTAATCTCGACATGCATGCGTTATTTGTACTCGGCGACCTGCGGGCAAAACTGGTCAAGCAGTTCCAGTCACGTTTCGTCTACATCACCGAGCAGACCGCCGAAGGTATTTATGTCGCCGAAATCGACACGGAGTCGGCACTGGTGGTGGATGACAAGCCCAGGCTCGAACTCAAGGTCGGCGATCATTTCCGCGCCTCCGTTTTGCCAAGCCGCGAGGGTGGCAAGTTCGAAATCCGCTTTCGCGAAATCAAAATGACCGTCTATGGGTTGGGTGACTACGCGTTTGTCGAGACGCCCGGCGGTCATGCGATCCTGTTCAAGGAAGGCCACAGCGTGTTGACGGTGTTCGCGGCCAACGAACAACTGCAGGAAGGCCTGACCAAGACCCTGAAGGCCGTGACCGCCAAGGCGGCCAAGTGGCGCAAGGGCGAGTTGGTAACCTTCAAGGCCAGCGAGTGATGCGTTTAATGTTCGTAAGAACATCCTGGGAGGCTGGCTCGTAGCGTCTGTGTCGCAACTGGAAACCCTGTTTTCCGGGGACTGTCCGGAACCTCGGCTACAGTCAATTGACTGAATGATTCAGAGGCTTGCGTCCGGTGACGCAGGACCGTTCAGCTATTGCTGTACTGGCACGAGGTGCAACGCATGAAACGAGTTCGACAGTGGTTGGCTGCCTGGGCCACCCTCGCGGTATTGGTTTCGCCATTTCCGGCGTCCGCGGCGTCCGCCCCGATCCACTTCGCCGACCTGAACTGGGAAAGCGGCAGCCTGATCACCGATATCCTGCGGATCATCGTCGAAAAGGGCTATGGGCTACCGACCGACACACTGCCGGGCACCACCATCACCCTGGAGACCGCCCTGGCCAATAACGATATCCAGGTGATCGGCGAAGAGTGGGCCGGTCGCAGCCCAGTGTGGGTCAAGGCTGAAGCCGAAGGCAAGGTGATCGCCCTGGGCGACACGGTCAAGGGCGCGACCGAAGGCTGGTGGGTACCTGAATATGTGATCAAGGGCGACCCGGCCAAAGGCATCAAGCCGCTGGCGCCGGATTTGCGCAGCGTCCAGGACCTGGCGCGCTACAAGCACGTGTTCAAGGACCCGGAGAGCCCCGACAAGGGCCGCTTCCTCAACAGCCCGATTGGCTGGACCTCCGAAGTGGTCAATAAGCAAAAGCTCAAGGCGTATGGCCTGGACGACAGTTTCGTCAATTTCCGCAGCGGCTCGGGGGCGGCACTCGATGCCGAAATCAACTCATCGATCCGCCGCGGCAAGCCAATCCTGTTCTACTACTGGTCGCCCACGCCGCTTCTGGGGCGGTTCAAGCTGGTGCAGTTGCAGGAGCCACCGTTCGATGCCGAGGCCTGGAAGACCCTGACCGACGCCGATAACCCCAACCCGAAGCCGACCCGTTCCCTGGCATCGAAACTGTCGATTGGCGTATCCGCGCCGTTCCAGAAGCAGCACCCGGACATTACCGAGTTCTTCGGCAAGGTCGACCTGCCCATCGAGCCGTTGAACAAGGCCCTGGCAGACATGAGCGAGAAACGCACGCCGCCCCGTGAGGCCGCCGAAGCCTTTCTCAAGGCTCATCCACAAGTCTGGCAAGCCTGGCTGCCCAAGGAGGTGGCAGACAAGGTCTCCGCCGCCCTGTAGCGCAATCGGGGGCCAGCGGGTTGAACACTTGATCCTGAGCAATGAGTCTTTCAGCGCAAACGGGCACTCTGCGCCCGTCCGGCGAAATGCCAGATTCGAGCTAGGATGATTGTTCAACCTTTTTCAGGAGGCTGGCGAATGATGCTTTTAGTGGCTCGGTCGCTGGTCGCAATATTTGCGGCCATCAGCTTGATTCATTTGTATTGGGCCCTTGGCGGGCGCTGGGCGGCCCTGGCTGTGGTGCCGCAGGTGCCGGTGCAGCAAGGGCAGGCGCTACGCCCGGCATTCGATCCATCGGGCTGGTTGACGCTGCTGGTGGCCTTGGCACTGCTGTTGATTGCGGTCCTGGTGAGCCTGCGGGGCGGCCTGTTGGCACCGCCGGTCACCCACCGGGCGTTGCAATGGCTGATCAGCGCGATTGCCTTGCTGATGTTTGCCCGGGCCATTGGCGAGTCGAACCTGGTGGGCTTTTTCAAGGAGTTCAAGGAATCGACGTTTGCCCGGCTGGATACCTGGGTCTATTCGCCGTTGTGCGTCGTGCTGGGGGCAGGGTTGCTGACGGTGGCGTGGGCTTGAATCGATAACTCCCGGTCGAACGCTGTTGTGGCGAGGGAGCTTGCTCCCGCTGGGCTGCGCAGCAGCCCCAAAATCTGACGCCTCGGTGTGTCAGGCAAATTGTGTTCTTTTTTTGGGGAGGGCTGCGCCCTCCAGCGGGAGCAAGCTCCCTCGCCACACAGGCAGTGTTCGGTCCGAGAGATCGGTCAGTCGCTCCGGCGACTGCTCACCTCCGCCGGCACATCATCCCCCGCCATGCGCTTGCGAAACAACGCCGCCCGGGCCAGCAGCAGGGTGGTCACCGGTACGGTGATGGACAGCAGGATCGGGATCAGCCAGGCGTGCAGCACTGGTTCGGACTTGAGGGCTGAAAAGTAAATGATCGAGGCCAGTGCCACGCACCAGGCGCCCAGCGTGGATGCCAGGGCAGGTGGGTGCATGCGTTGGAAATAGTCCTTCAAGCGCACCAGTCCGACCGCCCCGATCAAGGCGCAAACGCTGCTGAAGACCAGCAGGATCGCCACCGGAATTTCCACCCACATCGACAATTGGTCGGTCATTCGATCACCTCGCCACGCAACAGGAATTTGGCCAGGGCGAACGAGCCGACAAAGCCGAACAGGGCGATCAGCAGCGCCGCTTCGAAATAGGTGTCACTGGCATAACGGATGCCCAGCACCAGCATCATCAGCATTGCCACGATGTACAGGTAGTCAAGGGCCAATACCCGGTCCTGGGCCGAAGGTCCCTTGAACAGCCGCCACAGCGTCAGCACCATCGCCAGGGAGAACAGGAACAGGCTCAATAGGATCGCGTTGGACAGCAACGGGCTCATTGGAAAATCTCCATCAACGGGCGCTCATAGGTGGCCTTGAAGTGCGCGATGAATGCCGCCTCGTCCTCCAGGTCGAACACGTGCATCAACAGGACGCTGCGGTCCAGGGCCAGCTCCGACCAGACCGTTCCCGGAACCACCGTGGTGATCATCGACAAGGCCGCCAGGCCATTAGCGTCGTGCAGATCCAGCGGCACCTTGATGAACTGCGGGCGCGGCGGGCGGCGACCGGCGTTCAGTACGCCCCAGGCCACCGCCAGATTGGAGGCCAGTACATCGCGGCCCACCAACAGGAACAAGCGCAGCACCACCCAGGGTCGACGGATTCGGATCGGCCGGGGGCGCAACGGGCGCATCATCAGCGGCGCGAGGAAGCCCAGGGCGGCTCCGAGCAGCAGATGACCCGGGCTCAGCGACACATTCAACACCAGCCACAACAGCCAGAGCGCCAGGGACAGCCAGGGTGCGGGAAACAGGCGCTTCATGGTTGCAGCTCCTGCAATGCGGCGCTGGCCTCGGGGTTGGGAATTGCACGGGTGGCGAGCACCGACATCACGTAATGTTCCGGGGTATTCAGCGCATCGGCGGCGGACTGGGTGTAGCGCAGCAGCGGCTCGGCCTTGAATGTCAGGGCGATGCCCAGGCCCAGCAGCACGATGATCGGCAGGCACTCGAACGGTCGCAGCAACGGCGACGGGCGCTCCTGGGGCGTCCAGAACCGCTGGACGCCCAGGCGGGAGAAGGCGATCAACGAGGCCAGGCCCGACAGGATCAACAGCGCCAGCAGGCCCCAGGCCTGGTACGACACCGGCTCACCGGCGCTCGCCCCGAGCCCGTGGGGATTGAGCAGGGCGCTCAACAGGCCCAGCTTGCCGATGAACCCCGAGAGCGGCGGCATGCCGATGATCAGCAGCGCGCAGAAAATAAAACTCAAGCCAAGGAAGGCCATGGTCCACGGGATCACCTGGCCGACCACGGCTTTCTGTTCGTCATCGAGGTTGGTGCCTTTGGGCGGTTGCAGGGACTCCAGCGGCCTTGGCAGCGTGTCGAAGTCGTCGTCCAGGGGCAGCTCGTTGGCCGAGCGCGAGCGTTCGATCAGCTCGGCCAGCAGGAACAGCGCGCAGAGCGCCAGGGTCGAACTCACCAGATAAAACAAAGCCGCGCCCACCAGGTTAGGCTGGGCAAAGCCGATGGCCGACAGCAGGATCCCGGCCGAGACCAGGATGCTCAGGCTCGCCATGCGCTCCAGGCGCTGGGCGGCGAGGATCGCAATGGCCGCGCAGCCGATGGTCGCCATGCCGCCGTAGACCAGCCAGTCGGCGCCGAAATATGCTGAGGCACCGGCCTGGCCGGAAAACAGCAGTGTCCACAGGCGCAGTAGGGTGTAGACGCCGACCTTGGTCATGATCGCAAACAGCGCCGCCACCGGCGCGCTGGCGGCGCTATAGGCCGGCGCCAGCCAGAAATTCAACGGCCACATGCCGGCTTTCGCCAGGAACGCCACCGCCAGGATACCCGCGCCAGCGTGCAACAGGCCGCGGTCGGCTTCCGGCACCAGCGGCACCTTCAAGGCCAGGTCGGCCATGTTCAAGGTGCCGGTGACGCCATAGATCAGCGCCGCGCCAATCAGGAACAGCGAGGAGGCCAGCAGGTTGATGGAGATGTAATGCAGCCCCGACGACACCCGCGCCCGGCCCGAGCCATGCAGCATCAAGCCGTAGGACGCCGCCAGCAGCACTTCGAAAAACACGAACAGGTTGAACAGATCCCCCGTCAGGAACGCCCCGTAGAGGCCCATCAACTGGATCTGGAACAGCGCATGGAAACTCGCCCCGGCCCGGTCCCAGCGGGCGGTGGCGAACAGCAGGGCGCTGACGCCGATAATGCCGGTCAGCACCAGCATCAGCGCCGACAGGCGATCCACCACCAATACAATGCCAAACGGCGCTTGCCAGTTGCCGGGCAGGTACACACCGATGGACGCCGGCAGGGCCTGGTCCCGGGTCCAGACCAGCAACAGCACGGCAATGCCCAGGCCCAGAAGGGTGGAGAACAGGTTGATCTTTGCCTTGAGCGGGCGGTGTTTCTCCCCCAGCATCAGCATCAACGCGGCGGTCAGCAGCGGTAGCAGGATGGGCGCGGCGATCAGATGAGGCGTCAAGATCATTCCTTGGGCTCCCGACCGTCCACATGGTCAGTGCCAGTCAAGCCCCGTGACGCCAGCAGCACCACCAGGAACAGCGCGGTCATGGCGAAGCTGATGACGATGGCGGTCAGCACCAGGGCCTGAGGCAGCGGATCGGTGTAGTGCAACAGGTCCTGGGGTACGCCGTTCTTGATGATCGGTTCCTTGCCGATGAACAGGCTGCCCATGCTGAAGATGAACAGGTTCACACCGTAGGACAGCAAGCACAGGCCCATCACCACCTGAAAGGTCCGTGGCCGCAACACCAGCCAGACTCCGGAGGCGGCCAGGACGCCGATTGCGATTGCGATGACTTCTTCCATCAGGCCGTGGCTCCTTTGAGGGGGGCGGCGGATCTGGCTTGCAGGCCCGGTTTATGTGCGCGCACCGATTGGTGGGCGAGGGCGGTGAGGATCAGCAGGGTCGAGCCGACCACCACCGCATACACGCCGATGTCGAAAAACAGCGCACTGGCCAGGTGAATGTCCCCCAGCAACGGCAGCTTGAAGTGCCAGGTGTGGGTGGTCAGGAATGGATAACCCACGGCCATCGCCCCCAGCCCCGTCGTCGTGGCGAACAACAGCCCGGTGCCCATCCAGCGCAGCGGCCGCAGGCTCATCTGCGCCTCGACCCATTGGGTGCCGGCCACCATGTACTGGAGGATGAACGCCACCGACATCACCAGCCCGGCGACGAAGCCGCCACCCGGTTGATTGTGGCCGCGCATGAACAGGTAGAACGACACCACCAGGGCGATTGGCAGCAGCAGCCGCACCAGCACCGAGGGCACCATCATGAAGCCCAGGGCGGTGTCGCTGGCGTGACGCGGGTTGACCAGGTCGGTGACCACATCCGGCGCCAGCAAGCGTTGTTGCGCCGGAAGCTGCATGCTCTCTTTCGGCGGGCGGAAACGTCGCAGCAGGGCGAACACCGTCAGGGCCACCGCCACCAACACGGTGATTTCCCCCAGGGTGTCGAATCCGCGGAAATCCACCAGCATCACGTTCACTACGTTGCTGCCCCCGCCCTCGGGCAGCGCTCGGCTGAGGTAGAACGAGGAGATATCGTTAGGCGTCTGGCGCGTCAGCATCGCGTAGGACAACAGCGCCATGCCGCCGCCCACGGCGATGGACAGCAGCAAGTCCCGCAGGCGACGCACGCGCGCCCGCCGCTCGCTGTTGGGGCGCGGCAAGGCGTCCTCGATCCGCCGTGGCAGCCAGCGCAGACCCAGCAGGATCAGCACGGTAGTGACCACTTCCACCACCAGTTGGGTCAGGGCCAGGTCGGGGGCCGAGAACCAGACGAAGGTCACGCAGGTCATCAGGCCGCAGACGCTGACCATGGTCAGGGCCGCGAGCCGATGGTACTTGGCCTGCCAGGCCGCGCCCAGGGCGCAGACGATCGCCAGCAACCACAGGGTGACGAACACGATGGATCCGGGAATCTTCGGCCGCTCGCCCCACACCAGCGTGCTGTGCAGCATCGGGATCAAGCCGGCGAGCACCGCGGCCAGCACCAGCCAGAACAATTGGGCCTGCAAGCGCCGAGTGCTGATCCGCCGCTCCAGGCGCCGGCTCTGGCGCATCATCAGCACCAGGCAGCGTTCGAACAGGCGCTTGCCACTGAACCGGCCAACGAACGGCGGGTGCTTGATGTGCCCTTGCTTGAATTGTTTACGCAACAGCAGGTACAGCACGATGCCGCCGGACATCGCCACCAGGCTCATGATCATCGGCGCGTTCAGGCCATGCCAGATCGCCAGGCTGTACTGGGGCAACGCGCCGCCGACCACCGGCAATGCAGCCGCCGCCAACAGCGAGCCGACCACCTGGGCCGGGAAAATCCCCACCAGCAGACAGGTGAACACCAGCAGCTCCACCGGCGCGCGCATCCAGCGCGGTGGCTCGTGGGGTATCAACGGTAGGTCGGTGGCGGTGGGGCCAAAGAACACGTCCACGGTAAAGCGCAGGGAGTAGGCGACGCTGAAGGTCCCGGCGATGGTGGCGATGATCGGCAGCGCCAGTTCGACCCAGGCCGTGGCGGAAATGAACACGGTTTCGGCGAAGAACATTTCCTTGGACAAGAAGCCGTTGAGCAGCGGCACCCCGGCCATGGCCGCGCTGGCGACCATGGCCAGGGTCGCGGTGAACGGAATCAGTCGCACCAGGCCACTGAGCTTGCGGATGTCGCGGGTGCCGCTTTCATGGTCGATGATCCCGGCGGCCATGAACAGCGAGGCCTTGAAGGTGGCGTGGTTGAGGATATGAAACACCGCCGCCACCGCCGCCAGCGGACTGTTGAGGCCCAGCAGCAGGGTGATCAGGCCGAGGTGGCTGATGGTGGAGTAGGCCAGCAGGCCCTTGAGGTCGTTCTGGAACATTGCGCAGTAGGCGCCGAGCATCAGCGTACAGGCCCCCGCACCGCCGACAATGTAGAACCATTGTTCACTGCCCGACAGCGACGGCCATAACCGCGCCAGCAGGAACACCCCGGCCTTGACCATGGTCGCCGAGTGCAGATACGCCGACACCGGCGTCGGCGCGGCCATGGCGTGGGGCAGCCAGAAATGGAACGGAAACTGGGCGCTTTTGCTCAAGGCGCCGATCAGGATCAGCGCCAGCAGGATGGGGTAGAGGGCATGGGCGCGGATCAGCTCGCCGGCGGCCAGGACCTGGTCCAGGTCATAGCTGCCCACCACATGGCCGAGCAGCATGACTCCCGCCAGCAGGCAAAGGCCGCCGGCCCCGGTCACCATCAGCGCCATGTACGCGCCACGTCGGGCGTCGGCGCGGTGGTGCCAGTAGCCGATCAGCAAAAACGAGAACAGGCTGGTCAGTTCCCAGAAAAACACCATCTGGATCAGGTTGCCGGATATCACCAGCCCGAGCATGGCGCCCATGAACGCCAGGAAAAACGCAAAGAAGCGCGGCACCGGATCATCCGGCGACATGTAGTAGCGCGCATACAACGACACCAGCGTACCGATGCCCAGCACCAGCAACGAAAACAGCCAGGCGAAACCGTCCAGGCGCAACACGAAGTTCAGGCCGAGGCTCGGCAGCCAGGAATATTCTTCGCGGATCACACCGCCGTCGGCGATCTGCGGGTACCACAAGGCCACCTGAACGGCGCCGACCAGGGCAACGAGGCCCGCCAGCAGCGATTCGGCGTTACGGGCGTTATGCGGCAGCAGCGCCGCGACACAGCTGCCGATGAAGGGTAAAAGCAATAGAACTATCAGTGACATAGGCTTCTATTCGGCGGTAGGTTCTCAAGGATCATACGTGCCCTGACCCGGATCACCAACCGCGAGGGTGTCGCAGAATCCTACAAGATAGGTGGAGTTTTCTGACTTCGCAGGTTTTCAGCCCTCGCGCTCCAGCCCCTCGTTCACGTCGACTGCCACTTTGTTCCGGGTCTTCAATTCACTGACAATCACCGCCGCCACGATCAACACTGCGCCGAACAAGGCAATCGCCGGCAGGCGTTCGCCCGCCAGGCGCCCGGCGATGCCGGCCCACACCGGCTCGCCGGCATAGATCAGCGTGGCGCGGGTGGGCGAGACGCTTTTCTGCGCCCAGTTCATTGCCACTTGAATCGCCGCGCTGGCGGCGCCCAGGCCGACGGCGCTGGCGAGCAGCAGCCAGGAAAACCCGGGAATCGTTTCCTGGGTCGGCACCACCATCAGGAATGCCAGGACGGCGGTGCTTGCCAGTTGCACCACGGTGACCCGGCGCACATCGACCTGGCCGGCATAGGCGCTGATCAGGATGATCTCGGCGGCAATTGCGATGGCGCTGATCAGCGTGGCAATTTCACCGGCGCTGAAATTCAGCGAAGCGCCTGCCGGCCCCGAGACCAGCATCAACCCGGTGAACGCCAGCATGATGCCGATGCTCGGCATCAAGCCCGGCCGGCGGCCCAGCACCAGCCATTGCAACAAGGGCACGAAGGGCACGTACAGCGCGGTGATGAACGCCGACTGGCTGCTGGGGATGGTTTGCAGGCCGACGGTCTGCAAGCCATAGCCGAGCATGATCGCCACGCCAATGAACGCGCCAGCCTTGAGTTCGAACAGGGTCAGGTTGCGCAGGTGCCGCCAGGAGAACAGCGCCACGAACCCCGCTGCGGCGGCGAACCGCAGGCCAACGAAAAACATCGGTCCGCTGACCGTCATGGCGTGCTGCACTAGCAGGAAGGTCCCGCCCCAGATCATGGTAATCAGCACCAGCACGCATTCAGCCTTGCTGAATTTTGCAAAACGGGAAGAAGCCTGAGGGGAGTTCACTGTTGCCATGACCTTGCGCGCCACTTGAGGCGGACGCACAATGCGTCCGAAGTTGGGCAGTATAATGCGCAGCCCTACCACGTGAGCAATATAGTGCACAAAGATATCGGCCAGCGGGCGTCCGTCCTGCAACACGTCAGCCAGAATGTCCGCCGTTTGCGGCACGCCGCGCAGCTCAGCCAGACGGCGCTGGCGGAGCGCTCCGGGGTCAGTCGGCGGATGCTGGTGGCGATCGAGGCCGGCGAAAAAAATGTCAGCCTGACCACCCTCGACCGGGTCGCCGAAGCCTTGGACGTGGCTTTCAGCGACCTGATCCAGGCCCCTGACGCTCGCGACCCGAGCCGCATCAACGAGCTGGCCTGGGCCGGTGCGATCCCAGGGAGTAAAGCGGTGTTGCTGGCTAAAGCCACCGCCAGCCGTGAAGTCGAGCTCTGGGAATGGCGCCTGGAGCCGGGAGAGCATTATCCTTCTGAGCCTGACGCCGATGGCTGGAGCGAACAGCTGTATGTCTTCGAGGGCTGCCTGACGCTGCTGTTGGGCAATGAAGAGCGGCGGATCAGCGCCGGTGAATTCTTCATGTTCGCCAGCAACCAGCCCCACGCCTATCGTAATGACGGCCCGGTGGCGGCGAGATTCGTACGCAACGTGGTGATTTGATTCCTTGGGGAGCGGTATGCACACAGCACCGGAGCAACACGCGGATATCCTGATTATCGGCGGCGGCCTGAGCGGTGCGCTGATGGCGGCGCAATTGCTGCGTCTTCCGGGGCGGCGCAAGGTGCTGATCATAGAGCCACGCAGCGAACTGGGCCGAGGCGAGGCCTACAGCGCCGTGGAGCTGGGCCACACGTTGAACGGCAACGCGGCGCGGATGAGCGTCGACCCGGACAATGCCGATGACCTGACCCAATGGCTCACCGCCTTCATCGAGGCCGGCGGCTGGCCCGAGTCGGACCAGCAGCACGTGCCGGTCAGCGAGCTGTTTCCGCCGCGGGGAATATTCGGGCTGTATGCGCAGCAGCGCCTGGACGAGGCCCGGGCGGTCGGCGCACAGCACGGCTCCGTGGCCGAGCACGTGCGTGGGGAGGTGGTGGATCTGCAACTCTCCGATGGCGCGGTGTTGCTGACCCTGGCTGACGGCCAGGCCTTGCGCGGGCATTTCGCCGTGTTGGCGACGGGCATGTTCCCGGCTGCGCGGACGCCGCAAACCGAGTCCAGCGGCTTGAACGCAGCCGCCCTCGACCCGTGGGATGTGGCTGCGATGCGCCAGCTCGATCCGCAGTCCACGGTGCTGATCATCGGCTCGGGGCTGACCATGGTCGATGCCGTGGTGTCCCTGGAACAGGCCGGGCACCGTGGTCCCATCGAAATATTTTCCCGCCATGGGCTGTTGCCGCATGTGCGCCGCCAACCGCCCACATGGGTGGATTTCCTCGCCGAAGATCACAGCCTGCGTTCGCCACGCCAACTGATGCGCGCGTTGCGCCAGCAATGCCGTCAGGCCCAGGCTCAAGGCATCGATTGGCAGGCTCCGCTGGACACGGTACGTGCCCATATCGGGCGCTTGTGGAGCCAGGCCAGCGATGTGCAGCGCCGGCAGTTCGTGCGGCATATCCGCCCATGGTGGGAGAGCCATCACCATCGCTCGCCGCCGTTGAGCGCCGAACTGGTTGCACGTTTGCACCAGGAAGGGCGGTTGCGGATTCAAGCAGCGTCGTTCAAAGGGTTGGTGGCGTGTTCCGAAGGAACGGTGGGGATTCGCATCCGCCGGCGCGGCGAAGCTGGAACAACGGTGGTGCAGGGCGCTGCGTTGATCAACTCCAGTGGCATCGAATATGACTGGCGGCGTGTGGCGCGACCGTTGCCGCAGCAGCTGCTGGCTCGCGGTATGATCCAACCCGGCCCGCTGGCCCTGGGCATCGCCGCAAGGCCCGACGGCGCGGTACTCAACGCCCGAGGCGAACCCGCCGAGCGGCTGTTCGCCATGGGTCCGCCGCTGCGGGGGATGTGGTGGGAAAGTACCGCTGTGACTGATGTGGCGAGTCAGGCCAAGGCGTTGGCGGGGCGGTTGGTTGGGTTGTAAGCCCCACTCACAGCCTCTGCTACGTATTACTGCGTCTATGTTCGGTGCCGAACTTTTAATATCGTTGTCAAGGAGTCAGCGTTTCGCAAGATAATGGACTGGCGCAATCCGGTTTCCTCTCGGTAAATATTTGCCCTTTCACCGCTGGTTGATGTGGGTCTTTCGCCGACTTCGTTCAAGGCGGAGTTAATTAGTCGTATATAATTTTCTCGTGTTCTCGCTCCCATGCTAAGTTCGGAAGGAGGCTCAATATTAGTCGATCCATTGCGTACGCGATAGAAAGATGAGTTCAAGGATTGAAAGATATAACTATCGATCTCATCAGGTGTGGCGCTGGCCTTCGGTGCTTCTTTGCCTACATACCAAAAGTCATCGATGAAATCACGGTCACTAAATGATCTCATAGAATGAGTTGCTTCATGTAAGATGGTCGATGCTAACCCAACAGGGTGGGTGTTTTCGATATACGACCGACTCAGCCAAATCGAGTTGCCTTGAACCGCCGTATCAACGGTAACTCCCGAAAAGCTTTGGCTGGCAACCTCAGTCAGCGACAACCTCCAGTTTTCATCAGTGCTTAATCGATTCATATAGGTTTTCAGTTCTTTCATGGTTTCCAGTAACTGGTCCTTTAAACCTGCTGGGTCGTTTTCTGGTAGTGAATAGTCTGAGCCAAAAATATACTTCATCACCTTGGTTGTAAAAAGAGTGGTTTCTTGCGAGTTCAAGTCTGCAATTGTTTCATCCAGCCAGGCGTGGCCGAGTTCCATAGCACCTTGGACCTTTTTTTGAATGTGAGTTGGAAAATTTCCAAGTCCGCGGGATAAGATCCGCGCCCCAAGGTTAATCTCACTCAATGCTTCTTGTTCGTTCATAACGTCATAACTATTTCCTCCCTCTATATCTATATGGTTAATGGGGGAGTTTTTAAGCATTTTAAAAAAATTCAATCCCTCTATTGGTCCAGCCGGATCCGGATTAATCCACCGCTGCAACCAACTCGCGTAATACCTGAACCCATAATAATAAAGCCCCGTCGCATCCCGCTCTTTCCCCGAATAACGCACGGTCTTATAACTGGCTTCCACCTCACTTCGCCCGGCAAACCAGGCCGTACCGCCATAGGGATGATAGATTTCCCTGCTGATCACCTCGGCATCGCTGTCCAACTCCAAGCTGCTGGAACCCAGATGGTCGGTCAGGCTGTAGCGATACTGATCGTTGCTCATGCCGGAGGGCGGTGCGGTTTCCCAGTGCAACACCTGCATGGCGCTGCGTCCGGCCTGCACGCAGATCACTTGCAACACTTCGCCCGTACCTTCGCGAGTACGGATTTCCAGACCTGGCAAATAGCGAACCTCTGTGATCAACGAGCGGGCGTTGGTCTGGCTGCAGCGGACTTTGCGTCGCCGCATTCCATCGCCGCCGTAGAAGTACAGTTCGCGATCATCGTCACCGCCTTCCCGTTCGACCGGGCGCACCTCGCGCAATTGATTGCGCAGGTCCCAACTCATGGCTTGTCCCGGTTGCAGTTCCAGCAGATTGCCGTTGCCGTCAAAAGCGGCGGCAATGTCCTCTTCGGTCGGTGGCCGGTCCCTCAGGTCGGGCAGGCAACGGTTGCTGTAGCGCGCAGCCGTCAGCTTGCGGCTGTGGCTTTGCGGGCCGACATGGACCAGTTCCAGCAAGTTGCCACCCGCGTCGTAATGGTAAGTTTGCTGATAGTTGGCGACTGCGCGAGGATCTGCGAAGCGGTAGAATTGCGGCCCTCGGCTGACGCTCCCGGCTTCCCAGCCGGTCGCCTTGATCAACTGATAGAGGGTGTCATGGTCATAACGGTTGATCGGTTCCACTCGCTGGTTGGCGAAGTAGCGAATGGGCAGGGCTGCATCTTCGATACTCAGCACATTGCCCACCGGGTCATAGTTGTAATGCAGGTCTTGCAGCGCCGCCTCGGCTCCATGTCGAGCCTGAAGTCGGGTCAGGCGACCGTCTTCAGGACGATAGGTCAGCGTACTGACCACACCGTTGCCGGCGGTTTCCTGTTCAACTTGGCCGTAGGCGCTGTAGGTAATGGCATTCACCAGGGTTTGAGGCGCGGCCTGACCGCTCAGGTGCAAATGGCTCGCCAATAATTGACCATCAACGGTGTAATCGAACAGTTGCCGATTGCCCTTGGCATCCACCTGTTCCAGCACATCGCCCAGCGGATTGAAGCGGGTTGTGCTGGTCGCCGCCTGCTCCGAAGGTTCCAGCAGTACATCGCGCTCCGGCAACCCATGCGGCCAATCCGGCATTTCCAGCGAGCGCAAAAAGCGCCGGGTCTGCTTGAGCACGCCCCCGCTCAGCGCATACTCGTCCAACTTCTGGGTGCCCGCAGGATCATCGTGTCGGATCACTTGCCCGCATTGGTTGTGAGCGGCGAAATCGGCACTGGCATCAGCGTATTCATACCGTTCGGTGCAACGCGAGGCTTGGCCTTTGCCCTGTTCGTAAACGGCCAGTGGACGCAGCAGATCGTCGTATTCGACCCGTCGCTCAGTCTCTCGGCTGTCCCAGGTTTGGACCGGTTGATCGCCATCGCCGAACAGGCTGATTCGCTCACCTGCATCGACACTGATCGAACCCAATACCTTCCCGGACAGTGAATAGCGATTGATCAGGTTAGCCGGTGTCGCGGCATCTTCTGCTCTGAGTGCCCACAGCCTGGGATCCCACTGCTCGATCAGGCGCCCCATGGCGTCATAGGCACTGCGGTTGATCCGTTCTTCAGGTTCCGCCTCTTCGACGGAACGGCAATAAGCAACCGCCCGCACCGCCAGCCCACGGGGGTCAACGACCGCCAGTATCGGTGTGTGAGTATGAATATCGCCGGTCAATCTCGGCATGGCGCAGGCTCGTCGCACAATGGCGTCAATCCAGTAACTGCCTGACTCACGCTAACGACTACTGTCAGAAATGACAGCGCCGATAAATGGTTGATGCCTATTTTCACGACACGGATCTTCTCAATGGTTCGTTCACGCTGAGCCTTCGCTACGTCTGGCGGTGTAGGAGAGATGAATAATGATGTCGGTGAGGGACTCAAGCATGGCCTCCTGGGCGTCAGGGTTGGGGAAGGTCAGGCTCCAACGGGAAACGGCCCCGGTGTACTCGAACGGCAGGTAGCGTTCATCCTGAAAGTTGAGCTGGAACTGACCGTTGTCATCAACCCCATGTGAAAGCGCGATTTGCTGATGAGCCCGCAGGTTTTCCTTGGCGTTGCCAACGGAGGGCGCCATTTCAACCTTGCTATAGCTCTGGTTCATAATGGCGCAGATATCCGTATAGGGTCCCACCGTGACAGGCAGGGACACGCTGAGGGTCTTGATCCGTCGCAGGTAATGATTCTGTCCCGCGTAATCGTCGTCGAACATCTTTTGCGTCAGTTCGAAATCACAGGTGCCATTGGCCTTCAGCGCGTCTTTGATTTCCTCCCAGGTCTTGTTGATCGTCGAACTCGGGTCCTTGGCCTTCAGCTCCTTCAGCGACACGGTTTTTCGAATCTCCAGCTCCCGCTTATTGTTTTGCAGGTACTCACGGTGCATCTGCAGCAGGCTCATTTTCAGCTCTTCCCCGGCACCCAGGCCACGGTAAGTAGAGTTCCACGCGCCGGGACGGATATAGCTGCGAGTGAAATCGCCCATTTCGTACTGCCAGCAGGATTCGGCCGCCTGACACAATGACTGTGCCGTGTTGTAAGCGCTGTAATAGAAACTGGCGAACTTGCTATTGAGCCAGTCATAGGTCTGGGACTTGCTGAAGCGATTGCTGCTCAACAGAAAGTCATGGGTGGCCTTGGCCTGGTCCAACGCGGTTTGCGCCTGGCGCAGTTGCAGTTGGGTCGCGGTGTGTTGCGCGTCAAACATGGCCAGTTGCGCCTTGATCTGCTCGGCTTCGAGCTTTGCCTGGTCGCGGGCCTGGGTCCATTCCTGAGCGCGGCGGCGGTAGCTTTCGATACGGTCCATGAGCTGACCATCGGTATAGAGCGCTGTCGACGCTGCCTGAAGCCCGGCCACGACGGCATAAGCCGGAGCCTCGAGGCGTTGGCCACCGACTGCCAAGCCGACAATGTTCGGTGCCCCTTTCAGGTTTTCTGCCGTCATCTGGACAATAGAGGCCCCGGTCTGGGCCAATCCACCCAGATAGAAAGCCGCTCCGGCGGCTATTTCCCTGCCGCTCACGCCATCATTCAGCAACTTTTCGTAATAACTGACCCGCCCTGCGATAACGGCCTGGCTGGCCAGCAACGCCTTCTTGTTCGCCTCATCGATCTTCCCGGCCTGGATTTGTATGTCCAAGGCCACCTTTGCCAGATTCCACGCCTGTTGCTGTTGCAACTCCAGGTATTGCGCCTGCTCCTTGCGCTCAATCAACGACAGCAACGTCGAGCCGAACTGGATCACGCTCTCCACCGCATTCTGCGCAAGGACGAACATGAAATTAAAGCGGTAATGGGGAATTTGCGGACTCAGCAGACGGTCAAATGCCGCGCCGGACAGCCCCTGGCCCCAGGCAGTCAGCAAAGCGCGCGGGTCCAGTGGCGCGGCGAACAACGACAGGTTCAAGGCATTACCGCCCATGTCGAGGTTATGCCGCAGGTTGTACAGGCGGCTTTCGGCCCGTTCCCAGCGCTGGATCAGTTCGGGGTTGAAGGGCCGGCGCAAGTAAGGGTTATCGGCACTCGACAAGGACGAGTCCTCGGCATAGGGCCGCAAGCACAGCAGCGGGGCGACCTCCCAGGCCGGGGTCTTGCCAATGCGCAAGGGTGGATCGTCCCGGAGGCGACGCCGGGTCTCGACCAATTGTTGTTCGAACCCACGCAACGCCGCATTCGTCGCGCCACTCAAGGTGTCCAGCGTGATCGGTTGCCAATCGTCCGCCTGCCGGATATCTGGCCGCTTACCCAATAAATCCAGGATATGCACATAACGCAGTTTGGCGTCCGCCAGCCCGTCCGGCGTCAACTCTCGATAAGCCTGGTCGGCCTGGTTACCTTCGATATCGATGTAAAGTCCGTACAGGGCTTTGCGAAAGTGCACCGGGAAACCCAGGGCAATCTGGTGTGGATCGTCCGGGTAAAGAATCGCCTGGCTGGGATCTGCCGGGGCGGGCCATACGGGGGTCTCCAACGGCACTGCCTGCCAATAGCCGGGATGTCCCGGGTCGACACTCTGGCGCATGGGGTCAAACACATAAGACAGCCAATGTTTGGCCTCGTCGTACTGTTGTTCTTCGTTCAAGCGGTGAGCTACCAGCCATGGCAGGTAAAGGAACAGTTCGAGGAAATACAGGTAGTACGCGCCCGCGAAGTCCATCGGCTCGCTGCCAAGATCGTTGGGAATCGGCGGCTCTATCCGGTGCGTCTGGGTTTCCCACCTCAGTAGAGGCTCCATGCCTGTCTCCGCGAGTTGGATCAGCTCCCTGGCGAAGACAGTGTTCATGCGAATAGGGGCCCGACTTACCGCCGGTGATTCCAGCCCATCGCTCATGGCGATGCTTGAACCCGTGAAGTCAATAAATTGCGCGTTACCCAGCGAAGGGCTGTCATCCAGGTTATTGATACTCGGAGCAACTTGTGGCTCTGCTTCAACCGCTTCTCCCCAACCGATAGTCAAGGCGTTGAGCGCTCCGCCTTTGAGGGTCCAAGGAGAGGAACGCCCATCAAAGACCAACACACCGTAAATGAGCGCAATCTCGAGATTTTCCGGGCCAGCAGGCCAATCCACCGGCCAGCCATCAGGTTGGTGGGTAGTTTGGTCGATCGAGAATGAGTAGGTGAGTGTGGAATCCTTGGGCAAGCTGTAGACGGTGCCGGTGTTATACAGTGCGCGCATTCCTGCGAATGTTTCAGGTAGTTCGTCGGACTGGACGTCGATCGGGTGTGCGATGAACAGTTGGAAGCCGTATGGCCAGACTGCCCCTCTGGATGTGTAGTTAAGTTTCAGTCTCTCATCAGAGCCCCCGGTCGTTTTCCATAAATAGAAATCCGTGTGCAACATTGAGAAATCGAAATGGTTGAATCCAAGAATAGACTTGTTGAAGAATGGCCAGGATAGCCGTTTCCCCGCCAGGGGAGCGGAACCACCCTGTGGTATGGAGGGGGCTGTAAAGTGATTATCTAGATCGGTGTCGCAAATGAACCCGATGTGCCTTCCGTCCTTGAAGTCAAACTCATAAGTGGTCGGCACCGCCGCCATGAAATCGGTCCCGATGGCTTCCAGGGTAGATCCGTCAAGCAGTGCAAGCGTCCCACGTGGCGACTGATCCGACTCGCTATACACCAACGTAAGTCTTAAAAGCTCGCCCCTTCCTTTCTTTTCGCGAAAGGACACGACAACCGTATTGACCCCCTTAAAACTTTCCGTCAGCCTGACCGTCAGTTCTATATTGGAACTGCTCCGATTGTAGGTGACATCGATATCTTTCCGGCTTTCCTTGATCCTCGATTGCCAGCCACCAAAATCCCAAGTGTCTTTTTCTTCTCCTGGGGTATAAGGCGTTACCGCGCCGAACTGAAGGGTGCCGGAAGGAAGCCAATATTGAAATTGGCGCACATTCGGGCTGGCATTGGCAAAGAGATGTCCGATATACAGCACATGCGCTTTGCTATCGTCCCCACTTTCTTGCGCCAGTGACATCAAGCCCGGTTTGACGTTAGGCACAACCCCGAATGAAGGGAACAACGGCGTCACATTGAAGTTTTTGTCGATTCGCACGGTTCTGAGAAAATCGTACGTGTCCTTGTCGCCTGTAGAATCCGTGTCATCGGGTTGGTAGTTCGAAAACAACATAAGCACCATGCTTTCAGGTGACGTCGAGTGGTCATACACCGCGATGGTCTGGGTTTCGCTTTCGATTTCTTCCGGCGTCCTGGCGATCAGAGCGGGCGTTTGGCAATAACTGTCGATATAGACCCGCGGCGCGCTCCAGTTGTCATCGTATTTCTTATAGCTGACGTACAAACAGAACCGTGGCCGAATCTTGACCGCCATATCGGCTTTCCCTTCAGGCGCAATCACATCCGGATCCTGGTACTCCACCTCGGCCCAGCTCACAAACAGGCGGTTATTGAACCAACATGGCCGGATCGTGTGTTCCAGGGCCTTTTCGGAAATTGGTACATTGGCTTTTTTCCAATCCGTCCAGGCATTGGGCAGGGGCTTGTCGTATTTTTCAGGAACAACACCTGGCTGCCTCACCGGGCGTTGGGACATATCCAGCGAGCGCCAGTAATAAACGTTTTCGGCGGGGGATTTACCGATGAAATAATAAGTGCTGTTGGCAAAGTCTTCGCCGTCGATATAGCCATTGCAGACCTTCAGATTAGCGATTTCCTCGAAACGTGCCAGGTAGGCCAACACTGCCGATTGCACCGTGTCGGGTTGGATCTGCGCCTGGTTGATGTCGTTTTCCAGTTGCTCGAAACTGTCGGTCTTGGTCAGGCGCAGGGTCGGGTCCAGATAGATGTCCGGGAAATGATGCAACTGCTGGATAGCCGCCCAGATCGGGTAGCGGTTCAGACCAGCGCGCCAGGCCTCGGTCTGCCCGACCGTGAAGCTGTCGTCGCTGTATCCGGGCTCCATGTTCAGCATCATCCCGTTGACCAGTTGCTGCAGGCTGGCAATGGCACAGGCCACCGGGCTGGTCGGCACATCCTGGCTGACCAGTACATCCAGCAACCAGAACTCATACAGGTCCTCGGCGGTCTTGATCCGGTCGGCCAGTCCCTGCTCGATCAGGTACTCATCGTTGGGCACCGCCTCATGCAAATACAGCGCGAGCATCGCGTCACGAAAGGACTCGTTCAGTGGAGCATCGAAGGCAGTCGTCATGATCGTTCCTCAAACAACACGGGCACCTGATGAATCAGAGACGGAGCTGGCAGCCATGACCGCATCACCGACGGCTTTCCACGTCTCCAGGCTGCTTTGTTCATTCAACGCCGTGGCTTGCAGCAGCGCTTTGGCCGATAGCCCGCTGGCCTGGCAGCTCACCAGGCAACGGCGCACCCAGTCCACCTGCGCCATTGACCGGGCACGTTTGTCGGTCAGGAGGTCGGTCAGGACGGTAATCTCTGCTTCCGGCCACTCCAGCAGCCGGGCCAAGGCGCTGTTGGCCGTCTCGCTGACCCTCTGGCGCAGTGCCTTGTTTTTCAGTTTGGGCGGGGCCGGGTTGGCGAGGCTGAAGTAGCTCAGCAGGCTGTCTTCCGATTGGCTCTGGGCCTGGAACCAATGGCTGAAGCGTTCAAACAGATAGAGCTCGGCGAGCGAGGGCTCACTGTTGCTCACTGGGTATTGATCGCCAACCAACCAGGCCGGATTGACCAGAAACACGCGCAAGGCGCTGTTACTCAACCGTAGTTGCACGACGATCTCGGCATGCTGCAACAGGCGCTGGAAATGCCCGACCATTTCAGGGCTCGTGCCATTTTCGAGTGCCGCGACGAGCAGGCTGTAGACCGAGGAATGGGCCCAGTGAATAACCGCGACGCAACGATCCGGAGGCAGCTTCGCCGTTTCCTGGAAAAGTCCTTCGAGCAACTGGATTTGCCGGTTGCAGGCCCCCAGCAATAATTCCACGAGCTTCTGCGCGCAGGTTTGTTTAACCGCCGCGCTCAGGGTCAAAGCTGCGAGCAAGTCGTCGACGTCGGTCGTGAGCCAGGTGACCGGGTCATCGACCAGGCTCAACGGACGATCGAGCCCAGGCAGCAAGCCGTTCTCATCCAGCAGCGAGGCGTTGACCAATAACTCAAACCAGTCGAGTTCAATCGGTGTGGGCTGCTCATCATGGGTGGGCAGGCCCAGCGCGGAGACCTGCTCCTGGGTCACCACACTCAGCTCGGCATCTTCGTGCAATTTCAGCAGACGCTGGAGCAGGTCATCGGACAGCGGCGCGAACTCAAACGCCCTTACTCGCTGATCAGCCTCGGGGTCGCCGCCAACCGCAAGGGGCACGTTTGGCCCCAATCGCTGCTGCAATTGCGCCACCGTCTGTTGACTGTCCTTGAGCCAACGGACGGCCCAGTCCAGTTGCATCAGTACATCGAGGACATCGGGTACGCCAGCGGCTGTTCGTGGGCTCAGGCGACCGCTGGCCAGTGCCGTTTTGTAGCGTTGACCGCCGAGCAGTCCTGTCAACGTCAGCAGATCGGCCACCGAATAACCGAACAACCGGGCGATCCGGGCCTGGCGATAGAGTGACGAGACGGTGGGCAAGTCACGCTTGAGCCCCCCCAGGTATCGCTGGGTCTGCCCGGCGATCAACAGCAAGCCGTCCTCGGTCGGCTGTACACCCAGGCCGGCACACAGTTGCAGCAGGGTTTTCTGAGTGGCAGGCGTCGCGCTACTCAAATCGAGAGATGTTTGATCAAGGATCAGCGGCGTGTCGAACAACTGCAACCGGTTGAACACCTGGTCGAACAGCGGCACCTCGTCCTTGCCGCTGGCATAGGGCGTGAGGTCGTGCATCAGTGCGGCGAACTCCCGGGGATCAATGCCGTAATGCTGGTTCAAGTGGCGATAAACCCCCAGGGCGCGCAGGGAGTTTTCGTTGAGTTCCATCCCCAGGTTGGTGTCGCCCTCGGCCCGGATCGCGCAGAGGATCAGGGTGTCCAGTTTCGGGAAGGGAATCTCGCTCCAGCGTTGCAGCCGGATCATCCGTTGCAGGCGATCAAGGCGATTGAGCGAAGTTTTGGTCAGGCACCAGTATTTTGTATCGCCCAAGGTCTCTTGCTCCAGGCCCATGGAATTATCGAACTGATCACGGATGATCGACTCAGGCTCGGGAGGGTTGTCGACGGCATACCACTCCCTGGCGGCGCCAGTGCCGTTGACGTAGCAGGCGCCGTACTGGGACGCATGGGGGAACGGCGAAACTTTGCCGGTAATGTCCGGGATCGCAACACCGGCGTTTTGCAAGTTTTTGCTCGGGCAGTTCGGTGACAATCGCACCGCATACCTGCGCTGACAAAGGAGCATTTCCACCTGCTCGGCATTGAGGCCGGTGCGTTGCATGAAGTCGTTCAGATCAGTCATGTGCGACAGGGTCGAGTCCTCTGATACAGCGAAACCATAGGACTGTTTGAAGAAGGCTTGCTCCACTGTGGTCAGGGCGTACTGCTCGTCCAACGTAAGGGTGAAAGATTGCTTGGCCAGGTTCACGGGTTCGGCAACAGGACCGGCGGCGGTGATCAGATCGAATGTGGCGGTGTAGCCCGTCTCACCCTCCACTGGCTCCGCGAGCGGCGCATCGGACTTGATGAATGAAACGTGGGTTGCCGCTCCTGCGTTGTGGACATAATTAAGAAACCACCTACCGCCGCTGCCAGGCGCGGAGGAGTTCAGCGCCAACGTCACGACTTGGGTTTGCGCCGGCTTGCGAAAGGTCACAGGGGCAAGGTTTTTCCCGCTACTGGTGCTTGCTTGGGGGATATTTGCCACCGGCTCAACAATGCCGACATCCGCTTGCTCCAGCGGTAGTAGAAAGCAGGTCCCCAACGGCGTGTGGGGGCAGAGGTAAGTGCTGCCCGGGCTTTTCCAGCCCTCTGTCAAATCACCTCGCGTCAGGTAAAAGTTGCTGAATACCGAGGGCTCGACCAATAGCGCCTGCTGCTGTGGGCTCAGCCCTGACAATAGCCGCTGCGCTTGCAGCACCGGCGTTTGCACTTCGCCATACGGGTTGGTGGCATTCTGTCCGATGGGCAACAACAGACTGGCCTGGTAATTCAGTTCCCCCAGCCTGGGTTTGTTTTCGGATAGACCCAGTTGGCATTGATGATGGTAGAAATTGTAGGGCAGTTCGAAGGGAAAGCGGCGTTCGGCCAGCACCTGCTGAATGGGCTTGGTTTTGTCTGCCGGTAGGCCGTCCAGGTATGAGTGAAGGTGACTGCCCAGCACAGCGTTGACGATTTCCAGCATCGGCCTAGGCGTGAAGGTGCTTTCCTGGGTGATCAAAAGTTCCTTCAGGTCGGGGCGACGCCTGTCCAGCAGGATCCGTTCGGAGGCCGGACTGGTAGCCTCCAGTTGCTGGATAAATACCCGTAACGCGCTCAGGTAAGCCACTGGCGAATCAATGGCGGCAATGGCCCCGACCTCGCAGAACTCGTCCCAGTTTTCCTCGAACAAATTAGGATAAGTGGGCCCCAGCGGAACCAGAGCCCGAATACCGCTACGCTCGGCCAATGGCTGGAAAGTACCGGATGAGGTCTTGTACTCACGGTACAGGCGCGCAATCAGCGCCGCGTATCCCATGGCATTGTCGTACGCCAGCCCGGCGTCGGCATCGCTGTGCCTGGCAAGCTGCCTGGCGAACGCCGGTTTGGGCAGGCGAACGATGTCGAAGACCGAGGTGAAGCCCATTTTCTGCATGGCTGTCGCGAAATCGACGCGTTTTTTTTTCGGTGAGTCGTCGGCCTGGACAAGCGCGTTCATCAGCGAGTTGTTTTCCATATCGACGCGTCTCCTGCCTCATTGGGGCGGGGGGTAACGGAGTATCCAGGCAAGCCAGTGAATGGCAGCGTTCGTTGTTGAGGATGGTGTTCGCGACTTGCTGGGGCGTCTACTGTAGAAAATGACAGTGCTTTAGAGGGATTCTGCATAGAGGAGCGTTATTCAGGGTATAACCACCGACCTCCACGCTCATTTAGCGCTTATAACTTAAAGTGCCCGTCTGTATTAGGAATCTCTCTAAAAAACTGTAATTTTTGACAGTGGACGGCCTCGCAGGCCATGAGCAACATGTCCGGTACTGAATGATCAGCGACATGACAGGCGGAGCGAACTGGCAGATCTTTTGGCGAGACCGCCGACTACCGCTATCCCGACAAAAAATTAAGGAGCCGGTAATGGCCACTGATGATTTCGTTAAAAAATATGAATATGGCGAAGTACCGGAAGACACACCGGCTCCCAACGTCTTCAAAAAAAAAGGATTTATTGAAGCACCGACAGATATTCCTATTATTTTCGATCCTGAAGAAGAAGGTATATATCCACTTACAAAAGTGGTAATGGACGTAGAGCACCGACTTCTCGGTCTCTGGGCAAACCTTGAAGTGGAGTACTCATGGAACGGGCCCGGCACCGTATTTTATTGCAATACATTACAATACAGAGTCAAAAACATTGGAAGAACGAGCGGAAACATTATCTTTGGGTTTGCCTCGAGTACTTTTTGGGGAGGGGAAGAGATTAGTAATGACAATGCCATTCAAGACGGTAAGTGGCATCCAATTAGTGCAGGCGGAGCTGTATTTAGCAACTCCAGGACAGCGATTATAATATTTGAATATATATTCGATCTAGCTAACCTCCCTGATCCTTGGGCGTCGGTAATATGGACATTGGAATTTTCCCTCGCTCCCCCTACGATTACCAACCCAGGGGTGATATGGACAGCGCTACCAACACTGCGCGGAACAGGTGCCAACCTTGCCTCTGTCAAACTGTATCAGGCCGGGGCCGGAACCATACTCTTCGGGACAGGAGCCGTTCTGGGCAATCAGTGGGCGGCCCGGCTGACAGAGCCGTTGTGGATGGCCGACCCCTTCACAATGACCGCTTCGCAGACTGTGAACGGTGTGACATCCAACTGGGCGGTCCCCACCCCCTTCGCGGTGCTGTTCAAGCCGGTCATTTCTGCCGTAACCGTTTCCTCCGACGGCAAACCCACCGTCAGGGGAACAGGGGGGCTTAAAGACGCCACACTTGAAATCTGGCATCAAGGAGGAGGAGGCGGTGCTCAGTTGAGGACTACCGTTAATTCGCTTGGCAACTGGTCGGTTGCTGCCAACGCAGCGTGGCCCCCGGGCACATACAGCATTACGGCTAGACAGATTGGGAAGGTCACACAACAGAGTTCAGACTGGGCAGATGGCAAAACCTTTACGATCAAGCCTCCAAAGCCTGCGATCACCGCGCCACCCAACCCGGCCGCAGCCAACCAGGTGCTGACCATCACCGGCGTCCTCTCCGGCACCGTCACCCTGAAGATGCTCACCGAAGCAGGCGCAGAGATCCCCGGCACCTTCAGCGCCAGCGGGACTAGCCGCACCTTCACGCCGACGACAAACTGGGCAGTGGGCACTCAAAAGGTCAAGGTCGTCCAGACCGTGAACGGTGTGTCGTCCGATCCCAGCAATCTGACTACCCTGGCGGTGAAACCATCGAAGCCGGCAATCACCGCGCCACCCAACCCGGCCGCAGCCAACCAGGTGCTGACCATCACCGGCGTCCTCTCCGGCACCGTCACCCTGAAGATGCTCACCGAAGCAGGCGCAGAGATCCCCGGCACCTTCAGCGCCAGCGGGACTAGCCGCACCTTCACGCCGACGACAAACTGGGCAGTGGGCACCCAAAAGGTCAAGGTCGTCCAGACCGTAAACGGTGTGGAGTCCGATCCCAGCGATCTGGTTACCCTGGCGGTGAGGCCGCCGAAGCCGGTGATAACCAATCCTCTGGTTGTAAAGACAGATAAACCAACAATAAGCGGAACAGGTGTCGCCGGCGCCACGGTCCAACTCTATGAGCACAATGTCCCTGCTGTGATTCTCGGGACCGACACCGTGAAGACCGATAACACGTGGGCAGTCACGCTGACACAGCCGCTGCGGATGGCCGATCCCTTTACAATGACCGCTGCGCAGACCTTGAACGGTATGAAATCCGAATGGACGGCCCCCACACCCTTCGCGGTCCTGTTCAAGCCGGTCATCTCTGACGTATCCATTTCTCCTGACGGCAGACCCACCGTCAGCGGAACAGGTGGGCTTGAGGGCGCCACCATTGACATCCGGTTTCAAGGAGGAGCCGACGGTACTCAGTTAACGGCGACCGTTCAACCAAACGGCAGTTGGTCGGTTCTTGCCGACGATCCCTGGCCCCCCAATACCCACACCATCACGGCCAAACAGATTGGGCGGGTCACCCAGCAGAGTTCAGACTGGTCAGATAACAAAACCTTTACGGTCAAACCACCGAAGCCGGCGATCACCGCTCTGCCCACCCCGGTTCCAACCAATCAGGTGCTGACCATCACCAACATTTATTCCGGCACCGTCACCCTGCAGATGCTCACCGAGGCAGGCGCCGAGATACCCGGCACCTTCAGCACCAGCGGGACCAGCCGCACCTTCACGCCGACGACAAATTGGGCAGTGGGCACCCAAAAGGTCAAGGTCGTGCAGACCGTAAACGGTGTGGAGTCCGATCCCAGCGATCTGGCTACCCTGGCAGTGAAGCCGCCAAAGCCGGCGATGACCAATCCTATGGTTGTGAGGACAGATAAACCAACAATAAGCGGAACAGGTGTCACCGGCGCCACGGTCAAACTCTATGAGCACGGTGTCGGTGGTGTGATCATCGGGACCGATACCGTTAAGACCGATAGCACGTGGACGGCCACGCTGACACAACCCTTGCCAATGGCCGACCCCTTCACCATGGCAGCGTCGCAGACCCTGAACGGTATGACATCCGACTGGGCAGACGTTATCAACTTTGCGGTGCTGTTCAAGCCGGTCATCTCTGACGTAACCGTCTCTCCCGACGGCAGACCCACCGCCAGTGGAACAGGCGGGCTTGAGGGCGCCACCGTTGAAATCCGGTTTCCTGGAGGAGCCGGTGGTAATAAGTTGACCGCGACCGTGCAACCAGACGGCACCTGGTCGGCTCCCGCCGACGCACCGTGGGTACCCGACACTTACACCATCACGGCAAAACAGACTGGGCCGGTCACCGGGCAGGGTTCAGACTGGTCAGATAATAAAACCTTTACGGTCAAACCACCGAAGCCTGCGATCACCGCGCCACCCAACCCGACCCCAGCCACCCAGGTGCTGACCATCACCGGCGTCTATTCCGGCACCGTCACTCTGCAGATGCTCACTGAGGCAGGCGCCGAAATAGCCGGCACCTTCGCCACCACCGGCCATACCAGTCTCTTCACGCCGACGCCTGACTGGACACCAGGGCCCCACCGGGTCAAGGCCGTACAGACCGTGAACGATGTGGCGTCCGATCCCAGCGACGAATGCCTCTTCGACGTAGAAGTGGGGGATCAGCCTGAAGCGCCCCACTTCGAACTGCCGCAACCAGGGGCCAAAACCTCAACGCGCCCGCTTATCAGGGTTACCGGTCGGTCCTTGGCGCTGATGACAGTGCGGCATGAGGGTGGGCAGACATTACATTCGGACACGGCGAGCGCTGAGGGCGTGTTCGAGTTCGTGGTCACGACGCCCTTGGTGCCTGGAGCGAATGCCCTTGAGGTCAAACAGAAGGAACATGGCCCCGAGTCGGACTGGAGTGAGCCTCATCGCTTCACGGTAAAAGAACCGCCGCAAACACCGCAGATTGATGCACCCACGCCGGGCAGTTTCAACCCGCGCAAACCCACGATCAGAGGCCAGGGTGAAACCCGGGGGCAGATACTGCTGCGCCATGAGGATGACCCCGAGAACCTGATTGACACCCTCAATGGTGTCACGTCCTGGCGCTGGGCCGCCCAGGAGCCATGGGACGTGGGCCAATACACCATTCAGGTGCAGCAGACCGACGACGGCGACAGTTCCTCCTGGAGCGAGCCGCGCACATTTGAAGTGGTCGATGCCCGATACGGCATCGGCGACGCCGGCCCGGTGCTCGCTCAGCCGGTGCTGAGCAACCACGAGAGCGTGCTGTTGCGGGTTCAGGCCGTGTCCGGTGTTACCGGGGAGGCGGTCGATGGGGTAGAGGTGGAGTGGCGCGTTATGGGTGAGCAGGCCATTCTGGCGATGAGCATTACCGGCCCGGATGGCTGGGCCCACTATCTCTACACGCCAGGCACTGCGGGAGAACATACCGTCCTGGCCGATTTGACCAGCGAGAATCAGGGCATAGAAATAACCCAGCCGTTTGAGGTAACCGCATGGCAGGACGATGCCTGGGCACAGGTGTGCGAGCTTTATCTGGAAGGAGAAAAGGTTGATCTGGCCAAGGGTGAGCTCGCGTTGTTGGGCGGTACGTCCTACACCCTGGCGCTTGACGTCAAAAGCGCCAGCCCGTTGATGGGAACCAGCGTTTTGCTCGAAAACCAGTCGGAGGCCGAAGCGCTTGGCCTGAAGTTTGTTCCACCGCTGGGAACGCCACAGCCGCTTGTGGAAGGCCAGTCCGTACATTGGTCGATCACTTGCGACTTGGGCAAAAGCGGTTATTTCGGCTTGAAATTGACCTGTTCGATATTGCCGGACTGGTATTTACCGGGCCGGATTGACGAGCCATTAATGGCGTAGACTGAACATCTTTTACAAGACGTGATATCTCGCGCTGGCCGGTGAGACGCTTGGTCATGCGCTGACTGGGGATCGGAGTAGAGCCAGGCGACATCGACGGAATCAGATAGATTGCGGCGGGCCATTAGAAAGCGTCCTTGCCCACGTAGACATCAAAATTGACCCCCGGTTTGCAAATTATCCTGGGTAATGCCAGAGACCAGTCCAATCGCCCCGAGGCGAGCCCGCCGAACGCCTTTTCGCCGTGGGCCCGCCGCTGCGGGGGATGTGGCGAGTCAGGCCAAGGCGCTGGCGGCGCGGTGGGTTCATCGCTCGCAAAGGCTATAGACCGTTCGGTATAACTTATCTCGCGCACTATGCGGCTTTGCTTCCAAACGTTCGCTGTAGAAAATTGCGTTTTATTCCAAAACTCAACTCACCACGGTCAATTTTTCGCTGTACCGCCGCTTGCGTGTCTGCAATCCTTCGCAGAAAAGCGTTAGCCTCACCCTTTGACAAGGTTGAGTATTTCTCAGCAATCAAGCTTTTCCACTCCTTAACGCTGACGCTATTAAATTTCTCCCAGCGCTCCGCATCGAAAATGTTTGCCAGATTGATGGTCCGTAGGTTGAATGCCGCGTTTTTTTGCTCAGAAAATGCGGCCTCATGATCAATCAAATAAACATTTTCATGAGCGTCCCATAGTTGGTTTCCCGAATTATCATCAAATTCATTGATCAGGAAATAGAAAAGCTTAGCCGCCTCAGGCAGCATCTTCCGTTCTTGAGTATTTGTTTTGATATTCATGACTCTCTGTTGAATCATAGACTTCGCTTTGGACTGGGTGGGTGGTACAAAATGAAAGCCAAGCCTCTCGCTCACCTCATAAGCAAACGCCTCACTTTGGGATTCTTTTGGCGATTGCATTTTCTTGATGAAAAACCGCACCCCTTCCACGTCTGAGTCAGCCTGATAAATTGTATTATTGCCCCTGGACTGGAACACGGTCATAGACGTCATATCAACCACGGGGATAAGAGAATGAACCCACGCATTGACAACCGCAGCATCAGGGACAGATTCAGCGCGAGCTCTGGACAGAGCCTCGGGATACCGGCCTTCATTAACAAGATCTCGAATTGAATCCGAAGATATCAACGCTGCTGGAAATTTCACGCCCCCTTGCTGATCAATAAAGCTCACGGGTGAATTCGAGACAAAACAAAATAAATTCAAACCGTCCACACTCCCCAGCGGATCTGGGTTTATCCACCGTTGCAACCAACTCGCGTAATACCTGAACCCATAATAATAAAGCCCCGTCGCATCCCGCTCTTTCCCTGAATAACGCACCGTCTTGTAACTGGCCTCTATCTCACTTCGCCCGGCAAACCAGGCCGTACCGCCATAGGGATGATAGATTTCCCTGCTGATCACGTCGGCATCGCTGTCCAACTCCAGGCTGCTGGAGCCCAGATGGTCGGTCAGGTTGTAGCGATACTGATCGTTGCTCATGCCGAAGGGTGGAGCGGTTTCCCAGTGCAGCACCTGCATGACACTGCGTCCGGCCTGCACGCAGATCACCTGCAACACTTCGCCCGTACCTTCACGGGTGCGGATTTCCAGGCCTGGCAAATAGCGGACCTCCGTGATCAGCGTACGGGCATTGGTTTGGCTGCAGCGGACTTTGCGTCGCCGCATTCCATCGCCGCCGTAGAAATACAGTTCGCGATCATCGTCACCGCTTTCACGTTCGACCGGGCGCACCTCGCGCAACTGATTGCGCAGGTCCCAACTCATGACTTGCCCCGGTTGCAGTTCCAGCAGGTTGCCGTTGCCATCGAACGCGGTGGCAATTTCCTCTTCGGTCGGTGGCCGGTCATCCAGGTCAGGCAGGCAACGGTTGCTGTAGCGGGCGGCCGTCAGTTTGCGGCTATGGCTTTGCGGGCCGATGTGGACCAGTTCCAGCAGGTTGCCACCTGCGTCGTAATGGTAAGTTTGCTGATAGTTGGCAACTGCGCCCGGATCTGGGAAGCGGTCGAATTGCGGCCCTCGGCTGACGCTCCCGGTTTCCCAGCCGGTCGCCTTGATCAACTGATAGAGGGTGTCATGGTCATAACGGTTGATCGGTTCCACCCGCTGGTTGGCGAAGTAGCGAATGGGCAGGGCTGCATCTTCGATACTCAGCATATTGCCCACCGGGTCGTAGGCATAGCGAAGATCCTGCAGAGGGGTATCGGCGTCGCGCTCGGCATACAGCCGCAGGAGACGTCCGTCCTCGGCCCGGTAGGTGAGGGTGCTGACAACGCCGTTACCGGCCGTTTCCTGTTCGACCTGACTGTAGGCGTTGTAGGCGATATCACTGACCAGTGTCTGGGACGCGGCCTGACCGCTCAGTTGCAGATGGCTCGCGAGCAACAGGCCATCAACGGTGTAATCGAACAGTTGCCGATTGCCCTTGGCATCCACCTGTTCCAGCACATCGCCCAGCGGGTTGAAGCGGGTTGTGCTGGTCGCCGCCTGCTCCGAAGGTTCCAGCAGTACATCGCGCTCCGGCAACCCATGCGGCCAATCCGGCATTTCCAGCGAGCGCAAAAAGCGCCGGGTCTGCTTGAGCACGCCCCCGCTCAGCGCATACTCGTCCAACGTCTGGGTGCCCGCAGGATCATCGTGTCGGATCACTTGCCCGCATTGATTGTGGGTGGCGAAATCGGCACTGGCATCCGCGTATTCATACCGTTCGGTGCAGCGGGCGACTTCGCTCTCAGCCTGCTCGAAGATCGCCACCGGCCGCAACAGAGCGTCGTATTCGACCCGCCGCTCACTACCGCGACTGTCCCACGTTTGAATGAGTTGATCCCCATCACCGAACAAACTGATTCGCTCACCCGCATCGACACTGATCGAACCCAACACTTTCCCGGACAGTGAATAGCGATTGATCAGGTTAGCCGGTGTGGCGGCATCTTCTGCTCGGAGTGCCCACAGCCTGGGATCCCACTGCTCGATCAGGCGCCCCATTGCGTCATAGGCACTGCGGTTGACCCGTTCTTCGGGCCGTGCCGTCTCGACGGAACGACAATAAGCAACCGCCCGAACTGCCAGCCCACGGGGGTCAACGACCGCCAGTGTCGGTGTGTGGGTATGAATACCCTCACTCATCGCCCAGTCCTCTGTCAAACAACGTATCGTTCTCATCCTCGGCAATGCCATACCACCCCAAATACCGCTGACGCCGCCAATAACCCATCGCCGTAACCGTCAGCGTCGGGCGCCCGAGTGGGTCGTAGAACTGCTGGTCGCAATGGCCGAAGCGGCGAAACGATTCGTCGTTGATGTAGCGATGGCCGTCGGCGAAGTACGGCCGGTAGACCCGCACCGCCAGCCCTTTGTTGTTGTATTCGACCCGTTCACTGACCCGCCAACGCTCGGTGGCCGGTGCGCTCACCGGTTGGTCGTCGTCAAGCACCAGGCTACCGTCCTCCGCGATCTGATAGGCCATGCCCGGCTCGACCTTTTGTTTGCTCTGCAGGCTGCGGCCAAAGCCATCCCAGCACTGCACGGCGATACGGATCTTGCGTCCGGGGTTGTCCGGCGGTTGTGGATAGCGGTCGGCTTGCAAGACGGCGGCGTGGACCGGCTCACGGCGCTGCATCCAACTGAAGGCATCGCGAAAGCAGGCGCTGGCTGCGCCTTGCAGGGCGGCGTCGGGGTCGGCAATGGCTTCGGCGGGCAAGCGGACAACCGGCTGGTACTCGTCTATCGGGTCGAACCCGACCTCGACGCCGCGCTCAGTACCATGGAAGCTGCTGGCCAACAGTTCACCAAAGCCGTCAAAGCAAGCCTCCTGGATGTTCCGGTTCGGATCGACGATGCGCCGGGGCAGTAGGAACCGGTAGTCGGCTTCGGTTACGTGGGTGCTGCATCCGTCAGCCGTGGTGACGCTGAGTGGCAGGCAATAATAGGGATCGAAAACAATGTCCGTCGGTCCCTGGCTTTCTGTGGGCCGGGCGCGGGTCAGTTGGTAAAACCCCTCCAGTGCGGCGTAGGTCATGAAGCCCTTGCGCGTCGACCACAAAACCCGGTCCGGTTCTGCCGGCAGCGCGGCGACCATGGCGCGGTAACCGAGTGTGGGGAGTTTGTCCGCCAGCTCCTCGGGGCTGAGCACTGACGCATACGCCTGGAGCGCCGTCTCATCCAGTTCGGCGGATTCAAGGTAGTCGACCAGTGCCTCGAAGCTGGCCTGGCCCGCCGGCAGGGTTTGGCCGGCCTGCTGATATCGCTGTTCGGAGAGTTTGCTCAGTACACGCTGCCAGTCGTCGGCGGGCGGTGCATTGAGGCGGTCGAGCAGGCCCTCAAAGGTAATATCCTCCGGCCGCAACGCTGCCTTTGGCAAAACCAGAACGTTGCCACGGGACAGGTAGGGCAGGCCCCGGCGAACGGCTTGTGGATCATCCAGGTGAATGAACTGCGCTCGGTGTTCATCCAGGTAGTAAAAGCGCTGCGCGTCATCGTGGGCGGCACGCCACCAGGTTTGTTCATGGGCTTCGCTGAACGGCGGCTCGTCATTGATACCCTTGCGCCGGGCATAGTAGACCGTCACGTCATGGATCAACCCGCCATAGGGATCCCAGGCCAGGTTGATGTGGTGCTGGCACAGCGGATCGTCAGGTTGACGCTCGTAGGTGTAAATGATCGATTCCAGTTCCAGCGGCTGCATCCTGCAATACGGCTGGTGTCCGTCGCGCAGTTGCAACAGGCGCGCGGCATATCGAGATTGCTGTACCGAATAGGGTCTGGCGTGCAACGGGTCATCTTCGGGACCGAATACTTCCACGCGTAGCGGCCTGCCTGCCAGGGCATAGGCCATGTCGTGCCAGGTCTCGTCATTGGCATCGCTGATGATTTCGTCCGTTGCGTCAACCTTGGGTGCCAGCAGCAGAGCACTGCCCAGAGGCACTGCCGCGTTGTCCGAATGGTCATAATCGAGCCCCGGCAGGTCGGGCGCGCGCCCCGTATGGAACCAGCTTTTGCGCAGCACCGGCGCGCTAAAGCCGGCCTGCCGCCGTGCGTCGCCCGTGACTTCGCGGTCGGTTTGCAACACCAGGCCAAAGCCACGGAACTCGCGTTCCTGTCCATCGTAGAAGCCCTGGCGGTACACAAAGCGCTGGGTCAGCCGATTGCCGGTGATTTCATCCAATTGCGTTTGCAGCGTGGCCACTGGCATCGGAAACGGCACATAGCTGGCGACTTCCAGGTTCGCCGCCAGCAACGCCTGTTTTTCATCGAGCCATTCCTGGGCCGAGCTGCGGTAGATCACTTCGCCCGCGGCGCCCATATTGTTGTTCGTGCGGTGCAGCAGATAAGGCTTGGCCTGGACAAAATCGCAGCGCCAGTGTCGGGGCTTCATGTGCGGTATGGTCAGCACCAGGCTGGAGCAGCCGAGGCCTTGCAGATCGGCGGCGCTGACCTGGCACAGTCGGTCATAACGCACGCCCGATGGCCAGGGCAGGATCCGCGGGGCGGTCTCAAATCCCATGCCGGTGCGGTTCATGAAGATCTCGGCGTGCTCACTGGTGAGGTAGATCAGGTCAGTCGCACCGGAGCCGTCAAGATCGGCGAGCAACACCCGCGAGGCGTCAAACGCTTCGTAGGCATAATTCAAGGTTCCCAGGCGAAAGCCCGGGTCGAAGCGACCGTGACCGCGGTTGGGCCAGCAGACGATTTCGTTGTGGCGAATGCGCACCAGATGCTGCTGACCCGTGCCCAGCACATCACTGAACGCCACCAATTCAGTCTGCGCCTGGCTCAATAGGGGTAGACGATCGTCGGGCGCTGTTTCGACGAAGTGCGTGACATCCTTGCCCGGCGCAAAGCCTTCATCCCGACAGTTGGCATACAAGCGCACGCTGCGTGGGCCGATCAAGGCCAGGTCGGATAGACCGCCGCCCATCAGATCGGCCAGTTGGCTTTGCGGGTGGAAGAACTCCACGGGAAAGGCGCCAAAGGTGACGAACTTCGACCAGTGGCGATCCGGGTTGAGGGTGAAAAAGCCGCTCACGCCGGGTTGCGCCATGACCCAGTCCAGCCGGCCATCGCCGGTGAGGTCCATCAACGACTGGCGCACCGGTTTACGGCTGTCCATCACCGGAATGGCATCCAGGCGTTTCCAGGCGTCGTAGCTCACTTCATCGGGTGTTCGTGCCGCCTGCGTGCGCAGCGGCTCGCGGTAATACCAAGCCTTGTCACTGCGATAAAGCACACCGGGCATGCCTTCGCCATACAGGTCGACCAGTTGGTATTGCTGGCCGTCGTTGAGGCCGGGCATGGCTTCGAATTGCCGATACTCAGTGTCTTCAGTCGCAAACGCCGAATAGCTGAACGCCACCGGTGGGCGCGACTCGATTCGCCCCCGTTCGTCATAGCCTTGCTGGTGCGCGGCGGACAACAGGCTGTAGCCCAGGTCCGTGGTGTGGTACTCAAACAGCAGCCGTTGTACCAGCAGGGGGGCGCTACCCAGTTCGGCGAACTGGTGGAACATCAGCACTTGCCGGCACAGACGCAGGTTGCCCAACAGGAAGCCATAGCCGTAGGTGGCGAAAGGATCGCTGCGCACCGGCCACTCACCCGTCGGCTCGTACGCAGGAATGTCCGTCAGGTCGGTGTCGCGTTCGCCGTAATCGAAGATCAGATCGAAGTGCCACCGGGCTTGCTCAAGTTCGTTTGGCGCCCAGTGATAAAGGTGCGCGTTGGCCTCGGCATTGCCATAGCGCACTCGGCTCAGGTAACACTGGGCGCGAAAGTCGCGGGGCGTATCGGCGGGCATGCCGGCATGGTCTTCGCCCGCGTATTCATAGAGGATATGTTCGCCATGGGCGTTGAGGCTTTCTTCCAGTAGCCACTCGCCGACACGCCGGGCGTCTTCGAGGTCGGTGCTGCGTGACGAAGCGTTGAAGCCGTACAAATGCAGGCTGCCGTCGGCCCCGTGAATCAACCAGAACCCCGGGTAGTCATCCGCTGAACGCCAGTGTTCGATACGTTCGAAGGCTCCCTCGATGCGTGGAAAATAGCGCGCTACCTGATAGACCGTACCCAGGTCCAGACCTTGATAGGTTTCGACAGGCCGGCGAATGATCTGTGCGTCAGCGTCGCGCTCCGGCATCCAGACCATGCCGTCCGGGCCCAATATGACATCGTCGTCGGTGTAGGCCGGTACCCCCTTGCTTGTCCGCCGTGCCACGCAGCCCAGCGACAGCAGCCAGCCAATCCCGAACAGGCTGTTGCCAACGCTGCTGCCGTAGCCGAGCTGCAAGGCAGGGGCGAAACCGCGTCCTGGAGAGATCGGCAGCGGCAGGTCGAAGGAGGCCTTGCCGGTGGAGCCCACTTCGCCCCAGCCTTTGCCGATGCTCTGGATGGCACCGCCGCCCTTTGGCAACGAAGGCGGGGTGATGCTCAAGCGTTCCGGTTGATCCATTGCCAGGCTCTGTGCAAGTGTGCAGAGCGCTAATTTCGCGCCGATCAGGCGCTTCAACCACTGTCAGAGTTGACAGTTCTCTAGCCGATAATGGAATAAGAAAACGGCGCAGGGCCTATTTCTCCCACCATGACAGTGTCCACAGCCTGAATCAGTGGAGGGTCACAATTGGCTAACCCTCACCCAACGTTGCTCCCGCGCCGCCAGGCGAATCGCCGCCGCGAGCCGTTCCACTGCCCAGGCCTCTTCGAAATCCGTCCCGCCGCCACCTTCGCCGCCCAGGGCCATGAGCAACTCCTGAACCTCCAGAGTCTTCAACTCGTTGTAGCCCAACTGGTGCCCGGCGGCCGGGCTGAAGGCGGCATAACCCGGTAGGTCCGGGCCGGCCAGCAGGCGCTGGAAACCAGCCTGGCCGGCGCGACACAGGCGCAGTTCATTGAGCCGCTCCTGATCGAACGAGAGTGTGCCGAGGGTGCCGCTGATCTCGAACGCCAGGTGGTTCTTGTAGCCATGCTTGAGCCAACTGCTGCTCACTGTGCCACGGGCGCCATTGGCGAAACGCAGCAGGGCGTGGACCTGGTCGTCCACCGCGATGGTGCGTTGTTCGAGACTTCCGGCGCTGGCGGGGCGCTGGGTGTGCACGGTCTGGCTATCGGCGGCCACTGCCTCGACGTCGCCCAAGAGATGACGGGCCATCGCCAATAAATGGCTGCCCAGGTCGGCCAACGCGCCACCGGCATGGGCCGCCTCGCAACGCCATGACCACGGCGAGGTTGGATCGGCCATGAAGTCTTCGCTGAACTCGCCTTGGAAACTGATGATCTGTCCCAGGTCTCCGCGCTGGATCATCTCCCGCGCCAGTTGGATGATCGGGTTGTGCTGGTAGTTGTAGCCGACCCGCGTGACCACGCCAGCCGCCTTAGCCGCCTGGCGCATCTGGTCGGCCTGTTCGAGGGAGACCGCCAGGGGCTTTTCGCAATAGACCGGCTTGCCCGCCGCCAACGCCGCCATGGCCATCGGGAAATGCAGGTGGTTGGGCGTGGTAATGGCGATCAGATTGACCTTTGGGTCGTCGATCAGTTGTTGCCAGTCGCTGTGAGCCGTCTCGAAGCCCCAGCTCCGGGCACATTGCCGGGCACGCTGCGGATCGGCGTCGGCCAGTGCCGCCAGTGTCAGGTTCAGGGGGAGGTCGAACACCGCTTTGGCATTGTTGAATGCCAAGGCATGGGCACGGCCCATGAAGCCGGTGCCAATCAGACCGATGCCGAGTTCGCGCATGAGAAAGAGCCCTTTTGAATTGTTATGTTCAGGAGGGCTCTTTATGGAATAAATATTCGCCAATTGCAAATATTGGAATAAATATTCATTTGTGTAGTTGAGGCGAAACCTTGTGGGAGCGGGCTTGCTCGCGAATGCGGTGAGTCAGTCACCCTCTCAGTCGTCTGATACCGCTTTCGCGAGCAAGCCCGCTCCCACAGGGAAAATGTGGGGTCAGGAAAGAAACCCACCATCCACATTCAGCGCCACGCCGGTGGTATAGCTCGACGCATCGCTGGCCAGGTACAGCACCGCGCCGGCCATTTCGCTCGGGTCGGCCACGCGCTTGAGCGGGATTTGCGCCAGGGCGGTTTTCAGGATGGCGTCGTTCTTGACCAGCGCCGAGGCGAACTTGGTGTCGGTCAGGCCTGGCAGCAAGGCGTTGCAGCGGATGCCGAACTGCGCGCACTCCTTGGCGAAGACCTTGGTCATGTTGATCACCGCCGCCTTGGTCACCGAGTAGATGCCCTGGAAAATCCCCGGGGAGATGCCGTTGATCGATGCGACGTTGATGATGCTGCCGCCGCCGTTCTCGCGCATCAGCTTACCGGCTTCCACCGACATGAAGAAATAGCCGCGAATGTTCACATCGACGGTTTTCTGGAAAGCGCTCAGGTCGGTGTCCAGCACGTTGCAGAATTGCGGGTTGGTGGCCGCGTTGTTCACCAGGATGTCCAGGCGCCCGAACTGCTCGCGGATGCCGGCGAATACCTGGCTGATCTGCTCCATTTCCCCGATGTGGCAGGCGATGGCCGTGGCCTTGCCGCCAGCGGCGATGATGGCGTCGGCCACATGTTGGCAACCGTCGAGCTTGCGGCTGGAAACGATCACATGGGCGCCTTGCTGGGCCAGCAACTTGGCAATGGCCTCACCGATGCCACGGCTGGCGCCGGACACGAAAGCGATCTTACCGTCGAGGTCGAACAACTGAGTCTTGGACATGCTGTTTCCTTATTCTGAGTGCGCTCAAAGCGTGGATTTGCCGATGACCTGCAGGCTCATCTGCTCCAGCAGTTTGTTCATCTGAACGAACTGCGCGAAGCGTTTGTCCTGGGTCTGGCCGTGGAAGAAGCGGTAGTAGATCTGCTGGACGATGCCGGCCAGGCGGAACAGACCGTAGGTGTAGTAGAAATCGAAATTGTCGATGCGGATTCCGGCGCGCTCGGCGTAGTAGTCGACGAATTCGCGGCGGGTCAGCATGCCCGGTGCGTGGCTGGGCTGGCGGCGCATCAATTGCACCGGTGCCGGGTCGTCGGCCTCGATCCAGTAGGCGAGGCTGTTGCCCAGGTCCATCAATGGATCGCCGAGGGTGGTCAGCTCCCAGTCCAGTACGCCGATGATCTGCATCGGGTTTTGCGGGTCGAGGATCACGTTGTCGAAGCGATAGTCGTTGTGGACGATGCTCGAGGTCGGGTGGTCGGCCGGCATCTTGTCGTTGAGCCAGGCCTTGACCGCCTCCCATTTCGGCGCGTCGGGGGTCAGGGCTTTTTCGTAGCGCTCGCTCCAGCCGCGGATCTGCCGCGCCACGTAGCCTTCGGGCTTGCCCAGGTCGGCCAGGCCGCAGGCGTTGTAGTCGACCCGGTGCAACTCGACGAGCCGGTCGATGAAGCTCTTGCACAGCGCTTCGGTGCGGGCGGGGTCGAAGCCCAGTTCCGGCGGCAGGTCGGAGCGCAGGATGATGCCCTTGACCCGTTCCATGACATAGAACTCGGCGCCGATCACCGACTCGTCGGTGCAATGCACATAGGCTTTCGGGCAGTACGGGAAGCCGTCGCGCAATTGATTGAGGATGCGGAATTCACGGCCCATGTCGTGGGCGGACTTGGCCTTATGGCCGAATGGTGGACGGCGCAGGACGAATTCCTGCTCGGGGTATTCCAGCAGGTAGGTCAGGTTCGAAGCGCCACCGGGAAACTGGCTGATCCGTGGCAGGCCGGTCAGGCCTGGAATATGGGCCTTGAGGTACGGGTCGATCAGGTTGGCATCGAGTTCTTCACCGTCGCGCACGCGGGTGGACTGATCAGTAAACGCCATGCTTATCCCTTCTGCTTATTCTGGAGGCCATCAATCATTGGCTAATCTAATGGCGCGTGGGAGGCGTCACAAGCACGCCGGGGTCTTATAGGTTAGCGTGTTGCAGGATAATCATCGGGCCTGATGCATCGTGGCGGGCGGGGCGGGCCTGGACCAGCTAAGGTTCAGGGGTGTCGCTTTCAAGGAGAGTCATCCCGATGGGATCCCCACAGGTCTGCAGCACCGCCACCTTGCAATGCAGCTTCGGCGCGGCCCCGGCGGTGCTCAATGTATTGCCGGTCAATCGAATGCTGACCGGTGGAATGCCGGCAGCGAACATCATGGATCACATCCCGTTGGTGAACATCACCACGTTTGGCATGTGCATGAGCCTGGCCAATCCCACCGTAGCGGCTGCAACCGCGGCGGCACTGGGCGTGCTGACCCCCATGCCGTGCATTCCCGCCACCGCCGCACCCTGGATACCGGGCGGCGCCCCCACCTTGCTGCTGGGCAACATGCCGGCCATCGACGCCAATAGCACCTTGATGTGCACGTGGGCCGGGGTGATCAAGATTGTGGTGCCGGGGCAGGTGCAGATGTTGATTCCCTGACTAACCACCAGCCCCATGGATTTGCGCGCAGAACTGTGTGGGTCCACATCCCCCTGTGGGATCTCAGGTGGGCGGAAATCTATGCTGGGCAGGTCCCCGGTGTGTTCAAGCCTGCGCCGGGTCGTTCCAGCGCCGGAACCACCAGCGCAGTCGGGAGATTGGCTTGCCCTCGGCGTCCAGTGGCCGGCCGTCTTCGGCGTAGGCGTGGGCCGGTTCCAGCAGTTGGCCGTTGAGGTAGCGGGCCTCGACGGCGGGCTTGCCGTTGGGGTGCAGGCGGCGATAGCGGCCATCGCGCACGCCGTCGCGATAGAACTCGGCTTCGGCCAGTTGCCCATCGGGAAAGTAATTGTTTGCCTCACCGTGCAGCAATCCGGCGCGGTAGCTGGCCTGGCGCTGCAACCCGCCTTCGGCGGCATAAAAACTCGCCATACCGTGCAGCTTGCCGTTCACGAATGGCAAGACCGCGGAGACCTTACCGTTCGGGTGATACAGGCTGCTGCTGCCGTGCAGCTCGCCGTGTTGATAGTTGAGTTTCGCTTGCGTGCGCCCGGCTTCCGCTATCTGCAGCGGGCCGTCGAGGCGACCGTCCACCAACTGTCCGTCGAGCTGGCTGTCGTTCCGTTCCACCTCGAGTTTTTTCGAAGCCATCGTGCGCTCCCGTCAGTTGACCTTCACCAGGCCGCCCTTGATCGTCAGCATGCCGCCGCCGTCCACGGTCTGCTCGGCGGCCGCCTTGTTCACCAGGCTGATGCCGGCGTCGTTGGTCAGGGTGGTGCCGGCCTTGTTTTCCAGTGAAGTACCGGCCTGGTTGCTCAAGGCTGTGCCGGCCTTCTGGCTGATGGAGGTGCTGGCCTGGGCTGCCAGGTCTGCGCCGCTCTTGATCGCGAAGCTGCCGCCGCTTTGCAGGGTCAGGGTGCCGCTGACCTTGATCGTCAGGTTGCCGTCCACCGTCAGTTCATAGTTGCCGCTGACCTTGCTGGTGTAGTTGCCCCCGGTGCTGTGATTCTGGTCCGAACCCACGGTGACGGTGCGGGTGTCTTTCACATCGAGGCTGTCGCTGCCGGTCTGGATCGTCACGCTGCGCTTGCCTTTCTCCAGGGTGACGGTTTCGTCGCCGTCCTTGACCGTGCGCGTGCGGGCGTTCTGCACCGTGAGGGTTTCGTCATGGCCAACGATGGCGGTAGTGTCGTTGAGTACGTTGATGTTGAAATCTTTCTGGGCCTGAAGGAACACCTCCTCGGCATCTTTCTTGTCCTCGAAACGCAACTCGTTGAAACCGCCGCCGCCCTTGGACGAGTTGGTCTTGATCCCGGACTGGGTCTGGTTCGCCGGCAGCGCGTAGGGCAGGGCGTTGTCGCCGTTGTAGACGCAGCCGGTCACCAGTGGGCGGTCCGGGTCGCCATCGATGAAGGTGACGATAACCTCCTGGCCGATCCGCGGTACGAATTGCATGCCAAAGCCCTTGCCGCTCCAGGGCAACACCACCCGCACCCAGCAGGACGAGGTTTCGTCGTTCTTGCCGGTGCGGTCCCAGGGGAACTGCAACTTGATCCGCCCGTATTCATCGGTCCAGATTTCCTCGCCGGCCTTGCCCACCACCAATGCCGTCTGGGTGTGCATGCGCGGTTTCGACGTGACCCGGGCCGGCCTGTAGGTCGTGGCCTTGGGGATCGCTTCGAAGCGGTTGCGATAGCTGTCGTGACTGGCCTCGTGGCTGACCGAAATCACCACCCAGTCGATATTCAGCGTGGTGTCTTCATGGCCGGCGAGGGTGAACCAGTAGCCAGGCACCAACCAGCGGCAATCGCTTTCTCCGACAAAGCGCTTTTCCTGGCTGCGCAGGCCGTCGACCCGTTGCTTGGTCAACGAATCACCCTGGGCCTTGGCGGTATAACCGCCGGGATGCTCGTACATCGAGGCGGGCCCGGCCACAGCCTCGGCCTGGCTGAACAGCGAGGTGGTCGGCGTGGTGAATTCGTAGTCCGTCGCCTGGTAAACCCCGGCCACCGCTTGCAGGCATACCTGCCCCGAGCG
Source organism: Pseudomonas sp. RGM2987 (assembly GCF_022952855.1). Taxonomy (GTDB): domain Bacteria; phylum Pseudomonadota; class Gammaproteobacteria; order Pseudomonadales; family Pseudomonadaceae; genus Aquipseudomonas. The sequence continues at coordinate 57,885 of NZ_JALJDX010000212.1, read as the reverse complement.
GATGCCGTGCAGTTCCCGTTCGCCCAGTTTCTGCCCGAGGTAGTTCACCGTCGGGCCGTTGGGGATGGGCGCGAAGGCGTCGTTGCTGTCGGCCAGGACCAGGGTGTGCTTGCCGGCTTCGTGGCTGAAAAACCAGAAGATCCCGTCTTCTTCCATCAACCGTGAAACGAAGGCCAGGTCGGTTTCAGCGTACTGCACGCAATACTCCCGTGGCGTGTAGCTGCCGCTGAGCTTGAGCTGGAAGTCGGTAAAACCGTGGGCCTTGAAGATCGTGGTGACGATGTCCGACGTCGCGAGGTTCTGGAACACGCGGTTGCTGCTGGCCAGGCTCAGCCACCAGAGCCAGGGCCTGAGCAGCAGTTGATAGCGCTCGGCGGTGGCGTCGGCGGGAAGCTGGCGGATCTCGGCGACCAGCCAATCCATCGGGCGCAACAGCGCGTCCTTGTGCAGGGTGGTGGTGACATGGCTGGCGACGGCGGTGGTAAGGGTTAGCGAAGCACCGTCATTGATGCCGTTGAGGATGTGCGAGCCCAAGGCGTTGAGGCGCTCTTCGCCGGACAGTGAATCAGGGTACAGCGCCGCCAATGTGGCGGCGGTGAGGGACAGGGTGGTGTTGCTGTCGGTGGAGCGGGGCATGCGGTCAGCCTTTGACGTCGAACAGGATCGGGCGGTGATCGGGGCCGGACATATCGAATATATGGGCAAGCCCGGTGATGTCGACCGGCGTGACTGCTACATCCGCTGACGCCAGCACCCAGTCGAGGATGCCGCCCTTGCTTTGGGTTTGCTGGCCGCCCCAGCACTCATAAGCCAGCCCGGCGGTATCGAGTTCTCCCACCTTTTGGTAATCCAGGTTCAGATCGCCGGTCGCGACCCACTTACCGCCCAGGGCCGTGCATGATTTGAGCTGGCTTTTGGTCACACCGTTCTGTCCTGACTTGAAATGGGCGAGGAACACATAGCCGGTGTAGCCCTTCACGCCGTGGGCTTCGACGGCAATCAGATCCCTGTTCAGGGTGAAGAGGCTGCCCTGGCTGACCACCTGCAATCTCTCGAAGCTCTTGACCAGGACGATGTAGGCATTGGAGTGGCCGCCGGTGAACGAATAGACACTGTAGTTTTTGTAGATGGCCGCCAGGTTCGAACGGTAGTTATCGATTTGCGCCGAATGTATTTCACACAGGAAAACGATGTCGGCGTCCCAGTAATTACTGGAGCAACAGTTGTAGAGAAAGACATCCACCTGCGTCTGTTTTTCCAGCGTGGAGGACTTGCCGTTTTTTTCGACGTTGAAACTGCCAATTCTCATAGGACGTTCTTCCGTTTATTCCAGGACCCACTGTGCCAACTTTCCCGTCACCTGCGTCATCAGCACATTCTCGATATCCCGCGCTCCCGCCGCGCTGCACTTGGCCAACACCGCCTTGACGATCCCCGCATCGAACTCGAATGGCTTACCGGTCGCAGCCTTGTAGCGCCCGCGCAGTTTTTCCAGTTTCGCCAGCACGATCCCCTCCAGCGTCGCCTCATCCAGCGGCCGGTACGCCACCACCGTCATGCGCGCCAGGAACGCCGGGCGAAAGGCTTGCAACAGGACTTTATGCAGCGCCTCGTTGAAGGCATCGGTGCCCAGTTGCGCGGCGGGGGTGTCGAGCAGCAACTCGGCGCCGACGTTGCTGGTGGCGAGCATCACGGTGTTCTTGAAATCCACCACCAGCCCGGTGCCGTCTTCCATCAGGCCTTTGTCGAAGACGTTGTAGAACGCCTCGAGCACATCCGGGTGGGCCTTTTCGATTTCATCCAACAGCACCACCGAATAGGGTTTGCGCCGCACCGCTTCGGTGAGCACGCCGCCGCTGCCGTAGCCGACGTAGCCGGGCGGGGCGCCCTTGAGTTGGCTGACGGTGTGGGCTTCCTGATATTCCGAAAGGTTGATGCTGATCAGGTTGCGCTCGCCGCCGTACAAGGTATCGGCCAGGGCATAGGCGGTTTCGGTCTTGCCCACGCCGGTGGGGCCGACCAGCAGGAACACCCCGACCGGTTTCTGCGGATCGGTCAGGCCGGCGCGGTAGGCTTGCAGGCGTTGGGCGATGGTGTTCAGCGCGCTGCCCTGGCCCATCACCCGCTGGCCCATGCGCTGGCCGAGGGTGCGCACGGCGTGGGCTTCATCGGCGAGCATCTTGCCGACGGGGATGCCAGTCCAGCCAGCGATCACGGCGGCGACGGTCTTGCTGTCGACTTGCTCGGGCACCAGTGGATCGTCCTGGCGAATCGCGTCGAGGCCGGCTTCCAGGCGCAGCAGTTCAGCGGCGAGGTGATCGATGCGGTTATCGATTTCGGTGTCGGCTTTTTCGCCGTCGGCGCGTTCGCTCAAGGCCAGCAATTCACGGCGGGTATCGAGCAGTTCGCGCACCGCTTCACGCTCTTCGCCCCAACGGGTTTCCAATTCGCGGATGGCCTGTACGTTGCTGCCCGACTCGGTTTCCAGCAGGGTGATGCGCTCGCGATGATCGAGCCCTGTGGCCTGTTCCCGGCGCAGCCGTTCGACTTCATCCTTGAGGCTGTTCTGGCGGTGGCGCAGGCTCTCCAGGGGCGGCGGCACGTCGTGCTGGCCGAGGGCGACCCGGGCGCAGGCGGTGTCGAGCACGCTGATGGCTTTATCCGGTAGCTGACGCCCGGAAATGTAGCGGTGGGACAGCTTTACCGCTTCGTGGATCGCCACGTCCAGCACCTGCACGCCGTGGTGTTGCTCCAGTTTGGTGGCCACGCCACGGAGCATTTCCACGGCGGTGAGTTCGTCCGGTTCTTCGACCTGCACCAGTTGGAAACGCCGGGCCAGGGCCGGGTCTTTCTCGAAGTATTTCTTGTACTCCAGCCAGGTGGTAGCGGCCAGGGTCCGCAGCTCGCCCCGGGCCAGGGCCGGCTTGAGCAGGTTGGCGGCGTCGCTGCCGCCCTCTGCGCCGCCAGCGCCGATCAGCGTGTGGGCTTCGTCGATGAACAGGATGATCGGTTTTTCGGCGCTACGTACTGCGTCGATCACGCCCTTGAGCCGTTGTTCGAATTCACCTTTGACCCCAGCCCCAGCCTGCAACAAGCCAAGGTCGAGCACTCGCAGCGTGACCTCCTGCAACGACGGCGGCACATCCCCGGCGGCGATGCGCAGGGCCAGGCCTTCCACCACGGCGGTCTTGCCGACGCCTGGGGCGCCCACCAGGATCGGGTTGTTCTGTCGGCGCCTGAGCAGGATATCGATGCACTGGCGAATCTCCCCGTCGCGCCCGACGATCGGGTCGATGCGCCCGTTCCGGGCATCGGCGGTCAGGTCCTGGGTGTACTGGTCGAGGACCGGGTCCTGTGGCTGCGCGGCTTCAATTGTTTTGGCCGGCCGCACGCCAGCGACATGCTCGCGGGAGCTTTCGGTCCATTCCAACAGATGCGTACGCAGCGCATCGCGCGGGATACGCAGCAGCGACGAAGCGCTGTTGAGCAACAGGCTGCGCCGCTCATCGCGGTCCAGCAGCGCCAGCAGCAAGAGTCCCGAGCGGATGCTGTCCAGGCCCAGCACGCTGGCCTGGACCACGGCGTCTTCCAGTAGGCCAATGGTTTGCGCCGACAGCGCGGGGGTGCGGGTGCTGCCGGATTTGAACAGGTCCAGGGCCTTGTTGGTCTCCGCTGCCACCGCGTCGCGCTCCAGCCCGAAGCGCGGCAGCAGGCAGGCGAAATCGCCGCCCTCGATGTCCAGCAGTTCCAGCAGCAGGTGTTCGATTTCCACGTAATGATGGCTGCGTTGCATGCAGCGTTGCGCGGCCCGTTCCAGGGCCCGGCGGTTGTCCGGGTTGAGGCGTCCGATCAGGCTGGCCAGTTCCATTTCAAGCGATCTCCGGCTGACGAAGGCGGGTTTCGATCCGTTGCACGGCCAGGGTCGATTGGCGTTGCAGGCCGCCGTTCCAGTTCAAGCGCGGCGGCGTCTGGTGGCCCAGTTGCAATGGGCCGGCACCACGGATCAACAGCACCAGGGTGCAATCCAGGTCCGGGCCGAAATACAACGCATACAGGCTGGCGAGCAGTGGGTGGGTTTCGCCGTTGGGCAGCAGTCCATTGGCCTGGGTGGCGCTCAGCGGGCCGAGGGTCAAGCGTACGCCGGCATGTTCATCCCAGACCCGGGTGCCGGCCACCGCGCTGCGGCCCAGGCACAGGTTGCGGCCGCCCGCTTGCAAGCGGCTGCGGCTGGCCGGTGGTATTTGGCGCCAGCCGCCTTCGTAGGCGGTCAGTTCCACGGGCAGCCCGAACTGCTCGCGGACAATCGCCGCGAACCCGGCCAGGGACCGTCGCCCATCGGCGTACAGCGCGGTGCATGCCAGCGCGGCGGCGTCGGGCGCGGCCTGGCGCTCCTGCAAGGCCTTGGGCAGCAGGCCGGTCAAGGCGCGCAGTTGCGCTTGTACGGCGGAGGCGCCGGGGGTAGTGAAACCGAGGGCGATGCGATGCTTGCGCATCACCTTGTAGAGCAGGCTCAGCAGGCGATGCTGGAACAGGTCGAGAAATTCCGCCGGGGCATGATCACGGGCCCGCGCCCGTTGTTGCAGCCATTCCTGATAGGCGTAGGGCAACGGACCGTCGGGACCGCCGAGGCCGAAGATCGGTGTGGTCAGAACCGGCGGTGCGTCGGCTTCCTGGCTCAGGCTCTCGACTTCGCTGGCGGCGAACAGCGGTGTCAACGGCCCGCGCAGGCGCAAGGCCTCGGCGTGGGGCGCGGTGCCGCTGCCCAGCGGCTCGGCCTGGGGCTGCTCGCGTTCGAGCAACAACAAGGCCTGCAGCCATTCGAAGCGTTGCGGATCGCGGCGCAGGCGCTGGCTCAGGTTCAGAGTGTCAGGGGTTTGCCGGCTTGGGGTTGCCATGTCTTCACCTCCCTGTCGGACTGGACCAGCACGGTGCGGACGAAGCGATTGGCGGTGGCATAGAGGGAAAAGAACTGCGCCAGCACGCCGGAGAACAGCACGGCGCTGCTGCCGACGAAATGCTGTGGGTCCAGTTGCAGGCGCACTTCCAGGCCGTTGCGCCAGCCACGCCAGGCGTCTTCGCCGACGTGGCCGATGACCCGATCGCAGCCCAGCCCCCATACCCCTTCAATCTGCCGCCTTGCGCTGGCCTCGTCGCGCAGGTTGTGCAGTTCGAGGATTTCGCGCAGTGCGTCGAGTGCCTGAGGTCCTTCGACCAGCGACAGATGGTTGAGGGTCAATTGCGACACCAGTCGCCAGCGCGACTCACCGTCCAGCCGTGGCAGACTCTGGGGGCTGGGCGGGTTGCGCAGGCGCGCCCAGGCCACCGGCCCCGGACGCTCGAAGCCCAACGGCGTGCCCGCTGGCAGGCTCTGGGCCAGGTGGCGGTTGGTGCACAGCAGTTCGGCGGTGAGGCTGTAGTCGCGGGTCTCGGCCAGCGGGTCGAACCGGGTGTCCACCAGGCTGACCATCAGGTCGGTGCCCAGTCGGTTCGGACTCATGCCGCTGACCCGCCGTGCATGCCAGTAGCAGGGTTGGTCACTGCCGTGCTGGCTGCCGTAGTAGGCCGGCACGCTGCGCACGCCCTGGCTGGAGGTGGCGCGCATGCCACGGATGCTGTGGATCTCGACGCTGTTTTCCCGGTGACTGTCGGCCACCAGGCGATACTCGCTGCGGGTGCCGTCCGGTCGCAGCGGCTCGGAGGTCCGGGGAAACAGGTTGATCACCGGCGCGCAACCGAGGGCGATGTCACTGGCCTGCAATGGCAAACGGCTGGCAGGCGCCCGGTCGAAGACGACGTACAGATACAACGACGGGTCGTCGCTGACCGCCCCGGCCAGCGGTAGGTCGAAGAAGCCGAACTTGTCAGGGAAGGCAAAGTACTCGGCCAGCAGCCGCATGCCCGGATGCACGCCGTCTTCATCCGGCAACAAGGCCTGGTCGCTGGCGAAGCCGACGATGCCCGGCAAGCTCGCCAGCGGCTCCGGCACACTGCCCGGCGGGCCGGCGAGGACTTTGACCGCATGTGCGCCGAGCAGGTCGTAGAGCCAGGCGTTGATCATCGGCGAAGCGGCCAGGTGCACCCGCAACTGCTCGATCCCCAGTGTCGACCACTGGCTGTCCCCCAGGCAGCGCAGGTGCAGGCGCAGGGCCGACCGCGCCTGGACCACCCCGGTCAGCGCCTGGGCTTCGTCGCTGCCCAGCAGCAGTGCTTCGCAAACCTGCAGCGGCCACAGGTGCACGGCGGCGGTGGTGCGAAAGTGAATGCTCTGGCCCTTGTCGGTGGTGACGAACAATGGCGTGTCCCGAGGCAGTGGGTAACCCTGGTCGAGGTTGCCTTTGCTGGGGTCGGGTTCGAACTGGACGATGGCGCACGACGGCAAAGGACGCATGGCCAGCGGGTACAGTTGTTCGAGCAGGGCATCGCTGAATTCGGCGTAATCGTCATCGAGCCGGCGTTGCAAGCGGGCAGCCAGCAGGGCGAAGCCTTCGAGCAGGCGCTCGACGTGCGGGTCGGGGCATTCGCCGGGCGACAGTTCCAGGCGCCGGGCGACCTTGGGGTAGCGTTCGGCGAACAGGCTCCCGGCGTGTCGTAGCCAGGTCAATTCACGCTGGTAGTAGTCCAGCAGTTGCGGGTCAATCGAGTCGCTCATGGCGTACCTCGACGCCGTCGCCGGCGTGCTCGATGACAAAGGCTACGGGCCATGGATGCGAGTCGCCGCGCAGCTCGCCCGACAGTCGTATGCACAGTTGCTGCGGATGGCCCGGTACCGGACAGACCTCGACCTCGCCCAGGCGCAGGCGTGGTTCGAAGTGGCTGACGGCCTGGCGGATTTCCCGGGTCAGCTGGCGCCGATCATCGCTGCGTTGCTGTTGCAGGGCGGTCCAATCGGCAATGCCATAGTCCAGAATGCTCGGCGGTTCGGTGAGCGCTTTTGGGCCGCGCCGGGTATTGAACAGGCGCAGCAGTTCGGCGTGAACCGAGTCCTGCAACGCCTGCCGGTCGAACACCCGGCCGGCATCGTCCGCCGTGTCGGCCAGCCGTTCGAACAGCGGCGGACGAAGGCCGAAGCCTGCCATGGGCGCGCTCCGTCACTTGGTCATCTTGTTGGCCGCCAGGTCCCAGGTCGTGCCCGCGGTGCCTTCCTTGGTGCCGTCGTCTTTCTGTGCGGTGAGCTCCCATTTGATCTTGGTGAAGTTCAGCGAAAGGGTTTCCACCGGTTTGCCACCCGTGCCGCCACTGACGCTGACGTTGGACAGCACCACGTTGGTGAGGGTGTAGACGATGAACGGCATGATCTGGCCGCTGCCTTCGGCGGCGTTGCGGCCGATGGTGACGACGGCTTGGGGGATCGGCTTGCCGGCGCAGCAATACTCGTTGAGCGAGGGGGTGGAGCTGTCGATGAATTTGGTCAGGGTGAATTCACCGATGTGCGGCCGGCCGGAGGTGCGCTCCGAGTTGCTGACGTCGTTGGTGACTTGCATCGCCACGTTGTGGCTGTAGGACATGACCTCGATCTTGTCCGTGAAGCCCTCCAGCAGGCTGTCGCCCTTGATGTCGCCGCCGAGGTCGAGAATGATCGCATCCATTGTGTGGAACTCCTGAAGAAGAGATACCGATTGGTAAAGGACAAGCACGGAACCTGGCGAGCGAGCTTATTGTGGCGAGGGCTCTGGACGAGTCCGTCAGGCAGCAACCGGTGGCGGCAATGTCGCCACCAGGCGGATCGATGCGGTCAGTTCCTCGAGCTGGAAGTGCGGCCGCAGGAACACCGTGGCCCTGTACGCCCCCGGCTTGCCAGCGACTTCGGTCACGTCTACCCGCGCCTCGCGCAACGGGTACTGCGCCTTGATCTCCTGGGGCGCGTTGTCGTTGATCAGCACGTAGTCGGCGATCCAGTTGTTGAGGTAGGTCTGGACGTTGTCACGGGTCATGAAGCTGCCGACCTTGTCGCGCATGATCACCTTCAGGTAATGGGCGAAGCGCGAGGCCGCGAGCACATAGGGCAACATCGCCGAGATCCGCGCGTTGGCGTTGGCCTCGTTGGTGTTGTAGACCCTGGCCTTGTTAGTGGTCTGGCCGCCGAAGAACACCGCCACGTCGCTGTTCTTCTTGTGGCACAGGGAAATGAACCCCAGGTCGTTGAGCTCTTTCTCGCGCCGGTCGGTGATCGCCACCTCGGTCGGGCATTTGAGCGACAGGTCTCCGGAGCTGGTGCGGAAGGTATGGGCCGGCAGCCCTTCGACCGCGCCACCACCCTCGGCGCCGCGAATCGCCGCGCACCAGCCGTATTTGGCGAAGGCCTCGGTGATGCGTTGCGACAGCGCCCAGGCGGCGTTGCCCCACAGGTATTTGCTGTGGTCGGTGCCGTTGACGTCCTCGACGTAGTTGATGCCTTCCACCGGCAAGGTGTCCGGACCGTAGGGCAGGCGCAGCAGGAAGTGCGGCAACACCAGGGACACGTAGCGCGAGTCCTCGCTTTCACGGAACGAGCGCCATTTGATCAGTTCCTGGCTCTCGAAAATCTTCGACAGATCCCTCGGCACCGCCAGTTCGGTGAAGCTGGTCATGTCGAACAGGCGAGGGCTGGCGGCGGCAATGAACGGCGCGTGGGCCGCCGCCGCAACGTTGGAGAGTTTTTCCAGCAGGCCGATGTCCTGCGGGTGCCGGCCGAAGGTGTAATCCCCCACCAGCAGGCTGAACGGGTGCCCGCCGAAGGTGCCGTATTCCTCTTCGTAGATTTTCTTGAACAGCGCGCTCTGGTCGAACTCGACGGCTTTTTCCAGGTCGTTCTGCAGCTCTTTCTGGGTGACGTTGAGCAGGCGCAACTTGAGCCGGGTGCTGGTCTCGGTGTTCTGCACCAGCAGGTGCAGGCCGCGCCACGAGGCTTCGAGCTTTTGCAGGTCGGGGTGGTGCAGCACTTCGTTGAGCTGGGCGCTGATCAGCTGGTCGATCTGGCTGATGCGGTCGTTGATCATCGCCACGGTGTCCTTGTCGATGGCCATGCCTTCGTCGAGGACCTGGGTGGCGAATTCGGCCAACATGTCGCGGGCGTAGTCCTGCTGGCTGTCGTCGTGGGCCATGCGGCCTTCGGCGATGATCTTGTCCAGCAGGGACAGGGTCTGGGTCGTGCTCTCGCTGGTTTGAGCGCTGGATGAAGCAGGCATGGCTTTATCTCCCTTGAATGATGAGCACGATCAGGCCTGTGGTTCGGTCGGGGCCGGGTCATCGTTGGCGGCCACGGTCGGCAGTTCTTGCGGTGCGTCCTGGGGCCGGGCCGACTTGATCTCTTGCAAGCCTTCGGTGTTGGCGATCACGTCGCGCAACAGCTTGTCCAGGTCGTCGTTGCCATCGAGCTTGGTCAACAGGTCGCGCAGGCGCTGGCGTGCTTCGAACAGCCGACGCAGCGGCGTGACTTGCTCCACGACCTTGACCGGGTCGAAGTCATCGATGTGACGGAACTTGAGTTCGATGTTGAGCTTGCTGTCGTCGCCGCTCAGGGTGTTGTTCACCTGGAGGGTGGCGCGGGGGGAGATGGAGGTGAGCACCTCGTTGAAATTGTCCCGGTCGATTTCCGTGAAGCGTCGCTCGTTGAGCTTGGGCAGCGGCTCCAGTGGCTTGCCCGAAAGGTCGGCCAGGATGCCGACCACCAGTGGCAGTTCTTTTTTCTCGATGGCGTTGCCGATTTCCACGTCATAGGTGATCTGGACGCGGGGAGGGCGGATTCTGTCGAGCTTGTGCTGGGTACTTTCTGCCATGGTGGCCGACTCCGATGCGTATAGGAAGCAATGCATCGGGAGGCCCGCTCATCGCATTCCCTTGCTGATCCGCAGGTTGCAAACGGAGGGCAGAAAACCTGTCATTCCCTTGACGAACCTGGTCCATTCGACCGTGCTGATCGAACTACCCAAGACGCTAGAACAGGTCTATAAAAATGCAAGCGAAAACAATTTTTGACCGCTGAGAAAAGGAAGATTCATTTTGCGTGTCTTTTTTTGTGGATTTTTTTTCAGCCTGGCGCTCAGCGGTTGCTCGCTCTTTGCCCCCAGCGTCGACCTCGACAGCCTGACGCTGGATGTGGCGCCTCGCGCCAATGACGACACGCCGATCGCGGTGGATTTCATCGCGGTGAACGACCCCGACCTGCTCAAGCAACTGTCGGGCATCACCGCCAGCCAGTGGTTCGCCGGGCGCGAACAGTACCAGCGCGACTATCGTCAGCTCATGTCGGTATGGGGCCTGGAGCTGGTCCCGGGGCAGTTCATCGACCGCCAACCCTTCCCGTTGGAGGGCCGGCGCGCCGCTGGACTTTTGGTCTTCGCCAGCTATAACACTCCCGGAGCCCACCGGCTTCGGCTGGACGATCAGCGCGAGGTCTGGCTGAAGTTCGACAGTCGTGAAATGACTCTGGTCAACGATGACCAGGGCAATGCCAGCCTTGAATGACCGCGGGCCGCCCTGGCGCGGCGACATTGGAACGTCGAAGGGAGTCGTATGAGTCTGTTACCTGACGCGGTGTGCTGGCATGAGGGCATGCAATTGCTGCCCCAGCATTTTCAATTGCAAGGGCTGCGTGCCGAGGCCTTGGCGGCGCATTTTGCTACGGCCTGCAACCCGTGGTTCTGGGGTGTCAGCCAACTGGAAGTCGACCCTTCGGCGCTGAGTGCCGGGCAGGTGCGGCTGTTGCAATTGCAGGGCACCTTGCCCGATGGCCTGGCGGTCAATTTGCAGGCCGGGGTCGGGCCGATGTTGGAACTGGACATCAGCGAGGCGGTGGACAAGACCGACGACGCCACCGTAACCGTGTACCTGGCCGTCAGCCCGCTGTGGCGCGCCGGGCAACTGCTGCCGCTCAAGGGCCGCTTGCAATCGGTGGTCGGCGAGGCGCTGCCGGACCTCACCAGCGGCGAATTTCCCGAGTCGATTACCGTCTGGCGACCCAACCCACGGCTGTGCACACAACTGAGCAAGGCCGATTCGATCTGCCTGCCGCTGTTGCGCATCCGCAAGGAGGGCGGCGGCTTTCTGCGGGTGCCCTACACGCCACCGACGCCGGTCCTGTTGCCCGAGTCGTTGCTCGGGCGCCGAGTCGCCGGGCTGTGTGCCCGGGCCCGGGAAAAGTGCCTGTTCCTCGCCGGTCGGTTGCGCCAGGCCCAGGCGGCCGGTAACCAGGACGACGCGATGGAGGTCCGCCGGCAACTGACCGCGCTGTGGGCGCGTTTGCCGGAAGTCGAAGGTGCGTTGAACACTCGGGTGGCGACTCCTCAATCGCTGTACGGCCTGCTGCTGGGGCTGGCCGGCAGTTGGTCGGCACTCGATCTGCTGGCGGGCGTCCCGGCCTTCGCCCCGCTGGATTTCCTCGAATTGCAACGCGGTTACGAGCCGCTGCTCGACTGGCTGGAAACCACCCTGGAGCGGGTTCGCGCCGGTTACCGTAGCCTGGCCTTCGAGCGCAATGACCCGGTGTTCTCGATCCAATTGCCCGACGATCAACCGAGCCAGCGCCTGGTGATCGGCCTGCGCATGCCCAACGGCGCCAGCGAGCAGGCCGCCGCCGAGTGGTTGCGGGGGGCAATCATCGCCTCCGCGCCGCACGTCCCGCTGCTGAGCCGGCAACGCATGAGCGGCCTGCCTCATCAGGCCATGAGTCGCAACGAGCAGGTGGCCTACAGCGTCGGTGACGACACCCGTTTGTTCGTGGTGGCCGCCAGCGGGCAATGGTTCGACGGCCAGCTGCCGCTGCACATCGTCGCGCCGGCGTCGGCCCAGGCCAGCAGCCCGTGGCAGGTGGTGTTATTCGTTGCGCAAGCCGGTGAGAGTGCCTGATCGCAAAAGGGGAGTCGTATGCCTGACGGAAGTGGCGGGGCGGTTCGGAGTCTGCATGAGGCGCCGCTGAGCAGCGCTTTTCGTCAGGCCTGGCTGAAGTGGTCCCAGGATTGGCAGGACCTGCCCAAGGACAGCGATCCGGCCGCGCTGGTCAACCGCGTGGTGGAGTTTTCCGGACGCAGCGCCCAGCGGCTGTGGCGGGTGGCGTTCGCCACCGTTGGCGATGCCGCCACCGAGCAGGTCAAGTCGCTGGTCTACGCCTTCGTCGCGCTGGTGGACGAAACCTTGCTGTTCAGCCCATGGCCCGGGCAACTGGCCTGGCAGCAACACCCCCTCGAATCGCGCATGTACGCCAGTCGCCAGGCCGGCGAGCGGGTGCCCGCCGCCATCAAGAAACTGCTGGATGAACAGATGCCCGGCACCCGGGACCTGGCAAATGTCTACCTGCAATGCCTGATCCTCGGCTTCCAGGGACGACTGCGCGGTGAGCCCGGCCAGGTCCAGCACGAAAAATGGCGCCTGGCGCTGTTCACCTTCGCCTGGCAACACGACCCCGATTATGTCGACGTCAGCCAGCGCCTGGCGTTGTCGGCGGCGGCACCGCCGGTGCGCATGCCGGCGCAGACATCGCTGCCCGACGGCTTTCGCCTGGGGGTGGCGATTCTGGCGATGGTGCTGTTGCTGACCGGGTTGGGACAGGTGTTCTGGCGTGACATCCGCGCGCAGCTGGAACCGGTGCTGCAACTGAACGAGTCGGTGGTCCCGGAGCAGGACTCATGAGCACCCTGAGTATCGTCGCCCTGGTGTTGCTCGCCCTCGTCCTGGTGCTGCTCCTTGCCACCCTGGTCTGGTGGTTGCGCACCCAGGGCGGCGCGGCCATCCGCAGTTTCTACGGCGCGGTGCGCCACATGGAGCAGGAGCAGGGCACCCGGGACCGTTACCAGATGCCCTGGCTGTTGATGCTCGGCAATGAAACCGACGGTGCCCGGTTGTGCGCCCAATGGCGTCTGCAACCGACAGACAAGGCAGCGTGGTTCGGTCGTTGGTGGTCGGATGCCGAAGGGGCGGTGCTGGTGGTGCCCCAGGCGTTGTTCCTGCCCGAAGAAGGCATGAACCGGCAGCGGGGCAACTGGTGGCGGCTGTTGGGGCTGATCCTGCGGTTGCGCAGCAGGCGGCCACTGGACGCGGTGGTCTGGACCGTGCCGTTCGCCCGCCTCGACGACAGCGAACACACGGCTGACTTGAGCCTCAAGGTCCGGCGCTGCTTCATCGATCTCTTGCAGCGTTTCGGTCTCAGCCTGCCGGTGTATGTGGTGATCACCGGAATGGAGGAACTGCCCGGCTTCCAGGAACTGGTCAGCGCCTTGCCTGCCGAGGCCCGGGAATCGATGCTGGGCTGGTCATCGCCTTATTCACCCGACGCGGCGTGGCAATCAAACTGGAGTGATCAGGCGCTGGATCAGGTCAACGCCGCACTGGCGCAATCGATCATCGAGATCGGCGCGCTGTCGGGGCAGTTGAGCACCGATCTTGATGGTTTGCCGGAGCGCTTCGAAGGCCTGCGGCGAGCCTTGCAGATCCTGCTGGAGCCGGTGTTCCAGGGCAACGCCCAGGGCGAGGCGCCGCGTTTTCGCGGGGTGTATTTCACCGCCAGCCAGGCGCCGGCGGTCAGCGGCGATGGGCTCACGGCCAATGACAGCGCCCTGCGGCAAACCGTGTTCGCCCGGCATTTGTGGGCCCGCAGGCTGGTGGCCGAGCGGGGCCTGGCTCAGTCGGTGCCGCGCTTGCTGCGCTTGCGCCAGCGCTGGCATCGGTTGGCCGGCGGGGTGGCGTTGGTGGTGGGCCTGCTCTGGCTGGGAGGCATGATCTGGGTCTGGCAGGATTCGGTGGAACAGGCCGAGGAGCTGTCGCATCTGATCCTCAGCGCCCACAAGAATCACCTCGCGCTCGAACCTGACGAGCCGCAGTTGGAGCCGACCCGGCACAACGTGCAGAACTACTGGAATGTGCTGGAAAAAGCCCCACGCTGGCGCTTCGTCTCGGTGGTCTTCCCGACCTCGTGGTTCTCCGACGTGGACGACCAGTTGCAGGCCGGCCTGCGCCTCACCGCCCGGCACCATTGGGTCCTGCCGTTGCGTGACCTGCTGGCATCGGATCTGGAACAGCTCAAGGCCATCCGCAACACCGAGCGCCGTGGAAACTCGCAAAGCGAAGACCCGGCGCAATGGCAGAGTTACGTGAAAGCCCGGCAGTTGGTAGAACTGGCGGTCCGGCTCGAGCAGTACAACCAGATGTTCACCCAAGCGGTGAACAACCCCAAGGCGCCGCTGGATGAACTGGTGCAACTGAGCAACAGCGCCTTGTCGCTGAACCTCAACACCGGCACCTTGAGCCGGGCCCGGTTCTATAACCGGGTGTTGTTCGATTCGCAAAGCACTGATCTCAAGAGCAGCGACCTCAAGGGCCTGGACCTGGAGGCCGCGCGCCCGGTGATCTCGGATAACTTCACCGGCCTGATGCAGCGCTGGCTCGATCATTATTTCCTGGCCGACAACTTCGTGCGCCAGGCCGGCTATCTCAAACTGCACCTGCAACGGCTGGAGGCCGGCAGCGGCAATTCCTTGAGCGAACTCGAAGACCTGATGGCGCTGATCGACGATTTGCAGACCCTGGTCAGTCTGACCAATTCCGCCTGGGGCCGCGGCAAAGGCCAGGACCTGGTGCCCGGCTACACGCAATTGATGGACAAGGTCAGCCATAGCAGTTTGCTTGGGCCTGACATCGAGCAGGACCTGGAGAGCCAGGCGGCGAAGCTGCAACAGAGCTTTCGCGACCAGTGGATCGTCCAGACCGGCTCGCGGGACAATCTGCTGGTGCAGCAGGGCAGCGGCCTGCTGGTGTTGCAGGAGCATGTCACGGCGCTGGACGGCGCGGTCCAGGCATTGTTCAAGCGCGACTTCGTGGCGTTGGCCTTGCAGAAAGATCCTTCGGACAGCAGCGCCGATTCGATGGGCCAGGGCGACGGCAGCGATGATTTCAGCGTCGCCCTGAATTACTTTGCCAGTTTCAAAAGCTACGCCAATGAAGAGCTGCCGCGGATCCCGCCGGATTATCGCGACGCGCTGATGCAAGCGGCTGAAGGCGCGGCGGCGCGGGCCATGTGGTTGAGCCTGAACGAGAGCGACGAACAGTTGCCCGGCATGGGCTTCAACGTGCAGACGACCCAGGCCGTGGCGCTGCAAAAGGCCTTCATGGACGTGCACCGCAATGACCTGGCGATACGTTTCCAGCGTCTGCTCAATCGCCGGGCCCTGGCGCAGATCAGGCGCGGCCTGGATGAAATCGACGCCCAGCCGCTGTTCAGCCAGCGCGCTGATTTACAGCGTTGGAACGGCGCGAAGAACTTCGGCTTGCAGCTCTACGGCGCCAGCGATCCCCAGGAACTGAAGTTGAACCTGAACCAGCAATTCGGCGCCATGGTGCAGATCGCCGAGCAGCGGATGCCAGCGCTGGAATGGCTGATCGTCCAGCAGGACAACCTGTCGGCCAGCGAGCACGACCAGGTGGCGCGCTTCATGGCCCTCAACGATGAATTGCTCAAGTACAAGAACCAGAACCCGGCCAGTTCGGCGGCGCAGTTGGAACAATTGGTGAGCCGGGACTTCATCGAGATGGACACCAGCTCCTGCGCGCAGATCCTGAAAACGGCCAGTCTGTCCGCCGGTCGCGGTGACCTGGCCCAACGTACCGTGGCGCTGCAACAAAGTGCCCTGCAACGCTGCCTGTACCTGCAACAGAACCAGGCCGCGACCGCCTGGAACGACCTGGCGAACTATTTCAATCAATACCTGGCGGGGCGTTTTCCGTTTTCTTCTGACGTGCGGGCCAGCGATGCCGATCCGGCGCGCGTCCAGCACCTGCTGGAGCTGATCGACACCCGACTGCCCCTGGCCCAGGCCGGGTTGACGCTGAGCCAGACGCCGGAGCGGCTGGCGGCGGAAGATTTTCTCAATCGTTTGAAACAGGCCGGAACCTGGCTCGGGCCGTTGTTCGTGCGCGACAAGAGCGGCATTCTCGGGGTGGAAATGGACGTGCGCTGGCGCACCGACCGCGACGAGGAGCGCGGCGCCGACCAAGTGATTGCCTGGGGCTTGAACGCCGGCAACCAGCAGATCAACTACCCCGGTGCCGAACAACCGAACCTGCGTTGGATGGTTGGGCAACCGGTGCGCCTGACCTTGCGCTGGGCCCGCAACGGTTACCAGCGCCCGGCCAACGATCCGTTGCAACCGGATCTGGTGGTGCGCGACCTGGAAGCCGGTTGGGAATACCAGGGGCCGTGGTCGCTGCTGCGGCTGATGCGCTCGTTGGTTTCGGCCCAGCGTCAGCCGAACGTTGACTACACCGACTTCCCTCTGGCCTTGCAGTTGCCGGTGACGGCCCAGACCCAGGCCCGGACGGCCGAGCAAACCTTGATGTTCGTGCGCCTGTCGTTGATGAGCCAGGGGTCGAAGCTGCCCTTGTCGATCCCGCCGTTGCCGACCCGTGCGCCGCGTTCACCATTCATGGCGACCCCATCGAGTCCCGCCATCGCCACCCGTGAGGAGGGCCCGTGAGCCTGCCGATATCACCGTTGCCCGAGTTGGTCACGCAGTTGCTCGAACCGCTGGGTGCCGAATCGCCCTGCGGCCAGGACCTGCGCTACGAGACCGAATACGACCAGTTGCGCGAGTTGCGCCGCGAGGACGACACCAGCCTGCCCACGGGTGTGTGGCAATCGTCGATCAAGCGCGCCCAGTGGCCGGAGCTGGAACGCCTCGCGACCACCTTGCTGCTCGAACGCAGCAAAGACCTGATGATCAGCGCCTGGCTGGGGGAGGCCTGGTTGCACCTGGCGGGGTTGGAAGGCCTGCCGGGAAGCCTGGCGCTGGTGACCGGCCTGTGTGAGCGTTATCCCGAGCAGTTGCATCCCCAGGCCGAGGAGGGCGACCAGTCGTGGCGGGTGATTCCGCTGGAGTGGCTGGCCCGGCGCTACAGTGAGGTGCTGTTGACGCGGGTGCCGCTGTTCGATGGCCGCGAGCAGGCTTTCGCCGGTTTTTGCCTGGACGACTGGCAACGTCTGCAACGTCAGCAGGTGCTGGTCAATGACAGCAAGAACGCCAAGGCTTCGGCGGAGGCGGCGCGTACCGACCAGAAGAAAGTCGCTGAACTGATTCGTGCCACACCGTTGTCGTTCTGGTTGCATCGCCAGGGCAGCCTGATGTTGAGCCTGCAACACTTGCAGCGGCTCGAAGCCTGGAGCGACGAGTATCTGGGCAACGCGGCCCCGAGCTACAAATCCCTGCAGGATGTGATGCAGGCCCTGCTGGCGCTGGTCGAGGAGTTCATCGCGATGCACCCACAACAACCCACTGTCGCGCCGGTGCAGGCTTCACCTGCGGTCACGACGCCGACTGCTGCGCCCCAGGCCGCACCCGCCCAGGTTTTCCAGGAGCCGGCCAGTCGCGAGGAAGCCTATCGACAACTGTTGGTCATCGCCGGTTACCTGGCGCGCACCGAACCCCATAGCCCGGTGCCGTACCTGATCCGACGCGGCGTGGAGTGGGGCAACAAACCGTTGAGCGAGCTGCTGGGTGAGCTGATCAGTGCCGACGCTGAATCCCGGCGGTTGTGGACCTTGCTGGGAGTGCTTTAGGCTTTGTGCGAAAAGTGCCTGCGCGACAATCATGCTGCGTTGAAAACAGGCTCGGAATGCTCATTTACAACCAGTAAACTCCGCTTCCTCGCCTGTTTTCGCCTTGCCTGATTGCCGCTCGGCGACTTTTCGTACAAACCCTAATACGGTGCGTCGGGAATCGGCACCGGCGTCAACACCGGCTTGCCGGCGAAAAACGCGTTCAGGTTCTGGCCCACCAGTTCCACCGTGCCTTGGGTCGCTTCCGGCGACAGGCCGGCGACGTGGGGAGTCAGGATCACGTTCGGCAGTTTTTTCAGGGCATCCGGCACGTGCGGTTCATCATCGAAGACGTCCAGCGCGGCGCCGGCGATGCGTCGATGCTCCAGGGCATTGATCAGCTCGGCGGTGGCGACCACGCTGGCTCGGGCAATGTTCACCAGGAACCCGTTGGGTCCCAGGGCGTCGAGCGCCTGTTTGTTGATCAGTTGCCGGGTGTCCAGGCCGCCGGGCGCGGCGACGATCAGAAAGTCCGAAGCCCGTGCCAGTTCCGTGGGGGTGGCACAGAAGGTGTAGGGCACGTCGTGGCGCATCCGCCGATTATGGTAGCTGACGCTCATGTCGAAACCGAGGGCGGCGCGCTTGGCAATCGCCATCCCCACCGCTCCCAGGCCCAGCACGCCGAGTCGCTTGCCAGCCAGGGATGGGCGCATGACCTTCGCCCACTCGCCCCGACGCACGCTCGCATCGGCCCGGGGAATATCCCGGACCAACGCCAGCAGCAAGGCCATGGCATGGTCGGCCACCGAAGAGGCATTGACCCCGGCCCCGTTGGTCACCACGATGCCGCGCTGGCGAGCGGCTTGCAGGTCCACCTGCTCGTAACCGGCGCCGATCACGCAGATGATCCGCAGGTTGGGCAGGGCGGCGATTTCCTCGGCCGTCAGCCCCAGGGGGCCACGGGTCAGCACCGCGCTGAAGCGTTCCCCATGCTCGAAGATCGCCGCCTTGCGTTCGGCTGGTGTCGGCGCCAACTCCAGAAAATAGCCCTGCTGCTCAAGGATGGGCAGGTATTCGTTGACGGTTTCAACCAGTACCAGGACGGTTGCGGTCATGCTGGGCTCCTGTGGGCGCTTGGGCAATTTTCATGTATTGAACCTGATTGTAGGAGCCGAGGGCAGGGGGGCCGGCTTTTTAATTCATTTTCAGGTCGACTCCGTCTATGTGGGAGCGGGCTTGCTCGCGAAGGCGGTGGGTCATTCAGCTCATGTGATACTGATCCACCGCCTTCGTCGGATCGCCGCCCGGAGCAAGCCCGCTCCCACAGGAATCGCGGTTGCGATATGTCTTGCAAGGGTCTGATCCGCATAACCACTCCTCAGCTAAGTCTTTGCTTCTGCTCGCTAATCCCGGACAATCGCGCCCCTGTTTCGGCCAGGGCGCTGCCTGTCGGGATTTTCCGACTCGTCCTGGCCGGGTGCACGTGACCGGAAAGCGGAGATCCGACCGGATGAATGATCAGGCCAACAGCGTCGAAGAGCGCTTTGAAACGACAGTCCCAGCCACCCTCAGCCAGTGGAGTCGCCACGACACCACCTGGATGCTGGGTCTGTTCGGCACCGCCATTGGTGCCGGTACGCTGTTTTTACCGATCAATGCGGGCCTGGGCGGCTTCTGGCCGTTGCTGGTCCTGGCGTTGCTGGCGTTCCCCATGACGTTTTATGCACACCGGGGCCTGACGCGGTTTGTGTTGTCCGGTCGCGACGGCGCGGACATCACCGAGGTGGTGGAAGAGCATTTCGGGCTGAAGGCCGGTGCGCTGATCACCTTGCTGTACTTCTTCGCGATTTTTCCGATCCTGCTGATCTACAGTGTCGCGCTGACCAACACCGTGGGCAGCTTCCTCGAGCATCAACTGCATATCCAGCCGCCGCCACGGGCGGTGTTGTCGCTGGTGCTGATCCTCGGCCTGCTGGCGGTGGTGCGGTGCGGCGAGCAGGCGATCGTCAAGGCCATGAGCCTGATGGTCTATCCGTTTATCGTTGCGCTGCTGTTCCTCGCGGTGTTCCTGATTCCGCACTGGAACGGCGGCATCCTGACCACGGCGACCACTGCGCCTGAGCCTTCGGCGCTGCTGCATACTTTGTGGCTGGCGATCCCGGTGATGGTGTTCTCGTTCAACCACTCGCCGATCATCTCGGCCTTCGCGGTGGACCAGAAGCGTCGTTATGGCGCCAACGCCGAGGAGCGCAGCTCGCAGATCCTGTCTCGCGCCCATGTGCTGATGGTGGTGATGGTGCTGTTCTTCGTGTTCAGCTGCGTGCTGACCTTGTCCCCGGCGCAATTGATCGAGGCCAAGGCCCAGAATCTGTCGATCCTGTCGTACCTGGCTAACCACTTCAGCAACCCGACCATCGCCTTTGCCGCGCCGTTGATTGCGTTCGTGGCGATTGCCAAGTCCTTCCTCGGCCACTACATCGGCGCCAGCGAAGGCCTCAAGGGGCTGATCGTCAAGAGCGGTCGCCGTCCGGCGCCCAAGACCCTGGATCGCCTCACCGCAGCGTTCATGCTGGTGGTGTGCTGGATCGTCGCCACGCTCAACCCGAGCATCCTGGGCATGATCGAAACCCTTGGCGGCCCGGTCATCGCGGCCATCCTGTTCCTGATGCCGATGTACGCCATCCGCAAAGTCCCGGCCATGGCCCGCTATCGCGGCCAGGCGTCGAATGTGTTCGTGGTGCTGGTGGGGCTGGTGGCGATCACGGCGTTGGTCTATTCCCTCGCGGCCTGACCGAGTCTGGGTGTACCCGGCCTGCTGCTCGCCACAAATCCCCTGTGGGAGCGGGCTTGCTCGCGAAAGCGGTGGATCAGTTTGCATCGATTTTGGATGTGCAGCCGTCTTCGCGAGCAAGCCCGCTCCCACATGGGTTCTCGGGTGTACCGGGTTTGGTGTTCGCCACAAATCCCCTCTGTGGGAGCGGGCTTGCTCGCGAAAGCGATGCTTCGGCTGCCAGCTAAACGGCAGGCACAAAAAAACGCCGTCCCTCGCAAGAAGGGCGGCGTTTTTAGTCGGGCGTCGAAACCTTAGGCTTGGACGACCGGGATGTTGGCGTTTGCAGCCGCTTCACGGAACTCGGCGATCTGGTCGAAGCTCAGGTAGCGGTAGACGTCCGCTGCCATGCTGTCGATCTTGCCGGCGTATTCCATGTACTCCTCGACGGTCGGCAGGCGACCCAGGATGGACGCGACGGACGCCAGCTCGGCCGAGGCCAGGTAGACGTTCGCGCCGTCACCCAGACGGTTCGGGAAGTTACGGGTCGAAGTCGACACCACGGTGGAGTTCGGCTCGACGCGTGCCTGGTTACCCATGCACAGCGAGCAGCCTGGCATTTCCATCCGTGCACCGGCCTTGCCGTAGATGCCGTAGTAGCCTTCTTCGGTCAACTGGTGGGCGTCCATCTTGGTCGGCGGCGACAGCCACAGGCGGGTTGGCAGCTGGCCCTTGACCTGATCCAGCAGCTTGCCGGCGGCGCGGAAGTGACCGATGTTGGTCATGCACGAACCGATGAACACTTCGTCGATCTTCTCGCCAGCCACGCTGGAGAGCAGGCGAGCGTCGTCCGGGTCGTTCGGCGCGCAGAGCACCGGCTCGCTGATGTCGGCCAGATCGATTTCGATGACTTCTGCGTATTCGGCGTCGGCATCGGCTTCCATCAGCTCAGGGTTGGCGATCCAGGCTTCCATCGCTTGGGCACGACGCTCCAGGGTACGGGCATCGCCGTAGCCTTCGCCGATCATCCAGCGCAACAGGGTGATGTTGGACTGCAGGTACTCGGTGATCGACTCTTTCGACAGCTTGATGGTGCAACCGGCAGCCGAACGTTCGGCCGACGCGTCGGACAGCTCGAAAGCCTGTTCCAGCGTCAGGCCTTCCAGGCCTTCGATTTCCAGGATGCGGCCGGAGAAGGCGTTTTTCTTGCCCTTCTTCTCGACAGTCAGCAAGCCCTTCTGGATGGCGAAGTAAGGAATGGCATGCACCAGGTCACGCAGGGTGATACCAGGTTTCATCTTGCCTTTGAAGCGCACCAGGATCGATTCCGGCATGTCCAGCGGCATGACACCGGTGGCGGCGGCGAAGGCCACCAGGCCGGAACCGGCCGGGAACGAGATGCCCATCGGGAAGCGGGTGTGCGAGTCACCACCGGTGCCCACGGTGTCCGGCAGCAGCATGCGGTTCAGCCAGCTGTGGATGATGCCGTCGCCCGGACGCAGGGACACGCCGCCGCGGGTCATGATGAAGTCGGGCAGGGTGTGGTGGGTGGTCACGTCGATTGGCTTTGGATACGCCGCGGTGTGGCAGAAGGACTGCATCACCAGATCAGCGGAGAAGCCCAGGCACGCCAGGTCCTTGAGTTCATCGCGAGTCATCGGGCCAGTGGTGTCCTGGGAGCCGACGGTGGTCATCTTCGGTTCGCAGTAGGTGCCTGGGCGTACGCCCTTCACGCCGCAAGCCTTGCCGACCATTTTCTGCGCCAGGGTGTAGCCCTTGGTGCTTTCAGCCGGTGCTTCAGGCTTCTTGAACAGGTCGAACGGTGGCAGGCCGAGTTCGGCACGGGCCTTCTCGGTCAGGCCACGGCCGATGATCAGCGGGATACGACCGCCGGCACGGACTTCGTCCAGCAGCACCGGGGTCTTCATTTCGAAGGTGGTGATGACTTCGTCGGTACCGTGCTTGCAGACCTTGCCTGCATGCGGGTACAGGTCGATCACGTCGCCCATGTTCATGTTCGACACATCGAATTCGATCGGCAGGGCGCCGGCGTCTTCCATGGTGTTGTAGAAGATCGGCGCGATCTTGCTGCCGAAGCAGAAACCGCCGGCACGCTTGTTCGGTACGTACGGGATGTCGTCGCCGAAGAACCACAGGACCGAGTTGGTCGCCGATTTACGCGAGGAACCGGTACCGACCACGTCACCGACGTAGGCGATCGGGAAGCCCTGGCCGCGCATTTCTTCGATCTGTTTCATCGGGCCGGTCTTGCCTTGCTCGTCCGGAACGATGCCGTCACGGGCCATTTTCAGCATGGCCAGGGCGTGCAGCGGGATATCAGGACGCGACCAGGCGTCTGGCGCCGGGGACAGGTCGTCGGTGTTGGTTTCGCCGGTGACCTTGAACACGCGCAGGCTGATCTTGTCGGCCAGCACCGGGCGCTTCTTGAACCACTCGCCATCGGCCCAGGATTGCAGCACGGCCTGGGCGTGGGTGTTGCCGTTCTTGGCTTTTTCAGCCACGTCGTGGAAGGCGTCGAACATCAGCAGGGTGTGCTTGAGTTCCTGTGCGGCCACTGGCGCCAGCTCGGCGTCGTCCAGCAGTTCCACCAGGGTCACGATGTTGTAGCCGCCCTGCATGGTGCCGAGCAGTTCGACGGCGCGCTTCTTGTCCAGCAGAGGGGATTGGGCCTGGCCCTTGGCCAGGGCGGACAGGAAACCGGCCTTGACGTAGGCGGCTTCGTCGACTCCAGGCGGGACGCGATTGGTGATCAGGTCAACGAGGAAAGCTTCTTCGCCAGCCGGAGGATTTTTCAGCAGCTCGACCAGGCCTGCGGTTTGTTCGGCGTTGAGCGGCTGGGGAACGATACCCAGTGCTGCGCGCTCTTCGATATGTTTGCGGTAGGCTTCAAGCACAGTTATTACCCTCATCAGTGGTCCCAAATGGGTGTCCGGGACGCTCATCCAGAAACTCACGGTACCCATGCGCTTCGGAGGCTTTTTGAGCCACCAGGCCAGGGTTCCCGGAGTTCCTCACAGAAGCTGCTTTCAAAGTTTTACGCCTGCAGAACGGGGAGCTGATGAGGGTTGGCGTCAGGCTTTCCCCGCTGGAAAGACCCTTCGCCAACACCGCTCTGAAGGAACGACTGTGCTCGTGACGCTTTGAAAACAGCTTCTAACGGACATTGGCGCCTTAAAAGGCTGGCTGATTCTACGGGAAAAAAAAATTAAAGGTAAGTTGGGCTCTCCAGTTTGAGGGGTGATCAATCTTAGACAAAGGGCTAACATGCTGGCCTGTCTCGCTTTTGTGTGCGTTTTTTCTCATGCCCAACCAGCTTATCAAGACCCCCTGCGTCGGCCTGTGCTCCACTGTCTACGGTGACCTGGTGTGCCGTGGCTGCAAGCGGTTCCACCATGAAGTGATTCACTGGAACGGCTACAACGAGGAGGAGAAGCGGGCGGTATGGATGCGGCTGGAGCAGCTGTTGGTGCAGGTGATGGAGGCCAAGCTCGAGGTTTTCGACCCTGGCCTGCTGCGCCAGCAACTGGAAACACGCAAGATTCGCTTCGTGCCGCATCAATCGGAATATTGCTGGGCCTATCAGCTGATTGCCCGGGGCGCGCGGGTGATCAACAACCTGGAAGCCTACGGCATGGTGCTGCTGCCGGAATTTCGCGACTGGGAACTGCCGGACCTGCGCGATGCCATTGATCGGGAATTTTTCCTCCTGTCTGAAGCGCATTACCAGCGCTACATCGCACCGGGGTTCCTGAAGGATGCGATCGGCGGCTGACCCCGGCCATTTGTGCCAAGGAGCTTTTGTGGCGAGGGAGCTTGCTCCCGCTCGGCTGCGCAGCAGTCGCCTGGATTTTTCAGGACCAGATATTTCTTAAGATCAAGAGCGAGGGTCGCTTCGCAACCCAGCGGGAGCAAGCTTCCTCGCCACAAAAGCGAATTCGCTTTATTCCTTCACCGCCAGCTCCACCAGATGATCCTCGACCTCCTGGGGCTTGAGCACCAGCACGTCGCTTTCCAACGTATCGAGCACCGCTTCGGCGGTATTGCCGATCAAGACCCCTGACAACCCCGAGCGCGCCACCGTGCCGATCACCGTCACTGCCGCGTGCAGCTTGTTGGCCATGAACGGAATCAGCACGTCCGCCGGGCCCTCTTCGATGTGCAGGTGCTGGTCATCGATGTCGAATTCGGCCTGGAACGCCCGGCACTGTTCGCGGTAGCGGGCCTCGATGGTTTCCTTGAGCTGGAACGTCGGGTCGGCCGCCGACAGCATCGGCGAGGGATGGGCGCTGATCACGTGAAGATGGGCTTTTGCCAGGCTGGCGATGTCGTAGCCGTGGTCGATGATGGTGTTGTGCAAGTGGCGGTGCTCGCCGTCGGCGTTGCCGACATCGACCGCTGCCAGGATCACCCGGTCTCTCCACGAACCGGCGGTCTTTACCAGCAGCACCGGGGTCGGGCAATGGCGCAACAGTTTCCAGTCGCTCGGCGTCAGCAGGGCTTTTTTCAACGGGCTGTCGGGGAAGTGCTGCTTGATCACCAGGCCACAGCCTTCGGCCTGCTGCACGTCGATGATGGTTTCGTACAGGCTTTCGTTCCAGGCCTGCTCGGTGGTCACGCTGTAGCCATCGGCTTGCAGCGCGCCTTTGAGCACGCTGAGCAGGCTGGCATGGTCATGCCGCTTGTCGCACACCAGCAGGTGCAGGTGGGCCTGGGTCACCCCGGCGATCAGCTTGGCGCGCTTGAGCGCCAGACTTTCCGAATGTTCGGGCTCGATGACCACCAGAATGCTGCGAATGGCTTGCATGATCGGCGTCTCCATCAATAAGAGGCATGGCGTTGCTCAACTATAGTTGCTATGGGCAGTCTAGTTGTTGTGCAGGAGTCGTCGACTTGATGCATATCAACAGCGGTGGCTGGTGGTCTCGGGGTAGGCCGGTATAATCGGCGCCCTTCGCTCGATTACCTTTTACCGTGAGCCCGATGATCCTTCCCGAAATCCATGAGTTCCTTGGCTGCCGCACCCCGGATGCCTGGGTCCAGGCCGCGCTGGCCGACCAGGAAACGCTGCTGATCGACCACAAGAACTGCGAGTTCAAGGCCGCCAGCACCGCCCTGAGCCTGATCGCCAAGTACCATTCCCATGTCGACCTGATCAACATGATGTCGCGCCTGGCCCGGGAAGAACTGGTGCATCACGAGCAGGTCATGCGCCTGATGAAAAAGCGCAAGGTCGGCTTGCGCCAGCTTTCCGCCGGGCGTTATGCCTCAGGACTGCGCAAAGTGGTGCGCAGCCACGAACCGGTCAAGCTGGTGGACACCCTGGTGGTCGGCGCCTTTATCGAAGCCCGCAGTTGCGAGCGTTTCGAAGCGCTGGTGCCGCATCTGGACGAAGAACTGGGAAAATTCTATTTTGGCCTGCTGAAAAGCGAGGCCCGGCATTTCCAGGGTTACCTGAAACTGGCCTACCAGTACGGCGATGCCAAGGACATCGCCCAGGTGATCGACAAGGTCCGCGAGGCCGAGCGTGAGTTGATCGAGTCGGTGGATGTGGAGTTTCGGTTTCACAGTGGGGTGCCTGCGGTATAGAGGTGCCTGTATTGGCGCTATCGCGAGCAGGCTCGCTCCCACATGGGTTCTGGGTAGTTCATAGATTCTGTGTTCACCACCAATCCCCTGTGGGAGCGAGCTTGCTCGCGATGGGGCCCTATGTCGCGCTGCATCTCTAAGCTGTTAAACCCAAGCGCTCATGCCACTGGGCAATGGATTCCTCCGGATAACCCTCGAACTGTTGGTCACCCGGATGCGCCTCGACCTCGACCCACGGCGCCTTGGAGCCGAGCATCAGGTGAGTGTGTTCCGGCGGCACGGGCAACGGCGTGTCGATGGCTGAGGCAAAAGGGTGGATCAGTTCCGGCCATTGTGGGCTGAACAGCCATAAACCCGAGCCACACAGGGAACAGAAATGCCGTTCGGCGCTGCTGCGGTGGGCGCGCTTTTCACCTTCTGCCTTGAGCCGCGCGTGATAGATCGAGATGTGCTTGCGGCCGCGCACTTTCAGGCTTTTGGCATCGCCCCCCAGGTTGATCGCAAAACCGCCGCCGCCCTGGGTCTTGCGACAGATCGAGCAGTAGCAGCGCTGGTAAGGGTAGGGATGGGCACTGGTGAGGCTGAACGACACCGCGCCGCAGTGGCAGGATCCTTCGAGGTGCATGGGGACCTCCGGTTGGAAAGGGTTGGGCTCGGGAGAGCCTGGACGCCCAGTTTGCAGTCAGTGAAATCACCTGGGACAGCACCGGCCCCTTCGCGAGCAAGCCCGCTCCCACACTGTCCACTGACTGGCACAGAATTCTGCCTGACGCAAAACCCAGTGGGAGCGAGCTTGCCCGCGAAGAGGCCGGCACAGCCACCCCTGCAAGAGGGCACAATGAACGATCACGCGGTACCGCGGCCAGGCACCCGCCACAAATACCACGCCGCCACCGTCCGATGCGGACTCCAGGCCAGGCCGATGTCGATCATCTGCCGGCGGCTGGGTTGCTGTTCCAGTCCCTTTAGCCGGCGATAACCTTCACGTACGCCAAAATCATCGACCGGCAGGATGTCCGGTCGTTCCAGGCTGTAGATCAACAGCATCTCCACCGTCCAGCGGCCGACCCCGCGCAAGGTGACCAAGCGCTCGATCAATTGCTCATCTTCCATGGCCAGCGCGCTGGCGTAGTCCGGTATCACCCCGTCCAGCGCCGCCTGGGCGATGCCCTGGATGGTTGCGATCTTGCTGGCGGAGAATCCGCAGCCGCGCATCCGCTCGAAATCCGTCGCCAGGATCTGTTCGGGGCTGGGAAAGTCCTGCTCGGGAAACAGTGCCAACAGCCTGCCGAAAATCGCATCGCCGGCCTTGGCGTGCAATTGCTGATAGGCGATGGAGCGCACCAGCACCTCATAGGGGTCACGGGCCGGCTTGGGCTGTAGCAGGCAGGGGCCGACCGTTTCGACGTGGCGCCGCCAGTCTTCGTCGAGGCTTGCCAGGAAGACACTGGCATCGTGGTACGGCACGGGCATCGGTTTTTCGCTCTGCGGGTCGATCAAAATGCCAGGGGCAGCGTTACCTGCACCGCGGCTTTTTCCAGTCGCAACAAAAACGCTTTGCGCGGTTGCCCGCCACCATAACCGGTCAGCGACCCATCGGCACCGATCACCCGATGGCAGGGAATGACAATCGCCAGGCGATTTTGCCCGTTGGCCAGCCCGACGGCACGACTGGCGCCGGGGCTGCCCAGGGCACTGGCGATGGCGCCGTAGCTGCGGGTTTCGCCATAGGGAATTGCTTGCAGCTGCGCCCAGACCCGCACGGCGAAGGCGCTGCCGGGCATGTGCAGCGGGACGCTGAATGCGGTGAGCTTGCCGGCGAAGTAATCGGCCAGCTCGGTTTCGATCTGCTGCAAATGCGCGTTATGCCCCGGGGCGACGGTGTAGCCATAGCGCTGCTGCAACTCTTCGATCTCCCGGGTCAGGGCCGGGCGGTCGAGGAATTCCAGCAGTACCAGCCCGCGTTGCTCGGCCATCGCCAGCATCGGCCCCAGGGGCGTGGTCAAGCGAGTGAACAACAACGGTTCGCTGAGGGCGGCCCGGCCTGGGGTGATGTGGAAGGATTTTACGAAGGCGTCCCGAAAGCCGCTCAGCGACTCGTAGCCGGAGTCGAATGCCGCGTGGTCGATGGAGCTGCCTTGCTTGATGCCGCCCAGGGCGATACCCAGGCGGCGGGTGCGCAGGTACGCGTGGAAAGTCATGCCGAAATGCTGCTTGAACCAGCGCCGCAATTTCAGCGGTTCGATGCCTTGCTCCAGCAACAGGGCGTCGGTCCAGCGTTGCTCGGGCTCGGCGTCCACGGCCTTGAGCAGCGCCTGGACCCAGTCCGGGGCGATGGCGGCGGCATCCAGCGGTTTGCAGCGCAGGCAAGCGCGGTAGCCGGCCGACAGGGCTTCATCGGCATGGGCGAAGAATTCGACGTTCTGCTGTTTCGGCTTGCGCGCCGTGCAACTGGGGCGACAGAAAATACCGGTGGTCTTGACCGCAGTGAAGAACACCCCCTCGTAGGCGGTGTCTCGTTCGAGCATGGCGCGGACCATCTCGGCGTGGGGCGGGAGCAGCGAGTCTTGTAGGTTCATGGGGGAAGCATAAAGCCGACTCCGGGCGGGGCTCCACCGGAAAATCGACAGATAATTTTTTGCGCGTTGGTCGGGTGTTGGCGAACAAAAATTGAACCTTCAAGTCTTAAGGCTACACCCGTTGATTCGCAGTTCCGGAGGCTTCATGTCAAAACAAAAGAAATCCCTTATTGCGGTTGCCCTATGTGCCCTGGCGCTAGGCGCCAGCCCTTTGTTGCCTGCTGACTTATCGCCCATTGGGGCGAGCTACGCCGCCGGTGGCAATGGCGGTGGGGGCGGCAATGGCGGTGGCGGCGGAAATGGTGGTGGAAACGGTGGCGGCAATGGCGGCGGTCACGGTGGAGGCATCGGAGGCGGCCTCGGTGGAGGCCAGGACCACGGCAAGTCCGGCGATTCCAGCGGCATCGGCAAGGGGCTGGCCAGCGACCATGCCGGCACCCGTACTCGCGATCATGGCTTGAGTGGCAAGCACACCGGTACTACTCGCACCGACCGAACCAGCAAGGCTTCGCTCACCTCGGCCATCGCCAAGGATCGTGATACTCGTGGTCTGACCAAGGCATCGGCGATTTCCGCTGCGACGCCAGGCACCCACAACACCAAGGGGCTGACCAACGCGACGGACGCTTCGATCAAGAACGATCTAAAGAACGACCATTGATCCAGCAAGAAAAGCCGCGACACCCAACATGGGCGTCGCGGCTTTTTTATGCGCGCCTTGCTGCGAAACGGGCAGTTTTATTCAATACCTTGCCTGGGTGAAAAATTACCCTGATCACCTGTTTTCTGGTGATTTAGGAAGGTATGCAATGAGTCTGATTTTTTCCATGGCGGCATTTGCCCTGGTCGCCTCGATCACACCGGGGCCGGTCAACATCGTGGCTCTGAGTTCCGGGGCTCGCTACGGGTTTCGCGCGACGTTGCGCCATGTGGGTGGCGCGACGCTGGGGTTTGTCCTGCTGTTGGTGCTGATGGGCCTGGGGTTGCATGAAGTGCTGCAACGCTGGCCAAGCCTCACGCGTGTGGTGCAACTGGGGGGCGTCGGCTTTCTGCTGTTTATGGCCTGGAAACTGGCGATGGATAACGGCCATCTGGGCGGCGCCGACGAGGGGCGGGCGCCCTCGATGTTCTACGGCGCGCTGATGCAATGGCTCAACCCCAAGGCCTGGCTGGCCTGCGTCGCGGGGATGGGCGCCTTCGTCGCCGATGGTGAGGCGCGGCTGGTCTGGCAGTTCGCGGCGATTTATCTGGTGATCTGCTACGTCTCGGTGGGTTGCTGGGCCTATGCCGGAAGTTTTTTGCGCAGTTGGCTGGGCAATCCGTCGACCATGCGCCTGTTCAACCGGGTGATGGCGGCATTGTTGGTGGTGAGCGCGGTTTATTTAGTGTTGCCTTGAATAAATCCGCTTCTGTGGCGAGGGAGCTTGCTCCCGCTGGGTTGCGAAGCAACCCCCGCTTTTTTAATCCCTGCACAACCAACGCGCCTGCTGCGCAGTCGAGCGGGAGCAAGCTCCCTCGCCACGGGTATCTGTTTAGACCAGAAATCGCTGCATCAGCCGCGATATTGCCCAGGCGTCGCCGCCAGATGCTGCTTGAACGCCCGTTGGAAATGCGCCTGGTCGGCAAACCCACTGTCCAGCGCCACATCGGCGATCAGCTTGCCTTCGCGCAGTTGGCGGCGGGCGAACTGGATCCGGCGGTTGACCAGGAAGGCGTGGGGCGTCATGCCGTAATGGCGCTTGAAGGCTCGGCTCAGGTACGACGGTGACAGTTGCGCGGCGGCGCAGATGTCTTCGAGTTTCAAGGCTTCGCAGCAATGGTCATGGATGAACTGCGCGGCCCGCATCAGTCCAGGATGGCTGCCGCGGTCCGGACGTCCGGCGGGGTTGAGTCGCTGTTGCAGGTCGCTGAAAAACGCCTCGACGGCGGCCTGTTTGTGGCGCGGGTCGAGTTGTTCGTCCACCAGTTGTCCGTACAGCCCTTGCAAGGTGCCAAACAATTCTGCGTCGCGGCTGTGGGTCGTGGCAAAGGCCTGGAAGTCCAGGGTTTCGTCGAAGCCGATACGGCGTTGCAAGTCGCGCAGCCACTGGGTATCAACGTACAGCATCACGTACGACCAGGGTTGATCGTCGATCGGGTTGCAGGCGTGGACATCGCCGGGGTTCATCAGCACCACGGTGCCGGCCTCGACCTGGAAGTGCGATCGCTCGTGGACATAAGTGCTGCGCCCGGCGGTGATCGCGCCGATGGAGAAGTGATCATGGGAGTGGCGTCCATAGCAGACCTTGCGCCCATCGGCGATCGCCCGGGCCTCGATGAAGGGCAGGGCCGCGTCGCGCCAGAAACGTGGGGCAGCGTCATGGGGGGCATGCTTCATCGGTCAAGGTCCTCGTCGTGCATCATGCATCGTGCTTCAGTGTATTAGCCCTCGCCGGCAAATGCCCGTTGGATTTGCCGTTTGAAGTGCGATAGGCCTGGACTAGACTTCAGCAGTCTGCCCCCACAGGAATTGTCGATGCCCGCGCCTGGTAAGCCTGAAAATGACGCCACTCGGCTCAACAGCCTGCACTCGCTCAAGCTGCTCGATACCGCGCCCGAAGAACGGTTCGACCGTCTGACGCGGCTTGCCCGGCGTCTGTTCGATGTGCCGATTGCATTGGTGACCCTGGTGGACACCAACCGCCTGTGGTTCAAGTCCAGCGCCGGCCTGGACAGCCGCGAGTGCGGGCGCGATGTTTCATTCTGTGGGCACGCCATTCTGCAGGACCAAATCATGGAGGTGTG
The DNA here is from genome assembly GCF_022952855.1 of Pseudomonas sp. RGM2987. Taxonomy (GTDB): domain Bacteria; phylum Pseudomonadota; class Gammaproteobacteria; order Pseudomonadales; family Pseudomonadaceae; genus Aquipseudomonas. Next base: position 26,648 of record NZ_JALJDX010000212.1, on the reverse strand, counting down.
CGACACACATCAGGACGAGCGGTTTCACGACAACCCGTTTGTCACGGACCACCCCGGTATCCGCTTTTATGCCGGGCAGCCGTTGGGGCTCGCTGACGGCAGTAAGCTCGGTACGTTGTGCCTGCTCGACACCCGGCCGCGCAAGCTCAACGACGAGGAGCGCGAATTGCTGCGCGACTTGGCGCGCATGGCCGAGGAGGAAATGATCGCCGTGCAGATGGCGAGCATGGACGAATTGACGCTGCTGTCCAATCGGCGCGGCTTCAGGACGTTGGCCCAACATGCGCTGGACGTATGCGCACGCCTGTCCCGTCCGGCGACGCTGCTGTTCTTCGATCTCAATGATTTCAAACCCATCAACGACCGCTTCGGCCACGCCGAGGGCGACGCGGCGCTGAAGACTTTCGCCGACGTGCTGCGCATCGCCTTTCGCGAAAGCGACGTGATCGGGCGCTTGGGTGGTGATGAATTCGTGGCGCTGCTCACTGGCTCGTCCCACTTGGAAACCACTGCGATCATGGCCCGCCTGCGGGAAATCCTCGACGAGCGCAACGCGACCTTGCAGCGCGGCTACGACATCCGCTTCAGCGTGGGCCAGATCGAATACGACCCATCGCGCCATGAGTCCATCGACAGCCTCATGGCCGACGCCGATGCGGCGATGTACGCCCAGAAGCAGGCGGTACGCGGGTAACAAAGCGAGGCTTGCCCGCGACGGCGGTACATTCAAAATCGACGCACGCTGATCCATCGCTATCGCGAGCAGGCTCGCTCCCACAGGATCTGAGGCATGCGCACAATCTTCAGCCAAACAAAATCCCCCTGTGGGAGCGGGCTTGCCCGCGAAGGCTCAGGCACATTCAACATTTGTGCTGGTTGACACGCCGCTATCGCGAGCAAGCCCGCTCCCACAAAGGAGCTGTGTTGACCGCCGAGCCCACAGACACCCGAGAACCCATGTGGGAGCGGGCTTGCCCGCGAAGACTAGGGCAGATTCAACATTTGTGCTGGCTGAGACACCGCCATCGCGAGCAAGCTCGCTCCCACAGGGGGGCGGTAACGGAACAGTTGGCAATAAAAAACGCCGCTTGCCCTGTCCAGGTCAAGCGGCGTTTCTACGCAGCGGTGCGCTGAAGATTACTCTTCGATGTTGCCCATGGCGGTGGTGTTGAAGCCGCCGTCCACGTACATGATTTCACCGCTGATGCCCGAGGCCAGGTCGGAGCACAGGAAGGCGCCGGCGTTGCCGACTTCTTCGATGGTGACGTTGCGACGCAGCGGGGTTTGCGCTTCGTTGGCGGCCAGCATCTTGCGGAAGTTCTTGATGCCGGAGGCGGCGAGGGTGCGGATCGGGCCGGCCGAGACTGCGTTGACGCGGGTGCCGTCCGGGCCCAGGGAGCCGGCCAGGTAGCGTACGCCGGCTTCCAGGGAAGCCTTGGCCATGCCCATCACGTTGTAGTTCGGCATGGTGCGCTCGGCGCCCAGGTACGACAGGGTCAGCAGGCTGCCGTTGCGGCCTTTCATCATTTCGCGACCGGCCTTGGCCAGGGCCACGAAGCTGTAGGCGCTGATGTCGTGGGCGATGCGGAAACCTTCACGGGTGGTGGCTTCGGTGAAGTCGCCGTCCAGTTGGTCGCCCGGGGCGAAGCCCACGGAGTGCACGATACAGTCCAGGCCATCCCACTTCTTGCTCAGTTGCTCGAAGACCTTGGCGATTTCTTCGTCGCTGGCCACATCGCACGGGAAGCACAGCTCCGGGCTCGAACCCCAGCCTTGCGCGAACTCTTCGACACGACCCTTGAGTTTGTCGTTCTGATAAGTGAAGGCAAGTTCAGCGCCCTCGCGATGCATGGCGGCAGCGATGCCGGATGCGATGGACAGCTTGCTGGCGACACCGACGATCAGTACGCGCTTACCGGCGAGAAAACCCATGTGTTGCTCCTCTTTCAGGTTATTCGGCAGTTGTTGGGGCCAGGAAGGCGGCCTCCAGCAACTGCTGTGTATAGGGGTGCTGCGGCGCGGCGAATATGCTGCGGGCATCACCTTGTTCGACCACTTGGCCATGCTTGACCACCATCAGCTGGTGGCTCAGCGCTTTGACGACAGCCAGGTCATGGCTGATAAACAGATACGTCAGGTTGTACTTGGTTTGCAGCGACCGTAACAGCTCCACCACCTGGCGTTGCACGGTACGGTCCAGGGCCGACGTGGGTTCATCCAGCAGGATCAACGCCGGCTTGAGCACCAGGGCCCGGGCAATGGCGATACGCTGCCGTTGCCCTCCGGAAAATTCATGGGGGTAGCGGTTCCGGGTGTCCGGATCCAGGCCTACCTCCTTCAATGCCGCGATTATCGCTTGTTCCCGCTCGGCTTCGGTGCCGATCCCATGGATCCGCAGGCCTTCGCCGACAATCTGGCTCACGCACATCCGTGGGCTCAGGCTGCCGAACGGGTCCTGAAAGACCACTTGCATCTCCCGGCGCAGCGGTCGCACCTGTTGCTGCGTCAGGCCGTCCAGCGCCTGGCCTTCGAAGCGGATCCCGCCCTGGCTGCCGATCAACCGCAAGATCGCCAGCCCCAGGGTGGACTTGCCCGAACCACTTTCGCCGACGATGCCCAGGGTCTGGCCCTGGGGCAGGCTGAAGCGGATACCGTCCACGGCCTTGATGTAGTCTACCGTGCGTTTGAACAGGCCTTTCTTGACCGGGAACCAGACTTTCAGGTCCTCGACCTCCAGCAATGGCGGCCCGACCACGTTACTTGCCGGGGTGCCGCTGGGCTCGGCGCCCAGCAGTTCCCGAGTGTACGGATGCTGCGGTGCGCGGAACAAGTCTTCGCACGATGCCTGTTCGACGATGCAACCGCGCTGCATGACACATACGCGATGCGCAATTCTTCGCACCAGGTTCAAATCGTGGCTGATCAGCAGCAGCGACATGCCCAATCGTGCCTGCAATTGCTTGAGCAATTCGAGGATTTTCAGCTGGACGGTGACGTCCAGGGCCGTGGTCGGTTCGTCGGCGATCAGCAGTTCCGGCTCGTTGGCCAGGGCCATGGCGATCATCACCCGTTGGCGCTGGCCGCCGGACAGTTCATGGGGCAGGGCCTTGAGGCGCTTGTGCGGTTCTGGGATGCCCACCAGTTCCAGCAGTTCGAGGGTGCGGCGGGTCGCGACCTTGCCGGTCAGGCCCTTGTGGATGCCAAGCACTTCATTGATCTGTTTTTCAATGCAGTGCAGTGGATTGAGCGAGGTCATCGGCTCCTGGAAAATCATCGCGATCCGGTTGCCGCGGATGTGGCGGATGGTTTTTTCCTTCAGGCCCAGCAGATCCTGGCCGGCGTACTGAATGCTGCCGCTGGGATGATGGGCCAGCGGGTAGGGCAGCAAGCGCAGGATCGAGTGGGCGGTGACCGACTTGCCGGAGCCGCTTTCCCCAACCAGGGCCAGGGTTTCGCCGCGCTTGATGTCGAAACTGACGCCTTCGACCACCCGTTGGCGCCGTTCGCCGACGATGAATTCCACCGCCAGGTCGCGGACTTCGATCAGATTATCCTGGTTCATTTCACTTCCTCGGATCGAAGGCATCGCGAGCGGACTCGCCAATGAACACCAACAGGCTCAACATCAGCGCCAGCACGGCGAACGCGCTGATGCCCAGCCACGGCGCCTGGAGATTGGATTTGCCCTGGGCCACCAGTTCGCCCAGGGACGGCGCGCCTGGCGGCAGGCCGAAGCCGAGGAAGTCCAGGGCGGTGAGGGTGCCGATGGCGCCGGTGAGAATGAATGGCATGAAGGTCATGGTCGAGACCATGGCATTGGGCAGGATGTGGCGGAACATGATCGCGCCGTTCTGCATGCCCAGCGCCCGTGCGGCGCGCACGTACTCCAGGTTGCGCCCGCGCAGGAACTCGGCGCGGACCACGTCCACCAGGCTCATCCAGGAAAACAGCAGCATGATGCCCAGCAGCCACCAGAAGTTGGGCTGCACGAAACTGGCCAGGATGATCAACAGGTAGAGCACCGGCAGCCCCGACCAGATCTCCAGGAAGCGCTGGCCGGCCAGGTCGACCCAGCCGCCGTAGAAGCCCTGCAGGGCGCCGGCGATCACCCCGATGATCGAGCTGAGCACCGTCAGGGTCAGGGCGAACAGCACCGAAATACGGAAGCCGTAGATCACCCGGGCCAGTACGTCGCGGCCCTGGTCATCGGTGCCCAGCCAGTTCATCGCCGAAGGTGGTGCCGGGGCCGGGACCTTCAGGTCATAGTTGATGCTCTGGTAGCTGAACGGGATCGGCGCCCACAGCACCCAGGCGTCCTTGGCGGCCAGCAGCTCACGGATGTACGGACTCTTGTAGTTGGCTTCCAGCGGAAATTCGCCGCCGAAGGTGGTTTCCGGATAGCGCTTGAGGGCCGGGAAGTACCAGCCATCGTCGTAGTGCACCACCAGCGGCTTGTCGTTGGCGATCAGTTCGGCGCCCAGGCTCAGCCCGAACAGGATCAGGAACAACCACAGCGACCACCAGCCACGCTTGTTGGCCTTGAACAGTTCGAAGCGCCGGCGATTGAGCGGGGACAGGTTCATCTCAATGCTCCCGGCTTTCGAAGTCGATGCGCGGATCGACGAAGGTGTAGGTCAGGTCGCCGATCAGTTTCACCACCAGCCCCAGCAGGGTGAAGATGAACAGCGTGCCGAACACCACCGGGTAATCGCGGTTGATCGCCGCTTCGAAACTCATCAGGCCCAGGCCGTCGAGGGAGAAGATCACTTCCACCAGCAAGGATCCGGTGAAGAAAATGCCGATGAACGCCGAAGGGAAACCGGCGATCACCAGCAGCATGGCGTTGCGGAACACATGACCGTAGAGCACCCGGTTGCGGGTCAGGCCCTTGGCCTTGGCGGTGACCACGTACTGCTTGTTGATTTCGTCGAGGAAGCTGTTTTTGGTCAACAGGGTCATGGTCGCGAAGTTGCCGATCACCAGCGCGGTCACCGGCAGGGCCAGGTGCCAGAAGTAGTCGAGGATCTTGCCGCCGAGGGTCAGCTGGTCGAAATTGTTCGAGGTCAGCCCGCGCAACGGGAACCAGTCGAAATAGCTGCCACCGGCGAACACCACGATCAGCAGGATAGCGAACAGGAATGAAGGAATTGCATAGCCGACGATGATCGCCGAACTGGTCCACACGTCGAAATGGCTACCATGGCGCGTGGCCTTGGCGATCCCCAGTGGGATCGACACCAGGTACATGATCAGCGTGCTCCACAGCCCGAGGGAAATGGACACCGGCATCTTTTCCTTGATCAGGTCGATGACCTTGGCGTCGCGGAAGAAGCTGTCGCCAAAATCCAGGTGGGCGTAGTTCTTGATCATGATCCACAGGCGTTCAGGCGCCGACTTGTCGAAGCCGTACATCCGCTCGATTTCCTTGACCAGCGCCGGGTCCAGGCCCTGGGCGCCACGGTAGGAGGAACCGGCCACCGAGACTTCCGCGCCGCCGCCGGCGATACGGCTGGTGGCGCCTTCAAACCCCTCGAGCTTGGCGATCATCTGCTCGACCGGCCCGCCGGGCGCGGCCTGGATGATCAGGAAGTTGATCAACAGGATGCCGAACAGGGTCGGAATGATCAGCAGCAGCCGCCGGAAAATATAAGCCAGCATCGGTTACTCCACGCTCGACGGAGCAGCGTTGTTCTGTTTTTCGATCACTTGTTTCACTTCTTCGGCAGGCTTGGTGTCCGGCTTGACCCACCATGTGGTGGTGCCGATGTCATAGGTTGGCGTGACTGTCGGATGACCGATATGGTTCCAGTAGGCCACGCGCCAGGTCTTGATGTGCCAGTTGGGGATCACGTAATAGCCCCATTGCAGCACTCGGTCCAGCGCTCGGGCATGGGCCACCAGGCTCTTGCGCGAATCGGCGTTGATCAGTTGCTCCACCAACTGGTCGACCGCCGGATCCTTCAGGCCCATGGTGTTGCGGCTGCCGGGCTTGTCGGCGGCGGCCGACATCCAGAATTCACGTTGCTCGTTGCCCGGCGAACTGGACTGCGGGAAGCTGCCCACCACCAGGTCGAAATCCCGCGAGCGCACGCGGTTGATGTATTGGGACACGTCCACCCGGCGGATCACCAGATCGATGCCCAGGTCGCTCAGGTTGCGCTTGAATGGCAGCAGCACCCGTTCGAATTCGGTCTGGGCCAGCAGGAATTCCAGCACCACCGGCTTGCCCTGGGCGTCGACCATCTTGTCGTCGACGATGCGCCAGCCGGCCTCTTGCAGCAGTTGGTAAGCCTTGCGCTGCTGGTCGCGAATCATCCCGCTGCCATCGCACATCGAGGGTTGGAACGCCTCGGTGAAGACCTGCTCGGGAATCTTGCCGCGCAGCGGTTCGAGAATTTTCAGCTCGTCTTCGCCGGGCAGGCCGGTGGCGGCCATTTCCGAGTTTTCAAAGTAACTGCGGGTGCGGGCGTAGGCGCTGTTGAACAGTTGCTTGTTGGTCCACTCGAAGTCCAGCAGCAGGCTCAGGGCCTTGCGCACCCGCACGTCCTGGAACACCGGACGGCGCAGGTTGAAGACAAAGCCCTGCATGCCGGTGGGGTTGCCGTTGGGAATCTGCTCCTTGATCAGCCGGCCTTCGGTGACGGCGGGGATGTTGTAGGCATTGGCCCAGTTCTTGGCCGTCATCTCCAGCCAGAAGTCGAACTGCCCGGCTTTCAGCGCCTCGACCGCGACGGTGTTGTCGCGGTAATAATCGGTGGTCAGCACGTCGAAGTTGTAGAAGCCGCGGTTGACCGGCAGGTCCTTGCCCCAGTAGTCCTTGACGCGCTCATAGCGGACCGAGCGCCCGGCCTTCACTTCGGCCACCCGGTACGGGCCACTGCCGAGGGGGATTTCCAGGTTGCCCTTGTTGAAGTCCCGGTCGGCCCACCAATGCTTGGGCAATACCGGCAGTTGGCCGAGGATCAGCGGCAGTTCGCGGTTATTGGTGTGCTTGAACTTGAACAGCACTTTGAGCGGGTCTTCGGCGATGACTTCGGCGACGTCGTTGTAATAGCCGCGAAACATCGGTGCGCCGTCCTTGGTCAGCGTCTGGAAGCTGAACACCACGTCTTCGGCGCGCACCGGGTGGCCGTCGTTGAAGCGGGCTTCGGGACGCAGGTAAAAGCGCACCCAGGCATTGTCCGGGGCCTTTTCGATTTTCTCGGCGACCAGGCCGTACTCGGTGAAGGGTTCGTCCAGGCCTTGCTTGGCCAGGGTGTCGTAGATCAGGCCGATGTCATCGGCCGGTACGCCTTTGCTGATGAACGGGTTGAGACTGTCGAAGCCGCCAAAGCCGCCCTGGCGGAAGATCCCGCCCTTGGGTGCATGGGGGTTCACGTAGTCGAAGTGCTTGAAGTCGGCCGGGTACTTCGGTGGTTCGTTGTACAGCGTCACGGCGTGCTGCGGCGCGGCACAGGCCAGCCCGGCGAACAGCAGGCCACTGGCCTGCAGGAGCAGGGCGCGAAAAGGCTTCATTGATCTTTCTCCGAAGATTTCAGCCACCATGCGCTCAGGCCCAGGGTATAGGGCGGCGTGGTGACGAAGGCGAACCGGTTGCGGTACGCCAGGCGATGATAGTTGAGATACCAGTTGGGAATGCAGTAGTGCTGCCACAGCAGCACCCGGTCGAGAGCTTTGCCGGCGGCGACCTGTTCGTCGCGGGTCTGAGCGGCCAGGAGTTTTTCCAGCAAGTGATCGACCACCGGGTTGGCGATCCCGGCGTAGTTTTTGCTGCCCTTGACCCCGACCTGGCTGGAATGAAAGTACTGCCACTGTTCAAGGCCCGGGCTGAGGGTCTGGTTCAGCGTTAGCAGGATCATGTCGAAGTCGAACTGGTCCAGGCGCTGTTTGTACTGGGCCCGGTCCACCGTGCGCAGCCGGGCCTGGATGCCGATACTGGCGAGGTTCTCGACGTAAGGCTGTAGGATCCGCTCAAGGTTCGGGTTCACCAGCAGGATTTCGAAACTCAGGGGCTGGCTATTGGCGTTCAGCAAGCGTTGGCCGTTGAGGGTCCAGCCGGCTTCCTTCAACAACCCCAGTGCCTTGCGCAAGGTTTCCCGGGGAATGCCGCGTCCTTCGGTGCGGGGCAGGCTGAAGGGTTCGGTGAGCAGGCGCGGCGGCAACTGGTCGCGATACGGCTTGAGCAGCAGCCATTCGTGGCCCACCGGAAGGCCGGTGGCAGAGAACTCACTGTTGGGGTAGTAGCTGAGGGTGCGTTTGTAGGCTCTGCTGAACAGCGTGCGGTTGGTCCACTCGAAATCGAACATCAGCCCCAGCGCTTCACGCACTTTCACCTCGGCAAAGGTGCTGCGCCGGGTGTTCATGAACAGGCCCTGGGTCTGGGTCGGGATCTGATGGGCAATCTGTGCCTTGATCACATCGCCGCGCTGGACCGCCGGGAAGTCATAGCCGTTGGCCCAGTTCTTGGCCTGGTGCTCGATGTAGATGTCGAATTCACCAGCCTTGAAGGCTTCGAAGGCGACGTCGCTGTCGCGGTAGAATTCCACCTCCATGCGGTCGAAGTTGTATTTGCCACGATTGACCGCCAGGTCCTTGCCCCAATAGTCCTTGACCCGTTCGAACACCAGTTGGCGACCGGGTTGCACCTTGGTTATACGGTAAGGCCCACTGCCCAGGGGCGGCTCGAAGGTCGTGGCCTTGAAGTCGCGGTCTTTCCAGTAGTGCTGGGGCAACACAGGCAACTCACCCAGGCGCAGGATCAGCAGTGGGTTGCCGGCGCGCTTGAAGACAAAGCGGATTTTCAGCGGATTGAGAATGTCGACCCGCAGCACTTCCTGCAGGTTGGTGCGATATTGCGGATGACCTTCCTTGAGCAGCGTCCGGTAGGAGAAGGCCACGTCGTAGGCGGTAATCGGCACCCCATCATGAAACCGCGCCTCGGGCCGCAGGTTGAACACTACCCAGCTGCGATCTTCGCTGTATTCCACCGACCGGGCGATCAAGCCGTAGCTCGACGTCGGCTCGTCGCCGGACGGCGCGTACTGGCCGGTGCCGACCATCAGCGGCTCGTTCAGCTCGTTGATGCCGTATTGCAGGAAATTCGGCGTGGATACCGGGCTGCTGCCCTTGAAGGTATACGGATTGAGCGTATCGAAGGTGCCAAATGCCATGACCCGCAAGGTACCGCCCTTGGGCGCTTGCGGATTGACCCAGTCGAAATGGGTAAATCTGGCCGGGTACTTGAGCGTACCGAACTGCGCGTAGCCATGGCTTTCGCTGATGGTTGCGCTGGCGGGGTAGCTCAAGGCCAGGCTGATCAGGAACAGGAGGAGGGGACGTATCAAGTCTGAGATCCGATCCAGGCGGCTTGGGCTTTTATGGCCCGTACAGTAACAGCTTGTATCGGCAGGAAAAAGGCGGGGGGTGGAGGGGCGTCAGTTGAACGGCACCGCCGGGCACTGAACCTGTGGCGAGGGAGGCTGTCAGGGCTTAGTGCGGGGAGTAGACCGTCAGCATCTGCCCAGGCTTGAGGGCCTTGCCCATCCGGGGATTCCAGCGCTTGAGGTGTTGCATCTCGACGTTGAAGCGCTTGGCCACCACGTACAGCGAGTCGCCTTGCTGGACTTTGTATTGGGTTTGCTTGGATTTCTCGCTCTTGCTGTTAGCCGCGACCACCGTGTTGATGCGCTTGCCAGTGCTCTTGGCCGCCTTGGTGGCCTTGACGTCCTGCATCACCAGGGTCTGGCCGACCTTGAGCTTGTTGCCGCTGAGTTTGTTCCAGCGTTGCAGGTCCTTGGTCTGGACATTGTTGGCCTTGGCGATCTGGGCCAGGTTCTCGCCGCGCTTGACCCGGTAGGTGCGGCGGGCGCCTTCCACTTCGCTGTCGTCGACGGTTTCGAAGACCGGTTTGAGCGAGCGCTGGCTGATCAGTTCTTCCGGGCGCATGGTCGACAGGCTGGCGGTCAGCAGTTGCGCCTTGGAGGTGGGCACCAGCAAATGCTGGGGGCCGTCGATGGTGGTGCGCTGCTTGAAGGCCGGATTGAGCTGGAACAGCTCATCCTCGTCGATATTCGCCACCGCCGCGACCTTGGACAGGTCCATGCGCTGGTTGATCTCGACGACCTGGAAGTACGGCTCGTTGGCAATCGGGTTGAGGTTCACACCGTAGGCGTCGGGGGACAGCACGACCTGGGACAGCGCCAGCAGCTTGGGCACGTAGGCCTGGGTTTCGGCCGGCAGCGGCAGGTTCCAGTAGTCGGTGGGCAGGCCGAGCTTCTCGTTGCGTTCGATCGCCCGGCTGACCGTGCCTTCGCCGGCATTGTAGGCGGCCAGCGCCAGCAGCCAGTCACCGTTGAACATGTCGTGCAGGCGCGTCAGATAATCCATGGCGGCCGTGGTGGAGGCGGTGATGTCGCGACGCCCGTCATAGAAACGGGTCTGGCGCAGGTTGAAGTAGCGCCCGGTGGACGGGATGAATTGCCACAACCCCACGGCATTGGCCCGGGAATAGGCCATCGGGTTGTAGGCGCTTTCGATCACTGGCAACAGCGCCAGCTCCAGCGGCATGTTGCGCTCTTCCAGGCGTTCGACGATGTAATGCATGTACAGGCTGCCGCGTTCACCGGCGCCTTCCAGAAAGGACGGGTTACTGGCGAACCACAGGCGTTGCTGCTCGATACGTGGGTTGACCCCGGCGGTTTCTTGCAACTGGAAGCCCTGGCGCATGCGCTCCCAGATATCCTGGGGCACTTGGGGGCTGGGCTTTTCGCTGAGCCAGACAGGCTTCTGCTTGGCGCGAGCGGCCATGTTCTTCGGCACTTGCGCCGTATCGGTCTGGGGCAGTTGGCCGCTGCTCTGGCAGCCCGCCAGTGTGGCGGACACAGCCACCGCGATGGCTTGAGCCAGGCGGGTCAAAGTGTCGGACTGGGCGGACCTGCGTATAGATGACGACATTGGCTGGAAGTAAGTTCCGGGCAAAAATGTCGGCCGATTCTAGAAAGCGCACCCCAACAGGTCAACCATTCAGAATTTTTGTATCAATCGATAGGTCCCTTAGAACTTATCTTTCCAAGCCCTCAAGGCCGCAAAAACCTCACTCGGCGTCTGGTTACGCTGGCCGTTCCGTTCGTCTGCTTTTTGTTTAACAGATGTTTCAGCAACCCGTAGGAACGGATTGGTGAGTTTTTCCAGGGCCAGGGTCGAGGGCAGGGTGATAACGCCTTCCTCGCGCTGGCGGCTGACTTTTTCCAGACGGGCGGCGATGTCCTGGTTGTCCGGCTCCACCGCCGTGGCGAATTTCAAGTTGCTGAGGGTGTATTCGTGGGTGCAGTAGACCAGCGTATCCTCGGGCAAGGCGGCGAGACGGCTGAGGGAGTGATGCATCTGTTCGGGCGTGCCCTCGAACAGCCGGCCGCAACCGGCGGCGAACAGCGTATCGCCACAGAACAGCAGGCCATGATGGTAGTAGGCGATATGCCCGAGCGTGTGGCCGGGCACGGCGTAGACATCGAAGTCCCAGCCGAGCACGCTGACCTTGTCGTTGTCGCGCAGGGCTTTGTCCCGTGCCGGTATATTCTCGCTGGCCGGGCCATGAACCGTGGCGTGGGTGGCGTCCTTCAGCGCCTGGACGCCTCCGACATGGTCATGGTGATGGTGGGTGATCAGGATATCGCTCAGGACCCAGCCTGGATGGGCGTCGAGCCAGGCCTGCACCGGCGCGGCGTCACCCGGGTCGACCACGGCGCAGCGCTGGGTGGAGTGATCCTGTAACAACCAGATGTAGTTATCGGTGAACGCGGGCAGGGCACTGATCTGTATCATCGCGGAATTCGCCAAGCAGAAAACAAAGGCGCATCTTAGAACTTCCTGGCGCGTTGGAGAATGCAATGACCGATGAAGCGTTCGCTCAGGCTGATCCTGACTGGCTGGCGTTGATCAGCGCCGCCCGTGAATGGCTGTCCGGCCCGGTCGGGCAGTTTTTGCTGGAAGAAGAACGACGCATGCTCGAAGACGAGCTGGGGCGGTTCTTCGGCGGCTATCTTGTGCACTATGGGCCTTCGGCACAGACCCCGCCGTCGGCACCGCAAGTCCAGCGCAACGTGCGGCTGGGGGCGCCGTTGCCCGGCGTGGAAATCGTCTGCGAGGAACAGGCCTGGCCACTGAGCGAGCATGCCGCCGATGTCGTGGTGATGCAGCATGGCCTGGATTTCTGCCTGTCTCCCCACGGCTTGCTGCGTGAGGCCGCCAGCAGCGTGCGCCCCGGTGGGCACCTGCTGATCATCGGCCTCAATCCCTGGAGCAGTTGGGGGCTGCGGCATGTGTTTGCCCACGATGCCTTGCGCCAGGCCCGTTGCATCTCGGCCTCGAGGGTGGGCGACTGGCTCAACCTGCTGGGCTTCGCGCTGGAGAAACGCCGCTTCGGGTGCTATCGTCCGCCGCTTGCGTCGCCCAAGTGGCAAGCCCGCCTGGCCGGCTGGGAGCGCAAGGCCGGTGACTGGCAACTGTCCGGCGGCGGCTTCTACCTGCTGGTGGCGCGCAAGATCGCGGTCGGGCTGCGTCCGGTGCGCCAGGTCCGACGCGAGCCGATGGGCAAGTTGATCCCCTTGCCGATGGCCAAGGTCAATCGGCGCCACATCGAGCCATAACCCTTTTTCTGCTGGTCTGGCCGGTATTTCGGTTACAGGCGTTTTTCGGCCTGGCCGGCAGGCCTTTGCATTTTTCCTGGATAGATTGGCATGAGCGATAGCGTAGAACTCTTCACTGACGGCGCCTGCAAGGGCAACCCCGGTCCGGGCGGCTGGGGTGCGTTGCTGGTATGCAAGGGCGTGGAGAAAGAACTCTGGGGCGGCGAAGCCAACACCACCAACAACCGCATGGAACTGATGGGCGCCATCCGCGGCCTTGAAGAGCTCAAGCGGTCCTGCGACGTACTGCTGGTCACCGACTCGCAATACGTGATGAAGGGGATCAACGAGTGGATGGCGAACTGGAAGAAACGTGGCTGGAAAACCGCTGCGAAGGAGCCCGTCAAGAACGCCGACCTGTGGATGCTGCTGGACGAACAGGTCAACCGCCACAACGTCACCTGGAAATGGGTGCGCGGCCACATCGGTCACCACGGCAACGAACGGGCCGACCAGTTGGCCAATCGTGGGGTGGATGAGGTGCGGGGCTATAAGCAGGCTTGAACCGTTGAAGTAAACCTGTGGCGAGGCAGCTTGCCTGTGGCGAGGGAGCTTGCTCCCGCTGGACTGCGAAGCAGGCCCATCTTTGTGAGCGCTGCGCACTCAAGCGGGAGCAAGCTCCCTCGCCACAAAAGCAGTTCGCCGCAAAGCCTGGCTGACAGGACAGTGCGGATGCACTCTCTCCAGCGTGTTAACATCCGCCCTTTTGCAAGCATGCCCCGTTGAGAGCTGAACACTGATGGCCAACAGATCTGTTGTACTGGATACCGAAACCACCGGCATGCCGGTGACCGATGGTCACCGGATTATCGAAATCGGTTGTGTCGAGCTGATCGGCCGGCGCCTGACCGGTCGCCATTTCCATGTGTACCTGCAACCGGATCGCGAAAGCGACGAGGGCGCCATTGGCGTCCACGGGATTACCAACGAGTTCCTGGTGGGCAAGCCGCGCTTCGCGGAAGTGGCCGATGAGTTCTTCGAATTCATCCAGGGCGCGCAGTTGATCATCCACAACGCTGCGTTCGACGTGGGGTTCATCAACAACGAATTTGCCTTGATGGGGCAGCACGACCGGGCCGATATCACCCGGCACTGCACTATCCTCGACACCTTGATGATGGCCCGGGAGCGGCATCCCGGGCAGCGCAACAGCCTCGATGCGTTGTGCAAGCGCTACGGTGTCGACAACTCTGGCCGGGAACTGCACGGCGCCTTGCTCGACTCCGAGATCCTGGCTGACGTCTACCTGGCGATGACCGGTGGCCAGACCAGCCTGTCCCTGGCCGGTAACGCCTCGGACGGTGCTGGTGAGGGCTCGGGCAGCCAGGTCACGCAAATCCGTCGTTTGCCGGCGGACCGCCAACCGTCCCGGATCATCCGTGCCAGTGAAAGCGACCTGGCCGAACATGCCGCGCGTCTGGAGGCCATCGCCAAGTCGGCGGGGGCTCCGGCATTGTGGACGCAGTTGGTCGAGAATCAAACGGCGGCGAGCTGATTCATCCAGGGAAGTGGCGAACCTGTGGCGAGGGAGCTTGCTCCCGCTTGAGTGCGAAGCGCTCATAAAATGGGGCTGCTGCGCAGCCAGCGGGAGCAAGCTCCCTCGCCACATGATTGAGTAAAGCCTTAAGTGAGCAGCGCACCTATCGTTCATTTCTCGCCACAATCGCCACAACCTTCTAACCTGAGGTAAAACGCAGGCTATTGGATCCCATTTGATGTCTGAAGATTTGCAAAGCAAGGGCAATGGATGGCTACGCGCCGTTGGTTGGCTCAAGGAATGAGGACCTTCCCCAGTATGCAACCGTTCATGAATCCCAAGCACCCCGGGTTGTCGGTGCGTGTCGTCGATGATGGCTTCGCGGCCTACATCTGGGGCAGTGATTTCAGCTTCGAGGTCAGCGAGTACGGTACGGCGCAGATCGGCCGGCCCGTGAGCCAATGGCCAGTGACGCCCATCGTTCCGTATAGCAAGTGCTACGGCATCGACCCGGAGGAATTCAGTAGCTTCCGCGATGCACCGGACAGCGAAATCTTCATGGCCTATCTCGACGACCAGCCTGTCGGACACCTGGTGGTCAGCACCAATTGGAACGGCTTTGCCCACATCGACGAACTGGCGGTGCACGCCCCGGCCCGTCGCCATGGGGTAGCCAAGGCACTGCTTGATGTCGCGCATTTCTGGAGCCGCAAGAAAAAACTGCCGGGCGTCATGCTCGAGACCCAGAACAATAACCTGGGCGCCTGTCGGCTCTACGAGCGCTGCGGGTATGTACTGGGCGGCATCGATCACCTGCGCTATCGCGGCATCGACCGGCATACCGCCGAGGTGGCGCTGTTCTGGTACCGGTTGTTCGACGATCCGCTGGGCATGTCGATCAGTGGCCCAGCAGCGCCTCGGCTTGTTCCGTAACCCGTTCGAGCAATGCTTGCAGGGCGGGAGAGGGCGTCGTGCCGTTCAGGGTCAAGGCATAAAGACCAATCGGAACGGCAGGCGACACCGGGCAAACGTCCAGGCCGCCGCCCTTGGCGCCGGAGGCAGTGAACGGGTCGACGATGGCCAGGCCTTCGCCGGCCTCGACCATGGCGCGCATCATCTGATGGGTCTGCACGCGAATCTGGATCGCCGGCGCCGGGCGCAGCGCCCCCAGTTTGTGCTCGAACGCCGGGCTCAGCGGATCATGCCCGTCGAGACCCACCAGCGGCTGGCCCGCCAGATCCTGAAGCGAAACGTATTTTTGTCGCGGTTGCAGCCAGCCATGGGGCGCGAGCAATTGCAGTTTGCCCTGGGCAATCATCCGGCACTGGATGTCGGGGTGTTCGGGGTCATGCAGGCTCAGGCCCAGGTCGCTGGCTCGCAACAACAGGCTCTGGATGATCTCGCGGGTCGGCTGGCTGAGCAGGGTGCAAGGCGCATCCGGGTAGCGGCGGCGCAGGGCGGCGATGCTCTGGGGCAACAATTGCTGGGCCAGCGGCGGGGTGCAGATGATGCGCAGGGGCGGGGCCTGGTAATGTTTCAGGCTGCTGGCCAAACGCTGCACCGGTTCCAGGGTGTCGTACAGCCGCGTGATGCCGTCGCGCAATTCAAGGGTTTCCCGGGTTGCCTGCAAGCGCCCACGGACACTGGCAAACAGCATGAAGCCCAGTTGCGCCTCGGCGTCGCGCAGGATCGCCTCGACTTCCGCCGTCGGCAATTGCAGCCACTCCGCTGCAGTACCGAGGTGGCCGGTTTGCAGCAGCGCCTGGATCACTTCGATGTGGCGTAAACGCATGCAAGAAGTCCATGTTCGGCGGGTGTGCCATTGAATGGCCGAATCCTAACCCAAGTCCGGGCATGACTTCTGCTCATAACGCAGCTTATAAGGCGATTTGCGTTTCAGGTTCGCGAGTCAGCTCAATGCCTGACTGCACCAGCAGGAATCGGTCTTCGTCGAGTTTGTTGACCCGATCTCCGATGGCCAGCTTATACGTGGTGACAGGCTCCTTGCCGTTACCGTCGGGCGACGGGGTCGATTCCTGGAATTCATGCACCGAGTAGACGCGGCCTTCGGCGTCCCGTGCATGAAATTGTCCGACAAGTACTGCTGCCATTGCTTAGAACCTCTGGAAATAGATCACTCGATTTGCGGTTCTGTAGACCTTGGTCAAGCGCGGGAAGTTTTCCTACAAGAAAAAAATAGTCGAGGTGGCCGGTTTTCGTCGCTCCACTGGTCCAATTGTCACGCCGATCATCTATAACTACAGGCTCCTTTGAACCGACAGTCGAGAAGCCTCTCATGAGTGATGTTTATAAAGTGGCCGTTCTGGTGGGCAGCCTGCGCAAGGCATCGATCAACCGCAAGATCGCCCTGGCCCTGGCCGACCTGGCGCCCGCCAACCTGCAACTGAGCATTGTCGAGATCGGCGAGTTGCCACTCTATAACGAGGACATCGATGTGACGCCGCCGGCTGCCTACACCACGTTCCGCCAGCAAGTCGGCGCGGCGGATGCGTTGCTGTTCGTCACGCCTGAGTACAACCGTTCGGTGCCGGCACCGTTGAAAAACGCCATCGACGTTGGCTCGCGCCCGTATGGCCAGAGCTGCCTGAGCGGCAAGCCGGGCGCGGTGATCAGCGCTTCGCCGGGAGCCATTGGTGGTTTCGGCGCCAACCATCACTTGCGTCAGTCCCTGGTGTTCCTCGATGTGCCTTGCATGCAGCAGCCTGAAGGTTACCTGAGCGGCGCCGGAACGGCGTTTGACGAGGCAGGCAACCTGTCTGAGTCGTTGAAGCCGTTCTTGCAGAAATTCATTGATGCTTATGGCAAATGGGTGGAGCAGCACAAAAAGGCTTGATCCGTCCGCCAACTCATGATGGACATCCGTGGCGAGGGAGCTTGCTCCCGCTGGCCTGCGCAGCGGGCCCCTTTGGCGGTCGCTGCGCCCGAGGCGTCGGACCGACCGAGCGGGAGCAAGCTCCCTCGCCACGGGTTCACCTATCGCTGCCAATCCCTGCTTTACTGAATATTCGAATTTCCATATATTCACCCTTCGTTCACCCAGACTCTTCATTGCCATGCCCAACACCCACAATCCCGTCGAAGTCTTCAAGGCGCTGGCCGACGACACGCGTACGCGTATTGCCCTGCTGGTGGTGCGTGAAGGTGAATTGTGCGTCTGCGAACTCACCGCCGCGCTGGAATTGAGCCAGCCGAAGATCTCCCGGCACCTGGCCCAGTTGCGCAACGCCGGTCTGCTTAGCGATCGACGCCAGGGGCAATGGGTTTATTACCGTCTGCATCCGCAATTGCCCTCCTGGGTCAGCGCTTTGCTGGAACAGGCGCTGGCGGCCAACACGGCCTGGATGGCAGCGGATGTGCAGCGCCTGGGCGCGATGACTGATCGTCCGGTGGCCCGTTGCTGCTGATTTCCTCCTACCCACTGCTCTTTCAAGGCTGTTACGCATGCTCATCGCGTCGTTGATTTTCCTGCTGACCATTACCCTGGTGATCTGGCAGCCCAAGGGGCTCGGTGTTGGCTGGAGTGCGACGTTTGGCGCGCTGCTGGCCCTGTTGAGCGGGGTGGTGCACCTCTCGGACATCCCGTTGGTGTGGCAGATCATCTGGAACGCCACCGGCACTTTTGTCGCGCTGATCATCATCAGCCTGTTGCTGGACGAGGCGGGGTTCTTCGCCTGGGCCGCCCTGCATGTGGCCCGCTGGGGGCGAGGCAGCGGGCGCAAGCTGTTCGGGTTCATGGTGTTGCTGGGGGCGTTGGTGTCGGCATTGTTTGCCAATGACGGCGCGGCGTTGATCCTGACGCCCATTGTGATTTCGATGCTGCTGGCGCTGCGTTTTTCCCCGGCGGCGACCCTGGCGTTCGTCATGGGCGCCGGTTTCATCGCCGACACGGCGAGCCTGCCGCTGGTGGTGTCGAACCTGGTGAACATTGTCTCGGCGGACTTCTTCGGCATCGGCTTCAGCCGCTACGCGGCGGTCATGGTGCCGGTGAACCTGATCAGCGTGGCGGCCAGCCTGGCGATCCTGTTGTGGTTCTTTCACCGGGACATCCCCCGTGACTACGACCCCCGGCAACTGGAAGAGCCGGCGAGTGCGATCCACGACAAGGCCACCTTCATGGCCGGCTGGGCAGTGCTGGTGATTCTGTTACTGGGCTGCTTTGCCCTGGAGCCGCTGGGGATTCCTATCAGCGCGATTTCGGCGGTGTGTGCCGCGTTGCTGCTGGGCGTCGCGGCTCGTGGGCATAAAATCTCCACCCGCAAGGCGATGAAAGAAGCGCCGTGGCAGATCGTGATTTTCTCCCTGGGCATGTACCTGGTGGTCTACGGTCTGCGCAACGCCGGGCTGACCGGATACCTCGCCCACTGGCTCGACGGTTTTGCCGGATACGGCGTGTGGGGCGCGGCCATGGGCACCGGGCTGTTGACGGCCTTGCTCTCGTCGGTGATGAACAACCTGCCGACGGTGCTGGTCGGCGCCTTGTCCATCGACGCCAGCCAGGCCACCGGGGCGGTGAAGGAAGCGATGATCTATGCCAACGTCATCGGCAGCGACCTGGGGCCGAAGATCACGCCGATCGGCAGCCTGGCGACCTTGCTCTGGCTGCATGTGCTGGCGCGCAAGGATATCCGGATTGGCTGGGGTTATTACTTCAAGGTCGGGGTTGTGTTGACGGTGCCGGTGTTGCTGGTGACGTTGGCGGCGTTGGCGTTGCGGTTGTCTTTCTAGATCGCGGCGGCCTCTTCGCGAGCAAGCCCGCTCCCACAGGGGAATGCGTTCCAAATGTGGGAGCGGGCTTGCTCGCGAATGCGGCCGTCCAGACACAGCAACATTCAGCTATTGCCCGGCACATCCGGCCACAGATCCGCCACCAGGAACACCCGCTCGGCTTCCTCCCACTCACCCACGCTGTGTTCCGTCAAACGCACCATCAACTGCGCTGGCGCCATGGGGTCCAACTCGCCTAGCCAGGCCTTCAGTTGCGCAACGCTCCAGGTCTGGTCGGCCGGGTAATGGGCCGGGGCCAGCCAGGCGGCGCGGGGCAGGGGTTGCCAGCGGCCCGGCGGGCGCTGGCTGACGAACGCCGGCCAATCTCGCTGATGCAACCAGCTCCCGCGCAAATGCCTGGGGTGGGCGCCCGCCGGTGGCTCGGCGTTACCGGGCCAGGGGTAGAGCAGGTACCCACCCAGCCAAAGCTCGGAACGAAACAATTCGCTGCCGGTGCACTCGATGCCCAATGCCGCCAGCGCCTCGCGGCTTTCCGGGCGGGCCGAGATCGGCAGCTGGTGCTCGCGCAGGTGCGCCAGTTTACGGTCCAGGCGGTCATGGCAACCCGGGCCGAGCCATTGCGCGGCGTCCTGGCCGTTACCGTCCTGAGGGCCCAGGTACAACTTGATCGCCAGTTCCAGGTGGTGGACGCCGTCACCGTCGCGCAGCAGCAAGTCCAGCTCCCCGAGGGTGTGGCCCTGGTGGCGGATCGGCAGGTTCGCGGCAATCAGCTCGATGCCCGGGGCCTGTTGCACAGCAAACTGCCACAGCCGCTCGTAGTACAGACCCAGGCGCCGCGTCCGCCCCTGGGAAAGGCAATGCAGCAGTGGGTAGCTGTCGCGGTCCAGTTGCCGCAGCCAATGCTCCAGCCGATCCGGCTCGCGCACCCAGTCGCTGCCGGTCAGCGGATGGCGTTGCGGCCACGGCGTGTCGATGAGCATCGGCGGGGCCAGCAGCGCCCACGCCAGGTCGCGCACTTCGGGATGGCGCAGGCGGCGGGGCAGGTCGAGTAAATCGGGGAACAGGATCATGTTGCGAGCATAGCCGCTACGTTGAAGGCTTAAAGAATTTTGTCTACGGAGCGCTTTCGCCCATAATCGGGTTTTTCGCCCGTCGCAGACCCTCGCAGGAGCCCCATGGAGCAATTTCGCAATATCGGCATCATCGGTCGCCTGGGCAGTTCGCAGGTGCTGGACACCGTTCGCCGCCTCAAGCGGTTCCTGCTGGAACGGCACCTGCACGTGATCCTCGAAGACACCATCGCCGAAGTCCTGCCGGGCCACGGCCTGCAGACTTCGTCGCGCAAGATGCTCGGCGAAGTCTGCGACATGGTGATCGTGGTCGGCGGCGACGGCAGCCTGCTGGGCGCCGCCCGGGCGCTGGCGCGGCACAACATTCCGGTGCTGGGGATCAACCGGGGCAGCCTGGGTTTCCTGACCGACATCCGTCCCGACGAACTGGAAGTCAAGGTCGCCGAGGTGCTCGACGGCCACTACCTGGTCGAGAACCGTTTCCTGCTGCAAGCCGAGGTGCGCCGTCACGCCGAGGCCATCGGCCAGGGCGATGCCCTCAACGACGTAGTGCTGCACCCCGGCAAGTCCACGCGCATGATCGAGTTCGAGCTGTACATCGACGGCCAGTTCGTCTGTAGCCAGAAGGCCGACGGCCTGATCGTCGCCACGCCCACCGGCTCCACGGCCTACGCGCTGTCCGCCGGCGGGCCGATCATGCATCCCAAGCTCGACGCTATTGTGATTGTGCCCATGTACCCCCATACCTTGTCTGGGCGACCCATCGTGGTCGATGGCAACAGCGAGCTGAAAATCGTCGTGTCCAAGGATATGCAGATCTACCCGCAAGTGTCCTGTGACGGTCAGAACCATTTCACCTGCGCGCCGGGTGACACCATCACCGTCAGCAAGAAGGCGCAGAAACTGCGCCTGATCCATCCACTGGATCACAACTACTACGAAGTCTGCCGAACCAAGCTCGGTTGGGGCAGCCGGCTGGGAGGCAGGGGCGACTGATGCTCGATCCTGCGCGCAGTTACGATCTGATCGGCGATGTGCACGGATGCGCCCTGACCCTGGAACGCCTGTTGGACCGACTCGGTTACCACAAGCAAGGCGGGGTCTGGCGCCATCCGTCGCGCATGGCCGTGTTCCTGGGGGACATCATCGACCGTGGCCCGCGGATCCGCGAGGCGCTGCACATCGTCCATGACATGGTCGTGGCCGGCCAGGCGCTGTGCATCATGGGCAACCACGAATTCAATGCCCTGGGCTGGAGCACCCCGGCGCTGCCCGGCAGCGGTCAGCGCTACGTGCGTGAGCACACGCCGCGCCACGCCCGGTTGCTCAACGAGACCCTGACCCAGTTCGAGCAGCATCCCGGCGACTGGCAGGACTTCCTCAAGTGGTTCTATGAACTGCCGCTGTTCGTCGACGCCGACCGTTTCCGGGTGGTGCATGCCTGTTGGGACGCGGGCCTGATCGAGCCGTTGCGCGGGCTGTTCCCGAATGGTTGCGTCGACGAGCATTTCCTCCAGGCCTCGGCGCAATCGGGCAGCTTTGCCTGCACGGTGTTCGACCGCCTGCTGCGCGGTACCGATATGCGCCTGCCCCACGGGATGACCCTGACCGGTGGCGACGGCCTCACCCGGGCGTTTTTCCGCACCAAGTTCTGGGAAGACAACCCACAGACCTATGGCGACATCGTGTTCCAGCCTGACGCCTTGCCTGAACCGGTGGCCCGCACGCCACTGACCCCGGAAGAAAAGAACAACCTGCTGCGCTACGGCGTCGATGAGCCGATGCTGTTCGTCGGCCATTACTGGCGCAGCGGCAAACCGGCGCCGATCCGTCCGAACCTGGCCTGCCTGGATTACAGCGCGGTGCTCTACGGCAAGTTGGCCGCCTACCGACTGGATCAGGAAACCCGTCTGGACCCGCATAAATTCGTCTGGGTCGATGTCGAGCGGCCGGAGGTGATGCAATGAGCGTCGTCGCGGCCTTGCGTTTACCCCTGGCGGAGGATCTGAGTGGCTTCGTCAAGTTGCTGCAGCGCATGCAGGTGCCGCACCGCGTCAGCGAAGAGGCCGGCGAACAGGTGCTCTGGGTCCCGGATGAAGTCGGTGAAGATGTACGCGCCCTCTATGCGCGCTTCCCGGCAGGCGACCCCGACCAGCAACTGGAGCTGCCGCCTATTGGCAGCACCTCGCGGCGCCCGGGTTTCGTCGAGCAGCTGACTCGCAGCCCGGTCACCGCACTGGTGTTGCTGCTGAGCCTGATCGTGAGTGCGGTCACGCTGCTGGGTGAAAATCTTGAAACCCTGCGCTGGCTGACGTTCCTGGAGTTTCGCGTGGTCGGCGAGTACATCCAGTTCACGCCCCTGGCCGACAGCCTGGCGGCGGGGCAGTGGTGGCGCCTGGTGACGCCGATGCTGGTGCACTTCGGCTTCCTGCACATTGCGATGAACGGCATGTGGTACTGGGAGCTGGGCCGGCGGATCGAGGCGCGCCAGGGCGGCATCAACCTGTTGGGGCTGACGCTGTTGTTCAGTCTCGTGTCCAATTTTGTCCAGTATTTTGTCAGCGGGGCCACCCTGTTCGGCGGCTTGTCCGGTGTGCTGTATGGCCTGCTGGGGCATTGCTGGATCTATCAACTGCTGGCGCCGAACCCGGCCTATCACCTGCCCCGTGGGGTACTGGTGATGATGCTGGTCTGGCTGCTGTTGTGCCTGTCCGGGCTGGTCTCGCTGATCGGTTTCGGTGAAATCGCCAACGGTGCCCATGTTGGCGGGCTGCTCGTCGGCTGCTTCACGGGGTTGTTGGGTGGGCTGTTCGCTCGCCGTAAAATGGCCCGATGACTGGCACCTGTATTTTTTGAAAATGCGCAATTGCGCGGAGAACCCATGTCCTCGTTCAACGAAATGATCCAGAACATCACCCCCGACATCTATCGCAGCCTGAAGCTGGCGGTGGAAATCGGTAAATGGGCCGATGGCAACAAACTCACCGCCGAGCAGCGCGAGTTGTCGTTGCAGGCGATGATCGCCTGGGAAGTCCAGAACCTGCCCGAAGAAGAGCGCACCGGCTATATGGGCCCGCAGGAGTGCCAGTCGAAATCGACCGAAGTGCCGAATATCCTGTTCAAGTCGGACGCCATCCATTGATCGAGATTGGCCGCGGTGCAATCAGCAAGATGTCGGCGCGCCTTGACGGGCCGACTGTTCAATACGCCTTTCGCCTGGGGGATGTCGAGGTGCCGGTCAACCCGTTGATTGGCAGCACGCTGCGCCTGGAGTTCCTCGGCGCAATCCATTGCAGCCATTGCGGCCGTCGGACCAAGACCAGTTTCAGCCAGGGTTACTGCTACCCGTGCATGACCAAGCTGGCCCAATGCGACCTGTGCATCATGAGCCCCGAGCGTTGCCATTTCGAGGCCGGTACTTGCCGTGATCCGGCCTGGGGCGAGCAGTTCTGCATGACCGATCACGTGGTCTACCTGGCCAATTCCTCCGGCGTGAAGGTCGGCATCACCCGCGCCACGCAACTGCCGACTCGCTGGCTGGACCAGGGCGCCAGCCAGGCGCTGCCGATCCTGCGGGTCGCCACTCGTCAGCAATCGGGTTTCGTCGAGGACCTGTTTCGCAGCCAGGTGGCGGACAAGACCAACTGGCGCGCCTTGCTCAAGGGCGATGCCGCCGCCGTGGACCTGCCGCAGATCCGCGATTCGCTGTTTGAAAGCTGCGCCCAGGGATTGCAGGGCTTGCAGGAACGATTCGGCCTACAGGCGATCCAGACCATAGCGGACGTCGAACCGATCGAGATCCGTTATCCGGTGCAGCAGTACCCGGCCAAGATCGTCAGCTTCAACCTGGACAAGAACCCGATTGCCGAAGGCACGCTGCTGGGGATCAAGGGCCAATACCTGATTTTCGACACCGGCGTGATCAATATTCGTAAATACACGGCCTACCAGCTCGCCGTGCATCAGTAGAAGGATTCGACCCATGCGCACCGAACAACCGAAGATGATTTACCTGAAGGACTATCAGGCGCCCGAGTACCTGATCGACGAGACGCACCTGACCTTCGAGTTGTTCGAGGACCACAGCCTGGTCCATGCGCAACTGGTGATGCGCCGTAACCCCGAGCGCGGCGCCGGGCTGCCGCCGCTGGTGCTCGACGGCCAGCACCTGGAGCTGATCTCGATCAAGCTCGATGACGCCGATCTCGGTGCCGGCGACTATCAACTGGATGACAGCCACCTGACCGTGCACCCCAAGGCCCAGGCCTTTACCGTCGACACCAGCGTCAGGATCCACCCGGAAACCAATACCGCCCTGGAAGGCCTGTACAAATCCGGCGGCATGTTCTGCACCCAGTGCGAGGCCGAAGGTTTCCGCAAGATCACCTATTACCTCGACCGTCCGGACGTGATGAGCAAGTTCACCACCACCGTGGTAGCCGAGCAGCACAGCTATCCGGTGCTGCTGTCCAACGGCAATCCGATTGCCAGTGGCCCCGGCGAAGATGGCCGGCACTGGGCGACCTGGGAAGACCCCTTCAAGAAGCCCGCTTACCTGTTTGCCCTAGTGGCCGGCGACCTCTGGTGCGTCGAGGACACCTTCACCACCATGAGCGAGCGCACGGTGGCGCTGCGCATCTATGTCGAGCCGGAAAACATCGACAAGTGCCAGCACGCCATGACCAGCCTGAAGAAGTCGATGCGCTGGGACGAAGAGGTGTATGGCCGAGAGTACGACCTGGACATCTTCATGATCGTCGCGGTCAACGACTTCAACATGGGCGCGATGGAGAACAAGGGCCTCAACATCTTCAACTCCAGTGCCGTGCTGGCCCGCGCCGAAACCGCCACCGACGCCGCACACCAGCGAGTCGAGGCAATCGTCGCCCACGAATACTTCCACAACTGGTCGGGCAACCGCGTGACCTGCCGCGACTGGTTCCAGCTGTCGCTCAAGGAAGGTTTCACAGTGTTCCGTGACGCTGGCTTCTCGGCTGACATGAACTCCGCCACCGTCAAGCGCATCCAGGACGTGGCCTACCTGCGCACCCATCAGTTTGCCGAGGACGCCGGTCCCATGGCCCACCCGGTGCGCCCGGACAGTTTCATCGAGATCTCCAACTTCTACACCCTGACCGTGTATGAAAAGGGCTCGGAAGTGGTCGGCATGATCCATACCCTGCTGGGGGCCGAAGGCTTCCGCAAGGGCAGCGACCTGTACTTCCAGCGCCACGACGGCCAGGCCGTGACCTGCGACGATTTCATCAAGGCCATGGAGGACGCCAACGGCGTCGACCTGAGTCAGTTCAAGCGCTGGTACAGCCAGGCCGGCACGCCACGGTTGGCGGTCAGCGAGTCCTACGACGCCGCAGCCAGGACTTATAGCCTGACCTTCAGCCAGAGCTGCCCACCGACCCCGGACAAGGCGGAAAAACTGCCGTTCGTGATTCCCGTGGAGCTGGGCTTGCTGGACAGCAACGGCGCGGAAATTCCCCTGCGCCTGAGCGGCGAAGCGGCGGCCAGTGGCACCTCCCGGGTGATTTCGGTGACCGAAGCCGAGCAGACCTTCACCTTCGTCGATGTCGCAGAGAAACCCTTGCCATCGCTGCTGCGCGGCTTCTCGGCGCCGGTCAAACTGAGCTTCCCGTACAACCGCGACCAGTTGATGTTCCTGATGCAGCACGACAGCGATGGCTTCAACCGCTGGGATGCCGGCCAGCAGTTGTCGGTGCAGGTGTTGCAGGAGTTGATTGCCCAGCACCAGAAGGGCGCCAGCCTGTCGCTGGATCCGCGTCTGGTCAGTGCATTGCGCACGGTGCTGTCGGACGAATCCCTGGACCAGGCCATGGTCGCGGAAATGCTCTCGCTGCCAAGCGAAGCCTATCTGACGGAAATCAGCGAAGTGGCCGACGTCGAGGCGATCCATGCCGCTCGCGAGTTCGCCCGCCAGCAACTGGCCGAGAGCCTGTTCGAAGCCTTGTGGCTGCGCTATGAGGCCAACCGCGACCTGTCGAAGCGCACGCCGTATGTGGCCGAGGCCGAGCATTTTGCCCGGCGCGCCTTGCAGAACATCGCGCTGTCGTACCTGATGCTCACCGACAAGCCGGAAGTACTGAGTGCGACCCTGGAGCAGTTCGACACCGCCGACAACATGACCGAACGCCTGACCGCGCTGGCGGTACTGGTCAATTCGCCGTTCGAAACCGAGAAGGCCCACGCCCTGGAAGTGTTCGCGGAAAACTTCAAGGGCAACCCGCTGGTCATGGACCAATGGTTCAGCGTCCAGGCCGGCAGCCCGCTGCCGGGCGGGCTGGCGCGGGTCAAGGCGTTGATGGAACACCCGGCGTTCAACATCAAGAACCCGAACAAGGTGCGGGCGCTGATCGGTGCGTTTGCCGGACAGAACCTGATCAACTTCCACGCCGCCGACGGTTCGGGTTATCGCTTCCTGGCCGATTTGGTCATCCAGCTCAACGGCTTCAATCCGCAGATCGCCTCGCGGCAACTCGCCCCGCTGACCCGCTGGCGCAAGTACGACAGCGCCCGCCAGGCGCTGATGAAGGGCGAGCTGGAACGCATCCTCGCGTCGGGTGGGTTGTCCAGTGATGTGTTTGAGGTGGTGAGCAAGAGCCTGGCATAAGTAGGCAGCGTCGTACCCTTATGGCGAGGGAG
>NZ_JALJDX010000104.1 GCF_022952855.1 Pseudomonas sp. RGM2987 | reverse complement strand
GGCGGTGTGTCATTCGACACATGTGCTGGATGACCCACCGCATTCGCGAGCAAGCCCGCTCCCACAAGGGCGCGCGATCATCAATAGGCATACCTCAACATCCCATGAGGCAGATGCCGCAACGCAAAGAAACTGAACGCTGCCACCAGCGCCGGCAGGATCAACCACCAGATTTTCGGTGGCATGGCCGGCAGCGGGGCCGGGCGCTGGCTCAGCCACAGCATGGCGGCGCAGACGCAGGCGGCGAGCATGGCGCCGGCGACTACATCGCTCGGCCAATGCGCCCCCAGGTACACCCGCGACAGGGCAATCGCCAATGCCGGCAGGCAACCCAGCAATAGCCAGGTCAGGCGCAGGCGCGGCGGCTGACCGCGTCCGGCCAGGATGGCCAGGCTCAGGAACAGCGCGAATGCGCCGGAGGCATGGCCGCTGGGCATGCTGTAGCTGGTCAGCGGGTCGGTGAGGATCTCCGGGCGCACGCGGGCGAAGAAGTGTTTGCTGCCGGTGTTCGCCAGGGAAGTGAGCAACATCGTGCCCCCGGCGAAGATCGCCTGGCGCCACTGGCGGGCCAGCAACAGCAAGCCGGTGAGCAGGATGCTGAAGATCAGCATGTTGCGGAATTCGCCGATCAGCGTGAAGGTCACGGCGATTTCGTCCAGCACCGGGGTGCGATGTTCCTGGACCAGGGTCATCAGGCCTTGGTCGAAGGCGCTCAGGTAGCCGAACCCGAGAAACAGGCCGATCAGGATCAGCAGGCCTAGGCCGGCAATGTACGCGGCGGCGTGTCGATGGCGGCGCATACTGCTGTTGACGCTCAGCCCGATCATCACGGCGATGCTGCCGATGACGATGCCGGCCTGGGGCCAGAAACCCTCGGGCAGCGGCAGGCGGAATGCCGCCCCGGTGGCCCAGCCGGGCAATAGGTAGGCCACGGTCCAACCGGAGGCGGCCAGCACGCTGACGGCGGCGAAACGCGGGAATGGCATGTCGCACATCCCTGCAACCATCGGCAACATGGGGCGCAGCGGGCCGATAAAGCGTCCCACCAGCAGGCTGGCGATGCCGTAGCGCTGGAAATAGTTTTCCGCCGCGCTCATCCATTCCGGATGATGCCGCAGCCCCGGCAGGCGCCGGATGTTCTGGTGGAAATGCCGCCCCAGAAAGTACGACACCACGTCCCCGAGCAAGCCCCCGAGCAGGCCCAGCAGCAACGTCTCGCCCAACGACAGCGCGCCACTGCCGGCCAGCACCGCTATGGCAAACAACAACACCGTGCCCGGCACGATCAGCCCGGCGATGGCCAGGCACTCGACGCAAGCGACAATGAACACCGCCACCGCCAGCCATTGCGGGTTGACGGTCAGCCAAGCGGTGATGCTATCGAGCCATGGGCCCATAAGGACAACTCCATAGAAGATTGATCGGCTACGCCAGGGCCCTGTGGGAGCGGGCTTGCTCGCGAAGACGGTGTGTCAGCCGCTATCGATTCTGCTGATCCGACGCCTTCGCGAGCAAGCCCGCTCCCACAGGGGCTGGTGGTGAACGGAAGTCCGTGGTCACCGAAGATCCATTGTGGGAGCGGGCTTGCTCGCGAAGACTGTGTGACAGCCGCTATCAATTCTGCTGATCCGACGCCATCGCGAGCAAGCCCGCTCCCACAGGGGATTTGTGTTGTGTCGCTCAGGACAACAAAAAATAATCACGGCCCTCGACTTGTCCACGTCGCAGCGGGTTGCGGGTGCACCAGGGGGCGTAGGCGGCGTCGACGAAGCGGTAGGGCAGGTCTTCGTCGCGCCCCAATGGGATACCCAAACGAGTGGTCTGGATCACATTCACCGTGGGCACGCCGACGTCTTCCACCAACAGCCGCTCGGGGTCGAAGCGCTTGGCGTCCCACTCCGGCACCCTCAGTCCCAGGGCCTTGCACAGCAGGGTCTGGCCGGCGCAGAGCTTTTGCGGGGTGCGCGGGCGTCCCTGGGCGTCGGGGTTGTTCAGCAGCATCTGGGCCAGGCTCGCCGGGCCGGAAACCGTGTCGACCCACGGATACGCCGATTTGATCAGCACCGCATTGCCTGGGCCCTGGGCGCTGAAATTCAACGAATCGCCGCCCCGGGCGTAGTACATATAGATGTGCCCGCCATCCAGAAACAGAGCCTTACGTTTTTCCGTATAGCCCAGGGAGGCATGGCTGCCCTTTTCGGCGAAGTAATACGCCTCGGTCTCGATGATCCGGGCGCTGAGCCACAGGTCGCCGACCTTATGGCGAATGACTTTGCCCAGCAGGTCCCGGGCAAGCACCTGGGCATCGCGATCGAAGAACGAGTGGGGCAGGGCGTTTGGCGGTCGAGGCAGATCGGTCATGTCGATAAACGGAGTGAGGCCAAAGGAGGCGCGATCATAGCAATGGAAAACTTAATCACGGCTGAACGCTTGCCGTTATGACTGGTGGGCTCCTTAAAAGGTTGCGCGTTTTTTGGGCAGAGCGCTTGCTGCTAGAGCACTTACCGTGGCGAGGGAGCTTGCTCCCGCTGGGCTGCGTAGCAGCCCCAAACGCTTTCATCTCAAATCGAATGCGACTGCTGCGCAGTCGAGCGGGAGCAAGCTCCCTCGCCACAAGGGACTCCAATTGACCGGTTTACAGCCATTTTCATGCCCCATCGGTCACTCGCGTACGACCAGACTGTC
This sequence comes from Pseudomonas sp. RGM2987, assembly GCF_022952855.1. Classification (GTDB taxonomy): domain Bacteria; phylum Pseudomonadota; class Gammaproteobacteria; order Pseudomonadales; family Pseudomonadaceae; genus Aquipseudomonas. The sequence goes on along the minus strand of NZ_JALJDX010000104.1, from coordinate 8,348 downwards.
GGTGCTGCTGTTAGTCGAGGGTTACGACAGCTATAATCTGCCGCTTTCCTCACCGCCAAGACCACACAGACCATGACTGAGTCCGTTCTTGACTACATGACCCGCCTGGGTCGCGCCGCTCGCGAGGCGTCGCGCATCATCGGCCGTGCCAGCACCGCGCAGAAAAACCGCGCCCTGCAAGCCGCCGCCAATGCGCTGGACGCCGCTCGCGCCGAGTTATCCGCCGCCAACGAGCTGGACCTGGCCGCCGGCCGGGCCAATGGCCTGGAGCCGGCCATGCTCGAGCGCCTGGCGCTGACTCCGGCCCGCATCGATGGCATGATCGTCGGTCTGCGTCAGGTCGCGGCACTGCCGGACCCGGTCGGCGCGATCCGCGACATGAGCTACCGGCCGTCGGGCATCCAGGTCGGCAAGATGCGCGTGCCCCTGGGCGTGGTCGGGATCATCTATGAGTCGCGGCCGAACGTGACCATCGACGCGGCGAGCCTGTGCCTGAAGTCGGGTAACGCGACGATCCTGCGCGGCGGTTCCGAGGCGATTCATTCCAACCGCGCCATCGCCGCCTGCATCCAGCGCGGCCTGGCCGAGGCCGATCTGCCGGCCGCCGTGGTGCAAGTGGTGGAAACCACCGACCGCGCCGCCGTCGGCGCGCTGATCAGCATGCCTGAGTTCGTCGACGTCATCGTGCCACGCGGTGGCAAGGGCCTGATCGAGCGGATCAGCCGCGACGCCCGCGTGCCGGTGATCAAGCACCTGGATGGCATCTGCCACGTCTACGTCAGCGCCCACGCCGACCTGCCGAAAGCCCAGCGCATTGCCTTCAACGCCAAGACCTATCGCTATGGCATCTGCGGCGCGATGGAAACCCTGCTGGTGGACCAGGCCGTTGCGCAGCAATTCCTGCCATCGATGGCCGCCCAGTTCCGCGAAAAAGGCGTCGAACTGCGCGGTTGCGAGCGCACCCTGGCGATCATCGAGGCGAATGCTGCCACCGAAGAAGACTGGGACACCGAATACCTGGCGCCGATCCTGTCGATCCGCGTGGTCGACGGGCTGGATGAAGCCATCGAACATATCAACCGTCATGGTTCGCACCACACCGACTCGATTGTCAGCGAGCACCAGGGCGAAACCCGGCGCTTCGTCGCTGAAGTGGACTCGGCCTCGGTGATGATCAACACCCCGACCTGCTTCGCCGATGGTTTCGAATACGGATTGGGTGCCGAGATCGGCATTTCTACTGATAAGCTGCACGCCCGCGGCCCGGTGGGCCTCGAAGGCCTGACCTGCGAGAAGTACATCGTGGTCGGCGACGGCCAGTTGCGCGGACAGGAGCCGGTCTGACTTGGGCGATCTCGACCCGTCAGCCGCTGTGACGACCACCGCGCCCCGGCGCATCGGTATCCTGGGCGGCACGTTCGACCCGGTGCACATCGGCCATTTGCGCGGTGCGCTGGAGGTCGCCGACGCCCTGGGCCTCGATGAGCTACGCCTGGTGCCCAGCGCCAGGCCGCCGCACCGTAATGCGCCGCAGGTGTCGGCGCAGGACCGTCTGGCGATGGTCGAACGGGCGGTGGCCGGTGTGGCGCCGTTGGTGGTGGACGCCCGCGAATTGCAGCGGGACAAACCGTCCTACTCCATTGACACCCTGGAGCTGATGCGTGCGGAACTCGCCGCCGATGCCCAGGTTTTTCTGCTTCTGGGCTGGGACGCTTTTTGCGGCCTGCCCACTTGGCATCGCTGGGAAGAGTTGCTCCAGCATTGCCACATCCTGGTGCTGCAACGCCCGGATGCCGACAGCGAGCCGCCGGATGCCTTGCGCAACCTGCTGGCGGCCCGCTCGGTGAGCGACCCGCTGGCCCTCAAGGGGCCGAGCGGACAGATTGCATTCGTCTGGCAGACGCCGCTCGCGGTATCCGCCACCCAGATCCGTCAACTGCTGGCCAGCGGTAAGTCGGTACGTTTCCTGGTGCCCGACGCGGTCCTGGCCTACATCGATGCGCACGGGCTGTACCGTGCGTCGAACTGAACAAGGCGCGCTTCCAGGCACGTGAATGCGTGTAGCGAAGCGCCCGAACACATGAGCAAAACGAGTTTTATATGACTGACAAAGACGTAAGCAAAGTAAAGCGCAAAGGCACGTTCAAGAGCGCCCCGCTGCCGGTCGAGGCGCACACGGGCGTGGTCCTGGCCGGTGAAGATCTGGTCAAGGTGGCCGTGGCTGCCCTGGAAGACGTCAAGGCCCAGGACATCCAGGTGATCGACGTTCGTGAAAAGCAGAGCATCACCGACTTCATGATCATCGCCACCGGTACCTCCAACCGCCAGATCGGCGCGATGCTGGACAAGGTCCGCGAAGCGGTCAAGGCCCAGGGCATCAAGCCGCTGGGTGAAGAAGGCAAGGGCGACAGCGACTGGGTCCTGCTGGATATGGACGACGTCATCGTGCACATGATGACCGCCTCGGCCCGCCAGTTCTATGACCTGGAGCGCCTGTGGGCCGGTGCCGAGCAGAGCCGTTCGGCCAGCGCCGCGCACCACAGCCCGGAAAACACCCATGAGCACTTCACCAAGCTCAACAAAGACCAGCAATAAGGGACCGCTGTGCGACTGCGCCTGATCGCCGTCGGTTCTCGCATGCCCAAGTGGGTGGAAGAAGGCTGGCATGAATATGCCAAGCGTCTTCCGTCCGAGCTGGCCCTGGAACTGGTGGAAATTCCGCTCAATACCCGTGGCAAGAACGCCGACGTGGCGCGCTTCATCCGCCAGGAAGGCGAAGCCATGCTGGCCAAGGTCGGGCCGAACGAGCGGATTGTCACCCTGGAAGTCCACGGCAAGCCCTGGAGCACCGAGCAACTGGCGGTGGAACTGGACCGCTGGCGCCTGGATTCGCGCACGGTCAATTTCATGGTCGGTGGCCCGGAGGGGCTGGCGCCGGAAGTCTGTGCCCGGGCCGACCAGCGCTGGTCGTTATCGCCATTGACGCTGCCGCACCCGTTGGTGCGGATCCTGATCGGCGAACAGTTGTATCGTGCCTGGACAGTCCTGTCCGGGCACCCTTACCACAAGTAACCCTGCCCTCATGCCTCAGCCGATCCGCATCAAGGACCACGAAAAAGACGCCCGCCTGGTGCGTAGCCGCGTCGTGTTCGGTGCCATTACGGTGGTCACGCTGATCGGCGTGCTGATCGCGCGCTTGTATTTCCTGCAGGTGATCCAGTACGAGTACCACTCGACCCTGTCGGAAAACAACCGGGTGCATGTGCAGCCGATTCCGCCGACCCGCGGACTGATTTTCGACCGCAACGGCGTGGTGGTGGCCGACAACCGGCCCAGCTTCAGCCTGAGCATGACCCGCGAGCGCTCCGGCGACTGGCAGCAAGTGCTCGACGTGATCGTCGAAGTGCTGCAACTGACGCCCGATGACCGGGCGATCTTCGAGAAACGCATGCGCCAGGGGCGACGGCCGTTCGAGCCGGTGCCGATCCTGTTCGAGCTGACCGAAGAGCAGATCGCCCTGATCGCGGTGAACCAGTTCCGTTTGCCCGGCGTCGAGGTGGTGGCGCAACTGGTGCGGCATTATCCCCAAGGGCCGCACTTTGCCCACTCGGTCGGCTACATGGGGCGGATCAACGAAAAAGAGCTCAAGACCCTCGATCCGGTCAATTACAGCGGCACCCACCATATCGGCAAGACCGGCATCGAGCGTTTCTACGAGCCCGAGCTGCACGGCCAGGTGGGCTACGAAGAAGTCGAGACCAACGCCCGTGGCCGCGTGCTGCGGGTGCTCAAGCGCACCGACCCGATCCCGGGCAAGGACATCGTCCTGAGCCTGGACATCAAGCTGCAAGAGGCCGCCGAAGCTGCCTTGGGCGGGCGTCGTGGCGCCGTGGTGGCGCTGGACCCGGCCACCGGCGAGGTGCTGGCGATGGTCAGCCAGCCGAGCTTCGACCCGAACCTGTTCGTCACCGGCATCAGCTTCAAGGCGTACGCTGAGTTGCGCGATTCCATCGACCGGCCGCTGTTCAACCGGGTGCTGCGCGGTCTTTATCCGCCGGGTTCGACCATCAAGCCGGCCGTGGCGATTGCCGGGCTGGACGCAGGCGTGGTGACCGCGTCGAGCCGGGTCTACGACCCTGGCTACTATCAATTGCCCAACTACGACCACAAGTACCGCAACTGGAACCGCACCGGCGATGGCTACGTGGACCTGGAAACGGCGATCATGCGGTCCAACGACACCTACTTCTATGACCTGGCGCACAAGCTGGGGATCGATCGGCTGTCGTCCTACCTGAACAAGTTCGGCATCGGTCAGAAAGTCTCCCTGGACATGTTCGAGGAGTCCCCCGGGCTGATGCCATCGCGGGAATGGAAACGGGCGACCCGGCGCCAGGCGTGGTTCCCCGGTGAAACGCTGATCCTGGGGATCGGCCAGGGCTACATGCAGGCAACGCCGCTGCAACTGGCCCAGGCCACCGCCCTGGTGGCGAGCAAGGGCAAGTGGTATCGCCCGCACCTGGCCAAGACCATCGAAGGCCAGAAGCCGGTGGACCCGAACCCGATGCCGGACATCATCCTGCGCAATCCGTCGGATTGGCAGAAGGTCAACAACGGCATGCAGCAGGTGATGCACGGCGCCCGGGGCACGGCGCGCAAGGCCGCTATCGGCTCGCCTTACCGCATCGCCGGCAAGAGCGGTACCGCCCAGGTCGTCGCCATCAAGCAGGGCGAGAAGTACGACCGCTCCAAGGTCCAGGAACGCCACCGCGACCACGCCTTGTTCGTCGGTTTTGCCCCGGCCGACAACCCGAAGATCGTTGTCGCGGTGATGGTCGAGAACGGCGAGTCGGGTTCCGGCGTCGCCGCGCCAGTGGTCCGCCAGGTCATGGACGCCTGGTTGCTGGATGAGCACGGCCAGCTCAAGCCTGAGTACGCAAGCCCTACCACCGCGGAGGCTACGGCCCGTGAAGAATAATTTCGACCGGATCCTCTCCAGCGAAGATGTGATGCGCCGTCGAGCGACCCTGTTGCAGCGCATGCACATCGACGGTCCGCTGTTGATCCTGTTGCTGATCCTCGCCGCCGGCAGCCTGTTCGTGCTGTATTCGGCCAGTGGCAAGAGCTGGGACCTGCTGGCCAAGCAGGCGACTTCGTTCGGCATCGGCCTGGTGTCGATGATTGTCATTGCCCAGCTCGAACCAAGGTTCATGGCGCGCTGGGTGCCGCTGGCCTATGTGGTGGGCGTGAGCCTGCTGGTGGTGGTGGACGTGATGGGCCACAACGCCATGGGCGCCACGCGCTGGATCAACATCCCTGGCGTCATTCGCTTCCAGCCTTCGGAATTTCTTAAGATCATCATGCCGGCGACCATTGCCTGGTACTTGTCCAAGCGCACCTTGCCGCCGCAGCTCAAGCACGTGTGTATCAGCCTGTTGCTGATCGGCATCCCGTTCATCCTGATCGTGCGCCAGCCGGACCTCGGGACGTCACTGCTGATCCTGGCCGGCGGCGCGTTCGTGCTGTTCATGGGCGGCTTGCGCTGGCGCTGGATCCTCAGCGTGCTGGCCATCGCGGTGCCGGTGTCGGTGGCCATGTGGTACTTCGTGATGCATGACTATCAAAAGCAACGCATCCTGACCTTCCTCGACCCGGAGAGCGATCCGCTGGGCACCGGCTGGAACATCATCCAGTCCAAGGCTGCCATCGGTTCTGGCGGGGTGTTCGGCAAGGGCTGGCTGATGGGCACCCAGTCGCACCTGGACTTTTTGCCGGAAAGCCACACCGACTTCATCATCGCAGTGATGGGCGAGGAGTTCGGCCTGGTGGGCATCTGTGTGCTGCTGCTTATTTATCTGCTGCTGATCGGCCGGGGGCTGGTGATTACCGCCCAGGCGCAGACGCTGTTCGGTAAATTGCTCGCCGGCAGCCTGACCATGACGTTTTTTGTTTATGTTTTCGTCAACATCGGTATGGTCAGTGGCCTGTTGCCGGTGGTGGGCGTGCCGTTGCCCTTCATCAGCTATGGAGGAACTTCGCTGGTGACACTACTGTCAGCGTTTGGGGTTTTGATGTCGATCCATACCCATCGCAAGTGGATCGCGCAGGTTTGAATAAGGTGAAGAGTTCAATGCAAGCAATGCGTGGCTGGTCGACGCGACATGCGCCGTGGATCGGCCTGGTGGGCTTTCTGGGCGGTGCGTCGCAGGCCTTTGCCGGCGAATACGAAGGCTCGCCGCAGGTGGCCGAGTTCGTCGGCGAGATGACCCGCGACTACGGTTTTGCCGGTGAGCAACTGATGGGGGTGTTCCGCGAGGCCGAACGCAAGCAGTCGATCCTCGACGCAATTTCCCGGCCCGCCGAGCGCGTCAAGCAGTGGAACGAGTACCGGCCGATGTTCATCACCGAAGCGCGTGTCGCCCGGGGCGTGGACTTCTGGCGCCAGCACGAGGCGGCCCTGACCCGCGCCGAGCAGGAGTACGGCGTACCGGCCCAGGTCATCGTGTCGATCATCGGCGTCGAGACCTTCTTTGGCCGCAACACCGGCAACTTCCGGGTGATCGACGCACTGTCCACCCTGGGTTTCGATTACCCGCCACGGGCCGAGTTCTTCCGCAAGGAACTGCGTGAATTCCTGTTGCTGGCCCGCGAAGAGCAGGTCGATCCACTGACCCTCAAGGGCTCCTACGCCGGGGCCATGGGCCTGCCGCAATTCATGCCCAGCAGTTTCCGCGCCTATGCGGTGGATTTCGACGGCGACGGCCACATCAATATCTGGAACAACCCGACCGATGCCATCGGCAGTGTTGCCAGCTATTTCAAGCGTCACGGCTGGGAGGCCGGCCAGCCGGTGGTCAGCCGTGCCGACGTGCGGGGCGAGCGGGTGGACGAGGGCTTGACCGAGGGCATCGAACCGACGAAAACCGTTGGGGAGTTGCGAGCGTTGGGCTGGTCGAGTCATGATGCGCTGCGTGACGACATGCCGGTCACCGCGATCCGCCTGGAAGGCGAGCAGGGCCCCGAATACTGGATGGGCCTGAAGAATTTCTACGCGATTACGCGTTATAACCGCAGCGTGATGTACGCCATGGCCGTGCATCAACTGTCAGAAGAGCTGGTCAAAGCACGGGGCGTCAAATAATGCGGGCATTGCCTACCTATCAACCCCTGAAAGCCAAGCCCCTCAAGCTCGTGGCATTGGCCGCGCTGTCGCTGCTGGTCGTCAGTTGTTCGACCAGCCGTGCGCCGGCCCAGAAGAATACCAGCGCCGTGCGCGCCATGCCGGGCCTGGACATCAACCGGGCCCACAAGGACGGCGCGCCGTGGTGGGACGTGGACGTCTCGCGCATTCCTGACGCCACGCCGACCCTGCACACCGGGCCCTACAAGGCCAACCCGTACACGGTGCTGGGCAAGACCTATTTCCCGATGGCCGACTCCAAGCGCTATGTCGCTTCGGGCACGGCGTCCTGGTATGGCACCAAGTTCCACGGCCAGAACACCGCCAACGGCGAGGTCTACGACCTGTACGGCATGAGCGCGGCCCACAAGACCCTGCCGCTGCCCAGCTACGTGCGGGTGACCAACCTGGACAACAACAAGAGCGTGATCCTGCGGGTCAATGACCGGGGGCCGTTCTATTCCGATCGCATCATCGACCTGTCGTATGCGGCGGCGAAGAAACTCGGTTACGCCGAAATCGGCACCGCGCGGGTCAAGGTCGAGGGCATTGACCCGCAGGAATGGTGGGCCCAACGTGGCCGTCCGGCGCCTTTGATGCTCAACGAGCCAAAAGTCGCGCAAAATGCCGCGCCGACCGTGACGGCGTCCACCGGCACGGTCGAGCAGTGGACACCACCGCCGCAGCAACATGCCGCGGCCGTGCTGCCGGTACAGCTCGATGCAAAAAAAAACGCTTCTGCACCAGCGTCTGGCCAGTATCTGCAAGTGGGCGCGTTCGCCAACCCGGACGCTGCCGAGCTGCTACGGTCCAAGCTGAGCTCGATGGTGAGCGCCCCGGTGTTCATCAGCTCGATCGTGCGCAACCAGCAGACCCTGCACCGGGTGCGCCTGGGGCCGATCGGTTCTCCGGGTGAGGTCCAGCAGGTGCAGAACAGCGTGCGCCTGGCCAATCTCGGTTCGCCGAGCCTGGTCACCGCCGAGTAATTTGATTGAAGGCCCGCTTGCGGTTCGAGCGGGTCAGGTTGTTGGCTCCACGCATAACAAAAAGCCCGGCAAGGGATGTGAGTGAGCAACTACAATACGCGGCAGCCAAGAGGTCACTGCCAATCAGTTAAGTCCGGCACAACCACTGTGGCGAGGGAGCTTGCTCCCGCTGGGCTGCGAAG
>NZ_JALJDX010000105.1 GCF_022952855.1 Pseudomonas sp. RGM2987 | reverse complement strand
CCACAGGGGTTATTGGGGTTTATAAGTCTGTATTCACAGCTGCTCTTACAGGGTTTGGGGCAGATAAAAAAACCGGGCCAAGGCCCGGTTTCTTTTTACCGCGGTGTTGCTTAGAAGTCGTAAGTCACATCCACCGAAGCCACGCGTTCCTGGCCGTAGTAGCAACCGAACGAGTAGTTGCAGTGGGACACGTATTCGCGATCGAAGACGTTCTGCACGTTCAGGCTGGTGCTGACGCCGCGCAGGCTCGGGGTCATCTTGCCCAGGTCGTAGCGCACGGTGGTGTCGAAGACGGTGAAGGCCGGTACGTCGAACGAGTTGGCCGCGTCGCCCGGCTTGCGACCGGTATAGCGTGCGCCCGCGCCGAAGGTCAGGCCGTTGAGGTTGGCCTGGGTGAAGTGGTAATCGACCCACAGGGTGGCGGAAACCGGCGCCTGTTGCTCGCTGCGGTTGTCCTCGTTGCCGTAGTTGTCCTTGGTGTAGAACGAGTCGAGATAGGAAGCGGCCGCCATGACTTCGACGTTGTCGATGGCCGATTTGACTTCCAGTTCAACGCCACGCGAACGGACTTCCCCGGACTGGATCGAGTTGGCAGGATCGGCCGGGTCGGCCGTCACCAGGTTCTTCTGCTTGATCTCGAACACCGAGGCGGTGATCAGCGTCTTGTCGAACGGCTGGTACTTCACACCCACTTCGTACTGCTCGCCCTCGGTCGGCTTGAACGAGTTACCGGCGGCGTCCGTGCCCAGGGTCGGCAGGAAGGATTCGGAGTAGCTGACGTACGGTGCCAGGCCGAAGTCGGTGACGTAGGTCAGGCCCACGCGACCGGTGAACTTGTTGTCGCGCAGCTGCGACACGCTGCGGGCCAGCAGGTCCTTGTTATCCACTTCGGCCCAGTCCTGGCGGCCGCCCACGGTCAGGATCCACTTGTCCAGCTTGATCTGGTCCTGCAGGTAGACGCCGGTCTGGCGCACGGTGTTGTCCCACTTGGTGTCCAGCGTCGGGGTCACGCTACCGGTGTCATAGTTGTTGCTGCCGTACAGGTTGATCGGCACGACGTTGTAGGCGTTGTAGCCATCGTACTTGCGATTGAAGTGGCGATAGTCCAGGCCTGCCAGGGTGGTGTGTTCCAGGGCGCCGGTGTTGAATTTGTACTCCACGTTGTTATCGATGGTGTAGGCGGTGTTGTGCTGCCGCCAGTCGAGTTTCACGCGGTTGGCCTGGGTCTGGTCGGTCACGCCACCGCTGGTGACGAAGCTGCGCAGGTAGAAGCCCTTGTACTGGTCTCGCACGTCGGTGTAGCGCGCGGTGGAGCGGAACTTCAGGTCATCGGTCAGGTTATGGCTGAAGTCGTAGCCGAGGATGAACTGGTCGCGCTTGTAGTCGTTCCAGCGGGTGTCGCCGGAGAAGAAATTGCGGTCGATGCGCTGGCCGTTCGGGCCGCGTTCCAGGGAACCGATCCGCGGCAGCGCCTGGTAGTCTTCCAGGCCATCGTCCTTCTGGATCTGTGCCAGCAAGGTCAGGGAGGTGTCTTCGTTGGGCGCCCAGGTCAGGCTCGGCGCCAGCAGCATGCGTTCGCTGTGGGTGTGGTCGACCTGCTGGTTGCCTTTTTTCGCCAGGCCGATGACGCGATAGCTGAATTGCTTCTGGTCGTCGATCGGACCGCTGGTGTCGAACGCGCCGTTGACCCGGTTGTAGCTGCCGGCGCCGAGCTTGATCTGGCTGCGCTGTTCGGTGGTCGGGCGCTTGGAGACCATGTTGATCAGGCCGCCCGGCTGGTTCTGCCCGTAGAGCACCGACGACGGGCCCTTGAGCACTTCGATGCGCTCCAGGGTGTACGGATCGATCTGCGGCGCGCCGCCCAGGCTGCCGGCGTAGGGCAGGTAGGCCCCGTCCAGGTACAGCGGGGTCGGCGAGAAGCCGCGGCTGGTGATTTCGTCGGCGATGGCGTTGCGATCGGTGAAACCGCCGGTGTTCAGGCCCGGCGTATAGCGCAGGGCCTGGGTCAGGTTGCGGGCGCCCTGGGTCGCGATCTGGTCGGCGGTGACCACGTTGATGGTCTGCGGGATTTCCAGGATCGGCGTATCGGTCTTGGTGCCGGTGGCGCTGCGGGTGGCGACGTAGCCGTCCACCGGGCCATACGCCGATTCTGCCGCACGGCCGCTGATGGTGGTGGCCGCCAGTTCCAGGGAATCGCCCGGGGCCCGGGAGCGCACGGTGACGGTGTCGCCTTCGACGGTGAACACGACGCCGGTCCCCACCAGCATCTGCGACAGCGCCTGGGTCGGCGACAACCGGCCGTTGACCGGTTGGCTGCGCAGGCCCTGGACGTCGTCGGCGCTATACAGCACTTGCAGGCTCGACTGCGTGCTCAATGCCTGCAATGCACTCGCCAGCGATTGTCCTGGAATGTTGAAGTCGATTTCCTGTGCCTGGACCTGTGCGCTGAACGGCAAGGCCAGGGCCATGCTGAACGCGATGGCGCTAAAGCCTGGTTGCAGCAGGCGACGCATGATCAGTGCCTTGGTAAAACGTGGAATCCCCGGAGTTGCTGGCATCAGTGTTTCACTCTTGCAGGTGTTTAATGGATGTAGTTGTGAGCAATTCCTAATTAGGACGCACGACCGTGGCAAAACCGGAAATGAGAATCGTGACTATTTACGCCGGCTGCATTTCGGTGACGACTTTTCCGGCCTCCATCCGCACCAGTTGGTCGGCCACATCGAAGTAACGGTCATCGTGGGAAATCACGATGATGGTCTTGCCCAGGCGCTTGAGGTCCGGCAGCAGCTCGGTGTAGAAAATCCGCCGGAACGTCGGGTCCTGGTCGGCGGCCCATTCGTCGAACACCAGCACCGGGCGCTCTTCCAGCCATGCGTTGACCAGCGCCAGGCGCTTGCGCTGGCCGGTGGAAAGGTCGGTGGTGGTGAAGGCGCCGTCGCGCACGCTGACCTTGTGGGCGATTTCCAGGCGTTGCAGGTACTTGTTGGCGTCCTCCGGGATATGGGTGTCGCCCTGCACGATGTCGTCGAACAAGTAGTAGTCGGCAAAAATCGTCGTGAACAATTGGCGGTAATCGTCCCGCGTCAGGGCGCTCACCACCTGGTCGTTGAGGCGGATTTCCCCTTGTTGCGGGGCGTACAGGCCCAGCAGCAGCTTGATCAGCGTGGTTTTGCCGCAGCCGTTTTCCCCGACGATGAACACGATGTCGCCCTGGTCGATCTTCAGGTTGACCGGCCCGAGGCGGAAAGGCCGAGCGCCTTCGACCGCTGGAAAGGCGTACGAAACGTCGCGCAGTTCCAGGTGTTGCACAGTCGCTTGTGGATGACCCTGGTCGCTCAGCAACAGATGCGGTTCCGGCGAAGAAAACTGTTCCGACAGCTCGGCGATACGGCGGAAGGCGATCTGCGCGCGGCTGACAATCGGCAAGGTGCCGATCAGGTGTTCCAGCGGGCCTTTCATGTACAGCAGCACCAGCACGAAGCCGCTCATCACCGCCTGGTCCGTGCTCGGCCACAGCGATTGCAAGGCCAGCGCGAGGCCTATCACCACGAAGAACAGCATCGAACCCAGGGTCTTGGCGATCACGAAGGTGTTCACCGAACGGATCTGTGTATCGCAGATATGGTCGGCGGTGCGCTCGATGCCCGAGACGAACATGCGCTGGCGGCGCGGGCGATGGATGCGCAGTTCCTTGGCGCCTTCGGCAACGGCGTTGTAGTGCTTTTGCAGTTCGTCCTCGGCATCGCGGGCCGCCATGAAACCCTTGATCCCGCGTCCGCGGGCGATGTACTGGACCACGGTGCCGATGACGATTGCCACCAGCATCAGCAGGAACATCGGCCACGACAACATGGCCAGGTAACCCATGCAGCCGAGGGTCACGGTCAGGGAGATCGCCAGCGGGGCAAAGGCGAAGGCGAAGTCGCTGATGGTGTCGACATCATGGGTCAGCACCGGGATCAGTCGGTGACTGCGGTAGCGTTCGATCTGCTCGATGGGCGCCGAGAGGACTTTTTCCCCCAGCTCCTTGCGCAACCGGGCGATGATTTTCTGGCCGACATAATTGGTGCCGATGTCCGAGCAGATGGAGCTGACCAGTGCCAGCAGGCACAACGCGGCGAAGACCCCCACCACGGTGTGGGTCAGGCCGCCTTCGGCGTGCAGCGCCTGGTTGATCGTCGCCAGCAGCACGGTGACGCTCAGGCCACCGACCATGCCCAGCACGATGGCGCCGATGACAATCAGTCGGAAGGGTTTGAGCAGGGTGAACAATTCATTGATCACACCGCGTTTTGGTTGGCTCATGGAGGGTTCCCTGCTGGATGGAAAAGGAGCGGAGGCGTTGGGGACATTTGCTAAGGGGCGCAGGTGCGCCGGTTGGATCGCGCCCGTCTGTTAGACGATTGGCGAGGGAGGGGATTTAAGGATGCTTGACTCGGTAGGCCCAGGCGAACAAAGCACCTGTGGCGAGGGGATTTATCCCCGTTGGGCTGCGGAGCAGCCCCAATGAATATTGTCTGGATATTTCTGACTGGACGGTGTCGTTTGTTTGGGGGCTGCTGTGCAGCCCAGCGGGGATGAATCCCCTCGCCACAGAAAGCTCCCCCAACCATGCAAACTCGGGTTACATATCCCGCGCCACCCGGAACCCGATCCAGTCGCCACGCACCCCCGGCACCAGCGCGTTGCGGTTGCCGGAGCGGGAGAACACCGGCGCCTCGCCCCAATCGTTGCCGCGGATGCGCCGGAACTCACACTTGCCGGTCAACCAGGCGCTACCGTCGCTGGGAGCGCCGACGTAATTTTCGTTGTAGCAATCGGCCGTCCACTCATAGACGTTGCCGTGCATGTCGTACACGCCGAAGGCATTGGGCGCGAAGCTGCCGGCCGGGGCGGTGAAGTTGTAGCCGTCGGCGGCGCCGTAGGTGTTGGCGTGCCGGGCGATGCTGTAGTCCTTGCCGTCATCGAACGGGAAGGGGAACGGGCCGCTGCTGCCGCCGCGTGCCGCGTACTCGCGCAAGGACTCGCTGACCAGCCGGTAAGGCTTGCCGGCTTTTTTCGACAACCACGCCACATAGGCGTTGGCCTCGGCGAAATCCATGCACACCGCCGGGTGCCGGTCGGTGTATTGCTTGCGCGGGTCGCTGCCCTGGTAGTCCGGGATGCCGGCCTTGCACGCCCGCCCCGGTCGCTCATCGCCATCGGGCATGGTGTAGCCGGTGTCCCGCAGGTAGGCGAACCACTCGCTTTTGAGGATCTGGAAACGGCTGATCGCCACCGGGCGGGCGAACGTCACCGGGTGCATCGGGCCTTCGTCGGGCTCGCGTCCCACTTCGTCTTCCGGGGTGCCCATCTGGAAGGTGCCGGTGGGCAGCACGACCATCTCCGGGCAGTCCTTGCAATCGCGCAGCACCTGGCCCGGTTGCGAGGCGTGGGCGGCGGAGGGCAGCAGGGCGGCAACGAGCAGCGCGGGAAGTAGCGTCAACGAAAAGCGGTTCATCGGTCTCTCTCGTAAAGTCAGGTTCAGAGTGTCTGGCTCAGCACGCCCATGAAGCGATCGATCTCGGCTTCGGTATTGAGCAGCCCAGGCGCGGTACGCACCACCGGCCCGGCGTCGCGATGCACGGCGTCGGCGATTACCCGGTTTTTCATCAGGTAACTGGCGACCTCGTCACTGTCGCGGCCCTTGACCCGGAAGAAGGTGAAGCCGGCCGACAGGTCGGGGCTCAACGGTGTGACCAGCTCGATCTGCGGTTTCGCCAGCAGTTGCTTTTTCAGGTAGCTGTTGAGGCCATGGATGCGCGCCTGGACCTCGGCCTTGCCCAGTTGCAGGTGCAGCTTGAACGCCTCGTCCGCCGCCCAGCGGTGCTCGAAGGCATGAAAACCGCCGGGCGTCATGACCGTGGAAAATGCCGTGGCTTCGGAGAACGTCGGGATGATCGGCGTGACGTATTTGAGCTGTTCGCTGCGGCTGCACACCAGGCCGGTGCCCCGTGGGCCGAACATCCATTTGTGGGTGCCGGCGATGAAGAAGTCGCAGTTCATCTCGGGGAAGCCCAGGTCCTCGACGCCAAAACCGTGTACGCCGTCCACCACGTAAATGAGCCGCCGGTCGTCGCTGCGGCCCTGGTTGTGCTTGTCCACCAGCGCGCCGATCTTGCCGATGGGCAGTTTTACGCCGCTGCCCGAATGCACCCAGGTCATGCCCAGCACCCGGGTTTCGGGGCGGATGCTGCGGTCGATGGCGCTGAGGATCTCGTCGTGGCTGGCGGCGTTGGCTTGCTCGAACAGTTTGATCTTGCGCACCCGGGTGCCGTCCCGTTGGGCGCGCAAATCGAGAATGGTGTGGGTGGCGTAGTGTTCGTGGGCGGTGGTGAGGATCTCCTGGTCGGCGCGCACCCGCACGCCGCCGTAGATCATCGCCAGGCCTTCGGTGGTGCTGCCGGTCAGTGCGATCTGCTTGGGACTGGCTTGCAGGTAGCGACCGGCCCAGGTCCGTACGTTCTCCTCACGCTTCTCGGTCACGCCCAGGTCCCAGTCCATCAACAGCCCCGGGTTTTGGTCGAGGGCGGCGCGGTGTCTTTCGATGGCCTCGCGCACCGGACGCGGGTGGGTGGTGATCAGGAAATTGGAGAAGTGCAGATAGTCCGGGTCCTGGTCGAACAACGTGCGCAGTTGCGCCCATTTGTCTCGGGACAGCGATGGCAGTGGCTTGGCGCTTGCCTGTGCCGGGAGACTGGCCGCCAGCGGCAAGCCGGCCGCGAGGATGCCGGCCTGCTTGAGAAAAGTGCGGCGTTCATTCATGGCTGGCTGACCTGCCGGGCCGAGGCCACCGGGGGGCGGGCGGCTTGTTGCACCTGGTCCCAGACCCGCAGGAAATTACCACCCCAGAGCTTGGCAATGTCGGCTTCGGAGTAGCCGCGGGTAAGCAGTTCGGCGGTGACGTTGCGGATCTCGCCGACGTTCTCCCAGCCTTTCACACCGCCGCCTTCGTTGAAGTCCGAACTGATGCCGACGTGGTCGATACCGATCTTGCGCACGGTGTAATCGATGGCGTCCCCCAGGTCCTTGAGGCTGGCCTTGGGTTCTTCCTCGAGGATGGCGTAGAGCTGCGCGGCGTATTCGCCGAACTTCTGCTCCGGCCACGCGGCGATGATCGGGTCGCCCGGCATCAGTGCCATGGCCAGGTTGGGCAGTGGCGGCAGGTCGAAGCGCTGGCGCAGGGCATTGAGTTTGTCCTGGGTCTTTTGCGTCAGCGGGCGCAGGTATTGGGAGAAGCCGACGATCTGCACCACGCCGCCACTGCGTTTGATCAGTTGCAGTTCCTTGTCGCTGAGGTTGCGCGGGATGTCGACCATCGCCCGGGGTGCCGAATGCGAGGCCACCAGCGGGGTGCGGCTCAGTTGCGCGACTTGTTCCAGGGCCTGGCTCGACATCTGCGACACATCGATGATCACGCCCAGGTCGTTCAGGCGCGTCACCGCTTGCTTGCCCAGGTCCGACAGGCCGCCGAGGGCATCGGGTGAGTCATTGAAGAACGGCAGCGGGCGGGAGGAGTCGGCCCAGTCGTTGTTGCCGATGTAGCTGAACCCGAACATGCGCATGCCGCGCGCGGTCCAGAGGTCCAGCAGGCTCAAGTCGTGGCCCAGGGGATAGGCGTTGAGCATGCTGATGAAAATCGCGAACTTGCCTTCGCCGTGCAGGCGCCGGAAGTCGTCCGGGGTGTAGGCGATGGCGACCTGGTTGGGAAAGTCGCGGACCAGGCCGCTGATGATCTTGTAGCGCACCTCTTGTTGGTTGCGCGCTTCCTCGACGAAACCGGCGGTGGGTTTGTGTGGGGCGTTGGGGCCGTTCCACAGCTCGGGCCAGCCGAAGACCGTCAGGGCGGCGCCGGACAGCTGGCCGCGATTGGCTTTCACCAGGTCGAACTGGCCGCTGCCATCCTTGTCGGCCTCGTGGCCGGCGGTGCCGAAATCCAGTGGTACGGTGATGTGGCTGTCGAAGGAGAGCAGGTGTTCGTGCAATGCCTTGGCTTCTTTCATCACCTTGACGGGGTAGCCCGGGTTGTCTCGCCACCAATGGTCCCAGGCTGCCAGGCCGCCGCCGACCACCAGCGCCAGGGCCAGGGGCACGCCGGTGAAAAGAGCCTTTTTCGAACGTGGAGTTTTCATTGCCGATCTCGATTTGGTTCGCCTTGGATGGGCAGGCGTGGGGGCTTTGCTATGTGGGGAGGACGAGTGGTTGGCGGGGAAATTTAGGTGGCCTGACAGGCTGTTTGGATTTTTTGACCGGGTACATATCCATTGCTGCGGTCATGGCTGCTTAGGGTTCCGCCCTGACGGCGGCTTACTTTTGAGAAGCGCAAAAGTAAGCAAAACGCTCTTGCCCCACCACTGGGCACCTCGCCTAGGCTCGGTGTGCCCTCACTCCGGCATTGCTCCGTGTGCCCGCCGCGATGGGCCATCCATGGCCCTGCGCGGCTATCCCGGCATCCATGCCGGGATGCCCACTACGCAATGCCTGCGTTCGGCCCTTGTGGTTGATGGGGCGCCCAAGATCAAAAGCCAAAGCCAAAGCCAAAGCCAAAGCCAAGCGAGGCGGCCTGACAGCCGACCTATATCTCCCGTCTTACCCAGATCCAACTGTGGGAGCGGGCTTGCCCGCGAAGGCGGCCTGATAGCCAACCTGTCTCTCCCGACCTTACTGCGATCCATTGTGGGAGCGAGCCTGCTCGCGATAGCGACCTAACAGGCAACCGCCCCCCTAAATTTGCCAACCCACCCCTCGTTCTAGCTTGGATAAAACCCACCCTCAAAGGCTGACACAGGTAAGGCAATGACGATTTCTCGACGATGGTTCATGGCAGGCCTGGCGCTGACCGGTGCCGCTGTGCCGGCGGTGTATTACGGGCATCGTGAATTGACCCGGCCGGACCCGACCATCACCCCTGGCGAGGCCTCGTTCGAGGTGGCGGATGTGGCGGGGCAGCGCCGGGCGGATACGTTGCGGGGGATCTGGTCGATTCGCTTCAGCGGTGGTGACGCGGGCCTAGAAGGCGTGCCGGATGGAGGCCTGCAACTGTTCCTCGACATCGCCCATAAAGGCCGTGGCCTGGTGGGTTATCTCGACACCGCCGAACGGCTGCGTGGCGTGGATGTGCCGCGTTATCGGGTATTGGGAGACCTGGCCGGGACCGACCCCAAGCAGGTGAGCTGGCGGCTGATCGGCACTGGGGCTGCGGACGGCGCGCCGGATTACGAGTTCATCATGACCCTGGATGAAGTCTGGGCCGGTTTCGGCAATGCCGGCAGCGCGACGCTCAGCGGTGGGGTGTTGCGTTTGGATCGTCCGCTGGCGCTGCCTGAGCAGGACCTTCAGGTGATCGCCGTCAAGCAGCGCTTTCCCGAGGCCCGGGAGCGTACGCCGCTGAGCCCGGCGCTGCTGGCCTGGTTGGTGTCGCCTGAGCATCGGCTGTTTCACCAGCTCTGGCATGCCTCGCGGGACAAGTGGCACACCCTCGACGAAGACAAGCGCAACGCCCTGCGCGGTATCGGCTGGCAACCCGGCCCGCGGGATCAGGAGCGTGATGCCCGTGGCCCGCGCAAGGATCGCAACGGTTCGGGGATCGATTTCTTTTTCATGCACCGGCACATGCTCGGTACGGCTCGTTCGTTCCAGGCGTTGCCCTCGTGGCCGCGCTTTCCGTTGCCGCAACCGGAGCTGGAACGTGATCGCCTCGGGTTCGCCCGCTATTTCGATAACCACGATGGCACCGCCTTGCCGCCCACCTGGCTGGCCGATGGCGATGAGCAATACGCCCAGTGGGTGAGCGACATCAAGACCGCCGAGACTTACCACAGCAATTTCCAGGTCTGGGAATCGCGCTACCGTGACCCGCGCTATCTGTCGAAACTGACCCTGGGCCAGTTCGGTTCGGAAGTGGAACTGGGCCTGCACGACTGGCTGCACATGCGCTGGGCCTCGGTGCCTCGCGATCCGTCCAACGGCCACCCGGTGCCGTTCGCCCGCGACCCGGCCGACTTCGCCCAGCGCTGGTTTGCGGCGGAAAACGACTTTCTTGGCGATCCGTTTTCGTCCCACGTGAACCCGGTGTTCTGGGCCTTCCACGGCTGGATCGACGACCGCCTCGAAGACTGGTTCCGCGCCCACGAACGCTTCCATCCCGGCGAAATCAGCCGGCTGACGGTCAACGGCGTACCCTGGTTCGCCCCCGGCCGCTGGGTGGAAATCGCCGACCCGTGGCTGGGCCCGGACACCCATGGCTGCAGTACCACGCCGGGGCTACAGGCCGGGCGCTCGGTGGAAATGGACCCGGAAACCATGAAACTGGCCCTGCGCATCACCTTCGGCAGCGACGACAAGAAACTCTCCGAACTGTTTCGCCGCGTGCCGCAACGGCCGTGGTATGCGCGCAATCTCAAGGCCAAGCCGGTTTAGCATTCCGCATGTACCTGTTAGTTCTTACAGCAGACGCCGCCCGCCGCTGGGGATAGATTGCGGCCAATGCCAGCGAGTCATCTACAAAGGGGCTTCCATGGAAACCAGCAAAGGCGTGTTGATCACCCTGACCGAGAAAACCGGACAAACCTATCGGGCGGTGGAAATTGATTTCGTGACCCGGATGACGGGTTTTGTCGATGACAACCCGGACAATGAGTTTCGCGACTCGATCATCTCTTCCTACGCCGTGCGCGTGACCAGGACCAAGCCCGAAGGCCCATTCGACCAGGTTTCGGTGCACGGGGATATCGATGGCGACAGCGACGTGGATGCGGCCGACAGCCAGGCACTGATTGACCTCGCCATGGCCGCGATCAAGATCCCTGCGGCGGCGGGGTAATCCCAGGCTATCCAAACGAGCACTACATTGGATGGGGGGTCGCGCTCAGGCTTGGCGAGCGACAGGAAACCTGTGAGCGAGCCTGCTCGCGATGACGGCGGCACATTCAACATCACGGTGACAGATGCACCGCCATCGCGAGCAGGCTCGCTCCCACAGGGGGGGGTGTTGGAACCAAATTCGGGTTGATGCAGGCCCACTGTGGCGAGGGAGCTTGCTCCCGCTCGGGTGCGCAGCAGCCGCAAAAAGCTGGGGGCCGCTTCGCAGCCCAGCGGGAGCAAGC
>NZ_JALJDX010000106.1 GCF_022952855.1 Pseudomonas sp. RGM2987 | reverse complement strand
TCATAGTTGTCTGATGTACCGCTTTCGCGAGCAAGCCCGCTCCCACAAGGGAAAGTGTATGCCTGAAAGAAACTTATGAACCGGCCCTCAAAACTCACCCGCCTGCTCTTCACCCTGCTCGCCTACACCAGCCTCGCCATCGGCCTGTTGGCCCTGGTCGTGCCGGGTCTGCCGACCACCGAGTTCATCCTGCTCGCGGCCTGGGCCGCGACCCGCAGTTCGCCGCGCCTGAGCGCCTGGCTGGAAAACCACCGGCTGTTCGGGCCGATGCTGCACAACTGGCGCAACGGCAAGGCCATCCCGCGCCGGGCCAAGGTCGCCGCCACGGTCAGCATGCTGCTCTGCGCCGGACTGATGCTCGCAACACTCGGTCATGGCTGGCCGGCCTACCTGGCCCTGGCCGGCATGGGGCTGGGCAATCTGTGGATCTGGTCGCGGCCGGAAACTGCCCGGCGTTCTGGCCCGCACCTGGCGGCGAAACAGCTCCCAACGGATTTTTGATCTATGCTCGGCCTCTCATTTGCGGAGGGCTTTCGATGACTGATCTGCTCACGTCCATGCAAGCCGCGCTCGGCCTGCCCACGACGCCGATCCCCTTCACCAGCGAAGGCGCCCTGTCCTCGGCGTTCGCCGTCACGGAGCTGGCCTGCGCCGGTATCGCCGTCGCTGGCCAGGCGACCGCCGAACTCATCCAGCCTCAAACCGGTCGCCGACCATCGGTCGAGGTCGACCGACGCCTGGCTTCGTTCTGGTTCTCCACGTCGCTGCGGCCGATCGGCTGGAGCCTGCCGCCGCTGTGGGACCCGGTGGCCGGCGACTACGCCTGCGCCGATGGCTGGATTCGCCTGCACACCAACGCACCGCATCATCGACTGGCGGCGGAGAAAGTCCTCGGCCCGTGCACTGATCGCAGCGAAATGACGACCCGGGTCGCCCGCTGGAACAAGTCGGAACTGGAACAGGCCGTGGTCGATGCTGGCGGTTGTGCTGCCCAGATGCGTTCATGGCAGGCGTGGCAGGCACATCCCCAAGGCCGGGCGGTGAACGGCGAGCCGTTGGTGCAGTTCGCCCACAGCGACGCTGCGCCGCACAAGCCCTGGCTCGGTTCCGTGGCCCAACCGTTGGCAGGCCTCAAGGTCCTGGACCTGACCCGGGTGCTCGCAGGCCCTATTGCCAGCCGCTTCCTGGCAGGCCTCGGGGCCGATGTCTTGCGTATCGACCCACCCACCTGGAACGAGCCCGGCGTAGTGCCGGAAGTGACCCTGGGCAAACGCTGTGCACGCCTGGACCTGCACCGACCCGATGATCGCTCGGTGTTCGAAGCCTTGCTCAAGGACGCCGACATACTCCTGCATGGTTATCGGGCGGACGCTCTCGAACACCTGGGCTTTGGCAACGAGCAGCGTCGGCAGATAGCTCCAGGCCTGATCGATGTCAGCCTCAATGCCTACGGTTGGAGCGGCCCGTGGCAGAACCGCCGCGGTTTTGACAGCCTGGTGCAGATGAGCAGCGGCATCGCCGAGGCCGGCATGACCTGGAAACAGGCCAGCCAACCGACGCCGCTGCCGGTGCAGGCGCTGGACCATGGCACCGGCTATCTGATGGCGGCCAGCGCCATCGTGTTGCTGGCCCGGCGCCTGGAGAGTGGTCGAGGCGGCTCGGCGCGCCTGTCGCTGGCGCGCACGGCAAGGCTGTTGATCGAACATGGCGCGGGGCCCCAGGCCGCGCTTCGGCCCGAGGACAACGACGATCAGGGCCTGCTGGTCGAACAGACGCCGTGGGGCCCCGCGCACCGATTGCAGGTGCCGCTGAAAATCAGCGGCACACCGTTGCAGTGGACACGGGCGGCGACTGAACTCGGCGCCCATCGAGCGCAGTGGTAATCCGCTGCGCCTGCTGACCTGGGTCAGCTAACCCAACGCAAAACCGACATAGGCTGTGACTCTCCTCTGCTGCCTCGGAGTCATGCTATGTCTGATACCCCCACAAAGCTTCACTTGGGTGCGCTGGTCGCGCTGGTCGTGGGCTCGATGATTGGCGGAGGAATCTTTTCCCTGCCCCAGAACATGGCGGCCAGTGCCGATGTCGGCGCCATTCTGATTGGCTGGGCGATCACTGCGGTGGGCATGCTGACCCTCGCGTTCGTGTTCCAGACCCTGGCCAATCGCAAGCCCGACCTGGACGGCGGTGTGTACGCCTACGCCAAGGCCGGGTTCGGTGACTACATGGGTTTCTCATCGGCCTGGGGCTACTGGATCAGCGCCTGGCTGGGCAACGTCGGCTACTTCGTGCTGCTGTTCAGCACCTTGGGCTTTTTCTTCCCGGTCTTCGGTGAAGGCAACACGGTTGCCGCGGTGATGGGCGCCTCGGTCCTGCTGTGGGCCGTTCATTGGCTGGTGCTGCGCGGGATCAAGGAAGCCGCGTTCATCAACCTGGTCACCACCGTTGCCAAGGTCGTGCCGCTGGCGTTGTTCGTGCTGATCGCGGTGTTCGCCTTCAAGCTCGACATTTTCACAGCCGACATCTGGGGCGTGAAGAACCCGGACCTGGGCAGCGTGATGAATCAGGTGCGGCATATGATGCTGGTGACCGTCTGGGTGTTCATCGGTATCGAGGGTGCGAGCATTTTTTCCGCCCGCGCCGAGAAACGCTCGGACGTGGGCAAGGCCACGGTGATCGGTTTCATCACCGTGCTGCTGTTCCTGGTCCTGGTAAACGTGCTGTCGCTCGGGATCATGACCCAGCCGGAACTGGCGAAGCTGCAAAACCCGTCCATGGCGGCGGTGCTGGAACATGTGGTGGGCCATTGGGGCGCGGTGCTGATCAGCATTGGCCTGATCATTTCGCTGCTCGGCGCCCTGTTGTCCTGGGTGCTGCTGTGCGCCGAGATCATGTTCGCCGCGGCCCGGGACCACACCATGCCGGCGTTCCTGCGCCGCGAAAATGCCAACCACGTGCCAGTCAACGCCCTGTGGCTGACCAACGCGATGGTCCAGCTGTTCCTGATCGTCACGCTGTTCTCGGCCAGCACTTACCTGTCGCTGATCTACCTCGCCACCTCAATGATCCTGGTGCCGTACCTGTGGTCGGCGGCCTATGCGCTGCTGTTGGCGGTGCGGGGCGAAACCTACGAAAACGCCCTAGCCGAGCGCCGCAAGGACCTGGTCATCGGCGCCATAGCCCTGATCTATGCGGTGTGGCTGCTGTATGCCGGCGGGATCAAGTACCTGCTGCTCTCCGCCCTGCTCTATGCCCCGGGCGCGATCCTGTTCGCCAAAGCCCGGCGCGAGGTGGGCAAACCGATATTCACCTCAGTCGAGAAGCTGATTTTTACCGCTGTGGTAGTAGGCGCCCTGGTGGCTGCCTACGGCCTCTACGACGGCTTCCTGACCTTGTAACTGGCCGACGATCTCAACGGAGAAAATCCAATGACCACGGAAAAAGTGAAGTACGGCGTTCATTCCGAAGCCGGTAGATTGCGCAAAGTCATGGTCTGCTCCCCCGGCCTGGCTCATCAGCGACTGACCCCGAACAACTGCGACGAACTGCTGTTCGATGACGTGCTGTGGGTCAACCAGGCCAAGCGCGATCATTTCGATTTCGTCACCAAGATGCGCGAGCGCGGCATCGATGTGCTGGAAATGCATAACCTGCTGACCGATATCGTCGCCATCCCGGAAGCCCTGGACTGGATCCTGCACCGCAAGATCACCGCCGACTCGGTGGGCCTGGGCCTGGTGAATGAAGTCGGTTCGTGGCTGCGCAGCCTGGAGCCACGTCGGATCGCTGAATTCTTGATCGGTGGGGTTTCCGCCGATGACCTGCCCGACAGCTTCGGTGGCAAGACCATTCAGATGTTCCGCGATTTCCTCGGGCACTCCAGCTTCATCCTGCCGCCGCTGCCCAACACCCAGTTCACCCGCGACACCACTTGCTGGATCTACGGCGGCGTCACTCTGAACCCGATGTACTGGCCGGCGCGCCGCCAGGAAACTCTGCTAGCCACCGCCATCTACAAATTCCACCCCGAGTTCGCCCACGCCGATTTCCAGATCTGGTACGGCAACCCGGACCTGGACCACGGCAGCGCCACCCTCGAGGGCGGCGACGTGATGCCGATCGGCAACGGCGTGGTCCTGATCGGCATGGGCGAGCGCTCGTCCCGCCAAGCCATCGGCCAGCTGGCGCTGAACCTGTTCAAGCACCAGGCCGTGGAGCGAGTGATTGTCGCCGGCTTACCCAAGTCTCGCGCGGCCATGCACCTGGACACCGTGTTCAGTTTATGTGACCGCGACCTGGTGACGATTTTCCCCGAAGTGGTCAGCCAGATCGTCGCGTTCTCCCTGCGCCCCGACGAAAGCAAGCCTGGTGGCATCGACGTACGCCGTGAGGAAGGCAGCTTCCTCGACACCGTGGCCACCGCCCTCAAGCTGCCTGCCTTGCGCGTGGTGGAAACCGGCGGCAACAGCTTCGCCGCCGAACGCGAGCAGTGGGACGACGGCAACAACGTGGTGGCCCTGGAGCCGGGGGTGGTGATCGGCTATGACCGCAACACTTACACCAACACCCTGCTGCGCAAGGCCGGAGTGGAGGTCATCACCATCAGCGCCGGCGAGCTGGGCCGGGGTCGCGGCGGCGGCCATTGCATGACCTGCCCGATCATCCGCGACCCGATCGATTACTGACTTTTGCGCCTGGGCCGGTGTTGACCGAACACCGCCCAGGGGATTACCGAAACCCAAGGAGATCCATCATGGCGTTCAACATTCACAACCGTAACCTGCTCAGCCTCGAACACCACACTCCCCGCGAACTGCGCTACTTGCTGGACCTGTCCCGCGATCTGAAGCGGGCCAAGTACACCGGCACCGAACAGCAGCACCTCAAGGGCAACAACATCGCGCTGATCTTTGAAAAAACCTCGACCCGCACCCGCTGCGCATTCGAAGTGGCGGCCTACGACCAGGGCGCCAACGTCACCTACATCGACCCCAACTCATCGCAGATCGGCCACAAGGAGAGCATGAAGGACACCGCCCGCGTGCTCGGTCGCATGTACGACGCCATCGAGTACCGGGGCTTCAAGCAGGAAACCGTCGAAGAGCTGGCCAAGTTCGCCGGCGTGCCGGTGTTCAACGGGTTGACCGACGAATATCACCCGACACAGATGATCGCCGACGTGCTGACCATGCGCGAGCACGCCGACAAGCCGATCCATGACATCAGCTACGCCTACTTGGGCGATGCGCGCAACAACATGGGCAACTCGCTGCTGCTGGTCGGCGCCAAACTGGGCATGGACGTACGCATCTGCGCGCCGAAGGCCCTGTGGCCCCATGACGACCTGGTGCAGCGCTGCCATCGATACGCCGAGGAAAGCGGCGCACGCATCACCCTGACCGAAGACCCGAAAGCGGCAGTCAAGGGCGTGGACTTCATCCACACCGACGTCTGGGTCTCCATGGGCGAGCCGGTCGAAGCCTGGGCCGAGCGGATCGAACAATTGCTGCCCTACCAAGTCAATGCCCAGCTGATGAAAGCCACCGGCAACCCACGCACCAAGTTCATGCACTGCCTGCCGGCGTTCCATAACAGCGACACCAAGGTCGGCAAACAGATCGCCGAGCAGTATCCGCACCTGGCCAACGGCATCGAGGTGACCGACGACGTGTTCGAATCGCCGGCCTGCATCGCCTTCGAGCAGGCAGAAAACCGCATGCACACCATCAAGGCAGTGCTGGTGTCGACGTTGGCGGATCTCTAAACCCACCGCCGCCCCCCCTGTGGGAGCGGGCTTGCTCCCACAGGGGGCATGCGTCGTCAGGTCAAATTTCTTTGTAAAAGGACAACACCATGCGCATCGTCGTTGCCCTGGGCGGTAATGCCCTCCTGCGTCGGGGTGAACCCATGACCGCCGACAATCAACGCAGCAACATCCGCACCGCGACCGAACAGATCGCGAAGATCCATCCCGGCAACCAGCTGGTCATCGCCCACGGCAACGGTCCGCAGGTCGGCCTGCTGTCGTTGCAGGCGGCGGCCTATACCTCGGTTTCGGCGTATCCACTGGACGTACTGGGGGCCGAAACCGAAGGCATGATCGGCTACATCATCGAACAGGAACTGGGCAACCTGCTGGACTTCGAAGTGCCCTTCGCGACGCTGCTGACCCAGGTTGAAGTGGACGCCAACGATGCGGCCTTCCAAAACCCCAGCAAGCCCATCGGCCCGGTCTACAGCCAACAGGAAGCGCAGAAACTGGCCGCCGAAAAAGGCTGGGCCATTGCCCCGGATGGCGACAAATTCCGCCGCGTGGTCGCCAGCCCCAGGCCCAAGCGGATCTTTGAAATCCGCCCGATCAAGTGGCTGCTGGAAAAAGGCAGCATCGTAATCTGTGCTGGCGGCGGTGGCATCCCGACGATGTATGACGCCGAGGGCAAGCTGCAAGGCGTCGAGGCGGTGATCGACAAGGACCTGTGCTCGGCCTTGCTGGCCGAACAATTGGAGAGCGACCTGCTGGTGATCGCCACCGACGTCAACGCGGCCTTCATCGACTTTGGCAAACCGACCCAGAAAGCCATTGCCCAGGCCCACCCCGACGAAATGGACAAACTCGGCTTCGCCGCCGGCTCCATGGGGCCCAAGGTGCAGGCGGCGTGCGAATTCGCGCGCAACACCGGCAAGGTCGCGGTGATCGGGGCGCTTTCGGATATCGATGCTATCGTCCAAGGCACCGCCGGCACCCGCATCAGCACCGCGACCGCTGGCCTCACTTATCGATAACGGGAAACTTGCGGGGCAGATCCGCGGTCTGCCCTACTTCTACGCTTTTCATGGAGAGTCGCTCATGGCCCTGTTCCGACCCGGTCACCTGCACATGGAGCGCCACGCGCTGAACAAGGACGATTACAGCTACAACCTGTGCATCGACTACGAGCTCGCCCAGGATCCCAAGGAAGGCCAGGGCATGTCATTTCGGCTGCACGGCACGGTCGAAGACAAGCCCGTAGACGAGAGCTTTTTCCTGGCCAAGGACCAGGCCTTCGACTTCGCCCGCCCCGCCACGCGCATCGCTCAGAAATATGGCCTGCCTAAAAGCGCCAGCATCGGCTCGATGCACGAGTACTACGACGAGATGTTCGAGGACGTGCGCCAGCAACTGGGCGTCAAGCCGGGGGATCCGATGAAGCCTGAGCATCTGGCGTAGCCCGTTCTACCAGACACCTCATCTCCCTGTGGGAGCGGGCTTGCTCCGGGCGGCGATCCGACGAAAGCGGTGTGTCAGCCAATACATCGATCACTGACACACCGCTTTTCGCGAGCAAGCCCGCTCCCACATGGGATTATCAGTGTTCTGAATACCGGGGTACATCCAATCCCTGCCCGACTGGCAACCCACCCACGTTGACCTATGCTTAACCCAGTACCCCCGGGTATTCGTTCAGAGGTCAACGCCATGAACATCAAAACAAAAAGACGTTTCGCCATTTTCATCACCTGCGCCGCTACGCTTGCGCTGTACGGCACTGCGGCCTACCGGGTCGAGCAGGCCAGGCAACAACCTCGTGAATACGCCAGTTGCAACCTGGAACGCTGCATCCCCCACAACGCGAGCCTGAACGCGCTGCGCTAGAGCCGGTTCAGTCGTCCGGCTGATCGGTCTTGAGCCTGTCCCGGAATGCCTTGGGCGAGATGCCGACACGCCGGCGGAACAGCCGGGTGAAGTTGGTCGGGTCGGAGAACCCGAGCATTTCCGATATCTCGTAGATGGTCAGGCCGGTATAGGTCAGCATTCGCTTGGCCTCCAGCAACTGGCGCTCGTGCATGATCTGCAACGCCGGCTGCCCCGCCAGTTCCCGGCACGTGCCGTTGAGGTGCGACACCGAGATGCCCAGGCGATGGGCCAGGTCTTCGACCTTGACGTGCTGGCGATAGGTTTCTTCCACCAGCTGAATGAATCCATTGAGGTATTCCCGGGCCCGTTGCGGGCGTTGGGCCTTGGTGCGGCGCTGCATCACCTGGCGACTGACCCAGACCATGATCACGCTGACCAGTGCATGCATCAGCATCTCCCGAGCGGGTTGATGACCCATGTATTCAGTTTGCAGGGCGCTGAACAGGCTGTTGAGGTAGTCGGCGTTTTCACCGGCCGGGTAGCTTTCGGCCTGGGCCAGCACGTTCACTGAGTGCCCCAGCTGACCTTGCAAGTGCGTCACCAGCGGCGCCGCCAGGGTCACCACGTAGCCTTCCACATCCTCGGAAAACCGGAAGCCATGAACCGACAGCGGCGGCAGGATCTGCACCGCCGGCTCGTCAAGTTGCGTGCGCTTGCCTTCGATCTCCAGTTCCGCCTGGCCCTTGAACACGAACAACAACTGACACAGGTCGGCATGCCGATGGGGTTTGATCTCCCATTGATGTTCGCGGCTGCGCTTGGAAATGGTTTCACAGTGCAGCAGGTCCGGCGTCGGCCAGTCCTGGCTCTCGCCGTAGAGCTTGAACACCGGGATCGTAGGCAGGTCAGGTTTTTTCATAACGAGGAATCCGGGCCTGGGTTGCGGGCGATAATCGCACCAATTGGCAAAATGAACAGGTATCGGCTCAGTTTTCCCCTTCAATTGACAGGTCCGCAAGCGAAAAATGCAGGCACCAGAATCATAACAATCAACACCGACTTCGGTTGCGTGCCCAGTGCGAGTCATAACAACAATGAAAACCCTCAAGACCCAAGTCGCCATCATCGGTGCCGGCCCCTCTGGGTTGCTGCTCGGCCAGTTGTTGCACAACGCCGGGATCGACACCGTCATTCTCGAACGCCAGACCCCGGACTATGTACTGAGCCGTATCCGCGCCGGGGTGCTGGAACAGGGCATGGCCGAACTGCTGCGCCAGGCCGGCGTCGGCCAGCGCATGGACGCCGAAGGCCTGGAACATGACGGCTTTGAACTGGTGCTCAACGCTCGCCGCGTGCACATCGACCTCAAGGGGCTGACCGGCGGCAAGAACGTGATGGTCTACGGCCAGACCGAAGTGACCCGCGACCTGATGGCCGCCCGTGAACAGACCGGTGGCCGCACGCTGTATCAGGTCGACAAGGCCCAACCCCATGCCATGCAGACCGAGCAGCCCTTCGTGACCTTCGAACACCAGGGCGAGACCTGGCGCCTGGACTGCGACTACATCGCCGGTTGCGACGGTTTCCACGGCGTGGCGCGGCAGTCGATCCCGGCGGACCGCCTCAAGGTCTTCGAGCGAGTCTATCCGTTCGGCTGGCTCGGCATCCTGGCCGACACTCCGCCAGTCCACGAGGAGCTGGTCTACGCCCGCCATGAACGCGGTTTCGCCCTGTGCAGCATGCGTTCAAAAACCCGCACCCGGTATTACCTGCAAGTGCCTGCTGAAGAACAGCTGGCCGACTGGCCGGACGAGCGTTTCTGGACCGAACTGAAAGCCCGCCTGCCCGCCGACCTGGCCGAAGCCCTGGTGACCGGGCCGTCGATCGAGAAAAGCATCGCGCCGCTGCGCAGCTTCGTAGTCGAGCCGATGCAGCATGGGCGGATGTTCTTGGTGGGTGACGCGGCCCACATTGTCCCGCCCACCGGAGCCAAGGGCCTGAACCTGGCGGCCAGCGACGTCAGCACGCTGTTCAACATTCTGCTCAAGGTCTATCGCGAGGGCCGCGTGGACTTGCTGGAACTCTACTCGGCCATTTGCCTGCGGCGGGTGTGGAAGGCCGAACGGTTCTCCTGGTGGATGACGTCGATGCTGCATCGCTTCGACGAAGACGCCTTCAACCAACGCATCAGCGAAGCGGAGCTTGCGTATTTCGTCGACTCCGAGGCTGGGCGCAAAACCATTGCGGAAAATTACGTGGGACTTCCTTACGAGGCTATCGAATAGTCGGCTATCGACTTACACTGCGGGCTCCGTTCCACTCGCCTCACCGGCGTGATGCCCGCAGGTTTTGCCGTGACCCAGCCCGAACACCCTCAAGCCCAGAAACCAGCCATCCGCAGCGTGCTGGTGGCGCTGATGCTGGCGATCTTCCTCGGCGCCCTGGACCAGACCATCGTCGCCGTCTCGATGCCGGCCATCTCCGCGCAATTTGCCGATGTCAGCCTGCTGGCCTGGGTGATTTCCGGCTACATGGTCGCCATGACCGTGGCGGTGCCGATCTACGGCAAGCTCGGCGACCTGTACGGCCGACGCCGGCTGATGCTGTTCGGCCTGGCCCTGTTCACCCTCGCCTCAGTGCTCTGCGGACTGGCGCAAAACATGGAACAGCTGGTACTGGCGCGGATCATCCAGGGCATTGGCGCCGGCGGGATGATTTCGGTGAGCCAGGCCATCATCGGCGACATCATCCCGCCCCGGGAACGGGGTCGCTACCAGGGTTATTTCAGCGGCATGTATGCGGTTGCCAGCGTGGCCGGGCCCGTGTTGGGCGGCTATATGACCCAATACCTGTCCTGGCGCTGGGTGTTCCTGATCAACCTGCCGCTGGGCCTGGGCGCCTGGCTGGTGGCGCGCCGGGCGCTGGTCGGGCTGCCGGTGCCACAACGCACGCCGATCATCGATTACCTGGGCACCGTGTTGCTGATCATCGGCCTGACCGCGCTGTTGCTGGGCATTACCCAGTTCGGCCAGGGCCATGCCTGGCACAGCCGCGAAGTGCTTGGGCTGCTGGGCTGCGCGGTGCTCGCACTGGGTGTATTTGCCTGGCATGAACGCCGCGCCCGCGAGCCGCTACTGCCGATGCACCTGTTCGTCAACCGCAGCGCGGTGCTGTGTTGGTGCACGGTGTTCTTCACCAGTTTCCAGGCGATTTCCCTGACCGTGCTGGTGCCGTTGCGCTTCCAGAGCGTGACCGGCGCCGGTGCCGACAGCGCTGCGTTGCATTTGCTGCCGTTGGCGATGGGTTTGCCGATAGGCGCCTATTTCGCCGGGCGCCGGACCTCGGTCACCGGGCGCTACAAGCCGATGATCCTGGGCGGTGCCCTGCTCTTTCCGTTCGCGATTCTCGGCATGGCCTTTACCCCACCCACCGCGTTCTGGCTCAGCAGCCTGTTCATGCTGCTGAGCGGTATCGCCTCCGGCATGCAGTTCCCGACCTCGTTGGTGGGTTCGCAGAACTCGGTGCAACAACGGGACATCGGCGTCGCCACCAGCACCACCAACCTGTTTCGCTCCCTCGGCGGGGCGGTGGGCGTGGCGCTGATGTCAGCGCTGCTGCTGGCCTTGTTACAGGATTCCAGCTTCGCCCAACTCGCTGGCGCGTCACTGCTGGGCGAAGGTCATTCCGGTAACGTGCTGCTGGACGGTCTGAACGCCGCCCCGGGCAAGGCCCAGGACGCCCTGCGCCAGGAGCTGCAAAGCACCTTCCGGCATCTGCTGTTGATCAGCGCGGCGGTATCACTGCTGGGGCTGGCGGCGGCGGTGGCGATGCCGAACCAGTTGTTGCGTGGGCGGGATGAGAAAGCGCGGTAGCGCTCCAACCTCTGGTTAGCGCAGAACCCTGGGGTTAGTGCAGAACCCCTGTGGCGGGGGGGGTTG
>NZ_JALJDX010000107.1 GCF_022952855.1 Pseudomonas sp. RGM2987 | reverse complement strand
AGCACGCCCGCTCCCACAAAGGGGCATTGCATCGTCAATCAGAACGGCTTATCGAAGGTAATCTTCGGCTCTTTCCACGGCCCCTTGACGTCGTATCTTACGCTGGCAAAGCGCGCCACGCGGTCGCCGATCAGTTTGTCGATCAGAAACAGCGCCCCGCCGACTGCCGGTGCGCCAACGATCAGCGCGGCGATCGGCAGGTTGTTGGTCACCGGCAGCGTGACCAACAGCTTGGCATCGACCCGGTCGGCCACCATGTCCAGCGTTCCGTTGAGTTCCAGGTTGCTCGACGGCCCCGTCAAGGTGATGGGCTCCCGGGTCACGTAGACACCGTTGCTGGCAATCAATAGCCCCTTGACCCGGTCGTAGCTCAAGCCTTTGCCAAACAGGTCGGAGAAGTCCAGGCGCAAGCGCCGCCCGATGGAGTTGAAATTCAACAGGCCAAAGACCCGCAATGCCTGGGCGCTGCCCTCGACTTCAACGAACTGCCCCTTGCTCAACGACGCATCGAGGCTGCCGGAGAAACGCTTGGTGGCGACCCAGGCCGGCGAACCGGGCCAGCGCCCGTCGACATCCAGGCGGAATTCCTGGCTGGTCACGCTCGGGGCAAATCCCCAGCCCTTGAGCACGTCAGCCAGATTCTTGCCGCTGATCCGGCCCTTGTACCAGCTGTTAGTGGAACCGGGCACGCCTTCCCAGCCACCACTGCCGTTCAGCACCATGCCCTTGAGGCCCATGTCCAGCGTGTTCAGCGCGATGCCCTTGGCGGTCGGCCGGACCTTCAACGACCATGCACCCACCAGGTCGGGCCCCTGGAACAGCTGGTCGATGGCGATATCCAGCGCCGGTATTTTGGTGGGGTCGACCGATGCCAACGGGTCCGGAGCGTTCTCATCGGCCTGGACAGTGGGATCGGCGGCCGGCAGGCGAACATAATCCAGCGTGATGGCAATCGGGGCAGCCTTTGCGTCGGGCACAATCACGCTGCCCTTGGCCTGCTGGCTGTCGAGCTGCAAAGCCCAGGCGTCCGGCTTGCGGTCAAGCTGCACCGCGGCCTGGTCCAGGGTCGTCCCCATGGCCGTGAGCTTGCCGACTTTCAGGTCGGCGCTGCTGAGCACTTGCCTGGCACTGCCACCCGGATCCTGGCCGGCGTACTTGTTCACCAGGTCCTGCCAGGGACTCACGTCCAGCTCGGAAAGCTGACCGCGCAGGCGCAGGCCCTTGGCTCCTGGCAGCACAGCATCGCCATCGCCCAGCAGCAACTCTCCGCGGCCATCAGCGACTTTTCCGCTCGGCGCTGCGTAGGTGAAGCTCGCGAGGTCGCCATAGTCGGCCCAGTAACGGCGTTCCGGCCCTTGCAGAGTCATGCGAAACACGGTGTCGCGCCCGGCGTCGGCGGTCATGCCGAAAGGCGCCGGCAGGTCCACGGCCACGCCCTTGAGGTTGGAGCTTACCGACAGCTGGCTGTCCGCTGCGTTGAGGATCACTTGCAACTGGTAAGGCACCACGCCGGAGACGGGCAATGGCTGGGTGACGTTCAGCCAATCAGTCAGTTTCTTGACCTCCACCCGCCCGGACGCGGTCACCCGCGTATTGAGCGCGCCAGCACGGCCCTCGGCAAAAATCTGCGCCGTCACGGGCCGGTCGAACGCCCGGGCGCCGATGTTCTTGCCACTCAGGCCCTTGCTGCTGTCGAAGCGGAAGTCGCCCTTGAGCTGGGTCAACTCCAACACCGGCTCGCTGAGCTTGAGCCGGGCATTATCGGTGGCGAAGTCCACCAGGATTTTCGGTTGCTCGCCTTTGACCAGTGGGATATCGAGCTTCACGCTGCCTTGCAGATTTCCCTCGCCTTCCCAGCCGGCGAACGTCTCGGCTGTTCCGATTGGCGCCGTCTGGAGAATTTTCAGGCCATCGCCCAATCCGCCGACGAAGCCGCCATCGAGCAGCAGATGGGAGCTCTGCCCGCTGGGCACATGGGGTATTTGCACCGAGACATCCTTGACCTGGGTGTCGAGCAACTGCCCCTGGCTGGCATAGATGCGCACGCCGCTGTCTTCGACGAAGACGTCGCCGCTGACCTTGCTGACCGAAGGCCAGCCCGGCTGGAACGCCAGTTCGGCGTCATGCACCTTGAAGAACAGGCTGATGCTGCGGGCCGCATCGGTTGCCCCGTGGTTCAGCGAACCCTGGTACTGGAAGAAGCCCTGGTCGACCGCACCCTTGACGATTGCCGTACGCAACCACTCATCCAGCGCCGGGCTGAGGACGGCCGGCAGGTACTTGGCGGTGTAGCGCCCGTCACCGTCCACCAGGCCGACCCGCAGGTCCATGTAGTCTTCCTGGCTGTGATCGAAATGCAGGCGGATCAGGAAGTCCCCGGCAATCCGGCCCTCCTCGCCCAGCACCTTCAAATACGGTGCGATCAGGGTGAAGCCTTGCTTGTCCAGCTTCCAGGTCAGCCGCGCGTTGGCTTGCAGGTACTGCCAGGGCTTGGCGAAGATCGGGTCCAGGTGCAGGGAAAAATCCTTGCTGTCCATGCGCAGCTCGCCGCCGCCCAGGTCGCCGCTCAGGCTCCCCGATACGTTGCGCGCCGCCGGGGCGCCCCGATAGGCATCGAAGCCGAGGGTGTCCAGGTTGGTGGCGAAGCTGACTTTCTGGTCGCCGGTGTTCTGTGGCCGGTAATCGAGCAATACATTGCGCAGCCCACCCGTCACCTTGAGGTGGTCGATCACCGCCGCTACACCCTCCGGCAGCGGCGCCAGGGCGTTGAGCAGTGGGGTCAGCGGCGTCAGGTCAAGGCGATCCGCTTGCAGATGCCACAACTCCTCGGCCTTATCGGTGGCATCGCTCTGTTGCAGTTGCAGGCGCGATTCCCAACGGGTCTCCCCCAGGTTCATCGCCAGCGAATCGAAGGTCGCAATGAACCCTTGGCTGCTGCGCTGGAAATAGCCGTTCAGGGCCAGGTTGTTGATCTGCACCGGCTTGCGTTCGGCATACGCACCTTGCAACTGCGGCGCGTTCAAGCGCATGGCTGCACTTTGCACCGTGCCCCCACCCCAACTGAACCAGAACTCACCGCCGGCCTTGATCTCGGAGAAGTTCCACTGCCGGGTCAGGCGTTTCGGCAGCCATTTCGACCAGTCACTTTGGGGCAGGCTCAGGTAGCCATCGGCCTCGCCATTCTTCCAGTCGGCTGCACGGATGCGCGTGCGCAGGTTGATTGCCACGGGCTGGCCGTCGGGCAAGGTCAGGCGGGCGTCCAGGCGTTGGCGGACGGCGCCGGTGCGCAGGCTCAGGCCGACATAGGTCAGGCTCAACGGCGGCTGGTCCAGTGGCTGCAAGGTCACTTGGCTGTCGAGCACTGAGAGCCGGGAGACCGTCTGCATCCGCTCCAGCAATTGCTGCGGATCGAGGGGCTGGTCGTCGCGCACCGGCAGGCCCTCCAGTGCCCATTTGCCGTCGGCGCCTTCCTTGAGGCTGATCTTCAGGCCACTGACTTCCAGGTGGGCAATGCGCACCTGGCGTGCCAGCAGGCTGTCCCAGGCATCAGGCACGGCCCGGACCTGGTCCAGGTGCAGGGCATTGGCGCCATCGCCGACGACTACGTCCCGCGCCGCCAGTATTGGCGCCAGGGCGCTCCAGCTACCTTCCAGGCTGCCAATGTGCACGGGCATGCCCAGGGCTTCTGCCGCCCGGGCCTCGACCTCGGCGCGATACTCGGCCACCAGCGGCACCAGCTCGCGACCAAGGCTGACATACAGCGCCAGCAGCACCAGCAGCAACGCACAGAGGCCCAGGCCCCAGCGGGTCAGCACAGCCAAAAAGCGTGTCAGACGCTCCATGTCAGTGGGTCCCCCCGGCAAAATTACGCAACTGCGCGGACCCGCCGCTTCCCAGGCCCTTCAGAGCAACACCACGTCATATTGTTCCTGGGAGTACATGGTTTCCACCTGAAAACGAATCGTACGGCCGATAAAGGCTTCCAGTTCAGCGACATTGCCCGACTCCTCATCGAGCAGACGGTCCACCACCTTCTGGTTCGCCAACACTCTATAGCCGGTCGCCTGGTAAGCGCGCGCCTCGCGAAGGATTTCCCTGAAGATTTCGTAACACACGGTTTCCGGGGTCTTGAGCTTGCCTCGCCCCTGGCAACTGCTGCACGGCTCGCAAAGCACTTGCTCAAGGCTTTCGCGGGTGCGCTTGCGAGTCATCTGCACCAGGCCCAGCTCGGTAATGCCGATGATGTTGGTCTTGGCGTGATCGCGCTCGAGTTGTTTCTCCAGGGTTCGCAGCACCTGGCGCTGGTGCTCTTCATCTTCCATGTCGATGAAGTCGATGATGATAATCCCGCCCAGGTTGCGCAGGCGCAGCTGGCGGGCGATGGCGGTGGCCGCTTCCAGGTTGGTCTTGAAAATAGTTTCTTCGAGGTTGCGATGGCCAACGAAGGCCCCGGTGTTGACGTCGATGGTGCTCATGGCCTCCGCCGGATCGACCACCAGGTACCCACCGGACTTGAGCGGCACCTTGCGCTCCAGGGCTTTCTGGATTTCGTCCTCGACCCCGTACAGGTCAAAGATCGGCCGCTCGCCGGGGTAGTGTTCGAGGCGATCAGCGATTTCCGGCATCAGTTCGGCGACGAACTGCGTGGTCTTCTGAAAGGTTTCCCGGGAGTCGATGCGGATCTTCTCGATCTTCGGGCTGACCAGATCCCGTAGTGTGCGCAGCGCCAGGCCCAGGTCCTCGTAGATCACGCTGGGGGTGGCGATGGTCTTGATCTGCGCGGCGATCTGATCCCAGAGCCTTCTCAGGTAGCGGATGTCCATGAGGATTTCATCGGCCCCCGCCCCTTCGGCGGCAGTGCGCAGGATGAAGCCCCCGGCCTCCTTGATGCCTTCTTTTTCGACACAGTCGCTGACCACCTGCTTGAGGCGCTCGCGCTCGGCTTCGTCTTCGATCTTCAGGGAAATGCCGACATGGGCGGTGCGCGGCATGTACACCAGGTAGCGCGACGGGATCGACAGTTGCGTGGTCAGGCGCGCGCCCTTGGAACCGATGGGATCCTTGGTGACCTGCACCACCAGGCTCTGGCCTTCGTGGACCAGCGCACTGATGCTCTCGACCGCCGGCCCCTCGCGCATGGAAATCTCCGAGGCGTGAATGAACGCCGCGCGGTCCAGGCCGATGTCGACGAATGCCGCCTGCATGCCCGGCAACACCCGAACGACCTTGCCCTTGTAGATATTGCCGACAATGCCGCGCTTTTGCGTGCGTTCAACATGAACTTCTTGCAGGACTCCGTTTTCAACCACCGCCACGCGTGATTCCATCGGGGTGATGTTGATCAGGATCTCTTCACTCATGGCAGGGTCTCGTTCAGGCTTGTTCACGATTATGGCCGCATCAGTCAGTCGGCGCCCGGGGCGCGCTCAAGGGGTTGCCAACAGGGTATGCCGAAATCACCCAACAGTTGCGCGGTTTCGCACAGCGGCAAGCCAACCACCGCAGAATAGCTGCCTTCAAGCCCGGCGACGAACACCGCGCCCAGGCCCTGGATGCCATAGCCACCGGCCTTGTCCCGGGGTTCGCCACTGGCCCAATAGGCCGTCGCCTCTGGCTCGGTGATGGCGCGAAAGCGCACCCGACTGCGAACCACCCGGGATTCGCAGCGCTGGCCGTCCAGCACGGCAATGGCGGTCAGGACTTCATGCTCGCGTCCGGACAAGCTCAACAGCATCGAGAGGGCGTCGGCTCGGTCCAACGGTTTGCCGAGAATCTGTCCATCCAGCACCACCGCCGTGTCGGCACCCAACACACAGCCAGCCGCGGCGGCTGGCAACGAGCGTCGCCCGGCCTCGGCCTTGCCGCACGCCAGGCGCTCGACATAGGCCGATGGGCTTTCTTGATCCAGGGGAGTTTCGTCGATGTCCGCACTGATGGCGGTAAAGGGCACGCCGATCTGCATGAGCAATTCACGCCGGCGCGGCGAGCCTGAGGCGAGGTAAAGCGGTTTCATCAACATTTACCTCTTATAGAACCCAGGCATTGACGACCGTGGTCGCAGGGCTTCTGTGGCGAGGGAGCTTGCTCCCGCTGGGACACGAAGTGGCCCTGAATCTTGCGACTGCTACGCAGTCGAGCGGGAGCAAGCTCCCTCGCCACAACCAACCCCTGGCCACAGCCCGCGCTGATCAGTTGATTTTGAAACGCAGGCGCAAGCCACGCAAACCGAAGCTGACCCAGGGCCAGAGCAACGCGCTGACCAGCGCCGGCAAGACCAGCGCCAGGGTCGGCTGGCGATTGCCGGTCAGCGCGCTGAGCCATAGCTGGACCAGTTGCGCCAGGCCGAAAATCACCAGGATCACCAGGCATTGCTGCCACATGGGGAACATGCGCAGGCGTTGTTGCAGCGACAGGACCAGGAATGTGATCAGCGTCAGGATCAGCGCGTTCTGCCCCAGCAGCGTGCCATAAAGCACGTCCTCGGCCAGGCCCAGGCACCAGGCGGTGACCATCCCGACCTTGTGCGGCAGGGCCAGCGCCCAGAAGGCCAACAGCAAGGCCAGCCACAGCGGACGCAGGATCTCCATGAACTGCGGCAGCGGCGAAACGCTCAGCAGCAGGCCGATGGCGAAGGTCAGCCAGACTATCCAGCCGTTGCCGGATCGGGTACTGCTCATTCTTCTCGTGCTCCCCTGGTGGCCGGCGCGGGCGCCGGGGTGGCGGCAGGTGGCTTGGCTGCGGGCCGGGCATGCTGCGTTGCTGGCGTGTGACCGGCCGCACGGGTAGAGGTTGCGGCAGGCGCGGCGGCAGGAGCAGCCGGTGGCGTCGTGGCCGCCGGCGCAGCGGGTGCGGGCGCTGGCTTGGGCACGGTGGCCGGGACCACAGCCGGCGGCTGGGCGCCCGGGGCGGCCGATTCGGCGCCCTGCCGGTCCTGGGCTTCCTGGGCCGCCGCCGCATCGTTGGCACGCTCTTCCGGGGTGCGATTATCACTGAACACCAGCAACAGGTAGCGGCTGCGGTTCAACGCGGCAGTCGGCACCGCACGCACGATGGCGAATGGCTGGCCGGAATCATGGATGACTTCCTTGACCGTCGCCACCGGGTAACCGGCCGGGAAGCGCTGGCCGAGGCCTGAGCTGACCAGCAGGTCGCCTTCCTTGATATCGGCGGTATCGGCCACATGGCGCAGTTCCAGGCGTTCCGGATTGCCGGTGCCGCTGGCGATGGCACGCAGGCCGTTGCGGTTGACCTGCACCGGAATGCTGTGGGTGGTGTCGGTCAACAGCAGCACACGAGAGGTGTAGGGCATCAATTCCACCACCTGCCCCATCAGGCCCCGGGCGTCGAGCACCGGCTGGCCAAGCACCACGCCATCGCGCTCACCCTTGTTGATCAGGATACGGTGGGTAAAGGGGTTCGGGTCCATGCCGATCAGCTCGGCTACTTCCACCTTCTCGTTGACCAACGCGGAGGAATTGAGCAACTCGCGCAGCCGCACGTTCTGCTCGGTGAGGGCCGCCAGCTTCTGCATGCGCCCCTGCAACAGCAGGTTCTCGGTCTTGAGTTTTTCGTTTTCGGCGACCAACTCGGTGCGGCTGCCAAACTGGCTGGCCACACCTTGCCACAAGCGCTGCGGCAGGTCGGTGATCCAGTAGGATTCCATCAACACCAGCGACATCTGGCTGCGCACAGGCTTGAGCAGCGTGAAGCGGGCATCGACCACCATCAGCGCGACCGATAGCACGGCCAGCACCAGCAGGCGCACACCCAGTGAGGGGCCTTTGGCAAAAAGCGGTTTAATAGGCCGCTCCTCCCAGGCAAATGTTCGCTTTATTCATACGGCATCAAACCGGCCTGGATACGAATGACAGAAGATAAACGCCAACGGGCAGCACTGCAAAGTGCTGCCCGGGAGCGAACAACATAGACCATCCGGCGAGACTTATTCGCTGGAGAGCAGGTCCATGGTGTGCTTGTCCATCATTTCCAATGCACGGCCACCGCCACGGGCGACGCAGGTCAGCGGGTCTTCGGCGACGATCACCGGCAGGCCGGTTTCCTGGGCCAGCAGTTTGTCGAGGTCACGCAACAGCGCGCCACCACCGGTCAGCACCAGGCCGCGCTCGGCGATGTCCGAAGCCAACTCCGGCGGCGATTGCTCCAGGGCACTTTTCACCGCCTGGACGATTGTCGCCAGGGACTCTTGCAGCGCCTCCAGCACTTCGTTGGAGTTCAGGGTGAATGCCCGTGGCACGCCTTCGGCCAGGTTGCGGCCACGTACGTCGACTTCACGCACCTCACCACCCGGGTAGGCGGTGCCGATTTCCTGCTTGATGCGCTCGGCGGTGGATTCACCGATCAGGCTGCCATAGTTGCGACGCACGTAGGTGATGATCGCTTCGTCGAAACGGTCGCCGCCCACACGCACGGACTCGGCGTAGACCACACCGTTGAGGGAGATCAGCGCGATCTCGGTGGTACCGCCACCGATGTCGACGACCATCGAACCGCGGGCTTCTTCCACCGGCAGGCCGGCACCGATGGCAGCAGCCATCGGCTCTTCGATCAGGAACACCTCACGGGCACCGGCACCGAGGGCCGATTCACGGATGGCGCGACGCTCTACCTGGGTAGACTTGCATGGAACGCAGATCAGCACGCGAGGGCTGGGCTGCAAAAAGCTGTTTTCGTGAACCTTGTTAATGAAGTACTGCAGCATCTTTTCGCAGACGCTGAAGTCGGCGATCACGCCGTCCTTCATCGGGCGAATGGCTGCGATGTTGCCCGGTGTACGGCCCAGCATGCGCTTGGCTTCGGTACCGACAGCCACGACACTTTTCTGGTTGCCGTGGGTGCGGATGGCCACGACCGAGGGTTCATTCAGGACGATACCGCGCTCGCGCACGTAAATAAGGGTGTTGGCAGTGCCCAGGTCAATGGAGAGATCGCTGGAAAACATGCCACGCAGTTTCTTGAACATGGGAAAGGGACCCTAGGCAACGCGTGGGTAAAAAAGTGCGGCAAACTCTAACAACGACAGGGATTTTGGGCAAGGCGCCAATATGTTAAATTGGCCGTTTTTCTGTGCACCAAACCCTACAATCGCGGCCGTAAGGCCGTAGAACTGCGGTAGTGTTCCGACAATCTAACACACGGACAGACTGCGTCCGTTTTGTTTTCCACTGGAGAATCCCATGGCGCTTGAACGCTCCGACGTGGAAAAAATCGCTCATCTGGCCTGCCTGGGCCTCAATGAAGCCGATCTTCCACACATCACTTCTGCCCTGAACAGCATTCTGGGGCTGGTCGACGAAATGCAGGCGGTCGACACCGACGGCATCGAACCGTTGGCCCACCCACTGGAAGCCAGCCAGCGCCTGCGCGCCGACGTGGTGACCGAGCCGAATAACCGCGAGGCCTACCAGTCCATCGCGCCAGCGGTCGAAAACGGCCTGTACCTGGTTCCGAAAGTCATCGACTAAAGGGAAAGAGCCTCTCATGCATCACATGACCCTGGCCGAGATCGCCCGCGGACTCGCCGACAAAAAGTTTTCCTCCGAAGAGCTGACCAAAGCCCTGCTGGCGCGTATCGCCCAACTGGACCCGCAGCTCAACAGTTTCATCAGCCTCACCCAAGAGCTGGCCCTGAGCCAGGCCAAGGCCGCCGACGCCCGTCGTGCGAGCGGTGAGAGCGGCGCCCTGCTCGGCGCGCCGATTGCCCACAAGGACCTGTTCTGCACCCAGGGCATCCGCACCAGCTGCGGCTCGAAGATGCTCGACAATTTCAAGGCCCCGTACGACGCCACCGTGGTCGCCAAGCTGGCCGCCGCCGGCACCGTGACCCTGGGCAAAACCAACATGGACGAATTCGCCATGGGCTCGGCCAACGAGTCGAGCTACTACGGCGCGGTGAAAAACCCGTGGAACCTGGAACACGTACCGGGCGGTTCGTCCGGCGGTTCCGCCGCCGCCGTGGCCGCGCGCCTGCTGCCGGCCGCCACCGCCACCGACACCGGCGGTTCGATCCGCCAGCCAGCGGCGTTCACCAACCTCACCGGCCTCAAGCCGACCTATGGCCGCGTGTCGCGCTGGGGCATGATCGCCTACGCCTCCAGCCTGGACCAGGGCGGCCCGCTGGCGCGCACCGCCGAAGACTGCGCGATCCTGCTGCAAGGCATGGCCGGCTTCGACCCGAACGATTCCACCAGCATCGATGAGCCGGTGCCGGACTACAGCGCCAGCCTCAACGGCTCGCTGCAAGGCCTGCGCGTCGGGGTGCCAAAAGAGTACTTCGGTGCCGGCCTCGACCCGCGCATCGCCGAACTGATCCAGAACAGCATCAAGGAGCTGGAGAAACTCGGCGCCGTCATCAAGCAGATCAGCCTGCCGAACATGCAGCACGCGATTCCGGCCTACTACGTGATCGCCCCGGCAGAAGCTTCCTCGAACCTGTCGCGCTTTGACGGCGTGCGCTTCGGCCATCGCTGCGAAAACCCGCAGAACCTGATCGACCTGTACAAGCGTTCCCGTGGCGAAGGTTTCGGTGCCGAAGTGCAGCGCCGGATCATGGTCGGTGCGTACGCCCTGTCTGCCGGCTACTACGACGCCTACTACCTCAAGGCGCAGAAAATCCGCCGCCTGGTGAAGAACGACTTCATGAGCGCCTTCAACGAGGTCGACATCATCCTCGGCCCGACCACGCCGAACCCGGCCTGGAAACTCGGCGCCAAGAACAGTGACCCGATCGCCGAGTACCTGG
Organism: Pseudomonas sp. RGM2987; assembly: GCF_022952855.1. Taxonomy (GTDB): domain Bacteria; phylum Pseudomonadota; class Gammaproteobacteria; order Pseudomonadales; family Pseudomonadaceae; genus Aquipseudomonas. The sequence goes on along the minus strand of NZ_JALJDX010000107.1, from coordinate 1,743 downwards.
AAGACGTCTACACCATCACCGCCAACCTCGCCGGCCTGCCGGGCCTGTCGATGCCGGCCGGTTTCGTCGATGGCCTGCCGGTGGGCGTGCAGTTGCTCGCGCCGTACTTCCAGGAAGGCCGCCTGCTCAATGTGGCTCACCAGTATCAGTTGAACACTGACTGGCACACCCGCACCCCAACCGGCTTCTGAGGAGACACACATGCAATGGGAAGTCGTGATCGGGCTGGAGATTCATACCCAGCTCACCACCCGGTCGAAAATCTTTTCCGGTAGCTCGACCACTTTCGGTTCCGAGCCCAACACCCAGGCCAGCCTGGTCGACCTGGGCATGCCCGGCGTACTGCCGGTGCTCAACGCCGAAGCGGTGCGCATGGCGGTGATGTTCGGCCTGGCGATTGACGCTGAGATCGGCCAGCACAACGTGTTCGCCCGCAAGAACTACTTCTACCCGGACCTGCCCAAGGGCTACCAGATCAGCCAGATGGAACTGCCGATTGTCGGCAAGGGCCACCTGGACATCGCCCTGGAAGACGGCACGGTCAAGCGCGTCGGCATCACCCGGGCGCACCTGGAAGAGGACGCCGGCAAGAGCCTGCACGAGGAATTCAACGGCGCCACCGGCATCGACCTGAACCGTGCCGGCACGCCGCTGCTGGAAATCGTCTCCGAGCCGGACATGCGCAGCGCCAAGGAAGCCGTGGCCTACGTCAAGGCGATCCACGCACTGGTGCGCTACCTGGGCATCTGCGACGGCAACATGGCCGAAGGCTCGCTGCGCTGCGACTGCAACGTCTCGATCCGCCCCAAGGGCCAGGTTGAGTTCGGCACGCGCTGCGAGATCAAGAACGTCAACTCGTTCCGCTTCATCGAGAAGGCGATCAACAGCGAGATCCAGCGCCAGATCGAACTGATCGAGGACGGTGGCAAGGTCATCCAACAGACCCGCCTGTACGACCCGAACAAGGACGAGACCCGTCCGATGCGCAGCAAGGAGGAAGCCAACGACTACCGTTACTTCCCCGATCCGGACCTGCTGCCGGTGGTCATCGAGGATTCTTTCCTCAATGACGTGCGCGCCACGCTGCCGGAACTGCCACCGCAGAAACGCGAGCGTTTCCAGGCGCAGTTCGGGCTGTCGAGCTACGACGCCAACGTGCTGGCCACCAGCCGCGAACAGGCGGACTACTTCGAGAAAGTCGTGAGCATCGGCGGCGACGCCAAGCTGGCGGCCAACTGGGTCATGGTCGAGTTGGGCAGCCTGCTGAACAAGCAGGGCCTGGAGATCGACGAGTCACCGGTGTCGGCTGAGCAACTGGGCGGCATGCTGTTGCGGATCAAGGACAACACCATCTCCGGCAAGATCGCCAAGATGGTGTTCGAAGCCATGGCCAATGGTGAAGGCAGCGCCGACGAGATCATCGACAAGCGCGGCTTGAAGCAGGTCACCGACACCGGGGCGATCAGCGCCGTGCTCGATGAAATGCTCGCGGCCAACGCCGAGCAGGTCGAACAGTACCGTGCGGCAGACGAAGCCAAGCGCGGCAAGATGTTCGGCTTCTTCGTCGGCCAGGCGATGAAAGCCTCCAAGGGCAAGGCCAACCCGCAGCAGGTCAACGAACTGCTGAAAAGCAAGCTCGAGGGCTGATTGCGATGGAGCCAGTCCGCAAGTCTGGCTCATTCCCCTGTGGCGAGGGAGCTTGCTCCCGCTGGGGCGCGCAGCGCCCCCCGGCTTTCTGTTGCC
>NZ_JALJDX010000108.1 GCF_022952855.1 Pseudomonas sp. RGM2987 | reverse complement strand
GTCGTAGAGCCAAGCGACGCGGTTTGCCTGAAAAGTCGCATCCGTCTGTTTGGGGGCCGCTTCGCCCGAGGCGTCGGACCGTCCCAGCGGGAGCAAGCTCCCCCGCCACAGGGGGCGGCGGCGCTATTAAGGTAGCTCCAGGCCGCCGCCGGCCTTGTGCAGTTTGCGCAGGTGTTCGCCGATCTCTTTGACATTGGCTTCACTGGCGGCAATTTCAGCGGCGCGACTGGGTTCGAGCAGTGCCCGGACTTCCTTGTCCAGATCGCCGGTCAGCGTTTGCAGCTGTTTCTGGCGCAAGCTGCTTTCCGACTCCAGTCGTTGCCACTCGCTGGGTTGCGGCAGTCCATACCCACTGCTGCCGAGTAGCTCGGCGGGACGGCTGAGGAAGCCGCTGTTGGCGAGGATCTGCTGCAGCGTCGCGTTGGCTCTTTCCATACCGCCATTCTGCAATTCACGGGCGCCGAGGTAGCGTTGCTTGACTTCGTCCTGGGCCAGCAACAACTGGCGACGGTAACTGGCCTGTTCCAGCAGGAGCAACGCCGCGCTGGTGCGCAGGTCAGCCTGTTCGAACCAGACGCGGCGTTCGGCGGCGTCCAGGGCCAGCCAGTCTTCCACCGATTGTTGCTTGATGGGCAGGTACTTCTTCAGCACGTTGAACATCGCCTGGTATCGCTCGCGGAACGAGTCGAAGCGATAGCCCAGCCGCAAGGCTTCCTTGGGATCATCCAGCACGCTGGTGTCGGCCATTCCCCGGCCCTTGAGCACTTCCAGCAAGCCATTGGGCATGATGCTGTCCAGGCCCTTGAGCTGCGCGTTATTGCTGCCGCTGCGCAGCAGCTTCAGGCTCTCCACCGCACAATTGTTGGACAGGAAGTAATAGTTGCCGTCGTAGCTCCAGTGCATTTCGGCGGCGTGCTCGACCGTCTCCTCGATCTCGGCACGCGACAGGTTCAGCGGCACTGAGGCCAGGCTGCGCAGTTCGGTCTTGGTGTATTCGTCGATGACTTGGGCCAACGGCAACACGAACAGGCGCGACGGATATTTGCCTACCAGCCCGTCCCAGCTCGACAACTGCACATCACCCACGAAGGCGCGATAGGACAGCACCAGGTGCTGGTCGAGATCCAGCCGGCAGTCCGGGCCACGGGGCCGGCCCGGCGCGCAGATTACCAGGCGAAGCATACTGTGGCCCCAGCGGCTGACCCAATTCTGGTTGGCTTCGGCCAGCAGGTAGTCGATGGCATAGACCCGTTCGGGATCGACCTTGCCCAGCGGCGTCCTGGCGAAGTCGTTCCCGGCATTGAGGAAGGCGAACGATTTGGCGCAGGTTTCCTTGGCCGCCGGTGCCCAACCAAAATGCTCCTGATAATAGCGATACAGTGCAGGTCGGCGGCAGGCGTAGCTGGGGTCCAGGAGAAAATACTCCATGTTGACCGCGACGAATTCCTTGGGGCTGCTCGTCTCATACAGATCCGGGCTGCGGGCGACCTGGCGGTTGTGCTGTTCGCGTTCGCCGCGACGACCGACGTACTGCGGCCAACCGGCCAGGTCCAGCAAGCGTGGATCATCGCTGAGGGTGAAGCGGCGGTCGTTCTGGCCGCGGCATTCATCGGGCAGGCCAATCAGCCCGGAACTGCCATTACGGCGGGTACAACGCTGGATCAGCGCGCGCTCGGGCTCCGGCCATAAACGCGAGCGGTCATAGATGTGGGTCAGTTCATGGAGAACCGTGGCGAGCATTTCCCGCCGTACGGTGCCGTGGGGACGTTGGGTCTTCTGCGTCGCAGCGCTGCCGTCGGTCAGGCTGTCGAGCAGATTGCTGTTGAGATCCAGTTGCGACACCAGTGAAGCCTGGCCGTAGGCGTTGGCAGGCATCTGGTCGGTCCAGCCGACATCGATGCGCCGGTCCAGCCGCTCGATGAAACGCGGCGGCAATGCTTGCATGGCTTCATCGAGCAAGGCCTGGCTGGCCTGTTGTTGCGCCGGGCTCAGGCCTTCGGCGTTGAGGTGCAGTTGCAAGCCGGCCTGGGCGCTGCTGCCGATGAGCAGCAGCGCCCAGGCCGCCAGCCAGGCGGCAACCCGCCTCACAATGCGAGGATGGCTTCGGCGAGAACCTGGTCGCTGGCGTCACGCGCTTCCGGTACACGGGTGCGCAACGTATCGAAGGCCGCTTCGAGATGAGCGCCACGAATCTCACCATTACTGGCGACGAAACTGGCCGCATCGTCATGGGCTTCGCGGACGATTTTCGAATCACGGATGGATGTAGTGGTATCGGAAGTGAAATCAATCGTGCGCTGGGAAGCGCGAACGATGATGTTACTGGTGGCTACCAGGGTATGGGCCTGGGCCACATCGGCCAATACCAGCAGGCCTAAGGCGGCAGCAATCAGCGGGCTACGCATGGAACGACTCCGAAAAATATTGATAACTATTGGACGAGAATTGCCTGTGCCAGTTCAAGGTCGCTGGCATGAAGTTTTGGCCGGGTCCGCCGCAGATAATCCAGGGCAGCCTCCAGCTGTCCACCTCGCAACTGTCCGTCACTGGCAATGAATGCCGCGGCGTCATCGCGAGCGGCGACAAGTTTATGATCGAAGGGCGCGGAGGTCACCATGCTTGTTGCATAGCCGCTGACGACTACCTGCTGGGTGGACACATCAAAAGCCTGGGCAGGTAAAGACCAGCAAGCTGCTATGAACAGCGCAAGATACGGATTCGGATAGAAACGCATGGGGCTCGACAATTGATGGCGAGCCGGCAGGCTAGCGCAACCCCCCGGCCCAGAGCCAGCGCTGAAACATCGGAACACCATTTGGTATCCAATGTTTCATGTTTCATCAGATCACGAGGATGGCCTGGGCCAGTTGCGCATCAGTGGCGTTCAACTGTGGGGCCTGTTGACGGATATAGTCCAGGGCACTTTCCAGTTTCACACCACGGATAGCCCCTTCGCTGGCGACGAAGCTGGCGGCGTCATCGCGCGCGGCCTGGACGATCTTGTTGTCGCGCAGCGAGGAGGTTGCATCAGAGGTGGCGTCGGACGTGGCCTTTAGCGCGCCAACGATGGAATCGGTGGTCACGATGAAGCTGCTGGCATTGGCGTGGGCGGCTACGGCCAGCAAGGCCGCCGCGCTGAGCAGACGGAGACGGGTCATGATGAAACTCCTTGGATAATGAGGTGAGGCCGGTGCTTGGTAGCTGGAGAGGAGCGCATGCTCGGCTCGCTTCGCCACGGTCGCTCGGATATTAAGGCAGATCCGGTCGGATGACAGCTGCAACCGTCGTCCATCACTGCTTCGCCACGTCAAATTAAACTGTACTGGTCGATATGCATTCTTATAAAACTGTGGTGTTCGTGGTTCTATCGAGGTTTTTTGTTTCTGAAACGACAAGACCCGTCGCGGTTTCCCGCGACGGGTCTTGTTTGTTCAATTCGGTGCTGGCGGTGGACCCGGTGGGTCAGGGCCAGCGGCGCTGAGTTAACGCCAGAACGGCTTGCTCAGCTCTTCGTAGCGTTGTGCTTCGCTGATACCGGCGTCAGCCAGCAGGCGCGAATCCAGACGAGCCAGTTGGTGACGGCTGGCGATGCGGCGCTGCCACAACATCAGGTTGGCGATAACGCGAAGAGGCAGGGAAGCCTGGTTTTTTTCAGCTTTGTCTTCGAAAAACAGCTCGGAACTGAGTGTACGTTCCATGGTTGACATCCTTCCGCTTGTGGCGGGATTAGGTAGTGGTTTAACTGGTGCCCATGATCCTCTCGTTTGGCCAGTCTCTCTAGATACAGTTCAATTGTAATGTGAGCAATCAGTTAACTGTTAAACAGCGGTGTACTGGTCGATATTGGCGCAACTGTACCTATCTGCACGGAAATAGTGCATTTGTGGGTTGCTGAACCTGTTTTATAAGAAAAGACTGTAGGAAAACACCGGTACAGCAGTACAGTTTTTGCCGCTTAGGGCTTGGCTTGGAAAGGCGCGAGAAACTGTATTAGCTGCACCGGTGAACCAGCTGTATCAGACTGCCAACATCTGCCCGGTCTCTTCCAGGTTCATGTGCCAGCTCAGTGCATCGCGCAGAATGTGAGGCGTATGCCCACCGAGGGCACACGCCGCTTCAAAGTAATCATTCAGCGCCTGCCGATAGGACGGATGTACACAGTTGTCGATGATCACCCGTGCCCGCTCCCGGGGCGCCAGGCCTCGCAGGTCGGCCAGGCCAATCTCGGTGACCAGGATGTCGACGTCATGCTCGGTATGATCCACATGACTGACCATCGGCACGACGCTGGAAATCGCACCGCCTTTGGCGATGGACTTGGTGACGAAAATCGCCAGGTGCGCATTGCGTGCGAAATCTCCCGAGCCACCGATGCCATTCATCATTCGCGTGCCGCACACGTGGGTGGAGTTGACGTTGCCGTACAGATCAAACTCCAGGGCGGTGTTGATGCCGATGATGCCCAGGCGGCGTACGACTTCGGGGTGGTTGGAGATTTCCTGCGGGCGCAGGACCAGCTTGTCCTTGTACCTTTCGAGGTTTGCGAACACTTCGGTATTGCGTCGGCTCGACAAGGTGATGGAACTTCCCGAGGCGAAGCTCAGTTTACCGGCGTCGATCAAGTCAAAGGTGGAGTCCTGCAGGACCTCGGAATACATGGTCAACTGCTCGAACGGCGAGTCGATCAATCCGCACATCACAGCGTTGGCGATGTTGCCAATCCCGGCCTGTAACGGGCCGAGCTTGTTGGTCATTCGTCCTGCCGCCACTTCCTGCTTGAAGAAATCGATCAAGTGATCAGCGATGGCCTGGGTCTCGCTGTCCGGTGGTGTGACGGTCGATGGCGAGTCGCCTTGATTGGTAATGACGATGGCGGCAATTTTTTCCGGCGGGATCGGAATCGCGGTACTGCCGATACGGTCGTCGACCTTCACCAGCGGAATCGGCGTGCGGGTTGGGCGGTAGGTCGGGATATAGATGTCGTGCAGCCCTTCCAGATTTGGATTGTGGGCCAGGTTGATCTCGACGATCACTTGCCGGGCGAAGATCGCGAAGCTGGCCGAATTACCCACCGAGGTGGTCGGCACGATGTGGCCCTGTTCGGTGATGGCCACCGCTTCGATCACTGCAATATCGGGCAGCTTGAGCTGGCCGTTGCGCAGTTGCTCGACCGTTTCCGAAAGGTGCTGGTCGATGAACATGACCTTGCCTGCGTTGATCGCCTTGCGCAGCGTGCTGTCGACCTGGAAGGGCATACGCCGTGCCAGCACGCCGGCCTCGGTGAGTTCCTTGTCGAGATCGTTACCCAGGCTTGCGCCGGTCATCAGACTGATTTGCAGCGGGGTGACCTTTGCGCGCTCGGCCAAGGCGTGGGGCACCGCTTTTGCCTCACCGGCGCGGGTGAACCCGCTCATGCCAACGGTCATGCCATCTTCAATCAACAAGGCGGCTTCGGCAGCGCTCATCACTTTATTCAACAACGAAGGCAGGCGGATACGGTCACGGTACATGGTGTGTTATCTCGGGCTAAAAGCAAGATGCGCAGTCTAGTGAATTCGCGCCGTGCCCGACCCGCTACAAAAGTCGCAATTAAGGCCTCTATTACGGGCGTTGCAGGCAAAACATCATTACCGGATCGGTAACGTTTCGCCTTGATACAAATCAAAACGCCCCGACGAGTCGGGGCGCTGGTGGTCAGTGAGGATCGTTATTCCACTGCTTTGACCATGTCCTCAATCACCTTCTTGGCGTCACCGAACACCATCATGGTCTTGTCCAGGTAGAACAGTTCGTTATCCAGACCGGCATAACCGCTGGCCATCGAGCGCTTGTTGACGATGATGGTCTTGGCCTTGAACGCTTCGAGAATCGGCATGCCGGCGATCGGCGATTTCGGATCGTTTTTCGCCGCCGGGTTGACCACGTCGTTGGCGCCAAGCACCAGCACTACGTCGGCCTGACCGAACTCGGAGTTGATGTCCTCCATTTCGAACACCTGGTCGTAAGGCACTTCGGCCTCGGCCAGCAGCACGTTCATGTGGCCGGGCATGCGACCGGCTACCGGGTGGATCGCGTACTTCACGGTCACGCCGTGGTGGGTCAGCTTTTCGGTCAGCTCTTTCAATGCATGTTGCGCACGGGCCACGGCCAGGCCATAGCCTGGGACGATGATCACAGTGTCGGCATTGGTCAGCAGGAAGGTCGCGTCGTCAGCCGAGCCGGATTTCACCGGACGAGCTTCTTGTGCCCCTGCCGGACCGCCCGCATCGGCAGTGTTGCCGAAGCCACCGAGCAACACGTTGAAGAACGAACGGTTCATGGCTTTGCACATGATGTACGACAGGATCGCACCGCTCGAGCCCACCAGGGAGCCGGCAATGATCAGCATCGAGTTGTTCAGCGAGAAACCGATACCGGCTGCCGCCCAGCCCGAATAGCTGTTGAGCATCGACACCACCACCGGCATGTCCGCACCGCCGATTGGGATAATGATCAGCACGCCCAGCACGAACGCCAAGGCTAGCATCAGCGCGAACGCGCTCAGGTTGCCGGTGAACATGAAGACCAGGCCCAGGCCCAATGTTGCCAGGCCCAGGATCAGGTTGAGCTTGTGCTGACCGCCGAACTGCACCGGCGCACCCTGGAACAGGCGGAACTTGTACTTACCCGAGAGCTTGCCGAAGGCGATCACCGAACCGGAGAAGGTGATTGCACCAATGGCCGCGCCAAGGAACAGCTCCAGGCGGTTGCCGGTCGGAATCGAATCGCCCAGTTGCTTGACGATGCCCAGGGACTGCGGCTCAACCACCGCAGCGATGGCGATGAACACCGCTGCGAGACCGATCATGCTGTGCATGAACGCTACCAGTTCCGGCATCTTGGTCATCTCGACACGCTTGGCCATGATCGAACCGGCGGTGCCGCCGATCAGCAGGCCGACGATGACATAACCGATGCCCGCAGTGGCAAGCTCAGCGCCCAGCTTATAAATGAGGCCAACGGTGGTGAGCACCGCCAGCGCCATACCGAGCATGCCGAACAGGTTGCCGCGCCGGGAAGTGGTCGGGTGCGACAGGCCTTTGAGAGCCTGGATGAAGCAGATGGACGCGATCAGGTAGAGCGTCGTTACCAGATTCATGCTCATTACTTGGGCGCCTCTTCTTTTACGGCTTTCGGGGCTTTTTTCTTGAACATCTCAAGCATGCGGCGCGTCACCAGGAAGCCACCGAAGACGTTCACGGCGGCCAGGGCCACGGCGAGGGTGCCCATGGTCTTGCCCAGTGGCGTCACCGTCAGCGCGGCGGCGAGCATGGCGCCGACGATCACGATCGCCGAAATGGCGTTGGTTACTGCCATCAACGGGGTGTGCAGTGCGGGTGTTACGTTCCAGACCACGTGGTAACCGACATAAATCGCCAGCACAAAGATGATCAGGTTGTAGATACCGGGGGAGATGAGCTCTTCCATTGTCTGAATCCCTGCTTAGGCGTTTTTACGGATGACCTGGCCGTCGCGGCACATCAGGCACGCGGCGACGATGTCGTCTTCCAGGTTCACGTCGAACTGACCTTCCTTGGTGAAGACCAGCTTCAGGAAGTCCAGCAGGTTACGGGCGTACAACGCCGAAGCATCGGCGGCGACTTCACCGGCCAGGTTGGTCGGGCCGACGATGGTCACGCCGTTCTCCACCACCACTTGATCGGCCACGGTCAACGGGCAGTTACCGCCCTGAGCCGCCGCGAGGTCGATGACCACCGAGCCCGGTTTCATCTGCGCGACGGTCTCGGCGCTGAGCAAGGTCGGCGCCTTGCGGCCCGGAATCAGTGCGGTGGTGATGACGATGTCAGCCTGCTTGGCGCGCTCGTGAACGGCCTGGGCCTGGCGCTGCATCCAGCTGGCGGGCATCGGCCGGGCATAACCGCCGACACCGACGGCGCACTCGCGCTCCTCGTCGGTTTCGTAGGGCACATCGACGAACTTGGCGCCCAGGGATTCGATTTGTTCCTTCACTGCCGGACGCACGTCCGACGCCTCGATCACCGCCCCCAGTCGCTTGGCCGTCGCAATCGCCTGCAACCCGGCCACACCGGCACCGAGAATCAGCACGCGTGCCGCTTTCACGGTGCCTGCGGCGGTCATCAGCATCGGCATGAAGCGTGGGTAGTAATGGGCCGCCAACAGGACGGCCTTGTAGCCGGCAATGTTCGCTTGGGAGGACAGCACGTCCAGGCTCTGGGCACGGGAGGTCCGTGGCGCAGCCTCAAGGGCGAACGCGGTAATCCCGTGTTCGGCCAGCTTGGCGATAGTGTCGTTGTTGAACGGGTTGAGCATGCCCACCAGCACGGTAGCGCGCTTGATCAACGCCAATTCGCTGTCGCTGGGGGCGACCACCTTGAGAATCAGCTCGGCCCCGAACGCGTCATTGGCGCTGCCAATGGTTGCGCCCGCTGCTTCATAAGCACTGTCGGTGACGCTCGCCTTGAGGCCGGCGCCGCTTTGGACAGTGACTTTATGGCCTTGGCCGATCAGCTTCTTGATGGTTTCCGGGGTAGCAGCAACCCTTGTTTCACCCGTCTGGGTTTCGAGAGGAACACCAATGTGCACGTCAAATCTCCTGCGTGATCTTATTGAGTAAACCCAGGCACTTCGGATGGTGCGGCTGGGGCGGCCGATCAGCACGGTCCCGCCGAATCAGGCGGGGCGCGGCATTTTGCAGGCGAAAATCCAGCCCTTCAAGGGATTATGACGTGTGACGAAAAATTAACTACAAGTCACCCTGTGACCGAATGTCGCAACACAAGCGCCTAAACCCTTGTACGCCTTGCCCTTAAAGGGTTTTGGTGTAATTCGATAAATTTTCCCATCGGCGTAATAAATAAGCCGCCATGAGTCAGGCAATATGGCTCAAAGCCACGTATTTGAACGCTTCTGAGACTACGGTACTAACTTTGTAACAGATTGACTGTATGCGACAAAAACTTATATCTGTAGCGCTTTTGATTAGCTTACTACCGGAGTCGGTTATACAAATTTTCTTATTAATCAAGCTCATAGGTATCAGCTTGATTCACCAGCCAGTCGCGAAAAGCGCGAAGCGATGCGGATTCGACTTTTCGCTCGGGAATCATCAGATAGTAAGCCTTGATGCTCGAAAGCGCTTTGCGGTTGGCAATGACCAGCCTTTTTTCCGCCAGCTCGCGTTGAATCAGGAAGGGCGGAATCAGAGCGATCCCCATGTCATGCATGGCTGCTTGGGCAAGCATGGAGAATAGTTCATAGCGCGGGCCTGTCAGGTCGTGCGCGATGTTCAGGTTCTGCGAGTTGAACCATTGGCGCCAGGCATAGGGGCGGGTTGTCTGTTGAAGCAAAGGCATCTCTGCGATGGTCTCCGCCGTCAGGCTTTCTTGGTCGCCCAGCAAGGTAGGGCTGCATACGGGCATCGGATTTTCGCCCATCAGCTTGTGGGATTCGGTCCCGGACCAGTCCGCATCGCCAAAATAAATGGCCGCATCAAACTCCGTGTCCGCGAAAAGAAAAGGGCGTGTGCGGTTGGTCAGGTTGACCGTGACTTCCGGATGCTGGAGTTGGAAGTCCTTTAGGCGCGGCAGCAGCCACTGGGTGCCGAACGTCGGGACTACGGCCAGTTCGATTACGTTTGCGCCGGTATGACCCATGACTGAAAGCGTGTCGCGCTCTACGGCATCCAGTTGGGCCGCGACGCGACGGCTGTAGGAAAGGCCTGCTTCGGTCAACTTGACCCCACGTCTTGAGCGTCGGAAAAGCTCGACGCTCAAGAAATCTTCCAGGCTGGCGACCTGTCGGCAGATGGCGCCTTGGGTCAGGGAGAGCTCTTGGGCGGCCTTGGTGAAACTCTCATGGCGCGCTGCGGCCTCGAAACTGATCAGGGCGGCGGTGCTGGGAATTTTACGGCGCATGTACATCTACCTCACTCATTGGCGACATAAGACCGGCCTATGACGGTTACGGAGTGAGAAATTAGCACAACACTATGCGGAATCGTCGTTTGCCCTTGTAGGAAACGGCGCCTAGGATCAATCCACGATTTTCATTTAATTGGCGAGGACTCTTTTCATGGCCGGTAAAGCAAGCTTCAACTGGATCGATCCATTGTTGCTGGACCAGCAGCTCACCGAAGAAGAACGCATGATTCGCGACACTGCCGAGCAATTCGCCCAGCAGAAGCTTGCGCCAAGGGTGCTGGAAGCGTTCCGTCATGAAAAAACCGACCCGGCGATTTTCCGTGAGATGGGCGAAGTGGGCCTTTTGGGCGCAACCATCCCTGAGCAGTACGGCGGCAGTGGGCTCAACTACGTGAGCTACGGCCTGATCGCCCGTGAGGTGGAGCGCGTCGATTCCGGCTATCGCTCGATGATGAGCGTGCAGTCTTCCCTGGTCATGGTGCCGATCAATGAGTTCGGTACTGAGGCGCAAAAGCAGAAGTATCTGCCGAAGCTGGCGTCCGGCGAATGGATCGGCTGCTTCGGTCTGACCGAGCCGAACCATGGCTCCGACCCGGGCGCGATGATTACTCGTGCGCGCAAAGTGGAAGGCGGCTACAGCCTGACGGGCAGCAAGATGTGGATCACCAACAGCCCGATTGCCGATGTCTTTGTTGTCTGGGGCAAGGACGATGCCGGTGATATCCGTGGCTTCGTTCTCGAGAAAGGCTGGAAAGGGCTGAGTGCGCCGGCCATCCACGGCAAGGTAGGGCTGCGGGCTTCCATCACCGGCGAGATCGTCATGGACAATGTGTTCGTTCCGGAAGAGAACATCTTCCCGGACGTGCGCGGGCTGAAAGGGCCGTTTACTTGTCTGAACTCGGCGCGTTATGGCATCTCCTGGGGTGCCTTGGGGGCCGCCGAGTTCTGCTGGCATACCGCTCGCCAATACACCTTGGATCGGCAGCAGTTCGGTCGTCCCCTGGCGGCCAATCAGTTGATCCAGAAGAAGCTGGCCGACATGCAGACTGAAATCACTCTCGCCTTGCAGGGATGCTTGCGTCTGGGGCGCATGAAGGATGAGGGCTCGGCCGCAGTTGAGATTACCTCGATCATGAAGCGCAACTCCTGCGGTAAGTCTCTGGATATCGCGCGTATGGCGCGGGACATGTTGGGCGGCAACGGTATCTCCGATGAGTTTGGCATCGCTCGCCATCTGGTGAACCTGGAAGTCGTGAATACCTATGAAGGTACACATGACGTGCACGCGCTAATCCTGGGACGTGCGCAAACCGGTATCCAGGCGTTCTATTAATAGGAGACGCTCATGGGCGCGCTTTCGCATCTGCGGGTATTGGATTTATCGAGAGTATTGGCCGGGCCGTGGGCCGGGCAGATCCTGGCGGACCTGGGAGCCGAGGTCATTAAGGTCGAGCGGCCCGGCAATGGAGACGATACGCGCGCCTGGGGGCCTCCCTTTCTCAAGGACGGTCGCGGCGAGAATACGACCGAGGCGGCTTATTATCTATCTGCCAATCGTAACAAGCAGTCGGTGACCATCGATTTCACTCGTCTGGAGGGGCAGCGGCTGGTACGAGAGCTGGCGGCGAAGTCCGACATCTTGATCGAAAACTTCAAGGTGGGCGGCCTGGCTGCCTATGGCTTGGATTACCCATCGCTGAAGGCGATCAATCCCCGGCTGATTTACTGCTCGATCACCGGCTTCGGACAGACCGGCCCTTATGCCAAGCGCGCCGGGTATGACTTCATGATTCAGGGGCTTGGGGGCTTGATGAGCCTCACCGGCCGGCCCGAAGGCGATGAAGGCCAGGGGCCGGTCAAGGTTGGGGTCGCGCTGACGGATATTCTTACCGGTCTGTACTCGACCGTTGCCATATTGGCCGCGCTGGCCCATCGCGATCACGCAGGCATTGGGCAGCACATTGATATGGCGTTGCTGGACGTCCAAGTGGCATGCCTGGCCAATCAGGCAATGAATTACCTGACCACAGGCAATGCGCCGAAGCGGTTGGGCAATGCTCATCCGAATATCGTGCCTTATCAGGATTTTCCTACGGCTGACGGCGATTTCATTCTGACTGTGGGGAATGACGGCCAATTCCGAAAGTTCGCTGAGGTCGCCGGTCAGCCTCAATGGGCTGACGATCCTCGTTTCGCCACGAACAAGTTGCGGGTGGCGAACCGGGGGGTGCTGATCCCGTTGATTCGCCAAGCGACTGTATTCAAGACCACCGCCGAATGGGTGGCTCAGTTGGAACAGGCTGGTGTGCCGTGTGGGCCGATCAATGACCTGGCTCAGGTGTTTGCCGATCCTCAAGTGCAATCACGCGGATTGGCGATAGAGCTGCCTCACGCGCTCGCCGGAAAAGTCCCGCAGGTGGCCAGCCCGATTCGCCTGTCAGAGACACCGGTGGAATACCGCAGCGCGCCTCCCTTGTTAGGCGAACATACGCTGGAGGTGCTGCAGAGGGTGTTGGGTTTGGATGAGGTGGCCGTGACTGGACTCAGGGAGGCGGGGGTTCTGTAAGTCCTCTTCTATATAGCCAGGAGTTGAGGTGGGCGCAGGGTGTTGCGCAACTTATTGATAGAAAAGCGAAATTAAGGGTTGACGGCAGATTTCAGGTGTCTATAATTCGCCCCACTTCCGGCGCAGTCGAAACGGAAAACTCCTTGAGATTCAACGAGTTGCGATGTTTTCGACAGCGACCTGCTTCAGTTCATCGAAGCCTGGAAGGAGTCGATGGGGCAGTGTTGTAGTGCCCGGTTGACGGTTCGATCCTCTCGGTCGAAAGCGGTGAAAAAGAGGTGTTGACAGCAGCGACTAACGCTGTAGAATTCGCCTCCCGCTAACGAGAGATCGGAAGCGCAAGTGGTTGAAGTTGTTA
>NZ_JALJDX010000109.1 GCF_022952855.1 Pseudomonas sp. RGM2987 | reverse complement strand
AGCTTGCATCTATGTTGGATGTGCCGCCGTCATCGCGAGCAGGCTCGCTCCCACAGGTCATTTGACAGATGCAAAATCAGCGGACAGCAACCGCCTGAGCCGTCGCTTCGGTAAAGTCCAAAACCTTGCCGCCCTGGGCCGTGGCGAATTGCTGGGCCTGGCCCTTCAACAGAAAAGCGCTGAGCTGGCCCTTGGCATCGCTGGCAAACCACGCCTGCTCGGCCAGCAGCTTGATCCCGCTGTCATTGGCCTGGGCATAGACGGCGCGGATGCCCTTGCCTTCCTGCTTGAGGCTCACCAGCGCGGCAAACGCCGACTGCGCCGAGGCGTAATGCCGGACTTTCGGCTCGCCACGCACCCAGATCTCGGCCACGCGGCTGAAATCGGTGATCGGCTGGCCGGTCGCGGCATCGCTGGTGTTCAGCGGCGTCTGGGCGTAGTCAGCCAGTTGCGCGTTGTAATCCAGGTTCGAGGCCTTGAACGCGGCACGGATGTACTGGTCATCGATGAAGGTGTTGAGGTCCAGGCCGCGATCAGCTTTTTTCAGCAGCTTGAGGGTATCGATGGCGGTGCCAACGGCTTGCCGGTATTCCGGCTTCCAGGTCAGGTCGCGGGTCTGAACGCCCAACGGTCCGTGGAACAGGTAATTGACCTCGGCATCCACCCCGGTGACCTTGGCGATCAGCTCGCTGTATTTCTCCGGTTCAGCGGCCAGCAACTGATTGGCCTCGATGCTCGCGCGCAAGTAGGCGACGACGACTTCCGGGTACTTGCGGGCGTAGGCCTGATCCACCAGCGCGCCATGGAACGTCGGCGCGCCGGCCTGGGCACCGTCGTAGATCTTGCGGGCGAAACCGCGGCTGGGGAACAGCTCGGCGAACGGTACGAAGTCGGCATGGGCGTCGATCTTGCCCGCTTGCAGCGCTGAGCCGGCCACTTCCGGCGGTTGGGCGATGATGTTCACGTCCTTGAGCGGGTCCCAGCCCTGGGCCGCGACGGCGCGCAGCAACATACCATGGGCAGTAGAGGCAAACGGCACGGAAATGGTCTTGCCCTTGAGCTCGGCCAGGGACTGCACGCCCGAGGCGCTGGGCACCACGATACCGTTGCCGCTGCCCTGGGTGCTGCCCGATAGCACACTGATGAACAGGCTGTGCTTGCCGGCTGCCTCAAACGCCACACCGTTGAACGACCCGGGGAAATCGGCCATGGCACCGAAGTCGAGCTTGCCGGCGACCATCTCATTGGTCAGCGGCGCGCCACTGGTGAAGTTCTTCCACTGGACGTCGTATTGAGCATCCTTGTAGGCGCCGTCATGGGGCAGGTACTTGTCCAGCAGGCCCAGCTCACGAATCAACAACCCGCCGGCGGCGCAGTTGATGGTGGTGTCCTGGGTGCCGATGGCAATGCGGATGGTTTCTGCCTGGGCAGACAAGGTCAATGAAGCCAGTACCAGACCGGCGAATGCTGCACGCAACAACATGGGTGTGTCCCCTCGAATCATTATTGGGAGGTTCGTCTCCGCCACGATCAGGGCGTGGTGGGAAACGAGGGGTGTCTTTTGAATCGGGCGTCCGGGGGTGACCGGATGGCTTTTTGGGTGTCAGGGCTGGCCTCATCGCGGGCAAGCCCGGCTCCCACAGGTTTATCGGTGTACATAAAATCTGCGATCTGACTCGGTCCCTTGTGGGAGCGGGCTTGCTCGCGATGGCGGTAGGTCGGTCAACGCAGCAAGTACGGAATCTCCACCTTCACCGCCCCGGTAGGGCAGTCCTTTTCACAGGGCATGCAGTACCAGCATTCATCGAACGCCATGTAGGCCTTCTGGGTCGCCGGGTTGATCGCCAGCAGGTCCATCGGGCAGACGTCGACGCAGACGGTGCAGCCTTTGTGGGCAATGCATTTGTCCTCATCCACCGTGACCGGGGCGTTGGAGCGAAAAAAGATTTCCTGGGGTTGAAAGGCCATGGGCGTTCTCTTTGGGTGGACGGTTCAGGCCGCGTCGGCGCCGACCCGCAGCCGGTCGTAGGCCTGCAGTTCGTCGGCATCGAGGGCGATGATGTAGGGCTCGACGGCTTTCTTGAACGAGGTCATCGCGCCGTCATCGCCCTTCTTCAGGTGGCAATGGCAGAACCATTCGCGGTCGTTGCGTTGCGGATGGTCGACCCGATAGTGGTACAGCCCCCAACGGCTTTCGGCGCGGAACAGCGAGGCGCGGGCGGCCATTTCGGCACAGTCGCGGATCACGCTGACTTCCATGGCGCGCATCAATTCATGGGCGTTGTGGGCCTTGATCTGGTCCAGGTCGCGCTGGATATCGCTGAAGCGTTGCAGGCCGATCTGCATCTTCTTGGTGACCTTCGGCGGTTGCAGGTAATCGTTGACGAAGCGCCGTAGCTTGTATTCCACCTGGGCCGGCGGCAGGCCATGCTCACGCTCCAGCGGCGCAAAGACCCGGTTCCTTTCCCGTTCGATCTGCCCGGCATCCAGCGCCGAGAAGTCCTTACCAGCGACGAAATCTGCGGCGTTGTTGCCGGCGAACCAGCCGTAGGTAAACGCCCCGAGCATGTAGTTGTGTGGCACCGCCGCCATGTCGCCGGCCGAGTACAGGCCCTTGACCGAGGTTTCCGCCCGCTCGTTGACCCACACCCCCGAGGCGGAATGGCCGCTGCAAAAACCGATCTCGGAGATGTGCATTTCCACCATCTGCGTGCGGTAGTCGGTACCGCGATTGGCGTGGAACTGGCCGCGACTCGGGCGCTCGTTGCTGTGCAGGATTTCCTCGATGTTCTGGATGGTTTCCTCAGCCAGATGATCGAGCTTGAGGAACACCGGGCCATTGCCGCCCTCGAGCTCCTGGTGGAACTCCCACATCATCTGCCCGCTCCAGTAGTCACACTCGATGAAGCGCTCGCCCTTGTTGTTCGCGGTATAGCCGCCCAGCGGGCCCGTGACATAGGCGCAGGCCGGACCGTTGTAATCCTTGATCAACGGGTTGATCTGGAAGCACTCCAGGTTCGCCAGCTCGGCGCCGGCGTGGTAGGCCATGGCATAGCCGTCGCCGGCATTGGTGGGGTTCTCGTAGGTGCCCATCAGGTAACCGGAGGCCGGTAGCCCCAGGCGACCCGCCGCGCCGCAACAGAGGATCACGGCCTTGGCCTTGATCACCTGGAAATCGGCAGTGCGGCAGTCGAAGCCCATCACCCCGTTCACCGCGCCTTCGTCGTCGGTCAGCAGCCGGGTGCAGACCAACCGGTTGGTGATGCTCACCCGCGCCCTTTTCAACTGGCGATACAAGACCTTCTTGATGTCGTGCCCTTCCGGCATCGGCAACACGTAGGCGCCCATGTGGTGGACTTTCTTTACCGCGTAGTCGCCGGTCTCGTCCTTCTCGAACTTCACGCCCCAGCGATCCAGCTGTTCGATGGTCTCGAAACTGTGAGTGGCATAGGCGTACACCGCCGCCTGATTGACGATGCCGTCGTTGGCGATGGTGATTTCCTTGGTGTACTGCTCGGCGGTCGAGTGGCCGGGGATGATGGCGTTGTTCAGGCCGTCCATGCCCATGCTGATGGCGCCACTGCGCTTGACGTTGGCCTTATCCACCAGCAGCACGCGCAAATCACGGTTGCGCTCCTTGGCCTTGATCGCCGCCATGGGCCCGGCGGTGCCGCCGCCAATGACAACAATGTCGTACTCCTGCTCTAACGTCGTTCGGGTCATGCCTGCGTCCCTTTTTGTCGGTCGATCCGCAAGCGGTACTGGAAGGCATCGCCGCGGTAGTAAAGGTGTTCGAAGTCCAGAGGCTGGCCGCTGGCGTCATGGGTAAGGCGTTCGATGCGCATGATCGGCGACCCCGCCTCGACCTCCAGCGCCTGGGTCAGGTCGCTGTCGGCCAGCACCGCATCGATCGCCAGGTCGGCATGGCCCAGGGTCAGGGCACAGTCGTTTTCCAGGATCAGGAAAATATCCCGGGTCACCAGGTCGGCTTTTTCCAGACGCTCGCCGAGGGCCTTGGGCAGGTAGGTGATTTCCAGGGAAATCGGCTCGCGATTGATCAGCCGCACCCGCTTGATCTGCGCCACGGTTTCCCCTTCGGCGACTTTCAGGCGCTCGGCCACCAGCTTGTCGGCGGCGATGAATTTGAAACTGTGCAGGCGGTTGATCACTTCGAAGCCGCGCCCGGTCATGGATTCGGCCAGACCTTGGAGGGTGCTGACGTTCTGGAAGGTCTTGGGCTTGGCGACGAACGTGCCCTTGCCGTGGATCTTGAAAATCAGCCCTTCCTTTTGCAGATCGCCCAAGGCCTGGCGCACGGTGATGCGGCTGACGCGAAACAGCGCGCCCAGCTCGCTTTCCGAAGGCATCTGGCTGCCCTGTGGGTATTCGCCATCAAGAATGCGCGCCCGCAACAGGTCTCGCAGCTGGGTGTGCAGCGGCACGCTGCTGAGGGAAAGAACGTTGTCGGACATGGACCCTATCACTTGTCATAACGAGTTATGACGTGATCTTAGGAAACCGCCCCAGGATTGAGAAATACCGTTTGGACATATCCTTAGAGCCGAGCCTCGGCGCCCTCGTTGCGAAACGCACTGGGGCTCATGCCGGTCCAGCGCCGGAATGCCCGGCGGAAGCTACGCACATCGCTGTAGCCGACTTCTTCGGTAATGCGTTCGATGGACAGTTCTGGGTTGGCCAGCAGATTGAGGGTCCGGCCACGGCGCACCTGTTCCAGCAAGGCCTCGAAGGTCAGGTTGTGTTCGGTCAGGCGCCGGCGCAGGGTGCGGCTGCTCATATTGAGGTCGCCGGCGATTTTCTCGATGTGGCTGCCACGGGTCAGGTCCCGGGCTATGGCTCGCTCCACCGCCTGGATCAGATCGATTTTCTGATGCACCTCGGCGGCCTCCTGCTCCAGCAAGGCCAAGGCTTGGCGCAGGGCCAGCGGATGGTGATTGGGCAGGCGCACGTCCAGCCAGCGGACATCGATCAACATGCGGTTGTGCCGGCAACCGAAGCGCACGTCCGGCCCCAGTATCCGCTGATACTCCTGGGCATAGGACGGCGCGGCATGCATGAACTCCACCGCCTGCGGCCGGAAATCGGGCCCTGCCAGCGCCCGGCCATAGACCATCAGGCTGGCGAAGAACTCCTCCACGGCAAACACCTGGACCTCGGCAAAAGGCAGGCGGCAGGCGGCCTCGACCATGATCCGGTCAGCCGCCTCTTCGACACTGGTCACGGCGATGCCGCCCGTGGTGTGCTGATAACGAACCCCAAAGGCGAAGGCATCGCGCAGGGTTTCGCAGAGAGACAGGACGTGGCCCAGCAGGCCCAGGGTGCCAAGCACATTGCGGTCGCCGACCCACAAGCCCAGCCCCCGCTCGGGCAACAGCTTGAGCGCCCGCTGGATCATGATCACCGCCTGGCGGTAGGAAATACGCTGGGCAGGGTCCTGCAGATCCTCAAGGCCAAACCCCAGGCCGCGACACAGGCTGGCGGCATCGAAGCCTTTGTTCGTCACCACCTCGGCCAGGGTTTGCAGCAGGAACGGTGATACCAGCGCCAGTTCATAGGTGGGGTCGATGACTTTCATCTGCATGGGCGGGTTCCGGAGCACGTTAGGTGGCGTTTTTGTAACCGGTTGTTTCATGAACGTTAGCATGCGTCGCCGCAATGGGGGACACAAAATCTGGCCGCCCAAGTCCCCTGCGTGGCCGCCAATACCCTGCCCTGGCGGCGGCGAACGGCTTATTTCTATGGCTCGGACTTTCGGTGTATCGCCAACAATAATAATGAGCCCCCACATGAACCCGATCCGCACGACCTTCGCTTTGCAACTGACCCTGGGCCTGGCTTGCAGCCAAGCGCTGTCGGCCCTCGCCACTGAGTCCGGTGTGGACAACATCGGCCCCGGCACCGACGGCTTCTTTGTGTTGCCGCTGGAGGTCGACAGCCTTCCGGACAACATGGTCGCGTTCAACCTCTACTACAACCATTACAAGGCCCGCAAATTCACCATCAGCTCGCTGGGCGGTAAGTTGCCGGACGTGGAGATCGAATCCACGGCGGTGGTGCCGCGCATCGACTACCTGAGCCCGCTGCGGGTGGCTGGCGGACGATTGGGGATCTACATCGCCCAGCCCTGGCTCAAGCAGGAAGTCTCGGTGTTCGGCCTGCATGACACTCGCGAAGGCATGGGCGACACCACGATCTCGCCGATTGTGCTCTGGGACATGGGCAAGAACCTGACCCTGGCCGCAGCGGTGGAAATCACCGTGCCGACCGGCGAGTACAGCCCTGATCGATTGGCCAATACCAGCAACAACTTCTACACCTACAAGCCGCTGTTCTCCTTCACCTGGCTGCCCTCGGAGAGGACCGAGGTGTCGATGAAAAGCACCTACAGTTTCAACCGCGAGAACAAGGACACCGACTACCGCTCGGGGCAGATCTTCCATTTTGATTATTCGGCCAGTTACCGGCTGACCGACAACTTGCGTCTGGGGCTCAACGGCTACTACCTCAAGCAAACCACCGACGACAAACAATACGGCCGTACCGTGCAGTTCGCCGGGCAGGATGTGGACGACGGCGTACGCGGCCAGGTATTCGCCATCGGCCCGGCGCTGCACCTGACCTTCCTCAAATACGCCAGCGCAGAGATCCGCTGGGCCAAGGAATTCGACGTGGAAAACCGCCCCGAAGGCGAGATGCTCTGGGCCAAGGTCAGTATTCCATTTGCGTTTTGAGCGACTGTCCGGTCCGCGTGCGGAGCCAGCATTCCAGGCCCAACACCCATCCCTGTGGGAGCGGGCTTGCTCGCGAAGATGTCGGCACATCCAACATGGATGCAAACTGACCCACCGCTTTCGCGAGCAAGCCCGCTCCCACAGGGGATTTGTGCCAGCACTCGCAGGCCAATTGTTTTCAGTTATAAACCGGCCAGTGCTCGACAATCCTGCCCGCACGCACCGCCAGCAGATCACCAAACTGCAGCAACACCGACTCAGTCTGGGTCGGCCGCAGGAACACCTGGTCCTCCAACCCCAGCCCTACCGCCTCGGAGCCGTTGACCATTTCCTGATTGGAGCTGCGGCCATAAAGGTTGTTGCTCTTCAAGCCAGGCGGTGATTCGAAGTCGGCCATCCAGTTGCCGCCATAAATGAAAAACGTGGCGCGCTGGTTGACGTCCCACCAGGAAAAGATCCGTGACTTATCGTCCAATGCCGGGATGTTCACCGCGCCGGTGCGCTTGAGCACCGGCGTAGCGATGAACGCCGCCGGCACGTGCTCGCTCAGCGACGGCAGGTCGTAATGGCTGGGCTTGAGCATGGCCGTGCCCACCGAGACTTCAGTGCTGAGGTTTTCCTGTTCATGCAGGCGGTAGCTGGGGCTGCCGGCGGTGTTGAGCGTCAGGTTCGGATGCCACAGGTCGGGATAGCGCACGCGCAGGAAGTCGACTCGGGCGTTGTAGATCGCCATGACCCGCGCCAACAAGGTGTGCGGTGTCGCCAGCAACTCGGGCACACCCATGCCCACGAACGGGTCGTAGCCCATGAACCCGGCAAACTCCAACTGGGCCGGATGAGCGCGGATCACCTTGAGCATCGCCTCCAGGGCTGCCTCATCGGCCACCCCACCGCGGTGCAGGCCCACATCCAGTTCGATATTGACCCGCAGACGCGTACCGAGCCCCTGGGCCAAAGCGCGGTATTGCTCCAGCCGCTCGGGCGTATCCAACAGCCACTGCAATTGCCGCGACGGATCGAACGGCCCTTTGTGCAGTTGGTAGAACAGCTCGGCGGAGCGCACCGGCAGAGGCTTGCCAAGCAAGATATCGGCCTTGGGAAACTGCACCGCGTCATGGTTGAGAAACGGCTGGTGGAACGACATCAGCCGCCCGGTCTCGGCACGCTGGCCGATGTAATCGAGCAACCCCGGCGACGGAAGCGACTTTTCCACCAATCGCAGCTGCTTGCCGCTGCGCCGGACCGACGCCTTGACCACATCGATGTTGTGATCGACGCGATCCAGGTCCACCAGCATCACCGGACGCATCGGCCCGTTGGCCTTGAGTTCGCGGTTCAGCTGGCTGAAGTATTCGCTGTACGGCTCACCCTGATCCTGCGGGCGCAACCAGGCACCGACGCCGGCCAGCACCACCCCGCTGCCCAGCGCGGCCTTGAGGAAACCGCGCCGATTGAAGCCCATCAGCTCACCCCCAGAATCGATGAAAGATGCCCGTTGAGAAATTTGCCGGTGGGGTCCAGCGCCTGGCGCACCTGGGCAAACTCGCTCCAGCGCGGATACAAGGCCTGGAGCGCCTTGGCGTTGAGGCTATGCAATTTTCCCCAATGGGGACGACCCTGGTATTTCCAGAAGATCGGTTCTACAGCGGCGAAGAAATTGTGGTGGTCCATCTGGTAATGCTGGTGCACGGAGATCGAGCAACTGTCCCGTCCCTCGAACATGCTCAAGGCAATGTCGTCGGCCTTCACATAGCGGTATTCGATGGGAAACCAGGTGCGCAGGTCCTTGTCGCGGATCAGCGCCAGAATCTCGCGCAGGCATGCGGGGCCATGTTCAGCCGGCACCGAATACTCCATCTCGTTGAAGCGCACGGTGCGGGCATTGGCGTAGATGTCGTGGGAGTCACCGACCCGGTCATCGAAATCTGCCACCAGCCGCATGCTGTTGAGCAACATCCGCCGGGTGGCCGGAAAGTCGCTGCCGTACTTGTCGAGTTTTTCGATCAGGGTGACGAACTCGTTGCCGCCCTCCTCTTCGGGGCTGATGGGCGGTGTGGCCGGGTCGGTGGTTTCGTTCAGGGCAATCGACAACGCATAGTCGGAGTGAGTCACCACCTGCATTTCCCAGTGTTGGTTGTCGCGGGTGTTGGTTTCCACCTCCTCCAGCAGCTCTTCGGTCTTCGCCACCCATTGCCGCTCACGCAGCCGGTAGGCCGGGCGATTTTGCAGGCGCACCCGGGTTACTAAACCCAGGGCACCGAGGGACACCCGGGCGGCCCTGAACACGTCGGAATGACGCTTGGCATCGCAATCGAGCACCTCGCCACTGGCCGTCACCAGTTGCAGGCCGACCACCTGGGAAGCATATGAGCCGAACGCCTTGCCGGTGCCATGGGTGGACGTGGCGATGGCGCCGGCCAGGGTCTGGTAATCGACGTCGGCCATGTTCGGCAGGCCCTGGCCGATCGCCTTGAGCGCCGGGCCCATGCGGGACATTGGCGTACCGCCGCCGAACTCGGCTTGCAGGCTGGCGGTGTCGTGATCCAGCAGACCGCTGAAGAAACTCAGCGACAGCAAGGTTCCGTCGGTGGGCACCAGCGCACTGAAGGAATGGCCTGAGCCCACCGGCCGGATCCGCCCCTCGGCGCGGCGCACCACCTGTACCAGTTCATCCAGATCTTTGGGCGCCAGGCGTGCCGCCGGCAGGCAGCTTTGTGCGCCGGACCAGTTGCGCCAGGGGATCAGACGCGGCGCCCGTATCAGGTCGGCCAGCGCGCTGTGGCTGCCCAGGACCGTGAAGGCTGCGACAACGCCGGCCTGCTGGAGCAAGCGGCGACGTGAGTAATCCATCGTCATGCCATGATCCCCCGGATGGTCATTGGAAATGCTCGCCGGACATGAAAGAGATCAGCGCCAGGAACTGCTCTTCGGAACAGTGCATGCACAGGCCCATCGGTGGCATGCCGTTGTAGCCGTTGATCGCATGGTCCAGCAGGGTTTCGGCGCCCTGGGCCACACGCGGCGCCCAGGCGTTGGTGTCGCGGGTCAGCGGTGCACCGGCGCCGGGGTTGGCATGGCAGAGCTTGCAACTGCTGTCGTAGACCTGGGCCAGCGCCGCGTCGGCGGGCATGGCCGTGAACACCGTCGTTGCGAGAGGTTTGGCCTCCTCACCGCAGCCGCTGAGCAATGCGCCGAGCAGCACGATGGAGGCCGTGCGAAGCCAGGTTGGATGGGTACTTACCGGCATGGGTCCCTCTTGGCGGCGCTCAAGGCGCGGCTTTCTTGTTGTAGGTCGGGCAGTTCCCACGTTAAGGCACGCCGGCGTAGCGGCTGAGGTCATTGGGGGCCAGAAAAGGGGGCTTGGGCGGACAGGACTTACGCGCCGCACACTCTGTGGCGAGGGAGCTTGCTCCCGCTCGGCTGCGAAGCAGACGCCTTCCGGCCTGTGGATGATGGTTATTGGGGCGCTGCGCGCCCAGCGGGAGCAAGCTCCCTCGCCACAGGGGATCCGGCTTGGTCCAAAAGACAGCGCAGCTAGGGCAGCAACACTCCCTGCTCCCGCTCGCACAACTGCACCACGTAATCCCACAACACCCTCAATCGCACGGACTTGTGCAGTTCGCGGCGGGTGCTGATCCAGTAGCTGCGGCGGATGGTTTCGTCCGGCAGCAAGGGCACCAGCGCCGGGTCGCCGCTGGCCATGAAGCAAGGCAACACGGCGATGCCCAGGCCCGAGCGTGCGGCCTGTTGCTGGGCGATCACGCTGGTGCTGTGAAACACCACCCCAGGATTACGGCAAAAGCTGTTGAGAAACATCAGTTCCTGGCTGAACAGCAGGTCATCGACGTAGCCGATCCAGGCATGGCGGGCCAGGTCCTCGCGGCTGCGCAACGGCGGTGAGCGGTCCAGGTAGGCCTGGCTGGCGTACAGCGCCAGACTGTAGTCGGTGAGCTTGCGGGTCACCAACAAATCGGCCGCCGGGCGTTCGAGGTGGATACTGATCTCCGCTTCGCGGTTGAGGATGCTGACAAAGCGCGGTACTGCCACCAACTCCACTTCCAGCCCTGGGTAACGCTGGAACAACCCATCCATGCGACTGGCGAGGAACATGATGCCCAACCCTTCGGTGACCCCCAGGCGGATCTTGCCCAGGGGCGCGCTGGACTGGGTGATGTCCTCCTGGGCCAGCAGCGCCACGTTCTCCATGGCCTCGGCGTGCTTGAGCAGCCTTTCACCAGCCGGGGTCAATTCGTACCCCTGGGCATGCTGGACAAACAACGCGGTGCCCAGGCTCTTTTCGATGGCCTCGATGTGCCGGGCCACCGTGGCATGCGTCGTGTTCAGGCGCCGGGCGGCGGTCAACAAGCGGCCGCTGCGTTGCAGCTCCAGGAAATAACGCAGGTCATTCCAGTCGAACATAAGGCACTCCTTGCGCTGCGCTGTTTATAAACACACAGCCGTTGCGCAAAAACTAACATTCTTTTAACGAAAACTAACAACTAGGATGCATCCGACAAGAACAAAAAAATGAGGTCGCGAATGCAACCTGTCGTCGATGAATACGATTACGTGATCGTGGGCGCCGGCCCTGCCGGATGCCTGCTGGCGAACCGGCTTTCGGCCGACCCGCAACAGCGGGTGCTGCTGCTCGAAGCCGGTGGGCGCGATAACTATCCGTGGATTCACATCCCGGTCGGCTACCTGTTCTGCATCGGCAACCCACGCACCGACTGGTGCTTCAAGACCCAGGCGCAACCTGGCCTGCAAGGGCGCGCCCTGAGTTACCCGCGCGGCAAGGTGTTGGGTGGCTGCTCCTCCATCAATGGCATGATCTACATGCGCGGCCAGGCGGCGGATTACGACGGCTGGGCTGCACAAGGCAATTCGGGCTGGAGCTGGAAGGACGTGTTGCCGCTGTTCCGGCAGAGCGAAAACCACTTCGCCGGGGAGTCGGAGTTCCACGGTGCCACCGGCGAATGGCGGGTCGAACGCCAACGCCTGTCCTGGCCGATTCTCGATGCGTTCCGCGACGCCGCCGAGCAGAGCGGCATCCCCAACGTCGATGATTTCAACGGCGGTGACAACGAGGGCTGCGGCTATTTCCAGGTCAATCAAAAGGCCGGCGTGCGCTGGAATGCCGCCAAAGCGTTTCTGAAACCGATTCGCCAACGTGCCAACCTCACGGTACTGACCGAGGTCGAGGTCGACCGGGTGCTGTTGCGCGACGACCGGGCCTATGCCGTCAGCGCCCGCTGGCAAGGCAAGGGCATGACCTTCAAGGCCCGCAAGGAAATCGTCCTGTGTGCCGGCGCCGTGGGCTCGCCGGGCATCCTGCAACGCTCAGGAATCGGCCCGCACAGCCTGCTGCAACGCTTGGGAATAGGCGTGACGCATGAGCTGCCGGGCGTGGGCGGCAACCTGCAGGATCACCTGCAATTGCGGCTGATCTATCAACTGGAAAACGCCCGCACCCTGAACCAGATCGCCGGCACCCTGTGGGGCAAGATGGGCATGGGTTTGCGCTACCTGTACGACCGCAGCGGCCCACTGTCCATGGCCCCCAGCCAACTGGGCGCGTTCGCCCGCTCGGGCCCGGAGCAGACCTCGGCCAACCTTGAATACCACGTGCAACCATTGTCCCTGGAGCGTTTCGGCGAGCCGCTGCACAGCTTCCCGGCGTTTACCGCGTCGGTCTGCGATTTGCGCCCGCAGAGCCGTGGGCGGGTGGACATCGGCTCGGCCGATCCGCAGGCGGCGCCGCTGATCCAGCCCAATTACCTGAGCCATCCCGAGGATTTGCGGGTCGCCGCCGATGCGATCCGCCTGACCCGCCGGATCGTGGCATCCCCGGCACTGAGCCGCTTCAAACCGGTGGAGTACCTGCCGGGACCCGGCCTGCAAACCGAAGAAGAACTGCACCAGGCAGCGGCCCGCATCGGCACCACGATTTTCCACCCGGTCGGCACCTGCCGCATGGGCCAGGACCGCGACGCCGTGGTGGATGCGCAACTGCGCGTGCACGGCATCAAGGGCCTGCGCATCGCCGACGCCTCGATCATGCCAAACATCACCTCCGGCAACACCTGCTCGCCGACGCTGATGATTGCCGAGAAGGCGGCGCGGATGATGCTCGAGCCGCAGACCCGGAGCACCACCATCCAAAAGGAAACAGCCACGGCCTAAAGATCAACGAAGACCCCTTGTGGGAGCGGGCTTGCTCGCGAAGGCGGTGGATCAGTTAGCAATGATGTCGGCTGGC
>NZ_JALJDX010000110.1 GCF_022952855.1 Pseudomonas sp. RGM2987 | reverse complement strand
GGGCTGTGCAGCAGCCCCCAAAACAGGGCCGCTGCGCGCCCCAGCGGGAGCAAGCTCCCTCGCCACAGCAGCATTCGCCTTACTCCGTGTCGTGCCTCAGCGATAGAACACCCAATACCCCACCAACCCCACCGCCTCATTCAGCAACTGCCCGGACTGCCAGATCGATTTGAACTCCGGCATCCAGCCGCCCAGCGGCCGGGCGTTGTCCGGCCCGAGGAAGCCCACCGGCGCCGGCACCACTTCAAATCCCGCGCGTTCGAAACTCATGACTGCCCGCGGCATGTGCCACGCCTGGGTTACCACCACGACCCGACGAACACCTTCCGGCAGGAGGATCTCGGCGCTCATTTGGGCATTTTCCCAGGTCGTGCGGCTGCGCCCTTCCTGCCAGCGAACGGTGACCCCGAAATCATCCAGCATCGAATCGGCCATCAGCTTCGCCTCGCTGGGTGGAGTGCCGTAATGCAGGCCGCCCGAGGTCAATACCGGCAGCCCCGACGCCTTGGCCAGCCGAGCAGCATAACGCTGGCGCTCGAGCCCGACGCCGGTGGGCTGGTCGGTGCCCCAGGCCACGTCACCGCGCTCGCGGCCGGAGCCGAGCACGACGATGGCGTCGGCGCGCTGGGCCAGGCTCGCCCATTCGCTGCGCGACAGCGGTGGCTCCTGTTCCAGGGCCTTGGCGCCCCACTGCACCACCACCGGCAGGCTCATCAGCCAGAAACCGCCCAGCCCAATGAAGAAACACAGACGTGCCAGGCGCGGCCGGGAGTTACGCCACCACCAAGCAAGCGTCAGCAGCAGCAAAAAAATGCCGGGCGGCAACAAAAGTTGTTTGATGAAATAGCGAAACGGCATCGGGCATCTCCAGAGATGCCCGAAGCCTAAGTGCGTTGACGCAAAGCGACAACAGATTCGAAACAGCCTTGAACCAAAAAAAGCGACACGCGTGAATCCGGCTTACTTGAACTGCAGTGACCGGACCTTTACAGCATCCTTGTCAGGCGTCCGGTCCTTGAGCCATACAACCTTGGCCGAACGGGGCGCGTCTAGACGCTTGTTTGCCTGGGCCCCACTGGTGGGAGCCTGGTGTCCGGTCTGCTCAAGGTAAGCCTTGACCAGCTCGAACTCTGCGGGGCTCAAGCCACGCAGTTCCAGCTCTGCCGGGCGCTCATTACGCAAGCGACCGGCGGTTCTTGCAGCGTCCAGGGCCACCCCGAGACGATCGATCAGTTTTTCGTACAACTCAGGTGTCGTTGTTACTTTTAGCTGTGATTCAACCATCCCTCACCTCATTGAAGATAAGACTCACTCCCCATTGAGAAGCTTAGCTTCGCTGGGCAAACCGGCAGGACGCCGCGACCAACGGCCCTGAACGCCCGTTGCCGCCGGCTGTCGACCCGGCCCGGGACGCAATCAGGGTTTCCCTCGGCCGAGTGCGGTCATGTATGCTACGGCGCTTCCTGTAACTCCACTTCCAGCCTGGCTGGGCATCGAAAACGCCGCATTCGGCGTCGTCCGCGTCCAGCATGGCCACGAAGAGGATTGGGCCACCCCATTCAGTCCAAAAGTAGCCATGCACGAACACTACCAGCCCCGTGAAATCGAAGCCGCCGCCCAATCGTTCTGGGACGAGCAAAAGTCCTTTGAAGTCAGCGAACAGCCAGGCAAGGAGACTTACTACTGCCTGTCGATGTTCCCTTACCCCAGCGGCAAGCTACACATGGGGCACGTGCGCAACTACACCATCGGCGACGTGATTTCCCGCTACCAGCGCATGCAAGGCAAGAACGTCCTGCAACCCATGGGTTGGGACGCCTTCGGCATGCCGGCGGAAAACGCCGCGATGAAGAACAACGTGGCGCCCGCCAAGTGGACCTACGAAAACATCGCCTACATGAAGTCCCAACTGCGCAGCCTGGGCCTGGCGGTGGATTGGTCCCGCGAAGTGACCACCTGCAAGCCCGACTACTACCGCTGGGAACAATGGCTGTTCACCCGCCTGTTCGAAAAAGGCGTGATCTACCGCAAGAACGGCACCGTGAACTGGGACCCGGTGGACCAGACCGTGCTGGCCAACGAGCAAGTGATCGACGGTCGCGGCTGGCGCTCCGGCGCGCTGATCGAGAAGCGCGAGATCCCGATGTACTACTTCAAGATCACCGCCTATGCGGATGAACTGCTGGAGAGTCTCGACGAGCTGACCGGCTGGCCCGAGCAGGTCAAGACCATGCAACGCAACTGGATCGGCAAGTCCCGCGGCATGGAAGTCCAGTTCCCCTACGACGTCGCCTCCATTGGCGAAGCCGGTACCCTGAAAGTCTTCACCACCCGTCCGGACACCCTGATGGGCGCCACCTACGTGGCCGTGGCCGCCGAGCACCCGCTGGCGACCCTGGCGGCGCAGAACGATCCGTCGTTGCAGGCGTTCATTGCCGAATGCAAGGGCGGCAGCGTCGCCGAAGCCGACGTCGCCACCCAGGAAAAGAAAGGCCTGCCAACCTCGCTGTTCGTCGAGCACCCTCTGACCGGTGAAAAACTGCCAGTGTGGGTCGCCAACTACGTGCTGATGCACTACGGCGACGGCGCCGTAATGGCGGTACCGGCCCACGACGAGCGGGACTTCGAATTCGCCCACAAGTACAACCTTCCGGTCAAACCGGTGGTGCGCACCAGCGCCGGTGACCTGACCCCGGCCCCTTGGCAGGACGCCTACGGCGAACACGGTGAGCTGATCAACTCCGGTGAGTTCGACGGCCTGGATTTCGCCGGCGCGTTCGACGCCATCGAAGTGGCCCTGATCAAGAAGAACCTCGGCGCCTCGCGCACCCAGTTCCGCCTACGCGACTGGGGCATCAGCCGCCAGCGCTATTGGGGTTGCCCGATCCCGATCGTGCACTGCGCCAGTTGCGGCGACGTGCCGGTGCCGGAAGATCAGTTGCCTGTGGTCCTGCCGGAAGACGTGGTACCCGACGGCGCCGGTTCGCCCCTTGCGCGCATGCCCGAGTTCTACGAGTGCAGCTGCCCGAAATGCGGCGCGCCGGCCAAGCGTGAAACCGACACCATGGACACCTTCGTCGAGTCCTCGTGGTACTACGCCCGCTATGCATCGCCGCACTATGAAGGCGGCCTGGTGGAAAAATCCGCGGCCGACCACTGGTTGCCGGTGGACCAGTACATCGGCGGCATCGAACACGCCATTCTCCACCTGCTGTATGCGCGCTTCTTCCACAAGCTGATGCGTGACGAAGGCCTGGTGAGCTCCAACGAGCCGTTCAAGAACCTGCTGACCCAGGGCATGGTGGTCGCCGAGACCTACTATCGCCGCGAGGCCAACGGTGCCTACAACTGGTTCAACCCGGCCGACGTCGAACTCGAACGCGACAGCAAGGCCAAGGTCATCAGCGCCAAATTGATTGCCGACGGCCTGCCGGTGGAAATCGGCGGCACCGAGAAGATGGCCAAGTCCAAGAACAACGGCGTCGACCCACAGTCGATGATCGACCAGTTCGGCGCCGACACCTGCCGTCTGTTCATGATGTTCGCCTCGCCACCGGACATGAGCGCTGAATGGTCCGACTCCGGCGTCGAGGGCTCGCACCGCTTCCTCAAGCGCGTCTGGCGCCTGGCCCAGGCCCATGTCACCCAGGGCCTGCCGGGGAAACTGGACGTCAGCGCCTTGAGCGACGAGCAGAAAGCCGTTCGCCGCTCGATCCACCTGGCAATCAAGCAAGCCAGCCATGACGTCGGCCAGAACCACAAATTCAACACCGCCATCGCCCAGGTGATGACGTTGATGAACGTGCTGGAAAAAGCCGCCCAGGGCACCGAGCAGGATCGCGCACTGCTGCATGAAGGCCTGGAGGCCGTCACGCTGCTGCTGGCGCCGATCACGCCGCACATCAGCCATGAGCTGTGGAATCGACTGGGCCACGCTGATCCGGTAATCGACGCCGGTTGGCCGGTGGTCGACGAAAGCGCGCTGGTGCAGGACAGCCTTACCCTGGTGATCCAGGTCAACGGCAAGCTGCGCGGCCAGATCGAAATGCCCGCCGCCGCCACCCGCGAAGAAGTCGAAGCCGCCGCACGGGCCAACGAGAACGTGCTGCGCTTCGTCGATGGCCTGACGATTCGCAAAGTGATCGTGGTGCCCGGCAAGCTGGTCAACATCGTCGCAAGCTAATTGGACCGGGCGCCCGGCCACGGGTCGGGCGCCGAATATACCTGCGGGGTCGCACCGTCGATCCATAGGGTTTCAAGGGGAGCAACAAGATGATCAAACGTAATCTGCTGGTAGTGGGCCTGGCGGTCCTGTTGAGCGCCTGCGGCTTCCAACTGCGCGGCACCGGTACCACCGAGCTGGCGATCAAGGAGCTGGACCTCAGCGCGCGCGATGCCTATGGCGAAACCGTGAAGATG
Source organism: Pseudomonas sp. RGM2987 (assembly GCF_022952855.1). Lineage (GTDB taxonomy): Bacteria > Pseudomonadota > Gammaproteobacteria > Pseudomonadales > Pseudomonadaceae > Aquipseudomonas. The sequence continues at coordinate 8,824 of NZ_JALJDX010000110.1, read as the reverse complement.
CTTCGTCAGACGCTGGAAAACAGCGGCGTGCGGGTCTACAACGGCGCCCCGTACAAACTGGTGCTGACCAACGAGCAGCAAAGCCAGCGCAGCCTGAGCTATGCCGGCGCCGGTCGTTCGGCCGAGTACCAGCTGACCAACGAGCTGAGCTATGAGATCCGCGGCCAGAACGACCTGACGCTGCTCGATGACAAGCTACAAGTGCAAAAGGTCTACCTGCACGACGGCAACAACATCACCGGTTCCGACCAGGAATCCATCGAAGTGCGCGGTGAAATGCGTCGCGACCTGGTACAGCGCATGATGCTGCGCCTGCAACAACTGACCCCGACCCAGCTCGAACAGTTGCAGCAGACCGCCGACGCCCGTGCCAAGGCCGAGGCCGACGCGCTGGAAGCGGCACGCAAGGCTGAGGCGGAAACCCCGCAGCAGTCGCCGATGCAGATCCCGGCTCCTCAGTAAGCCTTGCGGGGCGCTTCGGCGCCCCGCTCGCCCTCTCTTATGAATCGTGCTTTATGAAGCTGGCTCCCGCCCAACTTGGCAAACACCTGCAAGGCACCCTTGCGCCGGTCTATATCATCAGTGGCGATGACCCGCTGCTGTGCCAGGAGGCCGCCGACGCCATCCGCGCCGCTGCACGCCAGCAAGGTTTTGATGAGCGACAGGTATTCGCCGCCGACGCCAACTTTGACTGGGGCACCCTGCTGCTGGCCGGGGCGAGCATGTCGTTGTTCGCAGAAAAGCGTCTGCTGGAACTGCGCCTGCCATCCGGCAAACCCGGTGACAAAGGGGCCGCCGCGCTGATCGAATATTGCTCAAGGCCGGCCGAGGACACGCTGTTGCTCATCAGCCTGCCGAAACTCGACGGCAGCGCGCAGAAAACCAAATGGGGCAAGGCCCTGGTCGAAGGCCAGCAGACCCAGTTCGTGCAGATCTGGCCGGTGGACGTCAGCCAACTGCCGGGCTGGATCCGCCAGCGTCTGTCCCAGGCAGGCCTTTCGGCCAGCCAGGACGCGGTAGAACTGATCGCCGCCCGGGTCGAGGGCAACCTGCTGGCCGCCGCCCAGGAAATCGAAAAGCTCAAGCTGATGGCCGAGGGCGGGCAGATCACCGTGGAAACGGTGCAAGCGGCCGTGGCCGACAGTGCTCGCTTCGATGTCTTCGGGCTGACCGACGCGGTTCTCAACGGTGAAGCCGCCCACGCCCTGCGCATGCTCGAAGGCCTGCGCGGTGAAGGCGTCGAGCCGCCGGTGATCCTCTGGGCCCTGGCCCGGGAATTGCGCCTGCTGGCTAACCTGTCGCTGCAATACAGCCAGGGTGTACCGCTGGACAAAGCCTTCAGCCAGGCCCGTCCACCGGTGTGGGACAAGCGCAAACCGCTGATGAGCAAGGCGCTGCAACGCTACTCGGCGTCCCGCTGGGCACAATTGCTGCTCGAAGCCCAGCGCATCGACGCGCAGATCAAGGGCCAGGCGGCCGGCTCGCCATGGATGAGCCTCAGCCGCCTGACGCTGTTGATGGCCGGGCAGCGGCTGACGCTTGCGGCTGAATAACCCATCGTCCTGCCAGATACTTCTGTGGCGAGGGAGCTTGCTCCCGCTCGGCTGCGAAGCAGTCGCCTGGTTCTTGGGGACCGCTTCGCAGTCCAGCGGGAGCAAGCTCCCTCGCCACAAAAGCGCGCGGATCGCAAACTCTGCACACATTCCTCCGGCCTGCCGGGACTGGACAGCCCCCCGACTCTGCCCCATGATGCGCCTCGCAAAACCCACCCTGCGAGAGATCCAACCATGAGCAAAAAGCCATCCAGGCATGGCCCCAACAAGGCCAAGTCCATCATCGCCCAGCCCCTGTTCCGCAGCCGCCAGGAACGACCCGCCAAGGGCAAAGGCAGCTACCGCCGCGAAGCCTTCCAGTCTGACAACTGGGAGGCTTCTTGCTTTGTGGCGGCTTGAAACACCCGGACAAGCCCTATCCCCCTTTCGCATGTTAAGGTCAGCACCTGATTTGAATTTCTGGATCCGTGCATGCCCTTCTGTCTTTCCCGCCGTTGGCCGGTGCGCCAACTGATTGCAGCCACCAGCATTGCCCTGCTTGTCGCCTGCGCCGAAAAACCTACCGCCGCCGACGCCCAACCGCTCCAGACCGTCCCTGCCGTGACCGCTCCGGCGATGGTGCCACCCGTCGTCCCGACCGGCGACGACCTGGATCTCGCCCCGACCCAGACCTTCGCCGAATGGCAGGCCGGGTTTCGCAAGGAAGCACTGGCCGCCGGGATCCGCGCCGAGCTGTTCGATCGGGCCTTTGCCGGCGTCAGCCCGGACATGAGCGTGATCAAGGCCGATCGCAGCCAGCCGGAATTCACCCGTCCCGTGTGGGAATACCTCGATGGCGCGCTCGCACCGCTGCGGGTCAGCAAGGGCAAGAGCCTGCTTCAGCAGAACGCCCAGGTCCTGCAAAACATCGAGCAGCGTTATGGCGTCGACCGCCAGGCGCTGGTGGCGGTGTGGGGCCTGGAAAGCAACTTCGGGCAGATCCAGGGCAGCAAGTCGGTGATCAATTCCCTGGCGACCCTGGCCTATGAAGGTCGTCGCCCAGCCTTTGCCCATGCGCAACTGATTGCCGCGCTGCAAATCCTCCAACAGGGTGATATCGCGCCGGAGAAAATGCTCGGCTCCTGGGCCGGCGCCATGGGCCAGACCCAGTTCATCCCCACCACCTACAACACCCATGCGGTGGATTTCGACGGCGATGGCCGCCGCGACATCTGGGGCAGTTCCACCGACGCCCTGGCCTCCACCGCCCATTACCTGCAAAGCTCCGGCTGGCAGCGCGGGCAACCTTGGGGGTTTGAGGTCGAACTAGAGAAAGACTTCGACTACGCCCTCGCCGACGGCACGATTCGCAAGACCGTCGCCGAGTGGGTGGACCTGGGCGTTTCCACTTATGCCGGCGGGCCCATCGCGCCGGGCGAATGGAAGCTGTCGGCCTCCCTGCTGCTGCCTGCGGGCCATAGCGGCCCGGCGTTCCTGGTATTCGACAACTTCCGCGCCATCCTCAAGTACAACAACTCGTCGTCCTATGCGTTGGCGGTGGGGCTGTTGTCGGAACGCTTCAGCGGCGGTGGCCTGGTCTACGGCCAATGGCCCAAGGAAGACCTGCCCCTGAGCCGCACCGAACGCATCGAACTGCAGACGCTGCTGGGCCAGCACAACTACGACGCGGGCAACCCCGACGGCATCATCGGCGCCAACACCCGCAAGGCGATCCGCAGCGCCCAGCAGTCATTCGGCTGGCCGGCGGATGGGTATCCGACGCATAAATTGCTGGAGGCGTTGCGTAGCCGCTGAAGATTGTCTTGATGGCGACTGCCGCTTTCGCGAGCAAGCCCGCTCCCACAGGGACCGCGTTCCTTCATGGAAACACGATCAACCTGTGGGAGCGGGCTTGCTCGCGAAGACTGAGTCGCAAACGACACAGGATTAACGTGTGACCACCACATCCTGCTCCAACACCAACCTCTTCTCCCCCGCATCCAGCCTCACCAACGCCCCCATCGGCAACGTCAGGTTCGGATCGCAATGCCCACTGCGCCAACCGGACAACACCGGAATCTTCAGTGGCTCGAAGGTCTGCTTGAGCAAGCGGTTCAACGCCTCGACCTCTACCCCCGCGATGTCGCCCACCAGCACGCCGCGCAGCTTGGCCAAGGTGCCAGCCAGGCGCAGCTGGGTCAGCAACCGGTCGATGCGATACAGCGGCTCGTTGACGTCCTCGATGAACAGAATCACGCCTTCGGCATCGATCTGGTAAAGCGTGCCCATGGTCGCGGCGATGATCGACAGGTTGCCCCCCAGCAAGCGTCCATGGGCGATGCCGGGTTCGACGGTGGTCAGTGGGTAGGCGACGGGATGAGCCAGCGCACTGCCGGCCTTCAACTGCCCGCGCAGCAGGCTGAAAAGCGAGGTGACGGTGGGTGGCTCTTTGTCGCCCAGCAGATCGGCGTTGAGCAGTGGCCCGTGGAACGTGACGAACCCTGCGTATCGGCTGATGGCCAGGTGCAGGGCGGTGATGTCGCTGTAGCCAACGAACGGCTTGGGGTTACGCCGTAGGAGGTCGAAGTCGAGGCGGTCCAGCAGGCGCGGCGTGCCGTAGCCGCCGCGCAGGCAGATGATTGCAGCGACCTCGGGGTCGGCGAAGGCGTTGTGCAGGTCGTTGAGGCGTGTGTCGTCACTGCCGGCCAGGTAGCCGTTCTTTTCATGGACGCCTGGGAAGATTTTCAACTCGTGACCGTGGGTGCGCATCCATTGCTTGGCCTTTTCCGTGTCCAGTGGGGCGGGACCGGCTGGGGCGATCACTCCGATCAGTCCTTCCTTTGGCAGGGCCGGGACGGGCTGATGGGGATTAAGGGTGTGGGTGGGTTGAACGGTCATCCATGGGGCTCCCGGTTTGGAATCGCTGGGTGTTCGTGTGTTGGTGTTTCGTGTGTTGGGGTGTATATCCGTTTTTTGTGTAACGGCCGCTTATGGTTCCGCTCTTACAGCGGGTCACTTTTGGAAGAGCGCCAAAAGTAACCAAAAGCGCTTTGCCCCACCACTTGGCACCTCGCCTAGGCTCGGTGTGCCCTCACTCCGGCATTGCTCCGCGGGCCCGCCGCGAAGGGCCATCCATGGCCCAGCGCGGCTATCCCGGCATCCATGCCGGGATGCCCACTACGCAACGCCTGCGTTCGGCCGTCGTGGTTAATGGGGCTTCGAGATCAAGATCAAGATCAAGATCAAGATCAAAAACAGAGCAGAGCAGAGCAAAAGCTGGTGCGGGTGCATTTACCTAAAAACAGTATTGCTATCGCGAGCAAGCTCGCTCCCACATGACGGCTCAACAGCCGCAAATCCTGCATCCACCACCAATCCCCTGTGGGAGCGAGCTTGCTCGCGATGGCGGTGGATCAGCTTGCATCAATGTCGTAGAAGATGGCCTCTTCGCGAGCAAGCCCGCTCCCACACTGGATCTTCACTAAACATCAATTTTGTGCCCAATACAGAGCCCCTGTGGGAGCGGGCTTGCTCGCGATGGCGGTGGGTCAGTTTGCATTGATGTCGTATGTGCCGCCGCATCGCGAGCAGGCTCGCTCCCACAATCAGATTAGGTACAGCCATAAGAAACAGATCGACCTAAGCCCGCTTTTGCTTTGCTTTGCTTTGCTTTGCTTTTGATCTTGGGCGCCCCGTTAACCACGATGGCCGAACGCAGGCATTGCGTAGTGGGCACCTCGGCATGGATGCCGAGGTAGCCGCGCTGGGCCATGGATGGCCCTTCGCGGCGGGCCCACGGAGCAATGCCGGAGTGAGGGCACACCGAGCCTTAGCGAGGGGCCGAGTGGTGGGGCAAAGACCTTTTGGTTACTTTTGGGGCGTTTGCCAAAAGTGACCCGCTGTAAGAGCGGAACCATAAGCGGCCGTTACCGCAGCAACGGATATACACCCTACGATCAGGTCCCCAACAACTCAGCCTTGACCAACTTAGCCTGCTCATCCGCATGATACGAAGACCGCACCAACGGCCCCGAAGCCACATTCTTGAAGCCCATCTTGTACCCCTCCTCCGCAAACCAGGCAAAGGTATCCGGATGCACAAACCGCTGCACCGGCAAGTGACTGCGCGAAGGCTGCAGATACTGCCCCAGCGTCAGCATATCAATGTCATGTTCACGCATACGCTTCATGACCTCGATCACTTCCTCATCGGTTTCCCCCAGGCCCAGCATCAACCCGGACTTGGTCGGAATGTGCGGCATCATCTGCTTGAAGCGCTGCAGCAAGGTCAGCGACCACTGGTAATCCGACCCCGGGCGGGCAGCCTTGTACAGGCGTGGCACGGTTTCCAGGTTGTGGTTGAACACATCCGGCGGCTCGGCGGCGGTGATTTCCAGGGCGATGTCCATGCGGCCACGGTAGTCCGGGACCAGGGTTTCAAGCTGCACGTTCGGCGACAGCTTGCGGATCTCGCGGATGCAGTCGGCAAAGTGCTGGGCACCGCCGTCGCGCAGGTCGTCGCGGTCCACCGAGGTGATGACCACGTACTTGAGCTTCAGATCAGCGATGGCGATGGCCAGGCTTTGCGGCTCGTTCGCGTCCAGAGGCTTCGGCCGGCCGTGGCCGACGTCACAGAACGGGCAGCGACGGGTGCAGATGTCGCCCATGATCATGAACGTGGCGGTGCCGCCGGAGAAGCACTCGCCCAGGTTCGGGCAGGAAGCCTCTTCGCAAACGCTGTGCAGCTTGTGTTTGCGCAGCAGGGCCTTGATGCGGTCGACTTCCGGCGAAACCGGGATCCGCACGCGAATCCAGTCAGGCTTCTTCGGCAGTTCGGTGGTCGGGATGATCTTGACCGGGATGCGTGCAACCTTCTCGGCGCCGCGCAGCTTGACGCCGGCCTCGACCTTGGCACGTGGGGCCGGACGCTCGGTAACGTCCTGCGTCGGGATTACGGTTTGCACTGCATCAGTAGTCATATCAGTCGATTCCGCCCGTAAGGGTCGTCTGCTCAGCATAGTCGAGGTGTTTGACGAGCTGCGCGCGCAGCCGGGCACTTACCTCGGCAAATTCAATCGGTCCTGTGTGATCGCGCAGCTGGGTCATTGCCAGCCCCGCGTAGCCACAGGGATTAATCCGTCGGAATGGCGCAAGATCCATGTCCACGTTCAGCGCCAGGCCGTGAAACGAACAACCGTGGCGGATCCGCAGGCCCAGGGAGGCGATCTTCGCGCCATCGACGTAGACACCCGGCGCATCCGGCTTGGCCGCCGCCGCCACGCCATAACTGGCCAGCAGCTCGATCAGGCAGGTCTCCATGCGGGTGACCAGCTCGCGCACGCCAAACCCCAGCTTGCGCACGTCCAACAGCAGATAAGCCACCAACTGGCCTGGGCCATGGTAGGTCACCTGGCCGCCCCGGTCGACTTTCACCACCGGGATATCGCCCGGCATCAACAGGTGCTCGGCCTTGCCGGCCTGGCCCTGGGTGAATACCGACGGGTGCTCCACCAGCCAGACTTCATCCTCTGCGCCGGTGCCACGCTCGTTGGTGAAACGTTGCATGGCATGCCAGACCGGCTCGTAAGCCATCCGCCCCAGCTCGCGAAAGCCCAGCGTGCCCGGCATCACAACACCATGTGCACGAAACCGGTCGCTCGCAGCTCGCTGTTGATGTCGTAGAGCTGTTCCTGGCCGGTGGCGATGATGTGCAACTGGATCGTCGTGTACTTGCCGTTGGTGCTCTGGCGCTCGGCCAGGGACTTGAGATCAACGGTGGCATGTTTTTCAAGGATCGCGATGATCTTGTCCTTGAACCCCACACCGGTGTCGCCAATCACCTTGATCGGGTAATCCGCGCAGGGAAATTCGATCTTTGGTGCCTTTACTTCAGAGTCTGTCATGGCGTAACGGCCTCGCAAGCCGTGGTAACGAACATGGCCCCGCGCCGGATCGGAACGGGGCCATGCAGGTCAACACTCGAATCAGTTGAACAAGCCGTAGAAGAATAGACGGATGCTATCCCACATGCGGCGGAAGATACCACCTTCCTCGACCGCGTCCAGCGCGATCAGGTCGGCGCTGTGCACCACTTTGTCGTCCAGTTTGACTTCGACCTTACCGATCACGTCGCCCTTGGCGATAGGCGCGGTCAGTTGCGGGTTCATGGTCATGCTCGCGGCGAGCTTCTTGAGCTGGCCTTTAGGCAAGGTCATGGTCAGGTCCTGGGCCAGGCCGGCCTTGACCTGGTTGCTGGTGCCCTTCCACACCTGGGCCTGGGCCAGCTCGGTGCCCTTCTGATAGAAAGTCTGGGTTTCGAAGAAGCGGAAGCCATAGGTCAAAAGCTTCTGGGTCTCGGCGGCACGGGCCACTTCACTGCTGGTGCCGAAGACCACGGCGATCAGGCGCATGCCGTCACGAACGGCTGAAGACACCATGCAGTAGCCGGCTTCATCGGTGTGGCCGGTCTTCAGGCCATCAACGGTCTTGTCGCGCCACAGCAGCAGGTTACGGTTGGGTTGCTTGATGCCGTTCCAGAAAAATTCCTTCTGGGAGTAGATGGCATAGTGCGCCGGGTCTTCGTGGATGATGGCCCGGGCCAGCAGCGCCATGTCGTGCGCCGACGAGTAGTGCTCGGGGTTCGGCAGGCCGGTGGGGTTCATGAAGTGGCTGTTGGTCATGCCCAGGTCGGCCACGGTCTTGTTCATCATGTCGGCGAACGCGTCTTCGCTGCCGGCGATGTGCTCGGCCAGGGCGACGCTGGCGTCGTTGCCGGACTGGATGATGATGCCATGCAGCAGGTCGCTGACGGTCACTTGCGAACCGACCTTGATGAACATCCGCGAACCGCCGGTGCGCCAGGCGTTTTCGCTGACGGTCACCGGATCGTTTTCACCGATCTGGCCGCGACGGATTTCCAGGGTCGCGATGTAGGCGGTCATCAGTTTGGTCAGGCTGGCCGGTGGCAGGCGCTGGTCACCGTTGTTCTCCACCAGCACTTCGCCGCTGCTGGCATCCATGAGCACAAAGGACTTGGCGGCCAGTTGAGGGGGCGCCGGCATCATTTCGACCGCGAACGCGGCGGGTGAAAGCAGCAGCGGGACTAGCAGGCAAAGGCGTTTGGCAAAGGTGGTGATGTTCATCCGTCTCTCGAAATCGCTAATGGAAACTGCCCAAGGGCAATACTTGACAGGCAACCTTCCTGGCTAGGCCGATCAATCAAAACAAAGCCTGCTCCCCATCCCGTGGCGAGGGAGCTTGCTCCCGCTGGAGTGCGAAGCGCTCCCAAAAAA
>NZ_JALJDX010000111.1 GCF_022952855.1 Pseudomonas sp. RGM2987 | reverse complement strand
GGCTCTGACGATTGCTGCGCAATCGAGCGGGAGCAAGCTCCCCCGCCACAGGGTTGCATAGCCCGCGCACGCTCCGGTGACAGCCCACACCGCGTTTTACTACACTGCCCCACTCCCCTCCTTTGTTCGCGAGCCGTCCAACCCATGAAAAAAACAACAAGCACAATGACGATCTTCGGCCTGCTGACGCTCTGCGGCGGCGCCGTGGCTGAGCCTGCCGCCTCACACCTGGACGAGGTCCTGCAACGCGGCGAACTCAAGGTCTGCACCACCGGCGACTACAAGCCCTACACCTACAAGGCAGACACCGGCGAGTATGAAGGGATCGACATCGACATGGCGCGTTCGCTGGCCGCAAGCCTGGGGGTCAAGGTGCAGTGGGTCCAGACCAGCTGGAAAACCCTGATGCCGGACATGTTGGCAGGCAAGTGCGACATTGGCATGGGCGGCATCTCGGTGACCCTGGAACGCCAGAAGAAAGCCTATTTCAGCAACACCCTGGACGTGGACGGCAAGATCCCATTGGTGCGCTGTGAGGACCAGGCGCGCTACCAGACCATCGAGCAGATCAACCAGCCTTCGGTGCGCCTGGTGGAGCCGGCCGGCGGCACCAACGAAGCCTTCGTGCGGGCCTTCCTGCCCAAGGGCCAGCTGGCATTCCACGACAACGTGACCATCTTCCAGGAACTGCTGGACAAGAAAGCCGACGTGATGATCACCGACGCCTCGGAAGCGCTCTACCAGCAAAAACTCAAACCTGGCCTGTGCGCCGTCAACCCGACCCATTACCTGCAATATGGTGAAAAGGCCTACCTGCTGCCGCGCGATGACAGCACCTGGAAGATGTACGTCGACCAGTGGCTGCACTTGAGCAAGGCCAATGGCAGTTACCAGAAGGTGATCGGCCAGTGGCTGGCGGTTCCTGCGGCTCAGTAACTCTCTGCTAACGCCACGAACCTGTGGGAGCGGGCTTGCTCGCTCCCACAGGGGATCTCTTGACCCAGGCATTTGTATCGCTCTGTATAGCAACCGCGAATGGATACGAAACTTCCTGGATACCTGCTCGTGCTCGGCCTGTTCCATCACAGAGGTGCTGCATACGCACCACAAGCGTCACCCACTGCTCTACTCCCACCGGGCTGGAAACGCCTTGAGCGCAAGTTTCTCCATCACCAGCCCGATGAACGCCGAGACCGCTGGCGGTAATTGACGTCGGCTCGGGTAGAGCACATTCAAGCCAAAGCCCAGGCGCTGATATTGCGGCAGTACCCGCACCAACCTACCGGCTTGCAGGTCCATGCGGCTCAACGCCGACGGCAGGACCGCGATGCCGAGGCCCGCCACCGCCGCCTTGCGCAGCGCTTGGGCAGTATTGGCGTTGAAACGACTGGGCATCTGCACGTCTTGCTCGGTCCCATCCGGGCCGACCAGGCGCCAGTGGGTCAGGCCGCTGGGATGGGCGAAGCTCACGGCGTCGTGGTCGGCCAGATCCAGCAGCGAAGTGGGCATGCCCCGGGCGGCGATGTACGCCGGGCTGGCGGTCATGCCGTCGCCGTCGTTTTTCAGCAATTGCCGGCCGACGTAACCTGAGTCCCGCAACACCCCGCCCCGAAAGGCCACGTCGATACGGTCGGCAATCAGGTCGACACGGGCGTCACTGAGTACAAACTCGAGTTTCACCCGCGGGTACGCGGCAAGAAAATCGGCAACCCAGTCCATCGGGAACACATCGAAGAAGTCCGCCATCGCCGCGATACGCACCAGGCCTGCGGGCTCGCCGCTCCCTGCCATCAACTCCTGACCGGCATCGTTCAGTCCGTCCACCGCGTTGACGCAACGCTCATAGAACGTCTGCCCCGCCTGGGTCAGCATGAGTTTGCGGGTGGAGCGTTGCAGCAGTCGCTTGCCAAGCTGGCCTTCCAACTGCTGCACCCGGCGGCTCACGGTATTGGATGGCATCCCCAACTGCCGCGCCGCTTCGGCAAAGCTGCCACTGCGGACCACCTGGACAAACAGTGCAACGTCATTGAGATCGAGCATAGCGCCGCCATTACTGCTTTTTTTGGATGAGTTCAATCCGATTGTATCGACTAATCAACCCATGGGTAGGTGCTTATCCTTCACTCATCGACCTCACACCTCCAGGTGAAACCATGACCCGCATCGATCTCAATCCGCTGTTGTCTCCCGCGCTCCTCGGCAAACTGTCCCTGAAAAACCACATGGTCATGGCGCCGATGACCCGCAGCCGCGCAGGCTCAGGTGATGTGGCCTCGCCCTTGATGGCCGAGTACTACAGCCAACGGGCCGGGGCCGGCCTGATCATCACCGAAGGCTCCCAGGTCTCGGCCCAGGGCAAGGGCTACCTGCGCACCCCAGGGATTTTCACCCCGCAACAGATCGCCGGTTGGAAACAGGTGACCGAGGCGGTGCACGCCGAGGGCGGCCAGATATTCCTGCAGCTCTGGCACGTTGGCCGCTTGTCCCATCCGCTGGTGCAGGTGAACGGCGCCCAGCCGGTGGCGCCTTCGGCGATCAAGGCCGACGGCGAGATCTACACCATCGAAGGTCTGAAGCCCTACGAACTGCCACGGGCGTTGGAGCTGGATGAGATCCCGGGCGTGGTCGCCGACTTCCGGCAGGCCGCCTGCAATGCAAAACTGGCCGGGTTCGATGGCGTGGAGATCCATGGCGCCAATGGCTACCTGATTGACCAGTTCCTGCGCGACGGCACCAACAAGCGCACCGACGCCTACGGCGGTTCCGTCGAGAACCGGGCGCGCTTGCTCAAGGAAGTGGTCGAGGCGGTGATCGAAGTGTTCGGCGCCAGTCGTGTCGGCGTGCGGCTGTCGCCGATCTTCAGCTACTTTTCGATGAGCGACAGCGATCCCCAGGCGACCTTCGAACACGCAGCCGGCATGCTCAGCCGCTATGGCCTGGCCTACCTGCACATCGTGGAAGCAGGTGAAGGGCCGTTCGACTTCCGGGCCCTCAAGCGCCACTTCAATGGCCCCTACATCGCCAACGGCGGTTACAGCGCCGAACGCGCCGCCACCGCCATCAGCCGCGGCGAAGCGGACCTGGTCGCGTTCGGTACTCCATTCCTGGCCAACCCCGACCTGGTGGAACGCTTCAAACTCGGCCAACCACTGAACGCCCCTGATGCGGCGACTTTCTACCAGGGCGATGAACGTGGCTACACCGATTACCCGACGCTGGCTGAAGCTCAAGGGGCGCGATAAGCACCAATAGACACACCGCAGGTTTCCTGTGGGAGCGGGCTTGCTCGCGAAGGCGATGGTTCAGCCACCGAAGATGTCGGCTGCCAGACCGCTTTCGCGAGCAAGCCCGCTCCCACAGAGTCTGCGGCGTGCCTGAAAATTATGAGCCCCCCATAACCCACTGTGGGACCGAGCTTGCTCGCGATTGCGGTGGCCCATAAGGCGACCGGAGCGCCTCCTGCGCCGCAGCCTCAGTCCAATAACTGCACAATCCGCGGTTCAATCCCTCCCGCATTCACCTCCAGCAACGCCAACGTCACCGGCAGCTTGAAGCGTCGGCGACCGGCGCTACCGGGGTTCAGGTAGAGCCGATCCTCCCGCCATTCGATTTTCGGCTTATGCGAATGTCCGGTAATCACCAGCTTCACCCCCGGTTCGAGCAGCGCCGGCACATCAGCGATGTCATGCACCAGCAGCACCGGCCAGCCACAGAGCTCGAATCGCAGGTGTTCGGCCACGGACGCGGCCCACTCGGTACCTGAATCATTGTTGCCACGCACCACGTGCAGCGCAGCTATAGCCGCCAACTGGTCGAGGATCTCGGCGCTGCCGATGTCGCCGGCATGGATGATTCGCTCACAACCCTCGAGCGCCGCAAGCGCTTGCGGGCGCAGCAAACCGTGGGTATCGGAAATGACGCCAACTTTCATGTAGTCTCCTTCGCCAAACACTGTGGCTGACCGGATCCGTGGCCAGGGAGCCCGTTCTCTCCCAGGCAATATTGCGCCGGGTTCGAATAAGATAAGCTGCGCACCCATTAGTGCGCAGAACTGTCGTAAAGGAAATGTTAATGCTCGGACGCAAACGGCCGGAGCCCACGCTCGATAGCGCTGATGAAGCCTTCTCCCCCCAGGCTGCACGCACTGGAGCGGCGTTGCGACTCACGGTGAGCTTCATGCTGGTGGTGGTCCTGGCCTTCCTGGCCGTGGAAGGCTGGCGGACTTGGCGCGATTATCGTGCGGCCTTTGCCTCGGCCCGCGATTCGGTGACCAACCTGGCGCGAGCGACGGCCCAGCACGCCGAAGACACCATTCGCCAGGTGGACGTGGTGACCGCGGCCCTCAGCGAGCGCGTGGAAGGTGACGGCCTGCAGAACATGGACATCCCACGCATTCACAAGCTGCTGGTGCAGCAATCGGCCATCATGCCGCAACTGCATGGGCTGTTTATCTACGGTCCCGACGGTGAATGGGTGGTCACCGACAAGGAAGTGACCCCGGAAATGCCGAACAACGCCGACCGTGACTATTTCCAGTATCACCGTACCCACGAGGATCGGAATGTGCGGATCGGCGAGGTGATCAGGAGCCGCTCTACCAACGACCTGATCATTCCGATCTCCCGTCGCCTGAACAATCCCGACGGCTCGTTCGCTGGTGTGATGCTGGGCACGGTCAAGGTCAGCTACTTCGTCGACTACTATGGCGACTTCAAGATCGACGACAAGGGCGCCCTGGTCCTCGCCACGCGCAGCGGGACCATCCTGGTGCGCCGGCCGTTCGTGGCCTCGGTGGTGGGCAAGAGCCTGGTCAACAGTGTGATCTTCAAGAACTTCCTGCCCACCTCGAACCAGGGCATCGCCGAAGCCAGGGCGGTCATCGACGACACCGAACGCCTGTACGGCTACCGCGCCCTGACCACTTACCCATTGGTGGTGGAAGCCGGCCTGTCCCGCGAGTCGATTATCGCGCCCTGGCGTCGCGACCTGCTCAAGACCGGCATCGTGCTGGTGTTCCTGATCACCATACTCGTTGGTTTCGGGCTGATCGTCCTGAGCCAGCTGCGCTACCGGATGACCATGGAGAAGCAGATCCGCAGCGCCCACGAGACCATGCGCGGCATGGCCCTGACCGACAGCCTGACCGGCCTGGGCAACCGCCGGCGGCTGGACATTGCCCTGGCCGATGAGATTCGCCTGGCCAAGCGCCAGGGCACGTCCCTGGCGCTGATCATGCTCGATGTCGACTACTTCAAGCGCTACAACGACAAATATGGCCATGCTGCCGGTGATGAATGCCTGCGGGCCATTGCCGCGGCGATCCAGCAGACGATCAAACGCGCCGGAGACCTGGCGGTCCGCTACGGTGGCGAAGAATTCACCATCCTGCTCCCCAATACCAACGGTGTGGGTGCGGCGAAGATCGCCCAGGAAGTCCTCGAATCGGTCCGGAACCTGAATATCGAACACGCCGACCATCCGCTGGGCATGGTCACCGCCAGCGCGGGCATTACCACCAGCCAGCCAGGCACCGAAGAGGTCACCCCGGCCATGCTGATCAAGGCCGCCGACGCCTTCTTGTACCTGGCCAAGAACACCGGTCGAAACCGTTGGTGCAGCGCCGGCCTGACACCACAATAGTCGCCGTGTATCGCTCCGCAGCGCGCAAAACCAAGTCGGCAGGTGCCTGTCAGGCGCCTGGCGGCTACAATGCTCGCTTCGACCGTGACCAGCCTGACTAAAAAACCAATGTCCTTGCCCAAACATCACCTGGAACTGCTCAGCCCCGCCCGCGACGTGACCATTGCCCGCGAGGCCATCCTGCATGGCGCCGACGCCGTGTACATCGGGGGCCCGAGTTTCGGCGCACGGCACAACGCCTGCAACGAAGTGGGCGATATTGCCCGGCTGGTGGAATTCGCCCATCGCTACCACGCCCGCGTCTTCACCACGATCAACACCATCCTGCACGACAACGAGCTGGAGCCGGCCCGCCAGCTGATCCACCAACTGTACGACGCTGGCGTCGATGCCTTGATCGTCCAGGACCTGGGGGTGATGGAGCTGGACATCCCGCCCATCGAGCTGCACGCCAGCACCCAGACCGACATTCGCACCCTGGCACGGGCCAAATTCCTCGACCAGGCCGGGTTTTCGCAGCTGGTTTTGGCCCGTGAGCTGAACCTTGCGGAAATCCGCGCCATCGCCGACGAAACCGAAGCGGCCATCGAATTCTTTATCCATGGCGCGCTGTGCGTGGCGTTTTCCGGGCAGTGCAACATCTCCCATGCGCAGAACGGCCGCAGCGCCAACCGGGGCGATTGCTCCCAGGCCTGTCGCCTGCCCTACACCCTGAAGGATGACCAGGGCCGCGTGGTTGCCTACGAAAAACACCTGCTGTCGATGAAGGACAACAACCAGAGCGCCAACATCCGCGCCCTGGTGGAGGCCGGCGTGCGCTCGTTCAAGATCGAAGGGCGCTACAAGGACATGGGCTATGTGAAGAACATCACTGCCTATTACCGCCAACGCCTGGACGACGTCCTCGAAGACCGTCCGGATCTGGCCCGCGCCTCCAGCGGCCGTACCGCGCACTTCTTCGTGCCCGACCCGGAAAAGACCTTCCACCGTGGCAGCACCGATTATTTCGTCAGCGAGCGCAAGATCGACATCGGCGCCTTCGATTCGCCGACCTTTACCGGTGTGCCGGTGGGCGTGGTGGAGAAAGTCGGCAAGCGCGACCTGCAGGTGGTGACCTTCGATCCACTGTCCAACGGCGACGGCCTCAATGTGCTGGTCAAGCGCGAAGTCGTGGGCTTCCGGGCCAACATCGCCGAGCCCAAGGGCGAGTTCGAGGAAGACGGCCAGAAGCGCTACCGCTACCGCGTGGAGCCCAACGAGATGCCGGCGGGCATGTACCAGTTGCGCCCCAACCACCCATTGAGCCGCAACCTGGACCACAACTGGCAGCAAGCGCTGCTCAAGATCTCCTCCGAGCGCCGGGTCGGCCTGGCCTGGGTCGCCCGCCTGCGCGAAGAACGCCTGGAACTGACCGCCACCAGCGAGGAAGGCATCCGCGCCAGAGTCGCCCTGGACGGGCCGTTCGGCCTCGCCAACAAGCCGGAACAGGCCCTGGAGCAACTGCGCGACCTGCTCGGCCAGTTGGGCACCACCGAATATCACGCCACGGCGGTCGAGCTGGATGCGCCCCAGGCGTTCTTCATTCCCAACTCACAGCTCAAGGCCCTGCGCCGGGAAGCCATCGAGGCGCTGACCGCTGCCCGGGTCGCGGCTCATCCACGGGGCGGGCGCAAGGCCGAGACCAGCCCGCCACCGGTGTACCCGGAGTCGCACCTGTCGTTCCTGGCGAACGTCTACAACCAGAAGGCCCGCGATTTCTACCACCGCCACGGCGTCAAGCTGATCGATGCGGCGTTCGAGGCCCACGAAGAGACCGGCGAAGTGCCGGTGATGATCACCAAGCACTGCCTGCGCTTCTCCTTCAACCTCTGCCCCAAACAGGCCAAGGGCGTCACCGGCGTGCGTACCAAGGTCGCGCCGATGCAGTTGATCCATGGTGATGAAGTCCTGACGTTGAAGTTCGACTGCAAGCCTTGCGAAATGCATGTGGTGGGCAAGATCAAGGGCCACATCCTTGACCTGCCGCTGCCGGGCAGCACGGCGGAGCCGGTGGTTGGTTACATCAGCCCTGAGGATTTGCTCAAGACCATTCCTCGCGCGCCGCATTGAACCGCTGCAGCTCGCTCCCATCTGGTTCTGCGGTGTGGTCGAAATATGGGTACCCACCGCTAGCTCTTGTGGGAGCGGGCTTGCCCCCCCGCTCCCACATAAGGCCATAGCGATCCCTACATAAGTGTTCGCCGCAGCCACATTTTTTTGTACAGGCCTCCTCACGGTGTTAGGTTGTAAGTGATTGTTTCGTCGAAAGACGCTCTCTTCCAACCTTCTGCAAAGGAATGCCCTGCAATGGACTTTTCGTTCAAGCATCTGGCCGTGACCACCCTGATGCTGTCCAGCCTCGCCTCGATCACCACACCCGTCTTCGCCAATATCAGCGCGCAACAGAGCGCCACCATCGTCAAGAGCTTCTCCGACAGCTCGGTGACGGATTTTCGTCAGTTCCTGGCGAGCGTCGGCAAGAGTAACGTGGCAGAAACCGCCAACCTTGGCCCGGCCATCGACGGGTTCCTCGGCAGCAAAACCCTGACGGCCGAACAGCAGAACGAGATCCATCGCCTGCTCGGCCTCTACGCGCGGGTGAAGTATGGCAACGCGGCCACCGAAACCTTGAAGGAACTGGTCGCCATTCCGACCTTTCGCAAGGAAGGCGTAGCCCAGCACGAGAACCCCGAGTTCCTGAAGATCGCCGATAAGATCCAGAGTCTGGCAAAGTCCTTCAACCTGAACTTTCGCAATGTCGACAACCGCGTCTATGAGATTTCCCTCGAAGGCAGCGGTGATGAAGTCGTGGGCATCCACGCCCATGCCGACGTAGTGCCGGTGACGCCGGAAAACTGGGTGTTGAAGGACGGCACCCGGCTCGATCCGTTCAAGGTCACCCTGGTGGGTGATCGCATGTATGGCCGCGGCACCGAGGACGACAAGAACGGTATCGTGGTGGCGCTGTACGCGATGAAGATCATCAAGGAAGAAAAGCTGCCCCTGGCGCGCAACTTCAAGCTACTGGTCGATACCACCGAAGAAACCAGCGGTGACGCGATCCCTTATTACTTCGAACGCAACCCGACGCCCAACTACAACCTGGCGCTGGACGGCGGCTACCCGGTGGTGATCGCCGAAAAAGGCTACGGCACGGTCATGGCGAATTTTGCCCGACGCAGCGCACAGGGCCAGGGCGCTGAAATCACCGGGCTGACCGGCGGCCTGGCGACCAACCAGATCCCATCCACCTCAGTGGCCACCTTCGCCAGCGACAAACCTGCAGAATTGGCCGCTGCCCTGCTCAAGGCCGGTAGCGAATATGCCAAGAACAATGGTGGCGACTTCCAGGTGACCTCCCAGGTGGCCGGCAAGGACGTCCAGCTGACCTTCACCGGCGTTTCGGCGCACTCCTCCGAGCCGGAGTCCGGGGTTAACCCAGTGGCACGGATGCTGGTGTTCATCAACGGCCTCGACGGCAAGGTCGCGCTCAAGCACAACCACATCACCGACGCCGCCCGCTACGCCGCCGATAACTGGGGCCTGGACTACCTGGGCAAAAAACTGGGGATCGGCTTCTCCGACGCCTTCATGGGCCCGCTCACCGCCTCCCTGACCTATGTCGGGATGGACGAGAAGACCTTCAAGCTGGCCGTCAACCTGCGGGTGCCGGTGGGCAAGACCACTGAGGCACTGAAGACTGAAATCGCCGACAAGCTGAGCGCCTGGACCGGGAAATCCAAGGTGGTCGTGGCCTTCGACTACTCCCTCGACGAGCCGATGTACCGCAACCCTGAAGGCGAATGGGTCAAGGCGTTGTTGGCCGTTGCCAGTGAAAACCTCGGGATGGAGCACAAATACGGCACTTCCGCCGGCGCCACCTCGGTACATGACCTGCCCAACGGCGTGCAGTTCGGCCTGGCGATGCCCGACGTCAAATACACCGGGCATAACGACAACGAGTTCAAGACGGTGGAGCAGTTCCTGCTGGACTTGCAGATTGTGACGGAGATGATGGGCCGGGTTGGGCAGTTGCCGAAACTCTGAATAAGTCTGCTTGAAACGAACCGTGGCGAGGGAGCTTGCTCCCGCTCGGTTGCGCAGCGACCGCAAGCTTTTGGGGCTGCTGCGCAGCCCAGCGGGAGCAAGCTCCCTCGCCACCGGTTTGGCTTACTCCTTCAGATGGGTACTTTGATCTGCGGACTGGTCCGTGACGTCCGTCAACTCCACCCCCCAATCTCCATGCAGATACCAATCCTCCCCGATCATCTCGGCCGGGTGCATCGTTCGATCGGCACCGTTGCCGCACGCCAGGGCGCTGGCTGCGCAATAGCGGTCGCAGCCCCAGCAGATGCGCTCGGGATGCTTAGGGCTGAGAGGAAACGGCTTGGCCATGGGAACCCCGCTGACAGATGGGTGTACCTGCACCCTACCGCGCCGGGCCCGGGCTTCCCTTGATTTCGATCAAGAAGTCGCCTTGGTAACGGCTTAGCACAATCACGCTGAAAATTGACAATAATCATTATTATTCGCAGCAAAGCTTCCTAGACTCGGCCATCTTTTTTGCCAATCCAGGAAGTCATCATGCGTACCCTTGCTCCCCTGTCTCTCGCCCTGCTGTTTCTCGCGCCCCTGGCCCAGGCCAAGGAATATCCCATCGGCGAGCCGCAACTGTGTCCGGGGCTGGAAGTCGGCGCGGTGTATCTGCAACCGATTGAGATGGCTCCGGCCGGCATGATGCGTCCCACGGCGGACTCTGATGTGCATCTGGAAGCCGACATCCGCGCCACGGCAGACAACAAGCAAGGCTTCCAGGAAGGCAGTTTCGTGCCCTACCTGAACGTGTCGTTCCTACTGAAAAAACAGGGTAACGAGACCGAGCTCAAAGGGGACTTCCACGCCATGGTCGCCAATGACGGTCCGCATTATGGCGACAACGTCAAACTGCTCGGCCCCGGTCAATACCAGCTGACCTTCACCGTACTACCGCCCGGCGGGCATGCCTCCCTCGGTCGTCATACCGACAAGGAGACCGGCGTCGCCCCCTGGTTCGAACGCTGTGAATTGCACTACGAATTCGTCTATGCCGGGATCGGTAAAAAAGGCGGGTACTGATGAGTTCCCCACTCGGCGTGACGCACGTCGCGAGCCACCGACGCCTGACCTGGTGGATGCTCGCCGGCCTGGTATTGCCTTGCATCGCCCATGCGCAACTGCCCACGTATGAACTGAGCATCCGCGACGGACACTTCACCCCAGCGCTGCTGGAAGTCCCGGCGGGCCAGCGTTTCAAGATCGTGCTGAAGAATATCGGCCAGGGCCCGGCGGAATTCGAGAGCACGCCGCTGCGGGTGGAGAAAGTCCTGTCGCCCGGTGTCACGACCTTCGTGGTCATCCACCCGCTGCGTCCCGGACACTACCCGTTCTTCGACGAGTTCAATCCGCAGCTGCCGGAAGGCGGAATCCTCGCCCAGTAATCGCCAGCAGGAGGCGTTTCATGACTCAATCCATGTTCATAGTCTGGCGCGAAAGCGTCGAGGCGTTGCTGGTAATCGGCATTCTCCAGGCCTGGGTCAGCCGCCAGCAGCAAGCCAGCCAATTGGTGCGCTACGTTTGGGCGGGCGCGGCATTGGGTCTGCTGCTTTCTGGCGTGCTGGCCGGGCTGATCCTGTTGGCGGGCCAAGCCATGAGCGGCGCGGCCAACGAATGGTTCCAGGCGTCACTGGCACTGCTCGCCAGCCTGCTGATCGTGCAGATGGTCGGTTGGATGCACCGCAATGCGCGCATGCTGAAACACGATTTGACTCGCCACGCCGACCACCGTCTGAGTCGCCAGGGAGGCCTGGGACTGTTGGTGTTGGCGTTGCTGGCAGTCAGTCGCGAAGGCAGTGAGACTGTGGTTTTCCTGTACGGCGCCGGTGCTCGCCTGCAAGGACCGCAGTTGGGCCTGTTCGCCGTGGGCGCGGTGGCCGGCCTGGTGCTGTCGTTGCTGACCGTGTCGCTGCTGCACTCCAGCCGCCGGTTGATTTCCTGGCCGCGTTTCTTCGCCATCAGCGAAGCGATTCTGCTGTTGCTGGGGGCGGCCCTGCTGGTCAGCGGCATCGAGCGGGTCGGCGGCCAATTGCTGGCGATGGACTGGCCCGAGGCGGTGTATCGCGGCATTGGCGATGCACTGTGGGACAGCAGCGCGGTACTGGACGACGGTCATGGGTTCGGCGGGTTCCTGGCGGATTTCGCCGGCTATCGCGCCAGTCCCAGCGCGTTGACTTTGCTGGTATGGCTGGGCTATTGGGCGATGGTCGCGGGGTGGCTGCGACCACGCAAAGCGGAAAACCTGCCATGCCCGACCTGAACCCCTGGCTCCAGCGCCTGGGCGACGGCATGCGGCGCCACGGCGCAGCCATTCGCCGGGTACAGTGGCTGGTGGTGCTGTTTTACGTGGTGCTGCTGGTGGTACCGGCCTTTTCGCCATTGCCGGACAGCCAGGCGCGGATGCTCGACAACCTCACGCTGCTGGCACAGTTTCTGTTCTGGGGGCTGTGGTGGCCGTTTGTGTTGTTGTCGATCGTGTTGTTCGGGCGGCTCTGGTGCGGCGTGCTGTGCCCCGAAGGCGCATTGAGCGAATGGGCCAGCCAGTATGGCAAGGGCCTGGGGATGCCGCGCGCCTTGCGCTGGGCCGGCTGGCCGACCCTGGCGTTCTGCCTGACCACGGTTTATGGGCAGTTGATCAGCGTCTACGATTATGCCCAGGCGGCGCTGTTGATCCTGGGAGGCTCGACCATCGCGGCGGTGCTGGTCGGCCTGCTGTTCGCCCGGGGCAAACGGGTCTGGTGCCGCTATCTGTGCCCGGTCAGCGGCGTGTTCGCCCTGCTCGCGCGCCTGGCACCGGTGCACTTTCGGGTCGACGAACAACGCTGGCTGGAAAACCCCGCGCCGCGCCGGCCGCTACCCAACTGCGCCCCCTTGCTGGACATCCGCCGACTGCGCGGCGCCGCCGACTGTCACGCCTGCGGCCGTTGCAGCGGCCAGCGTGATGCGGTACGCCTGATCGCCCGTTCCAGCAGCGAGGAAATTCTCGATGCAACGGCCGACACGCTCTCGCCCTGGGAGGTCCGCCTGCTGCTGTTCGGCGTCATCGGCCTGGCCATGGGCGCCTTTCAGTGGACCGTAAGTCCCTGGTTCGTCACCCTCAAGCAAGGCCTGGCGCAGTGGCTGGTGGCTCATGACGAGATCTGGGCCTTGCAGGACAATGCGCCCTGGTGGCTGCTGACCCACTACCCGCAGCTCAACGACAGCTTCAGCTGGCTCGATGGCGCTTGCATCCTCGCCTATCTGGGCTTGAGCGCCCTGCTGTTGGGTAGCACGTTGCTGTTGCTGATGCATCTGGCGGCGAAACTCGCCGGCGATCCGACACAGTACCGGACACTGGCAATCACCCTGACACCCCTGGGCGCAGCAGGCCTGTTCCTCGGCTTGTCCGCCACCACCGTCAAACTGCTGCGCTACGAAGGCCTGCTGCTCGAATGGGTCCAGCCCGCCAGGGCCGGGCTGCTGCTGGCCGCAATGGCCTGGAGCCTGTGGCTGGGCTACAAACACCTCGAACCGACAACCTCCGCCCGCCGCCTCTGCGCCCTGGCCTGCCTGGTATCAGCCAACAGCCTGGTGGGGTATGGCTGGTGGCTGCAGTTCTGGGGGTGGTGACCTTTCACACTCGGCACAGTCCCCTGTGGGAGCCGAGCTTGCGCGCGATGGCGGTAGATAACTTTAC
>NZ_JALJDX010000112.1 GCF_022952855.1 Pseudomonas sp. RGM2987 | reverse complement strand
GTGTCAGGCAATTTGAATGTCGCCAGACACACCGCCTTCGCGAGCAAGCCCGCTCCCACACTGGATGGGGGACATTTCCAATGACTGAGCCGAGCCGCAGCCCGGCGAAACTGGCGCTCAGTATATCGACGAAGCCCAATCGCCGCTGGGCTTCGCTCACATTTCTGACAGCAAAGGCTATTCCAGCGCCTTCCAGATGTCGGTGGCGTATTCGCGGATGGTCCGGTCCGAGGAGAACCAGCCCATGCGCGCGGTGTTGAGCACCGCCGAGCGCCACCATTGCTTGGAGTCGTGCCAGCGTTCCTCGACCTTGGCCTGGGCGTTCCAGTACGAGTCGAAGTCGGCGCAGACCAGGAAGCGGTCATAGTCCACCAGCGAATCCACCAGCCCGGTGTAGCGCATCGGATCGTCCGGTGAGAACACGCCGCCGCGAATCGCCTGCAACACGTCATTGAGACGATGGGAGGCGGCAATGTCCGGCGCGGCGCTGAATTCACCGTTGCGCTTGCGCGCCTCGACCTGTTCGGCGGTCAAGCCGAAGATGAACATGTGCTCGTCGCCGACCCGGTCCCACATCTCCACGTTGGCGCCGTCCATGGTGCCGATGGTCAGCGCACCGTTGAGGCCGAATTTCATGTTACTGGTGCCCGATGCCTCGAAACCGGCCGTGGAAATCTGCTCCGACAGATCCGCCGCCGGAATGATGCTCTCCGCCAGGCTGACGTTGTAGTTGGGCAGGAACACCACCTTGAGCAGGCCGCGCACGGTCGGGTCGTTGTTGACCACCCGGGCGATGTCGTTGGTGAGCTTGATGATCAGCTTGGCCTGGTGATAACTGGCGGCAGCCTTGCCGGCGAAGATCTTCACCCGGGGCACCCAGTCCACTTCCGGCTCGGCGCGGATCGCCTGGTACAGCGCCACGGTGTGCAGCAGGTTGAGCAACTGGCGCTTGTACTCGTGGATCCGTTTGACCTGCACATCGAACATCGCCGCCGGGTTCACAGCGATGCCCAGGCGTTCGTGGATCAGGTAGGCCAGGGCTTTCTTGCTGTGCAGGCGCTGCTCGGCGAACTGTTTGCGGAACGCCGGCTTATCCGCAAACGGCTCCAGTTCGATCAAGCGTTCCTCAGGGTTATCGAGCACGCTCGGGCCAAGGGCATCGACCATCATCGAGGTCAGTTCCGAGTTGGCCTGGAACAGCCAGCGGCGGAAGGTAATGCCATTGGTCTTGTTATTGATCCGTTCCGGATAGAGCTTGTGCAGCTCGGAGAACACCGTGCTGCGCATGAGTTGTGTGTGCAAACCGGACACGCCGTTGACGCTGTGGGAGCCGAGGAACGCCAGGTTGCCCATGCGCACCCGGCGACCGTTGTCTTCTTCGATCAGCGAAACCGAGCGCAGCACGTCGAAATCATGCACGCCCTTGGCCCGCAACGAATCGATGTGCTGGGCGTTGATCAGATAGATGATCTGCATGTGCCGCGGCAACATGCGTTCCATCAGCCCCACCGGCCAGGTTTCCAGGGCTTCGGGCAGCAGCGTGTGGTTGGTGTAGGACAGTGTGTCCTGGGTGATCTGCCAGGCGGCGTCCCAGGCCACGTCATAGACGTCCACCAGTTGGCGCATCAACTCGGCCACGGCAATCGAGGGGTGAGTGTCGTTGAGCTGGATTGCCGCGTGGTCGCCCAGGGTCAACACCGAGGTATGCATGTTGCGGTGACGGCGAAGCAGGTCTTGCAACGAGGCCGCGACGAAGAAATATTCCTGGCGCAGGCGCAGTTCCTGGCCGGCCTCGGTGCTGTCGGCCGGGTACAGCACGCGGGAAATACTTTCGGCCCGGGCCACTTCCGCTACCGCACCCAGGTGGTCGCCGGCGTTGAAGCGTTCCAGGTGCAGGTCTTCCACGGCCCGGGCGCGCCACAGGCGCAAGGTGTTGACGCTGGCGCCGCGCCAGCCCACCACCGGGGTGTCATAGGCGATGGCCCGCACGGTTTCAGCCGGGGACCAGACTTGCCGAGTCTTACCGGCCTCGTCAGTCACGGTTTCGACGCTGCCGCCAAAGCCGATCGGGTAAACCACTTCCGGACGCTCGAACTCCCACGGGTTGCCGAAATCCAGCCAGTGTTCGGTTTGCTCCTGTTGCCAGCCGTCGACGATGGCCTGGCGGAACAGGCCGTGTTCATAACGGATGCCGTAGCCGTGGCCGGCGATGCCCAGGGTCGACATACTTTCCATGAAGCACGCCGCCAATCGGCCGAGGCCGCCATTGCCCAGCGCCGCATCGGGCTCCAGCAGGCGAATGCGCTCAAGATCCACGCCCAGTTCAGTCAGCGCTTCGCGCGCAGTGTCCAGCAGGCCCAGGTTGCTCAGGCTGTCGTAGAGCAGGCGCCCGATGAGGAATTCCAGGGAGAGGTAATAGACACGCTTCTGGCCCTTGCGATAGATCTGCCGCGTGTGGTCCATCCAGTGCTCGACCATGTGGTCGCGGGCTGCCAGGGCAATGGCTTCGAACCAATCGTGATCAAACGCATGATCCGGATCCTTGCCGACGGCATAAGTGAGTTTGGTCAACACGGCGTCGCGAAATGCAGCGACTTCCGCTTCACGAACAAGTGGTTCTTGAGTCATTGATGGAGACCTCGAACGAACATGGATTGTCTGAGCCTAGACGGTCTGACAGACGGTACAGGCTCTTGGTTCGGTGGTTTTGCCCAAGTGCCGGAGAGTCGCCGCCAGGGAAATGCCGGATGGGCTAATGAATGCAGGGGCCGTGCCGGTCCGGGGCAGACTTATGAGGAGAAAGAAAAAAAACCGGCAGATGGTCGTTCAAAATTTCACCAGTCCCGGTATGATCGCGCGCCCTGATGCATGCCGGTACACCTAGATGATGAAGCCCAACCTGATCGCCGCCGCGGAGATCGACCGACTCGATACCTGGGCCAAATACTCCGCCCCGATGTGCGGTTCCTGCGTGTCGAGCTGCTGCACGCTGCCGGTGGAGGTCAAGATCAAGGACCTGATCCGGATCGGCATCGTCGACGAATTCGAACTCGGCGACCCGCCAAAAAACATCGCCAAGCGCCTGCAAAAGGAAGGGATCGTCGAGCGCTACAACCAGAAGTCCGAAATCTTCACGCTCCAGCGCATGAGCAACAACGATTGCCTCTACCTGGACCGCAAGAGCCGGTTGTGCACCATTTATGAGAAGCGCCCGGACACTTGCCGCAACCATCCACGGGTCGGACCACGGCCGGGGTATTGCGCGTACAAGCCCAAGGAAGTGGAGCGCGAGCGCAGTCCGCGGACGCTGGATCGGTTTTGATCAGTTGATGTTCGGCGGTGCCTGATCTGACGCCTTCGCGAGCAAGCCCGCTCCCACAAGGACGGCGCTGAACCTGTGGGAGCGGGCTTGCTCGCGAATAGGCCCTGCCAGCCACCGCATCATTTTCAGGCATAAAAAAACGCCCCAGGTCTCACGACCGGGGGCGTTTTTCATTCAGCCGGGGCTAAGCGATCAAGCCTTGGCTTTCTTGGCGGCGCGGGTACGCTCGCTTTCGTCCAGGATCTTCTTGCGAAGACGGATGGACTTCGGCGTCACTTCGCACAGCTCGTCGTCCTGGATGAATTCCAAGGCCTGTTCCAGGGTGAAGCGAACAGGTGGAACCAGGGCGATGGTTTCGTCTTTACCCGAAGCACGCATGTTGTCGAGCTTCTTGCCCTTGGTAGGGTTGACGCCCAGGTCGTTGTCGCGGCTGTTCAGACCGACGATCTGGCCACCGTAGATTTCCTGGCCGTGCTCGACGAACAGCTTGCCACGCGCCTGGAGGGTTTCCAGGGAGTAGGTCAGCGCCTTGCCGGTTTCAACCGAAACCAGGACGCCGTTCTGACGGCCGGACATGTCGCCGGACTTCATCACGTCGTAACGGTCGAAGATCGAGGTCAGGATGCCAGCGCCGTTGGTCAGGGTCAGGAACTGGTTACGGAAACCGATCAGGCCACGGGCAGGGATGTTGTATTCCAGACGAACACGGCCTTTGCCATCCGGCACCATGTTGGTCAGGTCGCCCTTACGCAGGCCCATCTCTTCCATGACCTTGCCCTGGGATTCTTCCGGCAGGTCGATGGTGACGTTTTCGTACGGTTCGTGCTTCACGCCGTCAACCAGACGGATGATCACTTCCGGACGACCTACCGCCATTTCGAAGCCTTCGCGACGCATGGTTTCGATCAGTACCGAGAGGTGCAGCTCACCACGGCCCGAGACCTTGAACTTGTCGGCCGAGTCGCCTTCTTCAACGCGCAGTGCAACGTTGTACAGCAGCTCTTTGTCCAGACGCTCCTTGATGTTACGGGAAGTCACGAACTTGCCTTCTTTACCGCAGAACGGCGAGTCGTTGACCTGGAAGGTCATGGAAACGGTTGGCTCGTCGACGGTCAACGGCTTCATCGCTTCGACGGTGTCCGGGTGGCACAGGGTGTCGGAGATGAACAGCGACTCCATGCCGCTGATGCACACGATGTCGCCAGCTGCCGCTTCTTCAACGTCTACACGGTGCAGGCCGTGGTGACCCATCAGCTTCAGGATACGACCGTTACGCTTCTTGCCGTCGGCGCCGATAGCCACAACCGGGGTGTTCGGCTTGACGCGACCACGGGCGATACGGCCAACACCGATCACACCCAGGAAGCTGTTGTAGTCCAGCGCGGAGATTTGCATCTGGAACGGACCGTCACGGTCAACCGCCGGCGCCGGTACGTTGTCGACGATCGACTGGTACAGCGGGGTCATGTCTTCGGCCATGTCGTTGTGGTCCAGACCGGCAATACCGTTCAGGGCCGAGGCGTAGACGACTTTGAAGTCCAGTTGTTCTTCGGTGGCACCCAGGTTGTCGAACAGGTCGAAGATCTGGTCCAGAACCCAGTCCGGACGCGCGCCTGGACGGTCAACCTTGTTGATGCACACGATTGGACGCAGGCCGGCTTCGAAAGCCTTCTTGGTCACGAAACGGGTTTGCGGCATAGGGCCGTCCTGGGCGTCGACCAGCAGCAGCACGGAGTCGACCATCGACATCACGCGCTCTACTTCGCCGCCGAAGTCGGCGTGGCCCGGGGTGTCCACGATGTTGATGTGGTAGCCGTTCCAGTTGATGGCGGTGTTTTTCGCCAGGATGGTAATGCCGCGCTCTTTTTCCTGGTCGTTGGAGTCCATCACGCGCTCGTCGTTGAGCTCGTTGCGCTCCAGGGTGCCGGATTGACGCAAGAGTTTGTCTACCAGGGTGGTCTTACCATGGTCAACGTGGGCGATGATGGCGATGTTGCGTAGATTTTCGATCACTTGTGTATCTCGATCAGAGGATTCGGTGTGCTGACAGGTCGTGGCAGCGATTTACGTTGAGTCCGACAAAAGCCGTTACAGCTTGCCGGCGGCGTCGGGGGGCCGGTGACGCAGGCCACAGGCAAACAGCCCCGGGCACTTAGCTCGGTCGATAAACGCGCACATTGGCATGCCCCTCACTGAGCAAATGGTGGGCATGCAGGCGACTCATCACGCCTTTGTCGCAATACAGCAGGTACTGGCGAGTAGGGTCCAGTTCCTTGAAACGCGCGTTCACTGCATAGAACGGCATCGTTTGTACCTCGATGCCGGCGATCTCCAGCGGGTCGTCTTCAGCGTCATCCGGGTGACGGATGTCGATGATGATCTGACCGGCCAATGCCTCGCCGACTTCTTCAATCTGAATGTCCTGGCCCAACTCGTCGATGACCCGATCGATCGGCACCAGCCTGGCGTTTTCGAGCGCACGCTCGAGCACCGCCATGTCGAATTCTTTCTCTTCGTGCTCCACGCGCCCGCGCTTGGCCGCGGTCTTTGGGTTCACCGAGATGACCCCGCAGTACTCCGGCATGTGCCGGGCGAAATCGGCGGTGCCGATCTCGATGGCCGTGTCGATGATGTCCTGCTTGTGGCTGGCGATCAGCGGACGCAGCACCAGTTTCTCGGTGACGCAGTCAATCACCGACAGGTTCGGCAACGTCTGGCTCGACACCTGGGAGATCGCCTCGCCGGTGACCAGCGCATCGATTTGCAGGCGCTCGGCGATGCTGGACGCGGCACGCAACATCATACGCTTCAAAATGACGCCCATATGACTGTTGTCGACTTTGCCGAGAATCTCGCCGAGGACTTCTTCGAACGGCACACTCACAAATAACACGCGTTGGGAGCTGCCGTACTTCTTCCAGATGAAGTGCGCCACTTCCATCACGCCCAGCTCATGGGCACGTCCGCCCAGATTGAAGAAGCAGAAATGGGCCATCAGCCCGCGACGCATGATCTGGTAGGCGGCAACCGTGGAATCGAAACCGCCAGACATCAGCACCAGTGTCTGCTCCAGCGAACCCAGCGGATAACCGCCGATGCCGTTGTGCTGGCTGTGGATCACGAACAGACGCTGGTCGCGGATCTCGATGCGCACTTCTATCTGCGGGTCTTTCAAGGAAATACCGGCCGCACCACATTGTCGGCGCAGCTGGCTGCCGACGTATTTCTCGACGTCCATCGAGCTGAACGGGTGCTTGCCGGCACGCTTGCAGCGCACCGAGAAAATTTTCCCGGCCAGGGCGTCGCCATAATGCAGCATGCATTTGGCGAGAATGTCGTCGAAATCCCCCAACGGATATTCATCGACCTGCAGGAAATGCGCGATGCCCGGCATGCAGCCCAGGCGCTCGGTCATTTCCTTGAGGACCTTGGGTTCGCTGACGCGGGTTTCCAGCTCGAGGTTGTCCCACACGCCGTTCACCACCACGACCGGGTCCAGATCACGGAGCACGGCACGGATGTTCTTGGCCAACTGGCGGATGAAACGCATCCGTACCGGCCGGCTCTTGATGGTGATCTCGGGGAAGACTTTTACGATTAGTTTCATGAAAACAGCGCGCGAACGGCCAGCCGAAAAAGGGGGGCGCGGATTATAGCGGAAATTGCTCAAGGTTTAACCAGTTAATGTGCAGATGATTATACGCGCACCAAAACAGGTCGTTTTCGATTATCGGCGCCACATTGCAGTGCGTTATTGTCTGACAATCCAGGTTTTACGCCCTGAAAAGCGTGTATTTGGTGCAAAAAACCCATGCTGGGGCACTGGCATGCAATTTGCTCCCTTGTGAGGCAGGTTGCCTTGGCAGAGTATTCGCGCCGGCATCACCCATATCTTAGGGCACACCATTACCGCCCGAAGCCACCCGGAGGACATATGTCGAAGTCGGTTCAACTCATCAAAGATCATGACGTCAAGTGGATTGATCTGCGCTTCACTGACACCAAAGGCACTCAACATCACGTGACCATGCCGGCCCGTGATGCACTGGACGACGATTTCTTTGAAATCGGCAAAATGTTCGACGGTTCCTCCATCTCCGGTTGGAAAGGCATCGAAGCCTCCGACATGATCCTGATGCCGGACGACGCCACTGCGGTCCTGGACCCGTTCACCGAAGAGCCGACCCTGATCCTGGTCTGCGACATCATCGAACCGTCCACCATGCAAGGCTATGACCGCGACCCACGCGCCATCGCCCACCGTGCCGAGGAATACCTGAAGTCCACCGGTATCGGCGACACCGCTTTCTTCGGTCCAGAGCCTGAGTTCTTCATCTTCGACTCGGTCAAGTTCAAGTCCGACATCTCCGGCTCCATGTTCAAGATCTTCTCCGAACAAGGTTCGTGGATGTCCGACCAGGACGTGGAAGGCGGTAACAAAGGCCACCGTCCAGGCGTGAAAGGCGGCTACTTCCCGGTTCCACCGTTCGACTTCGACCACGAAATCCGTACCTCCATGTGCAACGCACTGGAAGAAATGGGCCAGACCGTCGAAGTTCACCACCACGAAGTGGCAACTGCCGGCCAGAACGAAATCGGCGTGAAATTCAACACGCTGGTGAACAAGGCTGACGAAGTCCAGACCCTGAAGTACGTTGTACACAACGTTGCCGACGCCTATGGCCGCACCGCGACCTTCATGCCAAAGCCACTGTACGGCGACAACGGTTCGGGCATGCACGTTCACATGTCGATCTCCAAGGACGGCAAGAACACCTTCGCAGGTGAAGGCTATGCCGGCCTGTCGGACACCGCCCTGTACTTCATCGGCGGTATCATCAAGCACGGTAAGGCCCTGAACGGCTTCACCAACCCGTCGACCAACTCCTACAAGCGTCTGGTCCCAGGCTTCGAAGCCCCGGTGATGCTGGCCTACTCGGCTCGCAACCGTTCCGCCTCGATCCGTATTCCTTACGTGAACAGCCCTAAAGCGCGCCGTATCGAAGCCCGCTTCCCGGATCCGGCTGCCAACCCATACCTGGCCTTCGCTGCACTGATGATGGCCGGCCTGGACGGTATCCAGAACAAGATCCACCCTGGCGATGCCGCTGACAAAAACCTGTATGACCTGCCGCCTGAAGAGGCCAAGGAAATCCCACAGGTCTGTGGCAGCCTGAAAGAAGCCCTGGAAGAGCTGGACAAGGGCCGTGCGTTCCTGACCAAGGGCGGCGTATTCAGCGATGACTTCATCGACGCTTACATTGCCTTGAAAAGCGAAGAAGAAATCAAGGTTCGCACCTTCGTACACCCACTGGAATATGAGCTGTACTACAGCTGCTGATCCGGTAGCGTCGCCCAACGCGGCGCGAATCAAGAGAGGCCTCCTTCGGGAGGCCTTTTTTGTGGGCGCGATATACGTGCATCATGGGTCACCCACCGATAACGAGAGCCCCTCCATGACGCTGCGCTCCAAGCTCTGCCTTGCCTTCTCAGCCGCGCTGATGGCCTCAGCCGCCAACGCCACCCCAGCCCCCGAAGCCCTTAGCCCGCTGCTTACCGCCATTGGCGAGCGCATCGCCATTGCCGACCAGGTGGCGCTGAGCAAATGGGACAGTCATAAACCGGTTGAAGACCGTCAGCGCGAGCGTGAAGTCATCGCCGCGGCCGTGGCCCAGGCGCCGGCCTACAAGCTGACGGGAGAAACCGTGGAAGCGTTTTTCGCCGCTCAGATTGAAGCCAACAAAATGGTGCAATACATCAACCTGTCCGACTGGGCCCTGGAAGGCAAGGCCCCGGATCTGCCACGCCCGGACCTGGTGGGCCAGATCCGCCCGCAACTCGACCGCCTGCAAAAACGCCTGCTGCAACAACTCGCCGACTTCGCCCCCTACCGCAGCGACCCGCAATGCCCGCAGTGGCTGGCCCAGGCCACTCACAACGACAAGCAGCACCCTATCCACCGGCTCGCCCTGATCCGGGCGACCGGGCAGTTGTGTATTTTCACAAAATCCTGAACCATCTCACTTCCCCTTGTGGGAGCGGGCTTGCTCGCGAAGAGGTCGGCACATTCAGCACCTCAGTGACTGAGCTACCGCATTCGCGAGCAAGCCCGCTCCCACAATGCCGCGCTCACAATGGATCCGCGACAAGTTGGGCTAAGCACCCTGCCTGACCTATGCTGCTACCCAACACTTTCAATTCTCGGTTGATTCTATGGGTCGCGTTTTTCCAGGAATGCTGTTGCTGCTGTTGGCGTTGCCTGTGGCCGCGCAGATCTACAAATACACCGACGCCGACGGCAACACCGCCTATAGCAACCAGCCACCCCAAGGCGTGCCGGCCCAGGCGGTGGAGCTGCCGCCGCTCAACAGCATTGAACGCCAGGCCCCGGCCGGCCAGGGCACACCCGCAACCCCAGCCAACACCGACGAAACGTCCAACGCCTATCAAACCCTGGCGCTGACGGACATCCCAACCGAAGAAGCCCTGCGCGCCAACAACGGGACCTTCACCGTTGGCGTCCGAGCCCAACCGCGCCTGCGAAGCCCGCATCTGTTCCGGCTGCTGCTGGACGGCCAGCCCTACGGCCAACCGACCAATGTGCCGCGCCTGCAGTTGGTGAACATCGACCGCGGCGAGCACAGCCTGGCGGTGCAAGTGGTTGATGGCGACACGCTGGTGCAGCAGAGCGAGACCGTCACTTTCACCGTACAGCGGGTGCACCAGCCATGAGCCGCTGGCTGCTTGCCCTGGGCCTGTCCCTGGCCGCGATGCCAACACTGGGGCAGGTCTATACCTACATCGACGCTCAAGGCAATCGCGTCTTCACCGACCAGCCGCGCCCCGGCAATGCGAAAAAGATCCAACTGTCGCCCGGCAACCGCATGCCGACCCCACCCTCTGGCAAGACTGCCACGCCCCTGCCTGAAGAAGCGCCAAGGCCTCAGTTCCACTACGAAATGCTCCGGCTCTTGATCCCCGAGCCGGACGCCACGATCCGCAGCACCGCCGGCGAGCTGATCGTCACCGCCACCAGCGAACCCGGCCTGAAGCGAGGCCACCGCTATCGCCTGCTGCTCGACGGCCAGCCCACCGGCGAAGCGGGACCAAGCCCGGTGTTCGCCTTGAGCAACATCGACCGCGGCACCCATCACCTGGCCGTGGAGATCCTCGACGAACAGGGCCGTACCGTCGAGCGCACCGCCAACCAACCCTTCCACATGCAACGCATGTCCCTGGCGCAGAAGCGCCGCATCAAACCCTGCGCCACGGCCGACTATGGCCAGCGTCCCGAATGCCCTCTCGCCGAGAAGCCAAAAGAAGAAGACGTGAGCATCCTGCCCTTCTTCTAACCCGCCCCACTGCCGTGCACTATAGTGGTGCAATCATTTGCACCCTACTCAGATTCCAACCCATTTTGGTTCGAAAGTACCCGAAAAAACTGGCAGAAAGCCACGTAAACGGGCCATTGGGGACCTGTTCGAGGCTCTAAACGCTTGTTTTTCGAGCCTTGGTTTGGTTTTTGCATTTTCCTGGTACCAGCGCGTCATACGCGTGCCTGCTACGCTCCAAAAGAGGTCCTGATGACCATTAGCGACGCACTACACCGCTTGCTGCTCGACAATCTCACCACCGCGACCATCCTGCTCGACGACCAACTGCGCCTCGAGTACATGAACCCGGCGGCCGAGATGCTGCTGGCCGTCAGCGGCCAGCGCAGCCATGGGCAGTTCATCAGCGAGTTGTTTACCGAATCTGCCGAGGCGCTCAACTCCCTGCGCCAGGCGGTGGAGCAAGCGCATCCGTTCACCAAGCGCGAAGCGATGCTCACCGCCCTGACCGGCCAGACCCTGACCGTGGACTACGCCGTCACGCCGATCCTGAATAACGGCTCCACCCTGCTGCTGTTGGAAGTCCACCCCCGTGATCGCCTGCTGCGCATCACCAAGGAAGAGGCGCAACTGTCCAAGCAGGAAACCAGCAAGATGCTGGTGCGCGGCCTGGCCCATGAGATCAAGAACCCCCTCGGTGGGATTCGGGGCGCGGCGCAGTTGCTCGCCCGCGAATTGCCGGAGGAAAGCCTCAAGGACTACACCAACGTCATCATCGAGGAAGCCGACCGCCTGCGAAACCTGGTGGACCGCATGCTCGGCTCGAACAAGCTGCCGTCCCTGGCGCTGTGCAACGTCCACGAAGTACTGGAACGGGTCAGCAGCCTGGTGGAAGCGGAAAGCCAGGGTTGCATCACCCTGGTGCGCGACTATGACCCGAGCATCCCCGACGTATTGATCGACCGTGAGCAGATGATCCAGGCGGTGCTCAATATCGTGCGCAACGCGATGCAGGCCATCAGCACCCAGAACGAGCTGCGCCTGGGCCGCATCAGCCTGCGCACCCGGGCCATGCGCCAGTTCACCATCGGCCACGTGCGTCATCGCCTGGTGACCAAGATCGAAATCACCGACAACGGCCCGGGCATCCCGACCGAGCTACAGGAAACCATCTTCTTTCCCATGGTCAGCGGCCGCCCGGACGGTACCGGGCTGGGCCTGGCCATTACCCAGAACATCATCAGTCAGCATCAGGGCTTGATCGAGTGTGAGAGCCACCCCGGCCACACCACCTTCTCGATCTTCCTGCCACTGGAACAAGGAGCCACATCGACATGAGCCGTAGTGAAACCGTGTGGATCGTCGATGACGACCGTTCTATCCGTTGGGTCCTGGAAAAAGCCTTGCAACAGGAAGGCATGACCACCCAGAGCTTCGACAGCGCCGACGGGGTGATGAGCCGCCTGGCCCGTCAGCAACCGGACGTCATCATCTCCGACATCCGCATGCCGGGCGCCAGTGGCCTGGACCTGCTGGCGCGCATACGCGAACAGCATCCACGCCTGCCGGTGATCATCATGACCGCCCATTCCGACCTGGACAGCGCGGTGGCGTCCTACCAGGGCGGAGCGTTCGAATACCTGCCCAAGCCGTTCGACGTCGACGAAGCGGTGTCGCTGGTCAAGCGCGCCAATCAGCACGCCCAGGAGCAACAGGGCCTGGAAGAAGTGCCGGCCTTGGCCCGTACCCCGGAAATCATCGGCGAAGCGCCGGCCATGCAGGAAGTGTTTCGCGCCATTGGTCGCCTGAGCCACTCCAACATCACCGTGTTGATCAACGGCGAGTCGGGCACCGGTAAAGAACTGGTCGCCCACGCCCTGCACCGCCACAGCCCACGGGCGGCCTCGCCGTTCATCGCGCTGAACATGGCGGCGATCCCCAAGGACCTGATGGAGTCCGAGCTGTTCGGCCACGAGAAAGGCGCGTTCACCGGCGCCGCCAACCTGCGCCGCGGACGCTTCGAGCAAGCGGACGGCGGCACCTTGTTCCTCGATGAAATCGGTGACATGCCGGCCGACACCCAGACCCGCCTGCTGCGGGTGCTGGCGGACGGCGAGTTCTACCGGGTCGGCGGGCACACGCCGGTCAAGGTGGACGTGCGCATCATCGCCGCGACCCACCAGAACCTTGAAACCCTGGTCCACGCCGGGAAATTCCGTGAAGACTTGTTCCATCGTCTGAACGTGATCCGCATCCATATCCCGCGCCTGGCGGATCGCCGCGAAGACATCCCGACCCTGGCCCGGCACTTCCTCGGCCGCGCGGCTCAGGAACTGGCGGTGGAACCCAAGCTGCTCAAGGGCGAAACCGAGGAATACCTCAAGAACCTGCCGTGGCCCGGCAACGTCCGCCAGCTGGAGAACACCTGCCGCTGGATCACGGTGATGGCCTCGGGTCGTGAAGTGCACATCAGCGACCTGCCACCGGAACTGCTGAGCCTGCCACAGGACTCCGCCCCGGTGACCAACTGGGAACAAGCCCTGCGCCAGTGGGCCGACCAGGCTTTGGCCCGCGGCCAGTCGAACCTGCTGGACAGCGCCGTCCCCAGCTTCGAACGAATCATGATCGAAACCGCCCTCAAACACACCGCCGGCCGCCGCCGCGATGCCGCCGTGCTGCTGGGCTGGGGCCGCAATACCTTGACCCGCAAGATCAAGGAATTGGGGATGAAGGTCGACGGTGGGGATGATGATGACGGGGATGAGGGCTGAATGAGCTTTCCACCCCTGAAGTAAAACTCATGTGGGAGCGGGGGTGCTCTC
>NZ_JALJDX010000113.1 GCF_022952855.1 Pseudomonas sp. RGM2987 | reverse complement strand
CCTTGCAGCGCGGTGTGTCAGGTTGATTGAGTGATCTTTTTTTGAGGGGCTGCTGCGCAGCCCAGCGGGAGCAAGCTCCCTCGCCACGGGGTTTGTGAATTGCTCCCACGGGCTCGTGGTTTGACTGAAGCGACCAAGCGGTTCAATCAAAGGCAAAATCAGCAGGATCAAAACGCTCACAAGTGTCCATCCGGACATTTCGCAGGCCCGCCGTTTCCAGGTGCGAAGCGTACAGACACTCCGAAAAATAGCCCATCAGGATGGAGCGTCGACGTGCGCCGTTGACGTTCAGGCTGGCCGCGTGGACCAGCTCGGCGTCAAATACCAGGATGTCGCCGGCGCAGCCCGAAAGCTGCACCGACCGGAACTCGTCGGCGAAGTCCAAAGGTGGCGCTCCCGGCATCGGGCGATGGCTGCCAGGGACGATACGTGTCGCACCATTCCCTGGGCCATAGTCGTCGAAAAATGCCAGGGCGATTGCTGTGTCGCCAGGTCGTTGGGCGGACAGGTCTCGGTGCAGTTGTTGATGACCGCAGCCCGCCAGGGGTTCCCGGCCCTCCACCTGGGAAAGAAAGAATCGCTCGCCGATCAATTCACCAACCGCCGCCAAAAGCTGCGGCAAACGACACAGCGCCTGAATCTGCGTGTCATCGTCCACCAGCGAATGACGCCAGCCCCAACCGCGAGGCGTGGGCCATTGGTCCGAGGGTTTCACGCCTGCATCGAATACAGCGCGAAGATCTTCCAGCCACTCGGAGGGGATCGCTCGTGGCAGCAGGACAAAGCCATTGTCGTGGAGTTCTGTGCAATCAATCATGGCGCCTTCAACATCCTTGGTGACGGTCGACGATTTCAGGTATGTCGTGATAGCCAATAACCTTAGCTTTCCTACCAGAGGCTGGTGTGATCTGTTCGTCGGCCGACATTGGAAACGCCTGAGATGTCGACCCGATGAACCGCATCCTTGGACGTTTGCGTGGCTGGGCAAAAAAGCTCAAGCGACAAACCATGGTCCTGTGGTTCTACTACCTGCATCCACAAACACCCTGGTTACCCAAATGGATTTCGATTCTTGTCGTGGCCTGGCCTGTCGTCAAACCGGCGCCAGACGCTCGTCAGTGTCTATACTGATGCTTGCGATTCGCCTCCCTACCCTGCCCGGCCTATAGGCATAACACGTGAAACATTCAACCCTCACCGTGGCGCTGCTCTGTCTATCGCTCGGCATACCCGTCCGGGCAGAGCCGTATCTGGTCGTCACTGAAGAATGGGCGCCGTACAACTATCTGGAGAACAATCAACTCACCGGCATGACCACCGAGATCGTCCGGGCCATCATGGCGCTGACGGGGGACGATTTTCAGATGGAGGTGCTGCCCAGCATGCGCAGCAGTCGAGTGCTGAAAACCCGTCCGAAAACCATCCTGTATTCCATGTTCCGCACACCCGAGCGCGAGCCGCTGTACAAGTGGGTCGGGCCGATTGTGGAAGAGTCCATTTACCCCTACCAACTGACCAGTGCGCAGCAGCCGGTCAATTCCCTCGAACAACTGTTGAATGCCCCGCAAATCACCACCCGAAATGCCGGCCTGATACCTGATGTGTTGCAGTCGCGGGGGTTCAACAACCTCGACAAAAGTGCCACCGGGAGCCCACAGCTCTATCGGATGCTGTTGGCCGGGCGTACCGAGATCATCGTCGGCGACACCCCGGCCGGTGTGGCCTATTACAGCCGCCTGTTGAAGATTGCGCCCGGCACCCTGCGCAGGATCCCCGTCGAACTCTATCGCTCTTCGCTGTATATCGCTTTCAGCCGCGACTCTGACGACGAAGTGATTGCCGCCTGGGCCAATGCCCTGGAGCAACTGCGCCGCTCGGGCGAGTTGGGGCGTATCCAGCAACGCTATGCTCAGGTCAATGGGAAGTAGCATTGAGTTGAATGGACTGACGCCTTCGCGGCCGCCCGGCCCCCGTGGCGAGGTTCGAGAGCAGGCTCGCCCCCATAGGCTTAGTGGCTTGGCCTACAATCGCTGGGGCCCATTGGTGTAGGATCAGCGCGCTCCTCTACGATCAGACCACCATGAATCCTATCGACCTTCCATCGTTTCAACGCATCACCAACACTCACGGCGCGCTTGAGGGTGCGGCGTACTTCGACGCTGAAGAAAGCCTCGTCCATGACGTCTTCCCCGACCGCATCGTTTTCCAGACCAATTACCTGGATCACAGCAGCTATGCCGTGAGTGTCGTCGAAGGCGCGATACAGGTGCGTAAAACGCGGCTGGATAATTATCAGCGCGGCCACAAGGCACAGGTCATCGAAGATGACATGGATGACGACGACTGGAGCGAGTTGGACACCCTGTGGCAGCGCTTGCGCCAGGACCTGGACAAGCAGGGACAGGGTTCGCAACCCGACCTGGCCGATACCTTGGCCGACCTGTTTGACTGCCTGTTCGATGAGCCGCAGGCACAGGCGTTCATCCAGGCCGTTGCGGCACCTACCGGGCAATGGGATTGGGCCTGGACGCAGATTGAGTCAGCGCTGACACAGACCTATCAGTTGGCTGAGTTCGAATGGAAAGAATGGTCGTCTTATGGGGTCAATGCGGTAAACGCCCTGGCCCCGCTGCAACGGTTGGGCATTGAAATCACACACCCTGACATGGCGACCGTCGATGCTGTAAACAAGGCCGATAATTGGGAGCGGGCGCTGCTGCAGTATTTCAACGCGCAGCTGGACACGCATGACCTCAAATTGCTGGCGATCGGCACTCACTTCGACGAATGCCAGACCTTCGCCTGCCTGCCCATGAATGGCCTGGGGCTGGTCAATGCACTGGAAATCTTGGGCAAGCTGGGTATCGTCTACAAATATTGAAGCCCCCCCTTTCCGCTTTTGGCTGATCGCTACGCAGGCGTGATCAATCGAGTGTCCAGGCCAAACCGCTCTTGAGAAATCAGCCTGAACTGGTCAGCCACCAGATCACAACTCACCAGCAGGTTCCAGGAGCGTCGGGTCACCGTCGAAGGAATCAACACGAAGGGGTGCAGGGCCAGCAGCGCATCGGCAAACTGCTGTTGGTTGGGAGAGGGTTGCGCCGGGATCAGCCAATTCGGGTTTGGCACGTCTTCGGGTTGAATCACCTTGATGAGTGCCGGATCCAGCACTTCAAAACAAGTCAGCACGTGAGGTACTTTGTCCAAGGCGTCAAATCCCAGGTGGGCTGCAACCTCCAGAATGGCCGTGGCCGGATCGGCTGAAGCGTAGATAACCCGTCGACCCGGAGGGTTCCAACGACCGCCGGATCGTTGCGCGCCGATACCGCTGGCCCACGTATCCTTGTAGACCTCACGATCAAGGCGCCAAGCGTGCCATCGCCCGTCCCAGGGTAAAGGATTCATTGATAAACCCCGTGTTCAACCCGGGTCAGGTAATCCTCCACCGCCTGGAATCCCAACGAGTTGTCGATCAGCTCCAATGGCACCTGACCGTCCAGGTACTTGCAGGGTCTACCCAGCCATTCTTCGGCCAGCGGTTGACTGCCAAAGACATGAGTAGCGTGCTCCAGGGTATGGGCAAACTGATAGGCGATTGTACTTTGCTGCTGGTTCAAGCGTATTGGCTGAGCGTCTTTCGTCAGACGCTGAACGGTCCTGATGGACTTCCCTGTGATGCGCTGGAGCAGGTCGTGTTTCATGTAAAGCTCCGACGTCGAGAGCATGTCTCGAACATCGCTGAGGCTAAATCCCTCCTGGGTATACCGGATGATCAGCATGCGTTCATCACCTTTGCGGCCATGCAACAACACTTCAGTGGGTTTCCTGGTGGCATTCGCTCCCTGTAGCCCTCCCGCTACTCTGCGCGGGGTTTTGACGACAGGCTTGTCTGCTTGCTTCGCTGCGGGCATGACGGTTACCTCCTGGTGACATTTGACGTGATCATAACGCCAAATGTCGCAAGATGGTCAACTGCATCTTCGCCTGGCGTACAGCGCCCAGGAATCGTTCTGTACTCATAAAGAAAATCAAGCTGAGCATTCAGCAGTCTTGCCGCCCGCCAACTCAGTACCAGATCCTAAGTGTGATACTTGCGAAGGCCAACCTGAAAACCTTGTCGGATATTTCTCCGATTTCGGCCAAAGCAATCTGCCTTCGTACCGCTCCGAGACATCTATCTGAACGATGCAGCGCAACAGGAAACAGACGCACCGAACCCCAACCATCCGTTATTTCCAATAGTTGGTATCAACACCACCACCGTTCTCGACACCAGCCTCTCTCTCTAATCTGCACACCAACGCGAACGACGACGATCGCAGCAAGACAAACCACCCCTTATGGAGAGAGAAACGATGAACACCTTCAACCGCACCCTGGCCATCGCTGTATTGGCACTCGCCACCCTCAGCGCCGAAGCGGCATCGCCGGCCCAGGCTGGCGCCAGCGTGTCCGCAGTCGGCAGCGTGGTCCAGTCCGCCAGTTACATCACCACCAAGGATGGCGTGCAGCTTTACTACAAGGACTGGGGTCCGCGGGACGGTCAGGTGGTCACGTTCAGCCACGGTTGGCCGCTGAATTCCGATAGCTGGGAAGCGCAGATGATGTTCCTCGCCTCGAAGGGCTACCGGGTCGTTGCCCATGACCGTCGCGGTCATGGTCGCTCCAGCCAGCCTTGGGAAGGCAACGACATGGATCACTATGCCGACGATTTGGCAGCGGTCATCGAGGCACTGGACCTGAAAGACGTGACGCTGGTGGGTTTCTCGACCGGGGGCGGTGAAGTGGCGCGCTATATCGGTCGCCATGGCACCAGCCGCGTGAAGAAGGCGGTCCTGGTGTCTTCCGT
This sequence comes from Pseudomonas sp. RGM2987, assembly GCF_022952855.1. GTDB lineage: Bacteria > Pseudomonadota > Gammaproteobacteria > Pseudomonadales > Pseudomonadaceae > Aquipseudomonas. The sequence continues at coordinate 8,742 of NZ_JALJDX010000113.1, read as the reverse complement.
GCCACCGCTGATGCTCAAGACCGACACCAACCCTGGCGGCCTGCCTATCGAGGTGTTCGACGGCCTGCGCAAGGCCTCGTTGGAGAACCGTTCACAGCTTTACCTGGACATCGCTTCGGGCCCGTTCTTTGGCTACAACCGCAAGGGCGCCAAGCCGTCCCAGGGCTTGATCCAGTCGTTCTGGGACCAGGGCATGCAGGGCGGCGCGAAGAATACCTATGACTCGATTGCGGCATTTTCGGCCACGGACTTCCGTGCCGACCTGAAGAAGTTCGACGTGCCGACGCTGGTAATCCATGGTGACGACGACCAGATCGTGCCGATCGATGCTTCCGGCCGGGCTTCTGCGGCGCTGATCAAGGGTGCTCGACTCATCGTCTACAAGGGTGCGCCGCACGGCCTGACCGAGACGCACAAGGATCGCCTGAACCAGGATCTGTTGAAGTTTCTTCAGGAATAAAACAGGCGCTACAGCATCATCTTCAACATTGATGCAAGCTGATCCACCGCTTTCGCGAGCAAGCCCGCTCCCACAGGGTATCAACGCCGGCCCATGTGGGAGCGGGCTTGCTCGCGAAGACGTCAGCCCATTCAACATTAAACACAAGTGACCCGCTCCCATACCAAGCCCTCCCCAAGAGGGCTTTTTGCGTTGCCGCCTGTCACGTCAAGCGGCTCTGCGGCAAGGTCGGTCGTCAATTGGCAGGAACCTAGGCGTCACCCGGCCCTCGGATATTGAGGACGTACCCGGGATGATCTACATGGCAATCGAAGACACTTTATTGCGTCAGCGCAAAGTGCTCGCCGAATTTGGTGAGCTGGCGCTGTTATCGGACGATCTGCAACAGATCCTCGACCAAGCCTGTCGCCTGGTCGGCGATGCGCTGCGGACCCATTTGGCGAAGTTCATGTTGCTGGAGGACGATGGCGTCACGCTCGTCGTGCAAAGCGGCGTGGGCTGGACACCGCAGATCGTGGGAAAAGTCCGGGTAAGAGCGGAGGAAGGTACCCCGGAACGGTATTCGCTGGACACCAGCAGCGCGGTCATTTCGGCGGATATCTCGGCGGAAACACGCTTTCGTTACCACGAGTTCCAGCAGCGCAACGGCGTCCAGGCGTTCGTCAACGTGCTGGTCCATGGCGCCACCGAGACGCGGCCCTTCGGCATTTTCGAAGTGGACAGTCGCGACCCTCGGTCATTCACCGAAAGCGATGTCGACTTTCTTCGCGGCTACGCCAATCTGCTGGGGGCCGCGCTCAAGCGCTCCAGAGCCATGCAGGCGATGCGGCTGACCCAGGAAAAACTCCGCGAAAGCGAACGCCACTACCGCATCGCCGCACAGCTCAACCCACTCTGGCCGTGGACTGCCGACAACCAGGGTTCGGTGCTGTCCCTGGACCCGCGCTGGTATGACTACACCGGGCGCACCTTGGAACAGACGTTGGGTCGCCAGTGGCTGAACGCAGCGCACCCCGACGACAAGATTTCATTCGCCAGGCTGTGGAACCAGTCGCTGGCAAATTCGCAGCCGTTCGACGCGCAGATCCGTTTACGCAGACACACGGGAGAATACCGCTGGTTCCGGATCCGAGCGTTTTGCAGCCTGGACACCAACGGGCATTGCCAACAATGGTATGGCACCGTCGAAGACATCAACGAGCGGGTGCAACTGGAAGCCGCACTACGGGACTGGAACGACCTGCTCGAAGAACGTATCGCCAAGCGCACCGCGCAATTGGAGGCCGAACAGCACGAGCGGGCCGTCGCTGAATCGAAACTGCGGCAAAGCCAGAAGATGGAAGCGGTCGGCCAGTTGACAGGCGGCATCGCCCACGACTTCAACAACCTGCTGGCGGGCATCAGCGGTAGCCTGGAGCTGATGCAACGGCGCATTGACAGTCAACGCTATGACGAACTGTCGCGCTACAACGCCGTGGCCCTGACCTCGGCGACCCGGGCCGCCGCCCTCACCCAGCGCCTGCTGGCATTCTCCAGGCAGCAGTCGCTGCGCCCCGAAGTGCTGGAACCGCGCAAGGTAGTGGCCGGGCTTGAAGAAATGATCCGCCGTTCGGTGGGCCCGAGCATCCAGGTTGAATGCGCTTTTATCGGCAATGACACGATCAAGTGCGACCCGAACGAACTGGAAAACGCCCTGCTCAACCTGGCGATCAACGCCCGGGACGCGATGCCCACGGGTGGCACCTTGAAGCTTGAGGTGCAGCGCTGTGTCATCGACGAAAAATCCGCCCGCGAAAAAATGATGCCGCCCGGCCCCTATGTGGCGATCTCGGTCACCGACTCCGGCACCGGGATCGATGACGACATCATGTCCCGGGTGTTCGATCCATTCTTCACCACCAAGCGCATTGGCGAGGGGTCCGGCCTGGGCCTGTCGATGATCTACGGCTTTGCCCAACAGTCGGGCGGCCAGGTGAAAATCCAGAGCACCGTCGGGCTGGGCACCACGGTGACCCTGTATTTTCCGCTAGTGCGCCATTCAGTCGCCAACGTGAAGGCCGCCGCTGCCCTGCAAACAACGGCACCACAGCCGGGCCGTAACGAAACGATCCTGCTGGTGGATGACGAAGCCGCCATCCGGCAAATGGTCGCCGAATACCTGAGCGAAACCGGCTACCGCATCATCGACGCCCTGGACAGCGTCTCGGCCTTGAAGCAGGCCGAAAAAAACCCGCACATCGATCTGTTGCTGACGGACATCGGCTTGCCCGGTGCCATGAACGGCGTCGGCCTGGCGAAGGAGCTTCGGGCCAAAGATCCGGCGCTGAAGGTGCTGTTCATTACCGGGTTTGCCGAGGGCGAGCGCCTGGTGTCGGTGGATGCAAGGACCCGGGTGATGACCAAGCCTTTCCGCCTGGCTGACCTCGGCCAGCGGGTACGTACGCTGCTTCGGCCAAACGATAAGGGGGCGGGTGCCTCGTAACCCGTCGTCCTCGATCAGTGCCGCAGCAACTTGCGCAGCGGAATCTCATCCTTGCGCACCGGCGACTTGATGACGATGTAGCTGAAGTACTTGGAGATGCCAATGTTCTTGTCCAGCAGGCTCTCCATCACATCCTGGTAATCCTGGATACTGCGGGTCATGAAGCGCACCAGGTAATCGTAGCCGCCACTGATCAGGTGGCACTCGAGGACTTCGTCCACAAGGCGAATATTGGATTCGAACTTGGCGAAGTCCTCGCGCTTGTGGTCGCTCAGGGTGACTTCGGTGAACACCGTCACCGAGTCGGTGATCTTGGCCAGGTTCAGATGGGCCTTGTAGCTGGAGATATAGCCCAGCGATTCGAGCCGCTTGACCCGTTGCAAGCAGGGGCTGGCGGACAAACCCACCGCGTCGGCCAGGCTGACGTTGGTCATGCGGCCGTCCTTTTGAAGCTCTACCAAAATGCTGATGTCGATCCGGTCCAGTTTTGCTAAACCTTCCATCGCATACCTCGTGCCTGCCGTTTGTAAGACAATCTTCTAACAAAATCAGCGACGTAAAGACAGCTGATGCTGCGCCACCAGGTCCGCCATGCTGCTGATGCAGTAGTCCGACGCGCACGGTTGCGGTGGGTTGTCGGGGCTACGGCAGATCAGGCAAACCGCGCCGGCCTGCTGTAGACGGGCACCTGGGCGCGTCACCTGGAGAATCGCTTCGGTCTCCAACCCGTTGGCCTCAAGCCAGACGGGATCCTGGCGCGGGTCACTGGCCAGGGAAATGAAATCCTCCTGTTCGATGCCCAGGCGCTCGCATAACACGCCCCGGTCCTCGGCATCGCGATCGCCCTGCACCAACAGGCGATAGAACTTGCGCAGGTACAGCATCGCCCCCGGTGCGTCTTCGAACAATGTCCATCCGGCGGCCGAGCGGGCGAAGCTCATGCCCTCCTCCCAACTGACCTTGAGCTTCCAGCGCTCGGCCAACTGGCGGTGGGCGAAGCACAGCAAACCGCTGAAACCCAGCTCGTCGAAGCGCGGATACAATCCTTGCAGCACCTCATTGAATTCGACCAGCACCCGGGCCTTGTCCGGCGGCTCGCCGTGGTTCTCCAGCAGTGGCTGCAACGCCGCCCAGACGCCCGAGTCACGATCGACCAGGACCTCATCGCAGTCGATCAACAACGCTTGATATTCAGTCAGCCTCATCTGTAAAGCCTCCGATGCGTCCCTTTTTGCGTTCAGCCCATAACCCGCGCCAGCGCAGCGTCGAGAATCTGCAACGCTTCGTCAATCTGCGCTTCGCTGGTCACCAACGGCGCCAGGAAACGCAGCACGTTGCGATAAACCCCACACTTGATCACCAACAACCCGCCGGCCCGGGCTTCATCGATCAGGCGCTGGTTCAGATCGGCATCCGGCGTGCGTGCGTCGTCATCCTTGATCAATTCGATCGCCAGCATGAAACCGCTGCCACGCACATCACCGATACGCGGGTAGCGCGCCTGCAAGCGCAACAGGCCCTGGCGCAGCCGCTCGCCCAGAGCGTCGCCACGGGCCAGCAGCTGTTCCTGCTCATAAGCGTCGATCACCGCCAGCGCCGCCGCGCAGGACAGCGCATTGCCCCCGTAGGTACCGCCCAGGCCGCCAGGCAATGGGGCGTCCATGATCGCCGCCTTGCCGACCACGCCGGACAATGGCAAACCACCGGCCAGGCTCTTGGCGACCGTGACCAGGTCCGGCTGGATTGCGGCGTGCTGGAAACCGAACCATTTGCCGGTGCGACCGAAGCCAGTCTGGATTTCATCGAGGATCAGCACGATGCCGTGCTTTTCGGTCAGCGCTCGCAGGCCCTGGAGGAACTCGGCGGGCGCCGCAAGGAAACCGCCATCGCCTTGCACCGGTTCGATGATGACCGCCGCGACCCGCTCAGGTGCGACTTGAGTGGCCAACAGTTCGTCCAGCGCCTGGAGCGCCATCTGGCTGGTGACGCCGCGATAGGCGTTCGGGTACGGGGTATGGAAGACCTCCGGCGCGAACGGGCCGAAATTCTGTTTGTACGGCTGGCTCATCCCGGTCAGCGTCGTGCCGAGCAAGGTACGGCCATGAAATCCACCGCGAAAAGCGATCACCGCCGAGCGGTTGGTGTGGGCGCGAGCAATCTTCACCGCGTTCTCTACCGCCTCGGCACCGGAGGTAAAAAACGCCGCTTTATAAGCTTCCTGGCCGCCGATCATCAGGCAGAGACGTCGGGCCAGGTCCAGGTAGGGTTTATAGGCCACCACCTGGAAGCACGCATGGGACACCTTCTGCAATTGGTCCTGCACCGCCGCCACGACCTTGGGGTGATTGTGACCGATGTTCAGCACGCCGATGCCGCCGACGAAATCCAGGTAGCGCTTGCCATCGACGTCCCACAACTCGGCGCCCTGGGCCCGGTCGATCACCAGCGGATGCGCGGTGACCAGGCCACGGGGCACGAATTGATCACGCTGACGGAGCAGACTTGGGGTTTCTTCGACTTTACTGTTCATTGGCATTTCCCATCGTGAGCCTCGCACCCGGGAAGCGGCTGCGGTGTATTCACAGGTTAAGGGTTCGACGCGATTGTCTAAGCCGAAGTTGGTCGTTGAGAAATCCGGATCGACTGTTTACACCCCGGCAAACAGCAGAATCCTCCAGTGCCCCTGCGCCCCATGGAATCTGCCGCAACAGGCGCCTTACAACGCAGGGTGGTGCTTGCAGACGGGTGCTTTCGACAGATCCTGCTTCGCCATTGCGGCATGCTTGATACTCCCTGATTGCTGGCGAGAAACCCTCCATGGCCCTGCTCTACAAAGCTGACCCGGTACGCGGCGAACACTGGCGACGGCTGTTCGCCGAACAGGCCCCGGATATTGAATGGCGAGCCTGGCCGGATATCGGTGACCCACGGGACATCCAGTACCTCGCGGCCTGGCAGGCCCCGGACGACATCGAAACCGTGCTACCTAATCTTCAAGTGCTGTTCGCCCTGTCCGCCGGGGTGGATCAGCTCGACCTCAACCGCTTGCCCACGACACTGCCGGTGGTGCGCCTGCTCGACCCGGGCATCAGCCAGGGCATGTGCGAGTACGCCAGTTTTGCCGTACTCAGCGTGCACCGCGACATGTTGCGCTATCGCCGGCAACAGGCCGGACACTGCTGGCAAGCACACCGCCTGGTGCCCGCAGCGCAGCGCCGGGTGGGCGTGATGGGCCTGGGTTTGCAGGCGCAAAAGATACTCGCCAGCCTCAAGCCATTCGGTTTCGCCTTGTCGGGTTGGGCCCGCAGCGCACACCACATCGCCGGCGTGAATTGCTTTGCCGGCACCGAACAACTGCCAGCGTTTCTCGGCGGGTGCGACATCCTGCTATGCGTCCTGCCGCTGACCGAGCAGACCCGAGGCATCCTGAACCGCCAGCTGTTTGAGCACCTGCCCAAAGGTGCGGCCCTGGTCAACATGGGCCGGGGTGGACACCTGGTAGAAGCCGACCTGCTTGAGGCGCTTGCACAGGGTCAACTGAGCGCGGCGGTGCTCGACGTCCTGGAACAAGAGCCGGCACCTGCGGACCATCCGTTCTGGGACCACCCGCAGATTCTGCTGACACCGCACATCGCCGCGATGACCCAGCCCGAGAGCGCGTTTGCCGGGTTGCTGGAGAACATCCGCCGACACCAGCGGGGCGAATCGATGTTGGGGTTGGTGGATCGTGAGCGCAGTTATTGATCGGGCAATAGTCCTTTGAGCACGCCGAAACGCCAGGAAAACGCCTCGGTATTTACTGCTGGCCTGGTCGCCGATTTGAGCACTAAATGTGGCCGTTCGAGGTACTTCTTACGAAACCTGCCGAATCAATTGGCGATGCTTGTCAGGCCTCGCCGCAGGTGCGATACAACCACTTTCAACGGATACAAGCCGTCCGATCCAGTGCCTTTTCAATGGTGATGCCATGTCCAGTTCGCAACGCCCCACTTATTTCTACCGTTCCATGACTGCAGATGATGTCCCTTCGGCCCACGCCTTGTCCGTGCAGTTGAAATGGCCCCATCGCCTGGAGGATTGGGCGATGTTGCAGCGTGTCGCCCAGGGATTCGTCGTGGAAGACCAGGGCCGGCTGATCGGCACCGCGTTCACCTGCCCACAGGGCAACTACGCGACCATTGGGCTGGTGATCGTCGATGGCGATTATCAGGGCCAGGGGATTGGCCGCAAATTGATGGAGCTGGCAATCGAGGCCTGTGGATCGCGCACGCCAATCCTCAATGCGACGCTGGCCGGCGCACCGCTGTATGCCAGCCAGGGGTTCGTCGACTTCGGGCATATCCAGCAGCATCAAGGGCAAGCGTTGCCGCCGACGCCTGGGCGATTGGCCGCCGGTGAGCGATGCCGCGCCCTGACCGACGCCGATCATGGCGCGCTGATTCAACTCGCCAATGCTGGCAGCGGTCTGGACCGCGAGGCAGTCCTGCGTGACCTGTTCGATGTGGTTGAGCAGGCGGTGGGCATCGAGCGCGAGGGGCGCCTGTGTGCCTTCGCGCTGCTGCGCCCGTTCGGCCGTGGACGGTGTATCGGCCCGGTGGTCGCACAGAACGTCGAGCAGGCCCGGCATTTGATCGCCACGTTGCTGGCCGAGGTGCCGGACGCTTTCGTTCGCATCGACATTCCTTCGGACAACGGGCTGGCACCCTGGCTGGAAGAGGCCGGACTCAAGCCAGTCGACACCGTTGCGCAAATGGCCCGTGGCACCCCGCCGCAAGCAAGCGGCGCCGCGCAGCAGTTTGCGCTGGTGACCCAGGCCATTGGCTGAAAAACCACGCTCTACCCACAATGCTGTTCACTTAAGGTTTATCACTTGTCGTGGCGAGGGAGCTTGCTCCCTCTCCACAGGGCGGGGACGTCCTTAAGTGAACGGTAATGCGCTCTACCCATGCTTTGCGGAGAATGATCTTCATGCTTGAACCTACTGCCATGCTGTTGGCCCATGCCGACGGTCGTCTCGCCTCGACCGAGTTCACTTCAGGATCGCTGGGAGGCGACGATCCGTTCGACAGGCTGATCGCTTTTAGCGGCACCGACGGGATTGCCGCTGGCGTGGTCAGGACGAGCGGTCGGTTCAACGTCGATCAGTACCCGTTCAGTGAAACGATCGTGGTCCATGCCGGCGCGGTGACGCTGCGCAGCCAGGCCCGGACGCTGCGGCTCGGGCCTGGGGAAAGCGCAGTGATCGGCCGGGGCACGGTGCTTGAGATCGAGGCGCAAGTTGATTCGCTCTGGGCGTTCTGCGTCGATACCCAGGTCGTTGAAAGCCGCCAGCCCGGGCTCACCGCGTTGCCTGCCCATACCCTGCTCTCGCCTTCGGCGGCGCCCGATGATGAAATCCTGCTCAGCCCACCGCCGCAGTGTCGCTCGCACAATCTGTTTGTCGAAGAAGCCACCGACTTGCGCATCGGCATCTGGGATTCGACGCCCTACACCCGCAAGTCCCGACCACACAAGCTGCATGAACTGATGCACCTGCTCGAAGGCAGCGTCACCTTGCAGGTGGGCGACGGCACCGAGCTGACGGTCAACACCGGCGATACGGTCTTCGTGCCCCTGCACGCAGCGTGCGCCTGGAAGAGCGGCGTGTACGTGCGCAAGGTCTATGTCGTCAGATAGCTATCGTCGGATTGCCGCCCGGAGCAAGCTTGCTCTCACAGGGTTGGCGCACGCTGAATCCCGAAACACCACAGATCCCAAGTGGGAGCGGGCTTGCTCGCGAAAGCGGTGGGTCAGTCGAAGA
>NZ_JALJDX010000213.1 GCF_022952855.1 Pseudomonas sp. RGM2987 | reverse complement strand
CCACACCGCTTTCGCGAGCAAGCCCGCTCCCACAGGTTCTGCGGCTCGCCTGACCGATCTCAGATGACACAGCCTTCTCGCAATCGGATCAACCATGAAAAGCAAAACCATTCGCCGCTGGTCCTTTATCCACACCTGGACCAGCCTGATCTGCACGGTGTTCCTGCTGATGCTGGCGCTCACCGGGCTGCCGTTGATCTTCCATCACGAGATCGAACACCTGCTGGGCGATGCCCCCGAGCTTCGGCAGATGCCCGCCGATACGCCGCGCCTGGACCTGCAACAACTGGTGGAAAACGCCAAGGCCCATCGCCCGGGCGAAGTGGTGCAGTATTTTGCCTGGGAAGATGACGAGCCCAACGGCGTTATCACCATCATGGCGCCGACGCCCGGCACCGAACCCAATTCATCCCACACGTTCATGCTCGACGCCCGCACCGGCGAGGCCGTGGAAATGCCCTCGGCCAACGGCGGTTTCATGATGCTCATGCTGCGCCTGCACGTGGACATGTTCGCCGGCTTGCCCGGCAAGCTGTTGCTGGCATTCATGGGTTTGCTGTTCGTGATTGCCATCGTCTCGGGCGTGGTGCTGTATCTGCCGTTCATGCGCCGCTTGAAGTTCGCCACGGTGCGCCGGGACAAGTCCACGCGCCTGCGCTGGCTCGACCTGCATAACCTGATCGGCGTGGTGACCCTGGTCTGGGCGTTGACGGTAGGCGTTACCGGGGTGATCGCCGCGTGCGCCGAGTTGATCATCGCCGCGTGGCGCAACGACAGCCTCAGCAGCATGGTCGAGCCCTACCGCAACGCCCCGCCGCTGACCCGACTGGCGCCGGCCAGCCGCTTGCTGGACATCGCCAAGGACGCCACGCCGGGCACGGCGCCCGGCTTCATCGCCTTCCCCGGCACGCTGTTTTCCAGCCAGCACCACTATGGCGTATTCATGAAAGGCGACAGCCACCTGACCTCCCATTTGCTGACGCCGGTACTGATCGACGCCAGCACCCTGGAAGTCACCGCCGTCGCCGAGCGCCCGTGGTACATGGACGTCATGAGCCTTTCGCTGCCCCTGCATTTTGGCGACTACGGTGGCCGGCCGATGCAGGTCTTCTGGGCGATCCTCGATGTGCTGACCATCATCGTTCTGGGCAGCGGCGTCTATCTGTGGCTGGTGCGGCGCAGAGCGGCCAGGCGCGCGAGCGAAGGCACGGCGGTCGCTCCATGAGGCCGCGGCAGTCGAGTTTCTGGAAAGTGTTCGGCGTTCCCCTGGCCATCGGCACGCTGTGCGCGGCCGGCCTGTTCAGCGCCTTGCTCGGCGACGGCCTGTGGGACGCCATGAGCTGGCTGGGGCTGGGCATCCCCTGTGTATTGGCGGTGTGGGGGTTGGTCCCGCGCCGCTGAGTTCGCCGCGTCCGCCGCCAGCTGCGGACGCGCCTCCTACAGTCATACGATGACGGCACGTCCCACTCAGCAACATCCTCACACATTTTGACATATTTATTGACAAATTAGCCCTTGCGCTCCTATAAACACTTACGTTGTACGACAACCTACAACGCCGCAACACATTCCATGCGACACCCACTCTAAAAATAATCGTGGTGAAGTGATGAAAATCAAAGGCATCCGCTGGTGGATGGTCGGCCTGGTCACGGCCGGCCTGATGGTCAACTACCTGGCACGCAATACCCTCTCTGTCGCCGCTCCGACGCTGATGAGCGAAATGAGCATCTCCACCGAGCAGTATTCCCACATCGTCGTGGCCTGGCAGATCTGCTATGCGCTGATGCAACCGGTGGCCGGTTACATCATCGATGCCATCGGTACCAAAATGGGCTTCGCCATTTTCGCCTTCGCCTGGTCCCTGGCCTGTGCTGCGGCAGCGATGGCCTCGGGCTGGCAGGGCCTGGCGTTTTTCCGGGGCTTGCTGGGCCTGACGGAAGCCGCCGGATTGCCGGCAGCAGTCAAGACGTCCACCGAATGGTTTCCGGCCAAGGAACGCTCGGTCGCCATTGGCTGGTTCAACATCGGTTCATCGATCGGCGCCGTGCTCGCCCCGCCGCTGGTGGTCTGGGCGATCCTGAACAGTGGCTGGGAGCTGGCCTTCCTGATCGTCGGTGGCCTGGGCGTCGCCTGGACATTCCTCTGGCTGATCTTCTACAAGCACCCGCGTGACCAGAAGCACCTGGGCGACACCGAGCGCGACTACATCCTCAGCGGCCAGGAAGCTCACTTCAAAGAGCAAGGCCCGAAGAAAGGCAGCTGGAAACGCATCATCACCAGCCGCAATTTCTACGCCATCGCCAGCGCACGGATCCTCTCCGAGCCGGCCTGGCAGACGTTCAATGCCTGGATTCCGCTGTACCTGATGACCGAGCGGCACATGAACATCAAGGAGATTGCGATGTTCGCCTGGCTGCCGTTCCTGGCCGCCGACCTGGGTTGCGTACTGGGCGGTTACCTGAGCCCGTTCTTCCATAAGTATTGCAAGGTGTCGCTGTTCACCTCGCGCAAGATGGTCCTGCTGTTCGGCGCCTCCTGCATGATCGGCCCGGCCTGCATCGGCCTGGTCGAAAGCCCGTACACGGCCATCGCCCTGCTGTGCGTCGGCGGTTTTGCCCACCAGACCCTGTCCGGCGCGCTGTATGCCATCACCTCAGACTCGTTCGGCAAGAATGAAGTCGCCACCGCCACCGGCATGGGCGGGATGTTCGGTTACCTGGGCGCCGCCGCCTTCACCCTGCTGTTTGGCGTGATGGTCACCAGGATCGGCTACAGCCCGCTGTTCGTGCTGCTGGCGATCTTCGACGTGGTCGCAGCGTTTATCGTCTGGACCGTGGCCCGCGAACTCAAGCAACAACCAGCGGCCCCGGCGCCGTCAGAACCGCAAGGCCTGCAACCGGCCGCGTGATGCAAAGGGCGAGCGGGCCTCATGGGTCCCGCTCGCCACTGCCTTGAGCCCGAGGGAACGCGCTATGCTGCGCAGCGAGTCCCACTGACCGAGACGTTGCCATGTCCACCCCCAGCATGACGCTGTTCTACAACCCCGCCTCCCCCTTCGTTCGCAAGGTCCTGGTGCTGCTGCACGAAACCGGTCAACAGGACCGCGTGGCGTTGCAGCTCAGCCAACTCACGCCGGTCAAGCCGGACCAGGTGCTGATCGATGACAACCCGCTGAGCAAGATCCCGGCCCTGCGCCTGGCCAACGGCAATGTGCTGCATGACAGCCGGGTCATCCTCGACTACCTCGATCACCAGCACGTCGGCAACCCGCTGATTCCTCGGGACGGTGCAGCCCGCTGGCGGCGCCTGACCCTGGCGTCCCTGGCCGACGGGGTCATGGATGCAGCGGTGATGATCCGCTACGAAACCGCCCTGCGTCCACCTGAGAAACACTGGGACGAGTGGCTCGATGCGCAACGGGACAAGATCCGCCGCGCCCTGGGCGTGCTCGAAGCCGAGGCCATTGCCGAGCTGGCCAGTCATTTCGACGTGGCGTCCATCAGCGTGGCCTGCGCCTTGGGCTACCTGGACTTGCGCCACCCGGACCTGGAATGGCGCAAGAACAATCCACAGTTGGCGGCGTGGTTTGCCGAGGTGAGTGAGCGGCCTTCGATGGTGGAAACGGTGCCTCGAGTTTAGATTCGCATTGACTGTACCGGCCTCTTCGCGAGCAAGCCCGCTCCCACAGGATCTGCGCCGGCCCTGTGGGAGCGGGCTTGCTCGCGAACGGGCCGACACGGATCCAAAGGAAACAACCCGACAACCAGTGCCACCAACACCTCCCCCACTCGCTGGTCCTCACGCAACCCCAACGACCGGCTCATTTCACCTCTCCCAGATCAAAGCTCACGGCCGCAGCAGGCTTGGCCCCGACCCCATACCAGTCCAGTTTGCGGGTTAGCACCATGAACACACCCAACAGGCCGAACAGCAGCAGCGAGCCCATCAGCAGCGCGTAGTCTTCCGCGCTCAGCAAGCCGTAGAGCAAGGCATACAGCGCCGCCAGTCCCGCCGAGAACCCCAGGCCATGGTTCACGCTGCGCAACACATGACAGACATAGAACCCGATCAGCAACACACAGGCACTGGCCGACACCAAGTACGCGAGGGCGAAGCCGATGTGCTCCGACAGCGACAACAACAGCAGGTAGAAGAATGCCAGCGCCACACCGACCAAGGCGTACTGGACCGGGTGCACCGCCAGGCTCTTGAGCACTTCGAAAAGGAAGAAGCCGGCGAAGGTCAGCGCGATGAACAGCAAGGCATATTTGATCGCCCGGTCGCTCTTGAGGTACTGGTCCACCGGGTCGATGAAGCTCACGCCAAAGGCGCGGCTGCGAAAGGTTTCACAACCGTCGCTGGCGACACAGCTTTGCAGCGCTTCTTCGAGGTTGGTGGAAAAGAATGAGGTCTGCCAGTCAGCGCTGAAACCGTGCTCGTTGATCTCGCGGTTGGTCGGCAGGTAATTGCCGATGAAGCTGGGGTGCGGCCAGTCGGCGCTCAGGTGAACTTTGCTGGACTTGCCCACCGGCAACACCTGCAACTCGCCGGTGCCTTGCAGGCTCAGGTCGAAACCGAAGGTCAGGTCGGCGCTGGACTGGGCAGTGACCATCGGCAGCGGCACGTGCACGCCCTGCCCCAGCCAGCCGACCCGCGAGCCGGGCATGAAATCGACGGTCTGCTGGTTGAGTTTCATGGTCAGCGCATTCTCGATGCCGCGGATGTCGCTGATGCCCACGCTCAGGTACGGCTCGTCGAAACGGTAATCCGCCGCTTCCTTGGCCGACAGGCCAAAGTGCTCAGGCACCTGGAAACGCCCATCAATGCGGTTCTCAGCGTGGAACAGCCGCGCCTCGTAGATACCCCGCGCGCGGGTTTCGGTACGAACCTGGCCGTCGAGTTCGAATTGCTCCGGCAGGAAATACAACTCGCCCTTGTGCTCAACGGTTTCCAGGAACCGCACGCCGGTCTTCTCGTTGGTGTTCCAGACCTTCACGTCCTTGCGGAACGGCACCACGATCATCGGCCCGATCAGCTGCTGGCTGTTGCTGGAACTGCGAGCGATGTCCTGCAACACCCCGTCGCGCAGCTCCTGGCGCTCGTCGATAAGGCCATTGATCATCAACAACGGGATCATCAGCAGAAGAATCAATAGGGCGATCATGCCCAGTTTTATGGCGAGGCTACGGTTCATGTGGGGCTCTCCCTGTTCGAATGGGGGAGAGTCTGGAGGGGTTGTGTGAGGTGTTTATGAGGGGAATGTGGAGATTGTGTGGAGACTCAAGCACTCTTACAGGCCGAAACCCCGTGGCGAGGGAGCTTGCTCCCGCTGGAGTGCGAAGCGCTCCTCAGAAAGCGACTGCTACGCAGCCGAGCGGGAGCAAGCTCCCTCGCCACAACGGCGCTCCTTCAAGGGAAACTCATTCTTCAAGGCAACCGCAACACCACCTCGACCCCACCCTCGACATTACCAATCCCGAACTCCCCGCCATGCAACTGCACCACTTCCTCGACGAAGTTGAGCCCCAGCCCGGTGCTCTTGCGGCCGCTGTCCGGGCGCGGCAAGGAGTAGAAGCGCTCGCTCAGGCGCGGCAAGGCGTAGTCGGGAATCGGTTCGGCCTGATTGAACAGGCGAACCTCGACCCGGTCGCCGATACGCTCGGCGCTGATGCGCAGCCGTCCATTGACCGGCGTGAAGTCCAACGCATTTTCCAGCAGATTGCCCAACGCCTGGCGCAATAGGAACGGTTCGCCCATCGGGGTCAGGTCCGCTGCAATTTGCCGTTCCACGCGTAACTGCCGGCTCTCGATCCAACCGCTACGCGCTTCCAGCAGTTCATCGAACAACCCGGCCAGCGGCACCGCGACAACCTCTTCCAGGCCCTGGCGCTGCTCGACCTGGGCCAGGTTGAGCAAACGCTCGATCAACTGCTGCATGCGTACGCTTTCGCTGTCGATGTTGCTGACGAAGCGCTGGTGCTGGGCGGCGGGCATATCGCTTTGCAGCAGTTCGGCGGCACCGCGAATCGCTGCCAGTGGGCTCTTGAGTTCGTGGGTCAGGGTATGCACGTAGCGCTCGACGTAGGCCTTGCCTTCCAGTTGCGTGCGCATGTGTTCCACCGCGCCGGCCAGCTGCTCGAACTCGCCACCGCGATAATGCGGCACTTCGACCCGTTGTCCCTGGCTGACCGCCTGGGCGTAGTGGGTCAAGCGGCGCAGCGCCGAGCTGAGCCACCATGACAGCAAGGCCCCGAGCAGCAGGCCCAGGCCGATCAGCCCGACGCCATAAAGCAGTAGGCGCCGCTCCGTACGGTCGATATAAGGTTGCAGCGAGCTGTTGGGCTTGGCGACGGTGACCACGCCGATGATCCGGCCTTTGTCGCGGATCGGCGCGCCGACATGCATCACCGACGACGCCGGATCATCCGGATTGGCGCGGGACGAACGGGCGCCGTACTGGCCGCGCAAGGTCAGGTAGACGTCGTTCCAGCGCGAGTAATCCCGGCCCACCGCCACGCCACTGGAGTCAAGCACCACGATGCCTTTGGCATCCGTGACGTAGATGCGGTGGCTGACCTGGTTTTTCGGCAAGCCCCAGATGGTCGCCGCCGGCCGGCGCTCGCCATAGGCCTTGAGCAACTGCGGCCAGTGATTCTGGTTGAGGGTACCGGCCTTGAAGTCGTCGCGCAGGATCTCGGCCATCAGGTTGGCCGTGTCCACCAGGGTTTCCTCGGTGGACTGGCGCACGCCCGGGCGGATCTGTTCGATCACCGTGCCGAACACAAAATATCCGGTCAGAGCGATGAAAAGAACATAGACGAGGAAAATCCGGATCCCCAGCGACATCAGCTGTGTCCCGGGCTATAGCTATAGCCGAGGCCGCGATGGGTCTGGATCGGCTCGGCATCGGTTCGGACCAGGCGCAACTTGGCGCGTACGCTCTTGATGTGGCTGTCGATGCTGCGCTCGTAGCCGGCATCGCTGGCCACGCCCAGGGCATCGAGCAACTGTTCGCGGCTGAAGACTCGCTCCGGCTGCTCCAGCAGGCAGTTCAACAAACGGAATTCATGGCGGGTGAGGTTCAATGGCTTGCCGCGATAGCTGATCTGCACCCGCTCGCTGTCCACCTGGAACAACATCGCGCTCAGCTCCGGCGCCGGGCGCGGCGCCACGCGCTTGAGAATGGCGCGGACCCTGGCCGCGACCTCACGAGGGCTGAACGGCTTGACCACATAATCGTCGGCGCCGATCTCCAAACCCACGACCCGGTCGATCTCGCCATCCCGGGCTGTAAGAAAGATGACCGGAACGTCGCTGAAACGTCTGAGATTCTTGCAGGTTTCAAATCCACTGATATCCGGCAGGCCCACATCGAGGATGATCAGGTCCGCCGGAGTGCTTTTCTGGTGTTCGAGAGCGGCCGCGCCGAGGCTCAACCACGTGGTGTCGAAACCCTCTCCTTGCAGCGCAAACACCAGCGTATCGGCGATGGCGGCTTCGTCTTCGACAATCAGAATATGCGGCATATGTAGCGAGCCCGACAGTAAAGTTGCCGGAACGGTGCCCCAACCCTCGGGGCACGTCAATCGGGGAAATCAGCAGTCGGGCTTGTCAGCCGTATAGCGCCGCGCCGGGTTCACCGCCGCGCCGAACTCGCGCAACGCCTTGGCGCCGATCAGCAACGGGTAGTTGAAGCTGCTGCGGTCGGTGAGGTTGACCTCCACGGTGCGCTTGACGTTACCCAGGCACATTTCCAGGTCGACCACCGGGCGCTTGCTCGGCGCGATCTTCTCATCGTCGTCTTCATCTTCTTCGGAGCGGGTCTTGATCTTGCTGATGCGTGCGATCTTGTGCTCGTAGACCTTGTTGCTCGCATCCTTGGTCGCCAGACGGAAGCGAACCCAGTCGTCGCCATCGCGGGTGAAGGTCTCGATGTCCTTGGCCGACAGCGAGGCGGTCAGGGCACCGGTGTCCATCTTGGCCTTGAGCACCTCACCGCCGATTTCCGGCAGCGCGATGTATTCGTAGCGCCCGTACAGGGTCGGCTCGGCGGCCAGCACTGGAAGGGCCACCAGGGAGAGCAGGGCGAGAAGGGATTTCATGCAATGAGGCTTCCTGTGTGGGGTGGGGTTTTAGACAGTGGCCGATGGATTCGTTCGGTCGCGCACCTGTGGCGAGGGAGCTTGCTCCCGCTGGGCTGCGAAGCGGCCCCACCTGGCGGCAATGCCGGAGCCTGTTTGCGACTGCTGCGCAGCCGAGCGGGAGCAAGCTCCCTCGCCACAAAAAGCGAACCCAGCATACCGGCCAAAAGGTGAAACATTCGTCCACGCCTATTTGGCCTGCCGCCCGAAGCTGCTTATCATGACCCGCCCACCTGTTCGCAAGAGTCATTTATGCGCCGCCTGCTCACCGGCTGTTTCGTCACCCTGCTGCTGTTGCTCAACACCCTGGTGCTATTCGGCCCGCTGATGGTGTTCGCCCTGCTCAAACTGATCCTGCCCGGGCGCTTTCGTGACTACGCCTCGTGGGCGGTGATGTGGATCGCCGAGACCTGGGCCGAGATCGACAAACTGATCTTCGCCCTGTGCATTCCCACCCGTTGGGACATCCGCGGCGGTGCCGACCTGCGCCGCGATACGTCGTACCTGGTAATCAGCAATCACCAATCCTGGGTAGATATCCCCGCCCTGGTCCATACCCTCAACCGCCGCACACCGTTCTTCAAGTTCTTCCTCAAGAAAGAACTGATCTGGGTGCCGTTCCTCGGGCTGGCCTGGTGGGCGCTGGACTACCCGTTCATGAAGCGTTACACCAAGGCGTTCCTGGCGAAGAACCCGACACTTGCCGGCAAGGATCTGGAAATCACCAAGGCTGCTTGCGAGCTGTTCAAGCGCCAACCGGTCACCGTGGTCAACTACCTCGAAGGCACCCGCTTCACCGCCACCAAAAGCCAGCAACAACAATCCCCCTTCACCCACCTGCTCAAGCCCAAGGCCGGCGGCGTGGCGTTCGTACTGGCGGCGATGGGTGAGCAACTTGACGCCATCCTCGACGTCACGGTGGTCTACCCACAGGACCGGATTCCCGGGTTCTGGGACCTGATCAGCGGCGCCGTGCCCCGGGTCATCATCGACATCCAGACCCGCGAACTGGAGCCGGCGCTATGGCAGGGCGATTACGAAAACGACCCGGTGTTTCGCCAGCAGGTGCAGGCGTGGGTGAATCAGCTCTGGACCGAGAAGGACCGGCGGATTGCGGCCTTGCGCAGCGAAGCACAAGGCACCTGACAGTCTGATAGCAGCCAGCGACTGAAAGACCTCCGACGTAGAGGTCTCTTTTCGGGCGCCTGTCTCTTATCAATTCCAAATCGATATAAAAAACTGTCAGCCCTGACAGTAGCCCTCACCAGGCACAGCCGCAAACATGTCGCCGGGACACACTAGGGGGGCAAGCCTAATGCGAAACTTCATGACGCACGGCGGCGCTGGCATTTGCTTGCTGATCATCGGCCATGTCCATGCCGGGGAAGTCATTTGTCCGGCCGCGATACAGATCCATGGCACCGGTGAAACAGTAGAAACCCAGGATGACCGAGAATGGCAGAGTCAGGCCCCGGAACAGGAGGCCAACCCGGCGGTGCAGCAATTCAACGAGACCGAGTTCGCGGTCCATGAACCCGACGAAGATGAACAGGTACCCAGGAGGGTGACCTTCATCTGTAATTACGGTGGGAACACGCTCACGCTGGATTATCAGCCGACGTCTCTGTCCTGGGCGGCCAACCGTAGCGCGAGCGAGGACACCTACACTTGCGAACGGGTGAACACCGACTACGTCAGTTTGAGATTCTGATGGCTTCTTGGCGGATTTTCGATGTCGCCACTTTCGTCAAACACCCGCCCCCGTACCCCAAATTCCCCCCAGGTTCTGCAGCAACGAACCGGCAACCCCCTGTTGCCCAAGATACTCAAGAATCACCGGAGCAAACTGCCCAATCATCCCGCTGTCCATGCCCAGCGCACTGAAAGCGTTGTTCAAGTCCTGAGTGTCTTTGACGTTACCGAGCAAACCGTCGAGCAGGGCATTCTTGTCCGACCCACCGCCAAGCAGTCCGCCGAGGCCATTGAGCCCACCAATGGCATTGTCGCCGGCAATCTGATCAAGGCCCGGCACGCTTTTGCTCAATTCGGAAAACTGCGGCTCGCTGAGCCGGTTCTTCGCCAGCCCAAGCATTGCCCCGGCGCCGCCGATGGCCTGTTCCGGGGTGATCTTGAGCTCCGAGCCGAGGGTATTGAGCAACCCGGCGGCTTTCGGCGCTGCGGCCACCGCGCCCTCTCCTTGTTCGCCCTGATTACCCTGCATCGCCGACAGCACGTTGGCTGCGTCATCGAGGCTGAACTGCGCGAAGGCCGGGCTAGCCGCCAACGACAGCAGGCAAGACAGGGCGAAACCGCGTGAAACCTTCATCAGAACACCTCTTATCTCGGAAAAACCGCCCACAAAGGTGCGGCGCAAAATCGGACGTTGGACTGGGGCGGTCAGGGATTGTTCCTCCTTACGATTCACAGCTGAATTGGAGACCTGCCCTGCAAACGCATTTCCCGTACAGTACGGCATCTTCCAGCAGAGCTTGCCTATGAACGTAAAAATCGGTGGAGCAACCCTCGCGGTCATCCTCACGGGCATGCTCATTGCCCTGGGTGTCAACGAATGCCAGCGTGGTCCGCTCAACCCTGAAGTTGCCGACGGTACCAGCGACGAGCAAAAGGCCTGGTTGACCATCGAGCACCGCATCAAGCGCTCCGACCCGGCGCTGACCGACGTGTACCGCGACCAACAGACGCTGACCGTGCGCTACCGTCCTGAAAAATGCACGGATGAGTGCGAAGCCTGGGTTCCACAGCTGCTGCGCGTTGTCGGTCATGGCCTGGCGGCGCTCAATAATGCGCCGGGCGGCAAGCAGTACACGCAAGTGACAGTCAAGGCGCGGCTGCTGGTCGATGATGACGTGGAGCTGGTTTATGACATGCAAGGTTTCGACGCCATCAAGACCCAACGCGATGGCTACATCACCTTCGCCAGCCTGCCCCGCAGCCTGACATTCAGCCGCGCCGCGCTGGCCCAGGCTCAGGACGAATGTCGTAATCCGAGTACACAAGGTTTCTACCCTGAATTCTGTGAGCGAATTGGGAAGGCAAAAGCACGCGACTAACCGTGGCGAGCGAGCTTGCTCGCGCTCGAGTGCGCAGCGCTTGCCCATGGTTTCGGAACAGCGAGGGCTGCTTCGCAACCCAGCGGGAGCAAGCTCCCTCGCCACAATGGCGTTCGGTCAGTGGTTGCGGCTGCGACGTGCCGGCCTCTTCGATCGTCGATTCTCGGACGCGGCCCCACGGCATGACCGCTTTGTGACAGTCATCTGAATATCACCCGCAAGCGGTTATTCCCTTTCGGCATTGCCTACTGTCAGCTCTGACAGTAGGCAGCTGTTCAGGCCGACTCTAAGCTCCAACTGTGTCAACAGAAACAAGGCGGACGAGCATCTTTGCTCTTGCGCTTTATTCATTCGGGCTTAGGACAATAATAATGAACGACCGAATCAAAGGCACCGTTAAGTGGTTTAACGATGCAAAAGGCTATGGTTTCATTACCTGCGGCAAAGGCGGCGAAGAACTGTTTGTTCATTACTCCGCGATTTCCGGCGAGGGTTATAAAACCTTGAAAGAACGCCAAACTGTCTCTTTTGAAGTTGAGCAGGGTGAGAAAGGCATGCAGGCGACGAGAGTCACGCCGGAATAGAGATACGCTTTCAGGAAATGCTGCCATGCCTTTCGAGCACAAAAAGCTGCTCTGCCAATACAGCTACGACCCTTTGGATCGGCTGGTCGCCTGCACCCCAGCCGACCAAGCCAGCGCCCGGCGGTTCTACCTGAAGGACCGCCTGACCACTGAAACGCAAGGCTCGGCGCGGTGCTCGATTTTCCAGCAAGGCGATCAGCTCCTGGCACAACAACACAGGGACAATGCCGTCAAAACCACGCTGCTCGCGACTGACCAACAGCGATCGGTATTGCATGCGCTCAACACGCAGCTGCATCCCCTTGCTTACACGCCATACGGTCACCGCGCTCAGGAAAACGGTTTACTCAGTCTGCTCGGCTTTAATGGGGAACCATCGGACCCGCTGACGGGGCATTATTTGTTGGGCAATGGTTATCGAGCATTCAATCCGACGTTGATGCGGTTTAATGGTCCGGACAATTTGGGTCCGTTTGGGAAGGGCGGATTGAATACTTATGCTTATTGTATGGGTGACCCGGTGAATCGGACTGATCCGACGGGAAACACATGGGGATGGGTAAAAACCATATTACGGAGCACTGGACTCATGAGTAATTCAATTCCTTCCGATTTTTTAATGTTCTCACACAATACGCCAAGAGCCCGAGTGGTAGAGATATATCCACCACGACAGGTAATACGCTCCACTGACAGCCCTGCGACTTTACAAAATACCAAATCTGCTGCCTGGACGGCCGGTAATGCGTCTTCGCTGCAGGTAGACAACGTGCCCTCCCGTCGCGGCTCTAACTCTTATTACTTGGAGGGAGGCAATAGATCGAATAACCAGCGATTTAGGCGCCCATCATCTGAGTCGTCTCAATTTGACGAAACTATTGGAATTACCCCTGACGACCCTCCCAGTTACTATGATTTATTTCCCGATCAAGAAACAATTTCGCGTCGTCACTCGACCGACTTAACAAGAAGCCAGCGCGACATAAGAGGACAAACCTAAAGCTACAAAAAATACAGAAGCAGGAAGAAACGTACAATTGAACAACAATCAACAGCACAAAAAAGGGCGACACAAAGTCGCCCTTCCTATTTTCAAACCAACCTCAAGCCGCACTAAACATCTTATGCGGATCAATCACAAACTTCTTCGGCACGCCCGCATCGAACTCGCCATAGCCCTTCGGCGCGTCATCCAGGCTGATCACCTGCACACCGACGATTTCGGCAATGTTGATGCGGTCCCACATGATCGCTTGCATCAGCGCGCGGTTGTACTTCATGACCGGGGTCTGGCCGGTGTGGAAGCTGTGGGATTTGGCCCAGCCCAGGCCGAAGCGGATGCTCAGGCTGCCCATCTTCGCGGCGGCGTCGACGGCGCCCGGGTCTTCGGTGACGTAGAGGCCGGGGATGCCGATTTTGCCGGCCACGCGGACCACGCCCATCAGTGAGTTGAGCACGGTGGCCGGGGCTTCGTGCTTGACGCCGTCATGGCCGTGGCCGCGGGCTTCGAAGCCGACGCAGTCAACGGCGCAATCGACTTCTGGCTCGCCCAACAGGGCGGCAATTTGCTCGTGCAGCGGGGTGTCGGTGGACAGGTCGACGATTTCAAAGCCTTGCGCCTTGGCGTGGGCCAGGCGGATGGAGTTGACGTCACCGATGATCACCACGGCAGCACCCAGCAGGCGCGCGGAGGCGGCGGCCGCCAGGCCAACCGGGCCGGCGCCAGCGATGTACACGGTGCTGCCTGGGCCGACACCAGCGGTGACAGCACCGTGGTAGCCGGTTGGCAGGATGTCCGAGAGGCAGGTCAGGTCACGGATTTTTTCCATGGCCTTGTCGCGGTCCGGCAGTTTCAGCAGGTTGAAATCGGCGTACGGCACCAGCACGTATTCGGCTTGGCCGCCGGTCCAGTCGCCCATGTCGACGTAGCCGTAGGCACCGCCGGCACGCGCCGGGTTGACGGTCAGGCAGACACCGGTGTGTTGCTCCTTGCAGGAACGGCAGCGCCCGCATGCAACGTTGAACGGCACTGACACCAGGTCACCGATTTTCAGGTTCTCGACATCGCTGCCCTTCTCGATCACTTCACCGGTGATTTCATGGCCCAGGACCAGGCCGGTTTGGGCGGTGGTACGGCCGCGCACCATGTGCTGGTCGGAGCCGCAGATGTTGGTGGATACCACGCGCAGGATGACACCGTGCTCGATCTTCCTGCCGCGCGGGTCCTGCATTTTTGGATAGTCGATTTTCTGTACTTCAACCTTGCCCTGGCCGAGATACACGACTCCACGATTACCGGACATGCTTTCACCTCGCTGTTGTTTTTATGAAACTGCGCTGCCCAGGCAGGCAGCGCGTTGATTGCTCGGGTTAGTGCTTGTGTCTTGTTGTCTGTAAGGGCCTCTTCGCGAGCAAGCCCGCTCCCACAATGGATTTGTGGCGTATCGAAGACTTGTATAACAACGTAAATCCTGTGGGAGCGGGCTTGCTCGCGAATGGCTGCGAAGCAGCCCCAAAAAAGCTAAAGAACGACAGTTCTGTTGGCATTGAGAAACACCCGTCTCTCGATGTGATACCCCACCGCCCGGGCCAATGTGAGCCCTTCGATATCCCGCCCCTTGGCGATCAGGTCTTCGGGGTAATGGCTGTGGTCCACCACTTCCACGCCCTGGGCGATGATCGGGCCTTCGTCCAGGTCGTTGTTGATGTAGTGCGCCGTGGCACCGACCAGCTTCACGCCTTTGTTGTAGGCCTGGTGATACGGCTTGGCGCCTTTGAAACCCGGCAGCAGGGAGTGGTGGATGTTGATGGCCTTGCCGTCGAGCTTGCGACACAGCTCCGGCGACAGCACCTGCATGTAGCGGGCGAGGATGACCAGTTCGGCGCCGGTGTCTTCGATCACCTGCCACACCTGGCGCTCCTGGGCCGGCTTGTCGTTCGGGTCCAGGGGGAAATGGTAGTAGGGAATCTGGTGCCAGTCGGCCAACGGCTTGAGGTCCGGGTGGTTGGAAACCACCGCTACCACGTCCATGGACAATTGGCCGATGCGCTGGCGGTAGAGCAAGTCATTGAGGCAGTGATCGGCCTTGGAGACCATGATCACCACTTTCGGCCGGTAGTTGGGTGGGGTCAGTTCGAAGACCATGCCAAAGGCTTCGGCACGCTCGGCCAGGCCGGCGCGGAAATCCTCTTCGGCAAAGCCGTCGGGCTGGCGGAATTCCACACGAATGAAGAAACGCCCCGAGAGGCGATCGTCGAAAGAGTGGTGCTCGGTGACGTAGCAGCCCTGCTCGAACAGAAAGCGGGTCACCGCGTCCACCGTGCCGAGCACGCTGGGGCAGTCGGCAGTCAAGATCCATGTGTCTGGGGCGCGGCTCATTGCGGTGACTCCTGTTCAAAATAGCGGTGCGACAGAGAAACCCTGTGGCGAGGGAGCTTGCTCCCGCTGGGTTGCGCAGCAACCCCAAATAAGCAACCGCGCGCCTTCATCAGGGACGCGGGCTCAGGCTTTACGACTGCTGCGCAGCCGGGCGGGAGCAAGCTCCCTCGCCACAAGAGCATTCGAACACTGCGTTAAGCCTGCACGCTCAACCCGTACTCAGCCGAAGCATCCTGCAACCACAGCCACCAATAATCGGAGAAGCTGCGGCGGATCAGCAGTTCCCAGGTGTCTTCGGCGGTGTGGCGGATCACCAGTTGCGACTTGGCGAACACAGCACCCACGGCCTTGCCCACCGGGAAGCTGCTTGGGTGAACGTCGTAGCTGGTGGATTTCATCAGCACGTCGCGCACGTTCGGGCCGGACAGTTCGAGGATCTGCTGGCCGCCGCTGACGTTGACGATCTGGATGTGCAGCTCGCCCAGCGCTTCGCGCAGCTTCTGCTCGGCGGCGAACTCTTCACCGGTCGGCACGATCAGCAGCCATTCATCCGGCCCCATCCATTGCAAACTGGTCTCGCCTTTGACGATGACGCTCAACGCACCCGGCAATTCGATGCCCAGGGCCTTGTGCACCCCGGCGGCGAATGCGGCGTCGTGACCATCGCCACGAATCGTCAGGTGGCCGAGGAGTTTTTTCTCGCGCACGGTCACACCGGCGTTCTTGCGGCCCTTGCCCACCAGGCTGGCGAGGTCGGCATGGTGCAGCGACGACTCAGCTTTGGCCCCGGTGGTTGGGCGTTGTTGGTAAACATTGGCTGCTGTCATATAGCACCTGTCATGAATTCAGTAGTGCGGTGGTCTCAACTCTTGTGGTGACTGTGCTGCCGTCTTCGCGAGCAAGCCCGCTCCCACATTGGATTGATGCCCGGCTTAAATTTCTTCAGCAACTTCGACCCTGTGGGAGCGGGCTTGCTCGCGAAGGCGGCAGCCCTGCCTCCACAGAATCTGAAGGTCATCAAATATTCTGCCGATCACCCTTCGGATCGAAGAACACCGACGACACAATCTCGGCCTCGATCACGCTGCCGTCGGCCTGGGGGGAGAACACCCGCTCACCGATACGCTTCAGACCGCCCTTGACCACACCCATGGCAAACGAATAGCCCAGGGAGTTGTGCGCGTAGCTGGAGGTCACGTGACCGACCATGGTCATCGGGATCGCCTGCTTGGGGTTGAAGACCAGTTGCGCGCCTTCCGGCAACCAGACGTTCGGGTCGATCGGCTTGAGGCCCACCAGTTGCTTGCGGTCTTCGCGTACGCAATCTTCACGGTTCATGCCACGCCAGCCGATCCACGAGAACGGCTTGGTACGGCCCACGCACCAGCCCATGTTCAAGTCGTCCGGGGTCATCGAGCCGTCGGTGTCCTGGCCGACGATGATGAAACCTTTCTCGGCCCGCAGCACGTGCATGGTCTCGGTGCCGTACGGGGTCAGGTTGTACTTCTTGCCGGCCTCGACGATCTGTTCGAGCACGCCCATGGCGTAGTCGGCCTGCACGTTGATTTCGTACGACAGCTCACCGGTGAACGAGATCCGGAACACCCGCGCCGGCACGCCGCCCACCAGCCCTTCCTTCCAGGTCATGAACGGGAAGCCGTCCTTGTCCAGGTCGATGTCGGTGACTTCGCTCAACAGCTTGCGGCTGTTGGGGCCCGACAGGGTCATGGTCGCCCAGTGGTCGGTGACCGAGGTGAAGTACACCTTCAGGTCCGGCCATTCGGTCTGCTGGTAGATTTCCAGCCATTGCAGCACGCGGGCCGCACCGCCAGTGGTGGTGGTCATGATGAAGTGGTTGTCGCCGACGCAGGCGGTCACGCCGTCGTCGAACACCATGCCGTCTTCCTTGCACATCAGGCCGTAGCGGGCCTTGCCCACGTCGAGCTTGGTCCAGGCGTTGGTATAGATGCGGTTGAGGAACTCGCGGGCGTCCGGGCCCTGGATGTCGATCTTGCCCAGGGTCGAAGCGTCCAGCAGGCCGACGCTGTCACGTACTGCCTTGCATTCGCGCTTGACCGCGGCATGCAGGTCTTCGCCATTTTTCGGGAAGTACCAAGGGCGTTTCCACTGGCCGACGTCTTCGAATTCGGCGCCGTTCTTCACGTGCCAGGCATGCAGCGCGGTGAAGCGTACCGGTTCGAAGATGTGCCCGCAGTGCCGGCCCGCTACCGCGCCGAAGGTCACCGGCGTGTAGTTCGGACGGAACATGGTGGTGCCCATCTGCGGGATGCTCACGTTCAGCGAGCGGGCCGCGATGGCCAGGCCGTTGACGTTGCCCAGTTTGCCCTGGTCGGTGCCGAAGCCCAGTGCGGTGTAGCGCTTGACGTGTTCCACCGACTCGAAGCCTTCGCGGGTGGCGAGTTCGATGGCGGCGGCGGTGACGTCATTCTGCAGGTCGACGAATTGCTTCGGCGCCCGTGCGGTGGCTTTTTCGTGCGGCACCTGGAACAACGCCAGGGTCGGCTCTTCATGACGGCTCAGGGCTTTGGGCAACACGCCCTCCACCGCTTTGAAGCCGGCTTCGCTGGCTGCGCGCACGCCGCCCTCAAAGCCATCGGCCAGGGAATCACCAAGGCTGTAGACGCCATTGATGCCGCCGACACACACACGCTTCTGCGGTGCTTCGCCCGGTACGAAACCGAGGATGTCTTCACGCCAGATCGGCTTGCCACCCAGGTGCGACGCCAGGTGGACCACCGGGCTGTAGCCGCCGGAGCTGGCAACCAGGTCGCAATCGAGCCACTCGCCTGGGCTGGTGACTTTGTGCGCCTTGACGTCGATGGCGGCGATCCGCGCGCCGGTGACACGCTTGCTGCCACGGGCTTCGATCACGGCGCTGCCAGTGAGGATGCGAATGCCTTTGGCCCGTGCTTCTTCCACCAGCGCACCACGCGGGTTGCTGCGGGCATCGGCGACGGCGACCACTTGCAGGCCGGCGTCGAACCAGTCCAGGGCCACGCGATAGGCGTGGTCGTTGTTGGTGGACAGCACCAGTTTCTTGCCCGGCGCCACGCCGTAACGGCGCACGTAGGTAGAGACTGCGCCCGCCAGCATGTTGCCCGGCACGTCGTTGTTGCCGTAGACCAACGGACGTTCACAGGCACCGGTCGCCAGCACCACGCGCTTGGCGCGGACACGGTTGATGCGCTGACGGACCTGACCGATTGGCGCACGGTCACCGAGATGATCGGTCAGGCGCTCGTGAATGGTCAGGAAGTTGTGGTCGTGGTAGCCGTTCACGGTAGCGCGAGGCAGCAGCACTACTTCCGGCATCGAGCGCAGCTCAGCGATTGCCGCCGTCACCCATTCGGTCGCAGGCTTGCCGTCCAGGCTCTCGCGGGAATCGAGCAGGCTACCGCCGAACTCTTCCTGCTCGTCCGCCAGGATCACCCGTGCACCGCTGCGGGCCGCAGCCAGTGCAGCGGCCAGGCCGGCAGGGCCGGCGCCGACCACCAGCACGTCGCAATGACGGTTCATGTAGTCGTAGGTGTCCGGATCGTTCTCGGTCGGCGAGCGACCCAGGCCTGCGGCCTTGCGGATGTACTTCTCGTACGTCATCCAGAACGATTGCGGGTACATAAAGGTTTTGTAGTAGAAGCCCGGCGGCATCAGCTTGCCGCCGACCTTGCCGAGAATCCCCATCATGTCGTTGTTCACGTTCGGCCAGCCATTGGTGCTGGTGGCGACCAGACCCTGGTACAGCGCCTGTTGCGTGGCCCGCACGTTAGGAATCTGTGTGGCTTCGGTGGCGCCGATCTGCAGCACCGCGTTCGGCTCTTCGGCACCGGCGGCGAAGATGCCGCGCGGACGCGAATACTTGAAGCTGCGACCGATGATGTCGACGCCATTGGCCAGCAATGCAGCGGCCAAAGTGTCGCCTTCGAAGCCTTTGTAGGTCTGGCCGTTGAAGGTGAAGCTCAGCGCTTTGTTGCGGTCGATCCGTCCGCCGTTGGACAGGCGATTGATCTGGCTCATACCTTCTCTCCCAGAGCCTGTGCGGCCGCTTTCGGACTGTCAGCCTTGTCGGTGAATTGCGGCTTTTGGCCGATCTTGTAGGTTTCCAGGATTTCGTAGGTCACGGTGTCGCGGGTCGCGTTGAAGTACTGGCGGCAACCGGCGGCGTGAATCCACAGCTCGTGGTGCAGGCCGCGAGGGTTATCGCGGAAAAACATGTAGTCGCCCCACTGCTCGTCGGTGCAGGCGCTCGGATCCAGCGGGCGCGGGATGTGCGCTTGGCCGGACGAATGGAATTCCTCTTCGGAGCGCAGTTCGCCGCAGTGAGGACAGAAGATGTGCAACATAGGGATTTCTCCTCAAGCGCCGTGAAAACGTAGCGAGCGAAGGCAAGACAAGGCAAAAACAGGCTGGAAAGCGGAGCTTAGTGTTCTAAGTGAGCATTTCCAGCCTGTTTTTAACGCAGTATTGCCGAGCGCAGTAGTTTTCACGGTGCTTCCTGTTAGTGGGCGACGGCAGCAGCGCCATGTTCGTCGATGAGTGCACCGTTGTGGAAACGGTCGATGGAAAACGGCGCAGCCAGCGGGTGCATTTCACCCTTGGCCAGGCTGGCGGCAAACACGTTGCCCGAGCCCGGGGTGGCCTTGAAGCCACCGGTGCCCCAACCGCAGTTGAAGAACATGTTCGGCACCGGCGTCTTGGAGATGATCGGGCAAGCGTCCGGCGTGGTGTCGACGATGCCGCCCCACTGACGGTTCATGCGTACCCGCGAGAGCACCGGGAACATCTCGACGATGGCCTGGATGGTGTGCTCGATCACCGGGTACGAACCGCGCTGGCCGTAGCCGACCCAGCCGTCGATACCGGCACCGATCACCAGGTCGCCCTTGTCGGACTGGCTGATGTAGCCGTGCACTGCGTTGGACATGATCACGCTGTCAATAATTGGCTTGATCGGTTCCGACACCAGCGCTTGCAGCGGGTGGGACTCGACCGGCAGGCGGAAACCGGCGAGCTTGGCCATGTGTCCGGAGTTACCGGCGGTGACCACGCCGACACGCTTGGCGCCGATGAAGCCCTTGTTGGTTTCCACGCCGATGCACACGCCGTTTTCCTTGCGGAAACCGATCACTTCGGTCTGCTGGATCAGATCCACGCCCAAGGCGTCGGCTGCCCGGGCAAAACCCCAGGCCACGGCATCGTGACGGGCCACGCCGCCGCGACGCTGGACAGTGGCGCCCAGCACCGGGTAGCGGGTGTTCTTCGAGCAATCCAGGTACGGAATCTCATCGGCCACTTGCTTGGCGTTGAGCAGTTCGCCGTCCACGCCGTTGAGGCGGTTGGCATTGACCCGACGCTCGGAATCGCGGATGTCCTGCAGGGTGTGGCACAGGTTGTAGACGCCACGCTGGGAGAACATCACGTTGTAGTTCAGGTCCTGGGACAGGCCTTCCCAGAGTTTCATCGCGTGTTCGTACAGGTGAGCCGATTCGTCCCACAGGTAGTTGGAGCGCACGATGGTGGTGTTGCGCGCGGTGTTACCGCCGCCCAACCAGCCCTTCTCGACCACGGCCACGTTGGTGATGCCGTGCTCCTTGGCCAGGTAGTAGGCGGTCGCCAGGCCATGCCCGCCACCGCCGACGATGACCACGTCGTAGACTTTTTTCGGGGTGGGCGTGCGCCACATCCGCTGCCAGTTTTCGTGATGGCTGAGAGAGTGTTTGAAGAGGCCGAAGCCCGAATAGCGTTGCATAGTCATTTACTCCAAAACCGACTCAGCGATAAACCGGGAAGTCCGCGCACAGGGCCGCCACTTGCTGGGCGACATTGGCCTCGACATCGGCGTCGCCGAGGTTGTCGAGGATGTCGCAGATCCAGCCGGCCAGCGTCACGCACTGGCTGACCTTGAAGCCGCGGGTGGTCACCGCAGGGGTGCCAATGCGCAGGCCCGAGGTCACGAACGGCGACTGCGGGTCGTTCGGCACGGCGTTCTTGTTCACGGTGATGTGGGCGCGGCCCAGGGCAGCGTCGGCGTCCTTGCCGGTCAGGCCCTGACGGATCAGGCTGACCAGGAACAGGTGGTTATCGGTGCCGCCGGACACTACATCGTAGCCGCGCTTGATGAACACGCCAGCCATGGCCTGGGCGTTTTCGATCACTTGCTGCTGGTAGGCCTTGAAGCCAGGCTCCAACGCTTCCTTGAAGCACACCGCCTTGCCGGCGATCACATGCATCAGAGGACCGCCCTGGGCGCCCGGGAATACCGCGGCGTTGAGCTTTTTCTCGATCTCTTCGTTGGACTTGGCCAGGATCAGGCCGCCACGCGGACCGCGCAGGGTCTTGTGGGTGGTGGTGGTGACCACGTCAGCGTAAGGCAGCGGGTTCGGGTACAGGCCGGCGGCGACCAGGCCGGCAACGTGGGCCATGTCGACGAACAGCAGGGCACCGACCTTGTCGGCAATCTGGCGGAAGCGTGGGAAGTCGAGGGTCTTGGAGTAGGCCGAGAACCCGGCGACGATCATTTTCGGCTTGTGCTCGACCGCCAGGCGCTCGACTTCGTCATAGTTGATCAGGCCGGTGACGGTGTCGATGCCGTACTGCACCGCGTTGTAGAGTTTGCCCGAGGACGACACCTTGGCGCCGTGGGTCAAGTGACCGCCATGGGCCAGGCTCATGCCCAGGATGGTGTCGCCGGCTTGCAACAGGGCCAGGTACACGGCGCTGTTGGCCGAAGAACCGGAGTGCGGCTGGACGTTGGCGTAATCGGCGCCGAACAGTTGCTTGGCGCGCTCGATCGCCAGGGCTTCGACTTTGTCGACATGCTCGCAACCACCGTAGTAGCGCTTGCCCGGATAGCCTTCGGCGTATTTGTTGGTCAGGCCGCTGCCCTGGGCCTGCATCACGCGCTTGCTGGTGTAGTTCTCTGACGCGATCAGTTCGATGTGATCTTCCTGGCGTTGCTCTTCGGCATTCATCGCCGCCAGCAGTGCATCATCGTAACCCTGGATCTGGTCTTGCTTGCTGAACATCGCGTCTCTCCCAGCGGCGGCGTTGCGCCTTTTTGTCTTGGTGAGGCACCGCCGGTTCGACAGTGCCCTTTGGATGCGATGGTATGGCTGGCGCAGGCAAGTCAAATGCCTATGGACGCCACGCAAAGGCGCGTTTACGACATGCATTCAAAAGCACAGACGCGCCCGGGCTCCCTGTGGCGAGGGAGCTTGCTCCCGCTCGACTGCGTAGCAGTCGTGAAACCGGCAAACGCGGTGCGCCTGACAAATAGCATTCGCAGGCCTTGGGGCTACTTCGTAGCCCAGCGGGAGCAAGCTCCCTCGCCACAAGGGGTTACGCGGCGGCTTGGCGAACCGCGAGCAGAATCAGAAAATGCGCCGGATAAAGTGCATAGGCCCAACGCCGCATTGCCGGCGGATGAATACGACCGGCCTGTCGCAACAGCCACAACCCAAGCCCTGGCGCCAACAGACAGGCCAGCAAGCCCCACAACGCCACCGCATCCCCCAGCCACGCCGCGCCATATAGAACGCGCCACTGATTGGCCGCCACGCAGACAATCCCCGGCAACAAGACCAGGTACCAAGGCCGACGCAATACCAGCAGCATCGCCAGCGGCAGCAGCACGCCGAAGAATCCGAACATCAGCCGCGACGAAAACAGCGCCGCCAACATCAACGCCCCGACCGCCAGGCAACGCGCCTGCAGCGTCGGCAACTGCCAACCGCGAGCGACCAGCCAGCCCAGGACCAGCGTCGGCATCACATTGAAGGTCGCGGGGTCGGGAAAGAACAGCCGGTAGGGAATCTCGCTGATCGCGCTGAACAGCAGCAACCGGCCCAGGTAACGCCCCTGACCGGCGTTCATCCCGCTGCGCGACAGGTTGACCGCCATCGCCAGGCAGAACCAGGGAAACGCCAGGCGTCCAGGCACGTACAGCCAATCGGCGGAGAAACCGACATATCGCAGATGATCGAGCACCATTGCCAGCAGAGCCAGCCACTTGAGCAGGTCCAGTGCCCCGTCACGCTGGCTCATGTATGAAATGGCCCGAGGACTTTGTGATTTCCTGACAGAAACATCCGGTGTGTTCCCCCGCTAATCTTGGGTAAAGTGCGCACCAGCATCGAACACGGCGCTGTGGACTCAAGCACGCCGAACCACGGGTCTCCCCATCCGGGAGCTCGCCAGGGATCTCTTTACCCAGGACTCTCTACCTTAGGAGCAAGGCCATGACCGACAAGAGTCAACAGTTTGCCAGCGACAACTATTCCGGTATTTGCCCCGAAGCCTGGGCCGCCATGGAAGAAGCCAACCAGGGCCACCAGCGCGCCTACGGTGATGATGAGTGGACCCACCGTGCGGCGGATGATTTCCGTGCCTTGTTCGAAACCGACTGCGAAGTGTTCTTCGCGTTCAACGGCACGGCCGCCAACTCCCTGGCGCTGTCCTCGCTCTGCCAGAGTTACCACAGCGTGATCTGCTCGGAAACCGCCCACGTCGAAACCGACGAATGCGGCGCACCGGAGTTCTTTTCCAACGGCTCCAAGCTGCTGGTGGCGCGCACCGAAAACGGCAAGCTGACGCCCGAGTCGATCCGTGAAGTCGCCCTCAAGCGCCAGGACATCCACTACCCCAAGCCACGGGTCGTGACCCTGACCCAGGCCACCGAAGTCGGCAGCGTCTACACGCCGGATGAAATCCGCGCCATCAGCATCACTTGCAAGGAACTGGGGCTGAACCTGCACATGGACGGCGCACGGTTTTCCAACGCCTGTGCCTTCCTCGGCTGCACCCCGGCGGACCTGACCTGGAAGGCCGGCGTCGACGTGTTGTGCTTTGGCGGCACCAAGAACGGCATGGCGGTGGGCGAGGCGATTCTGTTCTTCAACCACGACCTGGCCGAAGACTTCGATTACCGCTGCAAACAGGCCGGGCAACTGGCCTCGAAAATGCGTTTCCTGTCCGCGCCCTGGGTCGGCCTGTTGCAAAACGACGCCTGGCTCAAGCACGCCCGCCACGCCAATCACTGCGCACAATTGCTGGCGCAGCTGGTCAGCGACATTCCCGGCGTGGAACTGATGTTCCCGGTCCAGGCCAACGGCGTGTTCCTGCAACTCTCGGAACCGGCCATCGCCGCCCTCACCGCCCGCGGCTGGCGCTTCTACACCTTCATCGGCAAGGGCGGCGCACGCTTCATGTGTTCGTGGGACACCGAAGAAGCGCGGGTGCGGGAATTGGCGGGGGATATTCGGGAAGTGATGGCGGGCTAAGTCAAGATTCACTCAAGGCCGGGCCGGACCACTGTCTGGCCCGGGGACATGATTAACCTGTGGCGAGGGGATTTATCCCCGCTGGGCTGCGAAGCGGCCCCCAAACAGCCAACTCGGTCAGCCTGATACAACTCGGTTGTGGGTTTTAGGGCTGCTTCGCAGCCCAACGGGGATAAATCCCCTCGCCACAAGAGCTCATCACCCGCCAGAGAGAACGGTTCAGAACTCGATCCGCACATCCCCTTTCGGCACACTGCAGCACGACAGGATGTAGCCTTCAGCCTCGTCGTCCTCGGTGATCCCGCCGTTGTGGTCCATCTCCACTTCCCCGCCCAGCTTCAACACCTTGCAGGTCCCGCAGATGCCCATGCCGCAGGCCTTGGGGATCATCATGCCGAGCTTGGCAGCCGCGGCGTGGACGGTTTCGCCCGGTGCCACGCGAATGCTCTTGCCCGAGGAGGTGAACTCCACCAGGTGCAAATCTGCTGCATCGACTTCCGGGGCGTCCGCAGCCTGTTCGGCCTGTTCCACTGCGTCGGCACGGGCTTCCGGTGGCGTAGCCCCGAACGATTCCTCGTGGTAGCGCTTCATGTCGAAACCGGCGTTTTCCAGCAGGCGCTTGACCGCGTTCATGTACGGCGTCGGGCCGCAGCAGAACACTTCGCGCTCGAGGAAGTCCGGCGCCATCAGCTCCAGCATCTTGTGGTTCAGGTAGCCGCGATAGCCGGCCCAGGGTTCGCCCAGGCCGTGTTTTTCGCAGATCAGGTGCAGGCTGAAGTTGTCGATCCGCGACGCCATGTGTTCCAGCTCGCGGTGATAGATGATGTCCTTGGGCGAACGGGCACTGTGGATGAACACCATGTCGACGTTGCCGTTGGTGTCGTAGTACCAGCGCGCCATGGACATGACTGGCGTGATGCCGACGCCACCGCTGAGGTAGAGGACTTTCGGGGCGGAGAAGTCGATGGCATTGAACAGCCCCACCGGGCCATGCACCGCCAGCTCCTGGCCTTCATGCAGGGTGTCGTGCAGCCAGTTGGAAACCCGGCCCCCCGGCACGCGCTTGATGGTCACCGAAAAGCTGTAGGGCACCGACGGCGAGCTGGAGATGGTGTAGGAACGCATGACCTGCTGGCCTTCGATCTCCAGCTCCAGGGTCACGAACTGCCCCGGCTTGAAGAAGAACATGATCGGCTGGTCGGCCATGAAACAGAAGGTGCGCACATCCCAGGTTTCCTGGATGACTTTGACGCAACGCACGATATGTCGGCCATTGGCCCAGGTCTGGGTGGTGACCGGGTTCAGGAAATTATTGGACATGCTGTTCTCCACGGCCGACTGTCGGCCTTCATGATGGCGATTGTGCGCAGGCGTCGGACGTGTCGTTTACCTATTCGCGACATTCACATACTTATCGCGACCAGCCCCCAACCACCGGGGCTTGCGCGTCGGGAACAGATTGGGCCATGTCGCCCATGGATAAGGTTCCGGCCCTGCGCGGCCCCACACTCGCTCCAACAGACAAACAACGTTTTCTGCCTTGCGTAGCACAACCGATTAGTCATTTTTCGCCGGCCACACAGATGGCCTTGAGGATAAAACGATGGACGTGACCACCACCCTGAGCCTGGGCGATCCGCTGGAACCCGCACGCAAGGCCACCGCGCAGATGCTACAGGAACGCGAGCGCACGTTCTCGCTGCCGCAGCCGTTCTACAGCGACGAGCGCCTGTTCGACATCGACATGCAGGAGATCTTCCAGAAGGAATGGTTGATCGCCGGCATGACCTGCGAGATCCCGGCCAAGGGCAACTACCTGACCCTGCAAGTGGGCAAGAACCCGATCATCGTGATCCGCGGCGCCGATGGCGTTGTGCATGCCTTCCACAACGTCTGCCGCCATCGCGGTTCGCGCTTGTGCACCAGCGAAAAGGGCAAGGTCGCCAAACTGGTCTGCCATTACCACCAGTGGACTTACGAGCTGGACGGCCGCCTGCTGTTCGCCGGCACCGAAATGGGCGCCGATTTCGACATGAAGCAGTACGGCCTCAAGCCTGTGAACGTGAAGACCTCCGGTGGCTACATCTTCATCAGCCTGGCGGAAAACCCACCGGCCATCGACGATTTCCTGTCCACACTGAACCACTACATGGAACCGTACGACATGGAAAACACCAAGGTGGCGGTGCAAACCACCTTGATGGAAAAAGCCAACTGGAAGCTGGTGCTGGAAAACAACCGTGAGTGCTACCACTGCGGCGGCTCGCACCCGGAATTGCTCAAGACCCTGCTGGAATGGGACGACGTCACCGACCCGCGCGCCGACCAGGCCTTCAAGGACCACGTGGCCGACTCCGCCGCTGCCTGGGAAGCCGAGAAAATCCCTTACGCTCATAAGAGCTTCGGCCTGCGTAACCGCATCGTGCGCATGCCACTGCTCAAGGGCACCGTGTCGATGACCATGGACGGCAAGCAGGGCTGCGCCAAACTGATGGGCCGCATCAAGAACCCTGACCTGGGCTCGATGCGTATCCTGCACCTGCCGCATTCGTGGAACCACTGCATGGGCGACCACATCATCGTGTTCACCGTGTGGCCGATCAGCGCCCAGGAAACCATGGTCACCACCAAGTGGCTGGTGCACAAGGACGCCGTCGAAGGCGTGGACTACGACGTAGCGCGCATGCGCCAGGTCTGGGACGCCACCAACGACCAGGACCGTCGCCTGGCCGAAGAAAACCAGCGCGGCATCAACTCCACCGCCTACCAGCCGGGCCCGTACTCCAAGACCTATGAGTTCGGCGTGGTGAACTTCGTGGATTGGTACAGCGAGCGCATGCTCAATAACCTGGGGGCCGAGCCTGCGCCGTACCTCAAGGGCGTGCCGGTCCAGGGCTAAGAGCAAAAGCTTCGCGAGCAAGCCCGCTCCCACAGGGCATCCCTGGTGTAATGAAGATCCAGTGAGGGAGCCGAGCTTGCTCGCTCCCACGGGGATCTCCGGTGCAATGGAAATTCGGTGTGGGAGCGGGCTTGCTCGCGAAGGCGGCTTAAGTAGCACCGATCACTTCGAAGACCACCGCACCGACCCATCCTCCCCATAGAACGTCTCTTCAATATCCTCCCCCACCAGCCGCACCTTCACATACCCGTTCAACACCCGCTCCGGATACACCTCGTCCCCCGCCAGTTCCGTTTCCGACCACAGCACTCGGGCATGGCCATTCAGTTCGCTGGTGGTGCCGTAGGGAATCGCCCCATGCCCGGCGCAGCGCGCATGCAATCCGCCTTGAGGCGCATAGCAGATGCCGTTGTGCAAATGCCCCCAGTACCAGTAATCCGGCTCACGCCCCAAGGCATCACACACCGGCTGATACAACGCCGTCTTGTTGTGCCCGGAGATATCGAAGCCCTGGTGATGACTGAGCACCATCAGTTTCTTGCGCTTGGGCAGGTTTCTCATCCAGTCGATCTGTTGCGCGTTGAGGGTGCCATCCATGTACAGGTTCATGGCATCGGAGGCGTAGGCACTGTCCAGGCCCACCACCAGCCAGTCGTCGTTGTACAAGGCAAAGTAGCTGGTGCCCTGCTGCACTGGGAAGCGCTTGGCCAGTTCCTTGAAATAGCCGTGGGCGCCGCTGTACATCTCATGGTTGGAGTTAAGGGTGAACGAACCGTGCTTGCCCTGCGGCCAGCCGACCATGTCGACGTCTTCCTGGGAATGGGTCCCGGCGTAGTAGACATCCCCCAAGTGAATGGTGAAGTCAGCCTGGGCCAATTGCATCTGGTTGGCGACCGCGACCGCCGGGGCGTGGCTGTCGAACGGCCCGGTACCCCAGTCACCGGCAATCGCCAGCACTACATCGCTGTCCATCCTGACCAGTGCCGGATTAGTCGCGAACGGCGCATGGTGCCGCAGATTCTCGATCCACTTGAGCAGTGCCTCGCTCCACAACAGATCCAGCAACTCCCATTTGCGACAACCGAGCAAGGTACCGTCCTTGAGCACCCGGGTTGGCAATTCGTCCTCGGTTTGCGGCAGCGGCGTGGCGTTACCGATCTTCAGGATCGACAGGCCATGAGACAACTCCCACGGCACCGCCGGCTCGTCGTCCGGCAGGTCGCCATGCTCGATGACGTGCCGGGCCTGGTCGTGCCCCCGCTCCAGCAGCTTGACGATGGCCTGGAACTCCTCGGGTTCCAGGTCGTTGACGAGTTTCTTCCAGGACATTTCCAGCCGCGTGACCAACCCGTGCAGGCGGACCTTGACCTTGTCGAACTCATGTTCCAGATGGTGCAGTAATGACATGGAAATGCTCCTTCGTTATGCCCTGGCTACAGGGTTTTCATGAATTCAATCAGGGCCCGCTTATCGAGGTCCGACAGTTGCGTGCCATACAGGTGGCCGCCGTTGTGGTTGCCCTCCAGGCGGGTGTCGTACTTGAAGTCCGCCGACTTTTTCATCTGCGCGCCGCTGGTGACGAAGCCGACCTTCTCCTGGTCGTAGAGGTCGGAACCGGTGTAGAACACCTGCGGCCGTTTCTCCGGCGCTTGCAGCAGATCCCACAAGGTCGGCACCGAGCCGTTGTGCAGGTACGGCGCACGTAGCCAGATACCGTCGGTGGGTGTGTTGCTGTAGCTCTGGGTCTTGCGATAGGCCTCGAAGTCGAACGGCGGTTTCTTGAAGTCATGGAAGGCCGCCACCAGCCCTGTGGTGAAGGAGTTCAGCCGATGGGGATCGGTGCCCAACTGGTCGATGTTGGTGGTGACCTGGCCGGTGTCGCTGCGACCGAAGTCATGGCAACCGGCGCAGTTCTTGTCCCAGATCGGTTTGCCCTGGGCGACTTTCGCCTGATCCAGGGCGAACGGCCAGGCCGGCGCCTTGTGGCCCAACAGCCAATTGGTGACCCGGTTGAAACTCGGTGGCAGCACCGATTCCGGCGTCGCGCCCACGGCCATCGCCGCCGCATAGTTGCGCTCGTGGATCTTGTTGTTATTGCCGTCCCAGTGCAGGTACATCGACTCCCGGGGTTTCTGGTTCCAGACCTGGGGCAGGTCCACGGTGCCGATGGTCGAGTCATCCGGGAAGCCGAACACCACCATTTTGGTCGGGTTGAAGGTGTCGGTTCGCCCCGGGCCCTGGGCCGGACGCAATCGCTGCCAGGCGTAGGCCTGCTTCTGCTTGAGCAGCGCGCTCTTGGCCATCGGGATGATCAGGTAACGGTTGTAGAGCTTCTCGATAAAGCCCAGCTCGAACTTGGCATTGATCGCCGTCATCACCGCCTCGGGGGTGAATTTCGGGTCGCTCGCGCAATCGTAGGCGAACCATTGGAAGGCTTGCAGTTGCAAGGTATTGGCCGGGGCGGTGGCGACCGGAACCGCGACGTCCGTGGCGTTGGCCCGGTAGGACCCGGTGTGGCACAGCGCGCAGTTCGGCTCCACGGTGGGATAGCCGAGTTGCCGCTTCGCCATGCCGATGGGCAGGTCGTTGCCGTTCTCATAGAGGAAGCCGAACACCTCGTAGCCGCCGGGCTTGGGCAGTTTCTCCGGGCACATCTGTGGCAGCACGGCGAACAGGTAGTACGGAATCCGCGCCTCGATACCCAGGCCGATGGCGGCGTATTTGTAGTGGTCTTCATCGGAGGCGAAGTCCGGCTGCGGCACCTCTCGAATCATCTGGTACCAGGTCTGGTAGCCGATGAAACCCAGCACCAGCACGACCACCAGGGTGCCGATCCGGAAGCTGTGGCTTTGCCAGTGCCGCGCCCAACCGGCGCGCCACTCCCGCCAACCGGCGCAGAGCAAGGCCAGCGGACGATTCTGCGCCGGGCTGCCCAGGTACAGCAGCACGCCCAGGATCAGGAACATGCTCAAGTCGCCCAGCAGCATTGGTTCGAACAACTGACCCTGGTTATTGGTGTTGATCAGGTAGATCCAGAACACCACCGCCACCAGCCGCGAAAGTACGCATAGCCACGAGTTCACGACGAAGCGCGGCGCGTTGAACCCGGAGGGCATGTAGAACAGGCTGATGCCCACCAGCAGCATGCCGGTGTTCTCCAGCCAGGGATCGGACAGCACGGGCGGCAGGCCGAGCATGGACGTCAGCAATGCCGGCGCGAACAGCGCCGGGATCGCGAAGAACATGTTCATGACAATCCCGACCCAGATGATGCGTTGGAACCAGCGGATGTAAGTGTTCATGGGCATCCTTTTCCTTTTTCTTGGCTCAGAACAACGCCTTTGTGGCGAGGGAGCTTGCTCCCGCTGGGCCGCGTAGCGGCCCTCATACCTCAAAAAGCGACGACTGCTTCGCAGCCGAGCGGGAGCAAGCTCCCTCGCCACGGGTTCATCGCGGCTTCAACCCAGCGCAGTCTTCTCCAGGTGTCCAAGGATGATCGGATACACATCCACCACCGCATCCTTGCCGAAGATGCAGTCGATATGGCCGTAGCCCGGCACCTCGTGGCGGCTGAACAGTTGCGGGCCGTGCAGGTCGCATAGCCGCTCGTAGGTCTTGAGCGTGCTTTGCGGCAGGTAGCATTGGTTGTCGGCGCCGCTGATGAAGCAGATCGGCAATTTCAGCCGGTCGAAATGCGGCATGTAGACGTCGTTGCCCTTGAAGTCCACCAGGTGTCCCTTGCGCACGATCAGCGCCAGGTGCTCGAAGGTGTGCATGTTCGATTCGCCGAACAATTCATGCAGGTTGTCGTGCAGGGTTTCGTTGAGGGTGTCGTGACGGTACAGCGACGCATACATGAAGGTGATGCGGTGGCAGACCGGGTTGGTGCAATAGCCTTGGGCCTCGATCCGGGCGTAGCCGTTCAGCGCTTTGTCGTAGAGCTTGTTGAACCAGTTTTCCTTGGTGTCGGCGTAGGCGGTCAGGGACTTGATGCCGATGGCATCGAGCATCCCCGGCAGGTGCAGGCCGGCTTTCAAACCGGTGGCAGTGGCAACCACCGTATCGGCGGCAATCTGCGAGCAGACCACCGAGCGCACCCCTTGCAGCCCGGCCAGCATCGACATGAAGAACGTCGTCGCGCCATAGCAATGCACCACGCACTGTACGTCGCGAGCCAGGGTCGCCTGCTGGATCTGCTCGATGGCGGCCTTGAAATCGTACTCGGCCACCTGGTCGCCGTTCCATTCCTGCTTGCTCACCGGCAGCAGGATGCTCACCCGCAAATCCAGCAGCCAGACGTCATATTGGTGCTTGCACAGGTACTCCAGCAGATTGGTGTGGATGGTGTCGGTGGAGAAAATATTCGAACCCACGCCCAGTCCATGGACCAGCATCACCGGGCCCTTGGTGCCCGCTTGATAGCGGGTCAGGCGCAGCTCGACGTTGTCCTCGGTCTGGAAGAAATGCACGGTCGGCGCCGGGGCATCCAGCGGCCGCTTGATCCTCGGTGGCGCGTCCGGGTTGAAATAGATATCGCCGGCAAACACCCCGCCATAGCTCTCCCACAGGATCCCGGCGAAGAACTTGCCGAACCGCGCCAGCGCCTCCAGTCGTTCGCGCTCGTTGCGCGCATTGAGCACTTTCATGGTGGTCATCTGTTTGGCGAAATCGGCCGGCAGGATGTGCATCACCCCCGAGCCAAGCACCGCGCCGGTCTTGTCCGGCCCGCGATAGAGCGTGACATAGAGGGTGCTGGTGTCATGCCAGATGTTCAGCACGCCGTTGTCCTCGGGCACGGTCTTGAAGGCGCTGAAGTAATAGTCGGTGCCGTCCTCGGCGGTCAGTTTCATGTCGTAGTTCATGTGCCGCACACCGACCTGTTCCTGGTATTGCTCGAACAGGTTGAACACCCCGTTGCTGGCGACCAGCGGCTGGGGCGAGAGCAATGGCGCATCCAGGGTGCCGACAATGGTCGCGGCGTGCGCCGGCTCCTTGATCAGTCGATTGAGGTCGTCGGCGGTGATGGTCAGCGTGAACTCGATGGGCGAGTTTTCGTTTTTGCCGCGCTTGGCCGCCGCTTCGTAAAGCGACAGATCGGTGCCCTGGGGTTGGGTGAAGGCGCTGGAAAAGTAGCCCTTCATGGTTTCGGTGAACTGCACGCCAAGGGTTGGAGGCGCCACCGGCTTACGCGGGGCCGAAGGCAGCGTGTAGTCGATGATCCAGCCATGGTCTGCCGCCAGCAGGCCCATGTTGCGCTCGCTCACCGCCGAGATGGTCAGCAGCGGATTGACCGCCAGCGACGTGGGGATCACCGCGCCGTCGGTCACGTACAGGCCCGGGTAGACATCCGTGCCGCTGGTGCCGCTGAACACCTGGCCCTTGTGGTTGACCACGCCTTGGGTCGCGTCCTCGCCCATCACGCAGCCGCCCAGCGGATGGACCGAAACGATGCTGTGCTTGAGCAGCTTGGTCCAGATCGGGTTCTCGACCCAGATCCCGCCCAAGGCCTTGGTGCTCTGGTGTAAACGCTCATTGCCGAGGGTCACGTTTTCCTGCTCGCCGACGCCAGGCCAATCGATGCGCAGCTGGTCCTTGC
The DNA here is from genome assembly GCF_022952855.1 of Pseudomonas sp. RGM2987. GTDB lineage: Bacteria > Pseudomonadota > Gammaproteobacteria > Pseudomonadales > Pseudomonadaceae > Aquipseudomonas. The sequence goes on along the minus strand of NZ_JALJDX010000213.1, from coordinate 76,642 downwards.
TGTCGAGCACCATCCGCCCCTTGCCGTCGTCGTGACTCATGATCAGGTAGGTCTGCATGTTGTGCAGGGCGCCGTAATACGGGCCGCGCACAAAGCTTTCGGCTTCGCGGCCCTTGTATTTGAGGCTGGCGCCGAAGCCGGTGTCGGTGGGCACGCCGATCATTCCGGCGAACGCCGCCATGCTCGGCACCATCGGCCGGCCGAGAGCGCCGGGGATCGACCCTTCCTCGATGACCATGCGGCTGCGCCAGTCGCCCTCGGTGCGCATGTCGATGATCGAGGTGATGCACGGCCCCACCGGTTCCAGTTCCTTGGCCGAATGGGCACCGAAGCCGATGCCGTTGATGGTCTGGTCGCAGTTGTGACCGAATCCGAGGATGTCGCCATTACCGCTCATGTTCTCGCCCAGTTGACTGGACATCGACAGGCCTTTGTCCCGCGAACGCAGCATGATTTCAGTCGAGCCCAGGGTGCCGGCGGACACCACCACGATGTCGGCACGCACGAACAGGGTCGGCGCCGAGAACAATTCACGACCGCTGTCCAGGTATTGGAAATGCACGATCCAGCCGTTGCCGTCGCGCTCCAGGTGGCGCACCTCGGCCTGGCAGAAAATCTCCGCGCCGTGGTTCCAGGCATCCGGCAGGTAGTTCATCAACGTGGTGTTCTTGGCCTTGTTGTTACAGCCCGAGACGCAATCGCCACAGCCATTGCACGGCAGTTGCTCGACGCCGACGTGGTTGAGGTTGTTGGGCAGTTTGTCGAAGGTCACGTTGATCGGTGGCGTGTAGAAATGCGCGCCTTGCTTGAGGTAGTCAGCCGACTTCTTGTGGGCGTCAAGCTTGGGCAGGTTCGGCTCCGAGGCCGGATATGGATTGGGCTTGAGCATCTCCCGCGCCCGCGCATAACCGTCCTTGAGCAACGTGTCGCGATGTTCACGCACCGCCTGCGGCCAGCGCGGATCCTCGAACACGCCGGGCTCAGGTTCCAGCGAAACGTTGGCGTTGATCAGCGAAGTGCCGCCCAGGCCACAACCGACCACCACGTTCTGCTGGGCATTGACGTGCAAGTCGAACAACCCGGTGCGCGAACCGATGTGGCCGTCCGGGTCATGCACCTGCAAGTCCTCGGTGGCCGCCAGCATGGTGTTGGGGTACTCGCCGGGCTGCATCTCCCGACCACGCTCCAGCAGGCACACCTTGCGCCCGGCCCGGGACAGGCGCGATGCGGCAATGCCGCCGCCGTAGCCGGAACCAATGACGATCACGTCGTAGTGTTCCTGGATCTGGCTGATGGGGGTTGAGATCCGTGTCATGTTCAAGTCCTCTCAAGGCAGATGGGGCAACTCTGCGGTTGCCTGCAATTCAGGCGCGCGAACGCCTGGCCACTCTCCCGTACGGGTTCGAGCGGCAGTCAGCGGTGCTGCGGGAAGATTCAGATCAAAAATGCTATAGCCGTGCACGCGGAGTGGCGGCACGCCAATGAGCACGCAGGGGCAACGAGGTGGGGTGTGGCGGGGTGGAGGTGACAGGGCCAAGCGGGTAAGTGCGGTAGGGCTGGCTATCCATCATGCGTTCTCCCTGAACCTGATGTGGATAAAAACGGAGTCCTTGTGCGCTGAGTGAAGACACGCGACAAGCCCTAGTCAAGGGAGTTCCTTAGAACTGTACGAAATTTGATCTATTGCGATTGAGACTATGCCCGCCGTGGCCTGGAGAGGTTTGAATACAAGTTATCCACAGCACCGCCCACAGCAAATGGGGACAAGTCGTCCGGGACAGGATTTTTTCTTTGGTTAAAGTGAAGAAAAACCGTGACTTATGCGTAACGATGATTTCCAGAAGGCGCAGGTTATTTTTTAACCAAATCTTTAAAAGCCTTGCCACACAAGGCCTGCGGAGGTGAGCGAACACCTTATCCACAGAAACGCCAACAGCGTTTGGGGGTAATTTTGACGGTTCTGTGGAAAAACGCCTCTACACCGTGTAACCCGCGGCTTTTTGGGAAAAATCCCGGCGCACCCCAGGCATTTGATCATTTAATGATCAAATGCCTGGAAGCTACGTACCGTATGGCTTGTAGACGATAGCGAACATCTTATCCACAGAAGCGCCAACAGAGATTGGGGGCAATTGTGCGTGACTTCAGCTCGCTATCTACCAGGAAAAGCCAGCAAAAACCGTAGGTTAGGCTGGTTAGTTTTTGATCGCAGGCCCGCAGGGCTTGATTGACGTGGGTCAGGGCGAGAGGCGAACAGGTTATCCACAGAGGCGCGCACAGGGATTGTGGGTAAACACGACCAAATGTGGGAGCGGGCTTGCTCGCGAAAGCGCAGTGTCAGATAACATCTTCATGACTGACACGACGCCTTCGAGAGCAAGCCCGCTCCCACAGGGGGCTTTTGGTGGTCGCGAAGTCAGCGAACCACGCCCTCTTCAATCAGCAGCTTGAGAATCGCCTCGGCCCCCGCCTCCGGGGTCACCCCCTTGAGCACTTGCCCGCCTCCGCCGCTGGCCTTGGCCGTGGCGGCTTTCATGCGGTCGGCGCCGCTCTTGGCCTTGATGACCTTGAGGCGTTTGGGCCGTGGCTTGGCCGGTTGCAGCGTCGCGACGGCGAGCAGCGTGTCGTCGATCACCTCGACTTCCTCGGCATGCAGGGCGCCACGGCGCGCCGGGCCGTAGGCGCTTTGCCGGGGCTTGGGCGCGGCGTTATCCACAGTCGCTAGGAACGGCAGGCGCACTTTCAGTCGGCGACGCTGCCCACGGGGCAAGGCTTGCAGCACCAGTGCCGTGCCGTTGTCGATGGATTCGACCTGGGCCAGCCCCACCACCAGCGGCCAGCCGAGGTTTTCCGCCAGCAGGAACGGCAGCATGCCCGAGCCCTCGCCGGTTTCCGCCTGGCTGCCGGTCAGTACGACCTGGGGCCCGGCGTCACGCAGGTAAGCGGTCAAGGCCGGCAATGCATCGGCGCCGATGGGGTTTTCCAGCACGTGGAGTTCGTCCAGGCCCATGCCCAGGTAAGCCCGCAGGGCCGGTTCGGCCACATCGCCGGCATGCAGCACTTGCAAGTCGTTGCCAGCCAGTTGCAGGCCCAGTTCCACGGCGCGGGCGTCCTGCTCGGCGCGCCGCGGGCGACCGGAGGTCGGGTGGGCGCCGATGGACACCAGGCTGATCACTTGAGTCGTCATGGTTGAATCCTTAGCTTAAGCCGCATCGCGTTTGGCTTCGTTGCGGTAAGCCTCGACCGCGGCAATCAGCGCCTTGAAAATCGCCGTGCTGTCACCGATCACCGACAAGTCCGCCCGTTTGATCATGTCGCAGCCCGGATCGAGGTTGATCGCCACCACCTTGTCGCAGGCACCGATGCCTTGCAGGTGCTGGATCGCCCCGGAAATGCCCACGGCCACGTAGACCCGCGCCGTGACCCAGGTGCCGCTGGCGCCGACCTGGCGGTCGCGGGCCATGAAGCCATCGTCCACCGCCACCCGCGAAGCACCTTCGGTCGCGCCCAGGGCGGCGGCAGTCTGGTGGAACAGTGTCCAGTCCTTGACGCCGTTGCCGCCGGAGAAAATAAACTCGGCCTCGGCCATCGGAATCGCGCCCGGATCCACCGCCACCGCGCCAAGATCCTCAATGCGCGACAGGCTGCGCGCCACGCTTGTGGATAACTCCACCGGCAAGGCTTCATGACGGGTTTCACTGACCGGCTCGGCGCATTCAGCCGCAGCCAGAATCAACCGCGCCAACGGCCGGGCCAGGTCCTGAAGGCCGGCACCGGCACGGCCGATGCACTCCTCGCCCTTGACCTGCCAGACCCGCGTGGCCGGTCGTTCGCCCAGGGCCGCGGCGAAGCGCCGGCCCAGCTCGCCGCCACCGCTGCGACTGTCGGGCAGCAGCCAGTGGCGCGGGTTGAACTGGTTATCCACAGCCCGCAGGCCCTGGACCCGTTGTTCCGGTGCATAACCGCTGAATTCGTCTCCGTCGAGCACCAGCAAGCGATCGACACCGGCCGTGGCAAAGGCGTTTTCTTTATGCTCACCGAAGACCACTGCCAATACCGCACCGTCGGAACCGGCCAACTGATGGGCCAGGCCCAGCAGATCGCGGTCGTGGCTGCTGAGGCGGCCACCGACCATGTCGGGCACGACGCTGATATAGAAGGCCGGCTGCGGCACCTGATGCAACGGCAGTTGCACTTCGGTGGTGGCGCTGCGTTTGCTCGTGCCGCCCTGCTGGGCACCACTGCGGTCGATACGCTTGATCCCATTGGGGCCGATGAAACCGACGCCATGGACGTTCTTGCGCAGGACGCCGTTAGGCCCCATCCAGCTGTGCTGCACCGGTTGCATGGCCGCGTGCAGCGGGTGCAGGCGGTTGCGGGCGATCCACTCGGCGCGAGGGTCGCGGCGGATGATGTCACTCATTAATGCACCTCCGCAGGTTCACGTTTGATCGAGGCCACCGGTTTGCTCGGCGCCGCGTCTTCGAGCAATGCGTCGGCCACCAGCTCGGCGATGTCTTTGATCATCGGGCGAGGTTCGACCACGCCTTCGAGCATCGCCGTGCACTGTGGACAACCCACGGCCACCAGTTCGGCGCCGGTTTCGCGGATGTCTTCCATGCGCATGTCAGGGATCCGCTGCTTGCCCGGGATGTCGGTGATCGGCGCACCGCCACCGCCACCACAGCAACGGGAGCGGAAACCGGAACGCTGCATTTCCTTGACCTCGATGCCCAGTGCGCGAAGCACTTGGCGTGGCGCCTCGTATTCGCCGTTGTAGCGGCCCAGGTAGCACGGATCGTGATAAGTCACGCTGTCACCCTTGTGCTGCCCGAGACTCAGGGCACCGCCATCGATGATTTCCGCCAGGTAGGTGCTGTGGTGCTGCACCAGGTAGTTGCCATCGAAGGCGCCGTATTCGTTCTTCAACACATGGAAGCTGTGAGGGTCGCAGGTGACGATGCGGTTGAAGCTGTATTTGGCCAGGGTCTGGATGTTGCGCTTGGCCAGCAACTGGAACGTCGCTTCGTCGCCCAGGCGTCGGGCCACGTCGCCGCTGTCGCGCTCTTCCAGGCCAAGCACGGCAAAGTCGATGTTCGCCGCTTTGAGCACCTTGACGAAGGCCCGCAGGGTGCGTTGGTTGCGCATGTCGAAGGCGCCGTCGCCGACCCAGAACAGCACGTCGGTGGATTTCTTCTCGCTGAGCAGGTTCAGGTTCAGGTCCGCCGCCCAGTTCATCCGCCCACCCGGAGCGAAGCCGCCCGGGTTATCGGTGGCGATGAGGTTCTCCAGGACTTCGGCGCCTTTGTTCGGCGTGGCGCCCTTTTCCAGGGTCAGGTGCCGACGCATGTCGACGATGGCATCGACGTGCTCGATCATCATCGGGCATTCCTCGACGCAGGCCCGGCACGTGGTGCAGGACCACAGCGTCTCGGCGTCCACCAGGCCGTTGACGATCGGCTGATGCGGATTGCCGCCGTGTTCGCCGATCGGTTTGCCAGGGTACGGGCTGCCGGCGAACTTGGCATCGGTGCCGCCGGCGAGGCCGACGACCATATCCTGAATGAGTTTTTTCGGATTCAGCGGCTGGCCGGCGGCAAAGGCCGGGCACGCGGCTTCGCATTTACCGCACTGCACGCAGGCGTCGAAGCCGAGCAGTTGGTTCCAGGTGAAATCCTTGGGTTTCTCCACACCCAACGGCGCGGCGGGGTCGTTCAGGTCCAGCGGCTTGAGACCGGTGGAACGGCCACCGCCGAAGCGCTCGGCACGACGGTGCCAGGCCAGGTGCAAGGCGCCGGCGAAGGCGTGCTTCATCGGCCCGCCCCAGGTCATGCCGAAGAACAACTCCGAAACGCCCCACAGCACGCCAATCCCCAGGATCGCCGCCAGCAGCCAGCCGCCGAAGTTCTCCGGCAGGATACCGGCCACCGGCAGGGTCACCAGGAAGAACGACGCTGAGAACGCCAGCAGACTTTTCGGCAGGCGCATCCACGGGCCTTTCGACAGGCGCGACGGCGGATTACGCCGACGCAGGTACACGAAGATCGCACCGACGAACATCACCGCGGACATCAATAGCAGCGCGTAGCCGAGGAAGCGGTTATGCAGGCCGAAACCGTGCACCAGGATCGCCAACACCACCGACGCCACCGCACCACCGGCCGTGGCCACGTGGGTGTTGGCAATGTATTTGTCCCGCGCCACCACATGGTGCAAGTCCACCATGTAGCGCTTGGGCATGGCGAAAAGGCCGCCGACCAGGTCAACCTTGGCCGGTCGTCCCCGGCGCCACATGTTCACCCGCCGCAAGGCGCCAAGGACCGCGAGGCCCAGGGCTGCGAACAGCAGGATGGGAAGAAGGGTGTTCAACATAGGTGTTGCTCCCAAAGACGCAGGGTTTTGCAGGTCGAGATGCCTTACCCGGTTCCTGTGGGAGCGGGCTTGCTCGCGAAGGCGGACTCACATTCAACATGGATGTCGACTGATCCACCGCTTTCGCGAGCAAGCCCGCTCCCACAGGGCTATGTGCAAGCCGTTAGAAATCCTTGCACAACCGCAGGGCGTCATAGATGGCTGCGTGGGTATTACGCTGCGCCACGCAGTCGCCGATGCGGAACAGCAGGTAGCCATCGCCGCTCTGCTCCAGGCACGGCTGGGGCTTGATCGCGAACAGGGCTTCGACGTCGATCTGGCCCTTGTTGCGCGACCCTTCCTTCAGCGCGTAGTAGATTTCCTCGTCCGGCCGCACGCCGTTCTCCACCACCACCTGGTCCACCACGCGCTCTTCCTTGGCCCCGGTGTATTCGTTCTCCAGCACCGCCACCAGCTTGTCGCCTTCGCGATAGACCTTCTCCAGCATCATGTCCCCGGTCATGATCACTTCCTTGGGGTACATGCTGCGGTAGTAGGTCGGGAACGAGGTGCCGCCAATCGCAACGCCCGGCTTGATGTCGTCGGTGACGATCTCGACCTGGCTGCCCTTGTCGGCCAGGAAGTCGGCCACCGACATGCCGGTGAACTCGCAGATGGTGTCGTAGACCAGCACGTTCTTGCCAGGCGCAACCTTGCCGTCGAGCACGTCCCAACTGCTGACCACCAACCCTTCGGCGGCGCCCCAGTGTTCGTTCTGCTCCAGGTACGGATGCCCGCCGACGGCCAGCACCACCACGTCCGGACGCAAGTCCATGATCGTCGCCGCATCCGCCGCCACGCCCAGGCGCAGATCGACCTTCAAGCGCGCCAGCTCCAGCTGGAACCAGCGGGTGATACCGGCGATCTGGTCCCGTTGCGGGGCTTTCGAAGCGGTGGTGATCTGCCCGCCGATGAATTCTTTTTTCTCGAACAGGGTCACGTCGTGCCCACGTTCGGCAGCGACGCGCGCCGCTTCCATCCCCGCCGGGCCGGCACCGACCACCACCACCTTGCGCTTCGGCCCGGTGGACTTCTCGATGATGTGCGGCACGCCCATGTACTCACGGGAGGTCGCGGCGTTCTGGATGCACAGCACGTCCAGGCCTTGATATTGGCGGTCGATGCAGTAGTTGGCGCCGACGCACTGCTTGATTTGGTCGATCTGGCCCATCTTGATCTTGGCGATCAGGTGCGGGTCGGCGATGTGGGCGCGGGTCATGCCGACCATGTCGACGTAACCGCCCTCCAGGATCCGCGTGGCCTGGTTCGGGTCCTTGATGTTCTGCGCGTGCAGCACCGGGACCTTGACCACTTCCTTGATACCGGCGGCCAGGTGCAGGAACGGCTCCGGTGGATAACTCATGTTCGGGATAACGTTGGCCAGGGTGTTGTGGGTGTCGCAACCCGAGCCCACGACGCCGATGAAATCCAGCATGCCGGTGTCGTCGTAATACTTGGCGATCTGCTTCATGTCCTCGTGGGACAGGCCGTCCGGGTGAAACTCGTCACCGCACAGGCGCATGCCCACGCAGAAATCGTCGCCCACTTCGGCGCGCACGGCCTTGAGCACTTCCAGGCCGAACTTCATGCGGCCTTCGAAGCTGCCACCCCATTCATCGGTGCGCTTGTTGACTCGCGGGCTCCAGAACTGGTCGATCATGTGCTGGTGCACGGCGGATAGCTCGACGCCGTCCAGGCCACCGGCCTTGGCCCGGCGTGCCGCCTGGGCGTAGTTGCCGATCACCCGCCAGATCTCTTCCGGCTCGATGGTCTTGCAGGTAGCACGGTGCACCGGCTCACGCACACCGGACGGCGACATCAGGGTCGGCCAGTTGAAACCGTCCCAGCGCGAGCGACGACCCATGTGGGTAATCTGGATCATGATCTTGGCGCCATGCTTGTGCATGGCGTCGGCCAGGTTCTGGAAGTGCGGGATGATGCGGTCGGTGGACAGGTTCACCGAGCTCCACCATTCCTGCGGGCTGTCGATGGCAACCACGGACGAGCCGCCGCAAATCGCCAGGCCGATGCCGCCCTTGGCTTTCTCTTCGTAATACTTCACGTAACGGTCAGTGGTCATGCCGCCGTCGGTCGCGTAGACCTCCGCGTGGGCGGTGCTGAGCACGCGGTTGCGGATGGTCAGCTTGCCGATCTGGATCGGCTGGAACATTGCTTCAAAAGCCATGGCGCGATCCTCGACTTACAACGGCTTGACGATGAACAGGCCGTCGTCGTGGCCTTCTTCGGAACCGCCATAGACCTGCTCGGCCACGGTACGGATCGAGCTGCCACGGGCGGCGAGGATCTGGTCCATGGCGCCGGCGAACCAACCGGTGAACATGTAGTCGACCTTGCGCCCGACCTTGCCGTACACGTAGACGAACGCCGAGTGTTCGAGCTTGACGCTGCAGGTGCCTTTGTCCAGGTCGATGTCCTGGATCTTGAACAGGCCCCAGCCGCGCTGCGACAGGCGCTTCATGTAATGCTCGAACACCGCGACGCCTTCCAGGCCATGGCATTCGGCTTCTTTTTCACACCAGTGCCAGGCGGATTTGTAGCCGGCCTTGTAGAGAATCTCGGCGTAGGCATCGGCGCCCAGCACTTCCTCGATGCCCATGTGGTTGTTGACGAAGAAGTGACGCGGCACGTACAGCATCGGCAGGGCGTCGGAGGTCCAGACACCGGTTTCGCTGTCGACTTCGATAGGCAGTTGGGGGGCGATTTTGGCCATGAAAACGTAACTCCGGAAAGACGTGTTATAGCCTGCGGCGCAGAGGGCCGCAGGTCAGGTATTCAGCGGTGCGGCGGCGTTATTCGCCCCAGACGTCCTTGAGAACGTTGACCCAGTTCTCACCCATTATCTTGCGCACCACTCGCTCAGGGTGGCCGCGCTTGAGCAGCGTCTCGGTAAGGTTCGGGAATTCGCCCACGGTGCGGATGCCCAGCGGGTTGATGATCTTGCCGAAGCTGGTCAGACGGCGGGCGTAGCCCTTGTCATGGGTCAGCATTTCGAAGAAGTCCTGGCCGTGGCCCTGGGTGAAGTCGGTGCCGATGCCGATGGCGTCTTCGCCGACGATGTTCATGGTGTATTCGATGGCTTCGGCGTAGTCGTCGATGGTCGAATCGATGCCCTTGGCCAGGAACGGCGCGAACATGGTCACGCCGACAAAGCCACCGTGGTCTGCAATGAACTTCAGCTCTTCATCAGACTTGTTGCGCGGGTGCTCTTTCAAGCCGGACGGCAGGCAGTGGGAATAGCAGACCGGTTTCTTCGATTCGAGAATGACTTCCTCGGAGGTCTTGGAACCGACGTGGGACAGGTCGCACATGATGCCGACGCGGTTCATCTCGGCGACGATTTCGCGACCGAAGCCCGACAGGCCGCCGTCACGCTCGTAGCAGCCGGTGCCGACCAGGTTCTGGGTGTTGTAGCACATCTGCACCACACCGACGCCCAGCTGCTTGAAGATCTCGACGTAGCCGAGCTGGTCTTCGAACGCGTGGGCATTCTGGAAGCCGAAGATAATGCCGGTCTTGCCCTGTTCCTTGGCGCGACGGATGTCGGCGGTGGTTTTCACCGGGATCACCAGGTCGCTGTTTTCGCGGATCAGTGTCTGGCTGGCGACGATGTTATTGATGGTGGCCTGGAAGCCTTCCCACACCGACACGGTGCAGTTGGCTGCGGTCAGGCCGCCCTTGCGCATGTCTTCGAACAGGTCGCGGTTCCATTTGGCAATGATCAGCCCGTCGATAACGATGCTGTCGGCGTGCAATTCGGCTGGGCTCATCAGGCAGTCCCCTTTTTGTCGGATTTCATGCGCCGAATCGTCTGCCGGCGCTTTGGGGCCAGCATATGCCTCGAGGCCGTGGGGACCGGGTGCAAAAACGACAGGGGAATTGCCGAAAGCGTCAATCACCGACATTGGGCCATGGCAGGCCCACCCTGCCCGTCTGTTCTTTAGCCGACGCTTGCGCCAGAATCCGCGGCATCACTGGCTTTCACTGGACTCGAGCGGCGACGCGATGAAATCAATCTTCCTGGCTTTGGCACTGATCAGCACCGTCGCACACGCGACCGAAGACACCGAACAAAACCCTTGCGACGCCGTCGAAAACGACGTCCAGACCCTGGCCTGCTCGGCCTACGGCAAGACCGCCGCCGAACAACTGCTGAGCGAAAACCTGCAAAGCCTCAACGAACGCCTGCAAACCCGCTACGCCAGCGACAAAACCCAACTGGCCGACATCACCGCCAAGATCAAGGCCGCCCAGCAACTGTGGCTCAAACAACGCGAAGCCGACTGCGCCATCGCCGCCTTCCCGGCCAAACCCGGCAGCGAAGCCTATAAAATCGCCGAAAACGACTGCATGGCCCAGGTGAGCGATGATCGGTCGGAGTTTTTGGAGTCGATTGGGCAGGAGTGATGTAGCAGAAGCCGTTCAGCACGGTAAGCTGTATGCATTATCAGTAAAGGCAATCACATGAAAACCTGCGGCATCGAAATCAAAGGCAGCGAAGCGATCATCGCCGTTGCCGCGCTGGATCAGCAGGCGCTGAGCCACATCGCGCTGAACATCAAGAAAATCGCCATGGACGACGATGACGAAGCCGCCAACGTCAAGGCGTTCGCGGCCCAGGTGCGGGCGTTTGTGGCGGATAACGGGATCGAACGCATCGCCATCAAGAAGCGCAGCAAGAAAGGCGAGTTCGCCGGCGGGCCGACCACGTTCAAGATCGAAGGGGTTTTCCAGTTGCTGGAAGGCTGCGAAGTGACGCTGTTGTCACCGCAAACCATCAATGCGCAGAACAAGAAACACGACTTCGCCCTGCCGGCGACGCTGAACAAATATCAGCACGAGGCGTATAAGGCGGCTTGTTCGGCGTTGGTAAAGAAATAAACCAATACCCCTTCATAAGACACACTCGTGGCGAGGGAGCTTGCTCCCGCTGGACTGCGCAGCAGGCCAAAAAACGGGGCCGCTTCGCGCCCCAGCGCAAGCAAGCTCCCTCGCCACAGGTACTGCCGGCAGAGATCAAGGGGTAACCGCCAAGATTGGACTTCCCACACCAGCTCCTTGTCACGCAGCGCGTCGATGCAGGATTGAACGGTCTGGGCTCAGGCACGACTTCGCTGCCCGTACTCCTGAGCACCTGCTTACGGCCTCCAGTGTTGAATCGGTGAAGGGCGCAAGGTGCGCTTGATAGGCTTTTATACCCAATTATGGGGACAGGTATAAATTATAGTCGCGACCATAATTGAGTATAAAAGCCTGTCAAACCAGCTCCCGCCCATCTCCCTGCCGCCGCCGATCCTCCCGCGGGCAGCGCTCGAACCTCGCCCGATAGCTGCGGGTGAAGTACGACGGTGACTCGAACCCGCAGGCGATGCTCACCTCCAGCACGCTCATGTCGGTCTGGCGCAGCAGTTGCCGGGCCTTCTCCAGGCGCAGGCGCAGGTAGAAATTACTCGGGGTGTCGTTCAGGTGCAGGCGGAACAGCCGTTCGAGCTGGCGGCGGGTGACGCCAATGGCCTCGGCCAATTCAAGGGTCGTCAGCGGCGGTTCGCTGTGGGTTTCCATCTCTCCGATGACATGCACCAGCTTCTTGTTGCGAATGCCGTAGCGACTGGCGATTTCCATGCGCTGGTGGTCTTTGCGCGGGCGGATACGACCGAGCACGAATTGCTCGCTGACCTGGATCGCCAAATCGGCACCGTGGGCCTGGCCAATCAGGTCCAGCATCAAGTCAATCGAAGCGGTACCGCCTGCGCAGGTGATCCGCCGACGGTCGATTTCGAACAGTTCCTGGGTTACGCCGAGCTGTGGATAAGACTCCTTGAACGCCTCGATCGCTTCCCAGTGCAACGTGACGCGGTGCCCGTCCAGCAACCCCGCCTCGGCCAGGACCACGCTGCCAGTGTCGATGCCGCCCAGGGTCACGCCTTCGCCGTCCAGCCGATGCAGCCAGCGCTCCAGTGCCGGCGTGGCGAACTTCAGCGGCTCGAACCCCGCCACCACCCAGAGGGTCGCGCCCTTCTTCAATGGCTCCAACGCCGCATCAGCGTTGACCGACATGCCATTGCTCGCCAGCACCGCCCCGCCATCGGCACTCAGCACATGCCAGCGGTACAGCTCGCCGCGAAAGCGATTGGCGACGCGCAACGGCTCGATGGCCGAAATGAAACCGATGGCCGAAAAACCCGGCATCAACAAAAAGTAGAAATCCTGGGACATTAAGCGCACTCGGTTGGCGGGTAGCGTGGGAACTTGATACGCCAGTTGGTCGCTGCAGTGCAAGAGCGCGTCGCCGCAGTGCGCTTTGCCGAAGGCCCGCCTGCGTAATTTGGCATCACCGGCGCGCAGATGCCGGAACCCATAACAATAAGCTGCCGAGGACCCCGTCATGAAACGATTGATCAGTTCCTGCGTTCTTGCTTTGTGCGGTACCACCGTTCTGAATGGCGCCGTCCTGGCGGCCGAGCCCGCCGCGTGCCAGAACGTGCGCCTGGGCGTGGTCAACTGGACCGACGTCATCGCCACCAGCGCCCTGACCCAGGTGATGCTCGATGGCCTCGGCTACAAGACCAAACAGACCAGCGCCTCCCAGCAAATCATCTTCGCCGGCATTCGTGACCAGCGCCTGGACCTGTTCCTGGGCTACTGGAACCCGCTGATGACCCAGACCATCACCCCGTTCGTCGAGGCCAAGCAGGTGAAGGTGCTGGAACAGCCAAGCCTCAAGGACGCCCGCGCCACCCTGGCAGTACCGACCTACCTGGCCGACAAGGGCCTGAAGACCTTCGCCGACATTGCGAAATTCGAGAAAGAACTGGGCGGCAAGATCTACGGCATCGAACCGGGCTCCGGCGCCAACACCCAGATCAAGGCAATGATCGCCAAGAACCAGTTCGGCCTGGGCAAATTCCAACTGGTGGAATCCAGCGAGGCTGGCATGCTCGCCGCCGTCGACCGTGCCGTGCGCCGCAAGGAGGCCGTGGTGTTCTTCGGCTGGGCGCCGCACCCGATGAACGTCAACGTGCAGATGACCTACCTCACCGGCAGTGAAGATGCCCTCGGCCCGAACGAAGGCATGGCCACCGTGTGGACCGTCACCGCGCCGGACTATGCCAGCCAGTGCCCGAACATCGGTCGACTCCTGAGCAACCTGACCTTCACCGCCGAGGACGAGAGCCGGATGATGCAGCCGCTGCTCGATCACAAGGACCCCCTCGAGTCGGCCCGGCAATGGCTCAAGGACCATCCACAAGACAAGCAACGCTGGCTCGAAGGCGTCACCACCTTCGATGGCAAGCCGGCCGCCGACAACCTCAAGCTCACCAGCAACTGACCGAACGCTCTCCATCTGCGCAGCGCCCAGCGACTGCGCAATGACTCAACACGCCTGAAGGAAGCCGCACCATGAACCACGACGTCATCATCACCTGCGCACTCACCGGTGCTGGCGACACGACCGCCAAGAGTCCTCACGTCCCGGTCACCCCGAAACAGATCGCCGAGGCCGCCGTCGAAGCCGCCAAGGCCGGAGCCACCGTGGTCCACTGCCACGTCCGCGACCCGCAGACCGGCAAGTTCAGCCGCGACGTGGCGCTGTACCGCGAAGTGATGGAACGCATTCGTGAGGCCGACGTGGACATCATCGTCAACCTCACCGCCGGCATGGGCGGCGATCTTGAAATCGGGCCCGGCGAACGGCCGATGGAGTTCGGCCCCAATACCGACCTGGTCGGCCCGCTGACCCGCCTGGCCCATGTCGAACAACTGCTGCCGGAAATCTGCACCCTGGATTGCGGCACCCTGAACTTCGGCGACGGCGACACCATTTACGTCTCGACCCCGGCGCAACTGCGGGCCGGCGCCAAGCGCATCACCGAACTGGGGGTGAAAGCCGAGCTGGAAATCTTCGACACCGGGCACCTGTGGTTTGCCAAGCAGATGATCAAGGAAGGCCTGTTGGACAACCCGTTGTTCCAGCTCTGCCTGGGCATCCCATGGGGCGCGCCGGCCGACACCACCACAATGAAGGCCATGGTCGACAACCTGCCAGCCGATGCGGTGTGGGCCGGGTTCGGCATCGGCCGCATGCAAATGCCGATGGCGGCCCAGGCCGTGCTGCTGGGCGGCAACGTACGGGTCGGGCTGGAAGACAACCTGTGGCTGGACAAAGGCGTGCTCGCCACCAACGGCCAACTGGTGGAACGCGCCAGCGAAATCCTCAGCCGCCTCGGGGCGCGGGTACTCACACCGGCTGAAGGTCGCAAGAAGATGGGCCTGACCCAGCGCGGTTAAACCGAACTTGCCATGGGATCTGCTGTGAATGCAGGTCTTATGACCACCCAAGATCAAGTGGGAGCGGGCTTGCTCGCGAAGGCGATATTTCTTTCCCAGCAAATCTGTTGGATGTACCGGCCTCTTCGCGAGCAAGCCCGCTCCCACATTCAGTTCATCGAACACTTCAGGAAACCACCATGCGCTTTATCACCGACATCAAGACCTTCGCCGCCCTGGGCAGCGGTGTAATCGGCAGCGGCTGGGTCAGCCGCGCCCTGGCCCATGGGCTGGACGTCGTGGCCTGGGATCCGGCGCCGGGCGCTGAAGCGGCGCTGCGCAAGCGTGTTGCCAACGCCTGGGGCGCGCTGGAGCAGCAAGGCCTGGCGCCCGGCGCCTCCCAGGATCGGCTGCGCTTCGTCGCCACCATCGAAGAATGCGTGCGCGACGCCGACTTCATCCAGGAGAGCGCCCCCGAGCGCCTGGAGTTGAAACTCCAGCTGCACAGCCAGATCAGCGCCGCCGCCAAGCCGGACGCATTGATCGGTTCCAGCACCTCAGGGCTGCTGCCGAGCGAGTTCTACGAAGGTTCCACCCACCCGGAGCGCTGCGTGGTCGGGCACCCGTTCAACCCGGTCTACCTGTTGCCCCTGGTCGAAGTCGTGGGCGGCCAAAACACCGCGCCCGAAGCGGTGCAAGCGGCGATGCAGGTGTACCAATCCCTCGGCATGCGACCCCTGCACGTGCGCAAGGAAGTGCCCGGGTTCATCGCCGATCGTCTGCTCGAGGCGCTGTGGCGTGAAGCGTTGCACCTGGTCAACGACGGCGTGGCGACCACCGGCGAAATCGACGATGCCATTCGCTTTGGCGCCGGGTTGCGCTGGTCGTTCATGGGCACCTTCCTGACCTACACCCTGGCCGGTGGCGACGCCGGCATGCGCCACTTCATGGCCCAGTTCGGCCCGGCGCTGCAACTGCCGTGGACCTATTTGCCGGCGCCGGAACTGACCGAGAAGCTGATCGATGACGTGGTGGATGGGACCCGCGCACAGCTGGGCAATCACAGCATCTCGGCATTGGAGCGCTACCGTGACGATTGCCTGCTGGCGGTGTTGGAGGCGGTGAAGGCCACCAAGGTCAGGCATGGCATGGCCTTCACTGACTAAACGCTATCCCTGTGGCGAGGGAGCTTGCTCCCGCTCGACCGCGAAGCGGTCGCAAAACCAGCTGACGCGATATTTCTGATACACCGCGATATCAGGCTTTGGGGGGCTTCGCCCCCAGCGGGAGCAAGCTCCCTCGCCACAAACGTGTACACCTGCGCCCACCTGCGGAGTTCCAGCATGCCCACCCTCACCACCTACCAAACCCACATCCGCCCCGAATGGGTCGATTACAACGGCCATCTGCGCGATGCCTATTACCTGCTGATTTTCAGCTACGCCACCGACGCGCTGATGGACATGCTCTGCTTGGACAGCCAGAACCGCGACGCCAACGGCCATTCGCTGTTCACCCTCGAACTGCACCTCAACTACCTGCACGAAGTGAAGGTGGACGTCGAGGTGCAAGTGCACACGCAAATCATCGGCCACGATGCCAAGCGCCTGCATCTCTACCACAGCCTGCACCTGGCCGGCGGCGACAAAGAGCTGGCGGGCAACGAGCAGATGCTCCTGCATGTCGACCTGGCCGGCCCGCGCGCAGCGCCCTTCACCGAGCGGACCCTGGGCAAGCTCCAAACCCTGCTGGATGAACAATCCGACCTGCCCACCCCGGTGTACATCGGCCGGGTCATCGCCCTGCCGCCCGCCCGATAACAGCCCAGGAGACCGTCATGAACACCGCCGCCGCCTTTGCCGATTTCCGCCGCTATCCCCTGATATCTGCCCTTAGCGTGGTAACGCCGTTGGCGGATCGGGTGCAGGTCACCTGGGCCGACGGTCGGGTCAGCCCCTTCCATCACGCGTGGCTGCGGGACAACTGCCCGTGCCCCCAGTGCGTCTACAGCGTCACCCGTGAGCAGGTGCTGGAAATTGTCGACGTCCCCGCAGACCTGGCACCCGACGTGACGCGCATCGACAGCGAAGGCTGCCTGTGCGTGGACTGGCAGGACGGTCACCAGAGTCGTTTCGATCCAGGCTGGTTGCGCGCCCACGCGTACGACGATCAGTCCCGGGCAGAGCGCCTGGCGGGGAAGCCTCGGCGCCAGCTCTGGCGGCACGATTTGCCCATACCCGTGTTCGACTACCCGGCATTGATGAACGACAGCGATGCCCTGCTGCAATGGCTGCTGGCAGTGCGCGACATCGGCCTGACCCAGGTACGTGGCGTGCCCACCGAGCCCGGTTCGCTGAAATCGATTGCCCAGCGGATCTCTTTCATTCGCGAGAGTAACTTCGGCGTGCTGTTCAATGTGCAATCCAAGGCCGACGCCGACAGCAATGCCTACACCGCCTTCAACCTGCCGCTGCACAGCGACTTGCCGACCCGGGAGTTGCAGCCGGGCTTGCAGTTCCTGCATTGTCTGGTCAATGACGCTGATGGCGGCGAGAGCATTTTCGTCGATGGTTTCGCCATTGCCGAAACCCTGCGCCAGGAAGATCCCGACGCTTTCGCTGCGCTGTGCGAGATCCCGGTGGAGTTTCGTAACAAGGACCGCCACAGCGACTACCGCTGCCTGGCGCCGATCATCGCGCTGGACACCCTCGGGCAGGTATCGGAAATTCGCATGGCGAACTTCCTGCGCGGGCCGTTCGACACCTCGGTCGAGCAGATGCCCAGGCTTTATCAGGCCTATCGCCGCTTCATCGCCCTGACCCGCGAACCACGGTTTCGCGTCATGCAACGCTTGGAGCCCGGCCAGCTCTGGTGCTTCGACAACCGCCGCACGCTGCACGCCCGCAACGCCTTCGACCCGGCCACCGGGGCGCGGCATTTCCAAGGGTGTTATGTGGATCGGGATGAGTTGTTGTCGCGGATTCTGGTGTTGCGACGCTAGACCGCGTTACGGCGATTCGCGAGCAAGCCCGCTCCCACAGGGGTACGCGTTCCAATGTGGGAGCGGGCTTGCCCGCGAAAGCGATCTCCCGGGCAACACCAGTGACACCTGATTCAAGCAGGCAAAAAAATCCCCGGTCAAGCCGTGACAGGACCGGGGCAGGGTGCGTTACTGGAGGAGCTGTCGCGCGAGGGTGACCAAACCATCGTGATTCAGCTTGAGGCCAGTGTGCCCAGTCCCGGCTTGTGCGAGTTAACCGAAAACGACCTGTTCATAGGTATCCGTGCCATTGCGACAGTTTGCCCTTGCCGCCGCTTCGGGTGGCTACCAGAATCGAGGCACGACCCCAATCCCGGAACAAGGAAAAGCGTCATGATGCACGCCGATTTGATCGACCAGGAAGACCTGTTGGGCCAGCTCAAGGCCCTGGGCCTCCAGATCCCCAGCGGCTCCAGCGCCGAGCAGGCCTGCGAGTGCGCCGTGCGTGGCCTGGACAAGGCCCGCGCCAATGAATTGCGGCGGATGGTCAAGGACATGTACACCAGCAGCGCCACCATCCTGCCGGCCGTGCGCCAGGCGATCGATAAGCAGCTGTTGCCGGCGTTGGCGGATTACCAGCAGAACCACAGCGCCTGACCCTGTGGCGAGGGCGCTTGCTCGCGCTCGGCCGCGAAGCGGTCGCAAAACCAGCTGGCGCGATATTGCTGGAACACCGCGATATCAGGATTTGGGGGGCTCCGCCCCCAGCGGGAGCAAGCTCCCTCGCCACAAAAGCCTCGGTTCAGAGCCTTACACTGGCAAACGTCGACTCATTACGCGCCTGGCTCAGCGCCGACAGCGGGCCGGACAACGGCGACAGCACCAGCGCCTGTGGCAACGGCATCATCGCCACTTGTTGCGTGGTGTTGGAGCCTACACGTTCGTCACGCGGTGGAATGCCGAAGTATTCGCGGTAGCACTTGGAGAAGTGCGGCGTGGAGACGAATCCGCACACCGACGCCACCTCGATGATCGACATCGGCGTCTGCTTGAGCAACTGCCGCGCACGAATCAGACGCAGCTTGAGGTAATAGCGCGACGGCGAGCAGTGCAGGTATTTCTGGAACAGCCGCTCCAGCTGACGCCGGGACACGGCGACGTACACCGCAAGTTCGTCGAGGTCGATCGGCTCTTCCAGGTTGGCTTCCATCAGCGCGACGATTTCCTGCAACTTCGGCTGGTTGGTGCCAAGCATGTGCTTGAGCGGCACGCGCTGGTGATCCTGCTCGTTGCGGATACGCTCATAGACAAACATTTCGGAAATGGCCGCCGACAGTTCGCGACCGTGATCACGGCTGATCAGGTGCAGCATCATGTCCAGCGGCGCGGTGCCGCCGGAGCTGGTGAAACGGTTGCGATCGAGGGTGAACAGCCGGGTGCTCATCGACACCCGTGGGAAAGCTTCCTGCATCGCCGCCAGGCATTCCCAATGCACGCTGCAATCGAAGCCGTCCAGCAGGCCGGCGCACGCCAGGGCCCAACTGCCGGTGCAAACCGCGCCAAGGCGCCGGGACTGACGGGCCTGGCCTTGCAGCCATGACACGTGCTCGCGGGTAACGGTGCGCTGGATGCCGATGCCGCCACAGACGATGACCGTGTCCAGGGGCGGCGCTTTGTGCATGGAGGCGTCCGGGGTGATCTGCAGACCGTCACTGGCCCAGACCTGGCCGCCATCGACAGTGAGGGTGGTCCAGCGATACAACTCGCGACCGGACAACTGGTTGGCCATGCGCAGCGGTTCTACCGCGGACGCCAGGGAAATCAGCGTGAAATTGTCCAGCAGCAAAAAGCCGATGGATTGAGGCGCACGGTTCTGGGGTTGGGCCCCGGAGTTGGACGTCGTCATCGCGGTATCTCCTCACACAAAGCGGGTGATGGCCTCAGGCGGAGGCTCTTGTTATGGCCATCGTTCTCTTGTGAGAGATGGGCTTTTTCGGGATAGAGCAATTGCCGTGCCTAAAATTGAATGCGTATTCAATAAATCCTGAAAACGACATCGCACCCCCTCTAGACAAGGCGCGGATCCGGTACGGTTTATCGGCACTATTCGTGGCGGCTGGCGGCTGTCACAGCGGGCTGTGAGCAGTTCGGTAGCACTTGTGGGAACTGGGCTGCGCCGCTTGCGCAACCGGTATCACCACAGTGCGGGTGACGGACGGTCGAGCGCCGTTCAGCGGCGGTCCCGACAGCTGGCGTCTTGTCTGTTAGCGACGCGCTAAAAGGTGGCGTATTTTCGTCTTGCTGCTCAATTTACGAGCGATTTGCGGATCACTATCAGGACCGGCGACAAGCCTTCCTGTGGCGAGGGAGCTTGCTCCCGCTCGACCGCGAAGCGAGCGCAAACAGGCCCTCGGGATACTTCTGCAATTTTGGGGGCGCTTCGCACCCCAGCGGGAGCAAGCTCCCCCGCCACAGGGGCACCATGTCCCCAGTCCAAACAGGGCAGGTGCCGGGTGTTGTCAGCACTCCACTGCACTCACCGCCAACCCGCCGCGCGAGGTCTCCTTATATTTGTCATGCATGTCGGCACCGGTATCGCGCATGGTCCGGATTACCCGGTCCAGGGAGATAAAGTGCTGGCCGTCACCGCGCAGGGCCATTTGTGCGGCATTGATGGCTTTCACCGCGGCAATCGCGTTGCGCTCGATGCACGGCACCTGCACCAGGCCGCCCACCGGGTCGCAGGTCAGGCCGAGGTTGTGCTCCAGGCCGATTTCCGCTGCGTTGCACAGTTGCTCCGGCGTGGCGCCAAGGATTTCAGCCAGGCCCGCCGCCGCCATGGCGCAGGCCGAACCGACTTCGCCCTGGCAACCGACTTCGGCACCGGAGATCGACGCATTCTTCTTGCACAGGATCCCGACCGCCGCCGCACCGAGGAAGTAGTCCACCACGTTGGCATCGGTTACTGCTTCGCTGAATTTCATGAAGTAATGCAACACCGCCGGAATGATCCCCGCCGCGCCATTGGTCGGCGCCGTGACCATGCGCCCGCCAGCGGCGTTTTCCTCGTTGACCGCCAGGGCGAACAGGTTGACCCACTCCATGGCGCTGAGGGTCGAGCCGATGACATTGGGTTTGTTCAGCTCTTGCAGGCTGCGGTGCAACTTGGCCGCGCGCCGCCGCACATTCAGACCGCCAGGCAGGATGCCCTCGTGCTTGAGGCCATGCTCGACGCAATCCTGCATGGCCCGCCAGAGTTTCATCAGGCCGCTGCGGATCTCCTCTTCCGAACGCCAGACCTTCTCGTTGGCCATCATCAATTCGGCCACTCGCAGGTTATGGGTGCGGCACAGTTGGAGCAGTTCTTCAGCGCTGGAAAAATCGTAGGGCAGCTCGGTGGAATCCAGGTCGACGACACCGCTGCTGGCCTGGGCCTGATCGACGACGAAACCGCCGCCGACTGAATAATAGGTGTCACGGTGCAACTCGCCGCTGTCGCCTTCGGCCACCAGCGTCATCGCGTTGGGGTGGAACGGCAGGTTTTCATCGATCAGGCGCATGTCCTGGGACCATATGAACGGCACCGGCAGGCGACCGTCCAGCAGCAGCGTCTGGGTTTCGCGCAACAAGGCGATGCGCGGGCCGATCTGCGACGGGTCGATCGCATCCGGCCACTCCCCCATCAACCCCATGATCACCGCGTTGTCGCTGCCGTGGCCAATGCCGGTGGCCGACAATGAGCCGTACAGCTGCACCTCGACCCGACGCACATCGTGCAGCAAGGCCTTGGCCCGTAGCGCTTCGACGAACAGCGCTGCCGCGCGCATCGGCCCCACGGTGTGAGAGCTGGACGGGCCGATACCGATTTTAAACAGGTCGAATACGCTGATTGCCATTGCCTAGAACCTCCAGAACGGGCACATGCGGGCGCGGAAGCGCCCGCTGACGGAGCTGCTACGCTCAACGCCGGGATGGCCGCATCATCCGGCTTTTACCCTGGTGTCCGACGTCTGACACCGACGCAATCATGCCCGCCAACGCCGTGGGGCTTTTGCCCCGGTTTTGCGGCGTTTTTCCAGGGGTCAGAAGCCTGCGCAGAGCGGAAAAAATCTGTAAACGACGTCACCGACACTGGATGCGACCCTCCCTGTACTGGATACGACTATCCCTGTAGGCGTCAGATTTGCACTGGTACATGATCAGTTACGGCTCGTTTGCAAGGCCGCGTGTCAGAGAGTGCCCACGCGCCACCAACCGCAATACCAATAAGCGCGCGGTTGTCCTGCCCGGACACTGCCGATAAAACACCAGGAGTCTACCCATGAAAGGTTCCAAGCCATTGTTGTTGGCCGCCATGCTGAGTCTTCCGATGCTGGCCAACGCTGCAGAACCCCCGCAATGCAGCACCGTCAACTTCTCTGACGTCGGCTGGACCGACATCACCGTGACAACCGCCACCACCAGCGTGGTACTCGATGCGTTGGGCTACAAGACCAAGACCACGATGATTTCCGTGCCGGTGACCTACAAGTCCCTGGCCGATGGCAAGAACATGGACGTGTTCCTCGGCAACTGGATGCCGACCATGGAAAACGACATCAAGGCTTATCGTGATGCCGGCACCGTGGAAACCGTGCGCACCAACCTCAAGGGTGCCAAGTACACCCTCGCCGTACCTCAAGGTCTCTATGACAAAGGCCTGCATGACTTCGCCGACATCCCCAAATTCAAGAAAGAACTGGACGGCAAGATCTACGGCATCGAGCCAGGTAACGATGGCAACCGCCTGATCCAGAGCATGATCGACAAGAACGCCTTCGGTCTGAAGGACGCAGGCTTTAAAGTCGTCGAGTCGAGTGAAGCGGGCATGCTTTCTCAGGTCGATCGTGCCTCGAAACGCGGCACCGATGTGGTGTTCCTGGGCTGGGCGCCACACCCGATGAACACTCGCTTCAAGATCCAGTACCTGACCGGTGGCGACGACTTCTTCGGTCCGGACTTCGGCGCTGCCACCGTGGCGACCAACACCCGCAAGGGCTACAGCCAGGAATGCAGCAACGTTGGCCAACTGCTGAAGAATCTTGAGTTCACCGTCGACATGGAAAGCTCGCTGATGGGCAACGTCCTCGACGACAAGATGAAGCCTGAAGCCGCCGCCAAGGCCTGGCTGCAAAAGAACCCACAGGTGCTCGATACCTGGCTCGCTGGCGTGACCACCATTGACGGTAAACCTGGCCTGGAGGCCGTGAAAGCCAAGCTCGCGAAGTAACTGCTTATGTTAGGCCGGGCGGGCTCGCTCGCCCGGGCTGTTAATCCCTTGCATGCGGACGTTCACTACCATGCTCATTGATCAGAAAATACCCTTAGGCCAGTACATCGCCGGCTTCGTTGAATGGTTGACGCAAAACGGCGCCAGCACCTTCGACGCCATCGCGCTGTTCCTGGAAACGATGATTCACGGCGTGACGTTTGCGCTGACCTGGTTCAATCCCCTGGCCCTGATTGGCCTCATCGCCCTGCTGGCGCATTTCATCCAGCGTAAATGGGGCCTGACCGTATTCGTCATCGCGTCTTTCCTGCTGATCCTCAACCTGGGTTACTGGCAGGAAACCATGGAAACCCTCGCCCAGGTGATGTTCGCCACTCTGGTCTGCGTACTGATTGGCGTGCCGCTGGGCATTGTTGCCGCGCACAAGCCGATGTTCTACACCCTGATGCGGCCGGTGCTCGATCTGATGCAGACCGTACCGACCTTCGTCTACCTCATTCCTACCCTGACCCTGTTCGGGCTGGGCGTAGTCCCGGGCCTGATCTCCACGGTGGTGTTCGCGATTGCCGCGCCCATCCGCCTGACTTACCTGGGTATCTGCGACGTTCCGGAAGAATTGCTCGACGCCGGCAAAGCCTTCGGCTGCTCCCGTCGCCAGCTCCTCTCGCGTATCGAACTGCCCCATGCGATGCCGAGCATCGCGGCCGGTGTCACCCAGTGCATCATGCTGTCGTTGTCGATGGTGGTGATCGCCGCGCTGGTGGGTGCCGATGGCCTGGGCAAACCCGTGGTCAACGCACTGAACACCGCCGATATCGCCCTGGGCTTCGAAGCTGGCCTGGCGATCGTATTGCTGGCGATCATGCTCGACCGAATCTGCAAACAACCCGACGCTAAAGTAGGGGGTGACGCATGAGCATCATTCGTTTCGAAGACGTCGATGTTATTTTCTCCAACCGCCCCAAGGCCGCGCTGGACCTGCTGGACAAGGGTCTTTCACGCCCCGAGATCCTGCAGCAGACCGGCCTGATCGTTGGCGTGGAGAAAGCCAGCCTGTCCGTCGAGAAGGGTGAGATCTGCGTCCTGATGGGCCTTTCCGGCTCAGGCAAATCCAGCCTGCTGCGCTGCATCAACGGCTTGAACACCGTCAGTCGTGGCAAGTTGTTCGTCGAGCACGAAGGGCGGCAGATCGACATCGCCTCTTGCTCCCCTGCTGAACTGAAGATGATGCGCACCAAGCGCATCGCCATGGTGTTCCAGAAGTTCGCCCTGATGCCTTGGCTGACCGTGCGCGAGAACATCAGCTTCGGCCTGGAAATGCAGGGCCGTCCCGAGAAGGAACGGCGCAAGCTGGTGGATGAAAAACTCGAGCTGGTGGGCCTGACCCAGTGGCGCAACAAGAAACCCGACGAGTTGTCCGGCGGTATGCAGCAGCGGGTCGGCCTGGCCCGCGCCCTGGCGATGGACGCCGACATCCTGTTGATGGACGAACCGTTCTCGGCCCTCGACCCTTTGATCCGCCAGGGTTTGCAGGACGAATTGCTGGAACTGCAACGCAAACTGCAAAAGACCATCGTGTTCGTCAGCCATGACCTGGACGAAGCCCTGAAACTGGGCAGCCGGATCGCGATCATGAAGGACGGCAAGATCATCCAGTACAGCAAGCCGGAAGAGATCGTGCTGAACCCGGCGGACGACTATGTGCGTACCTTCGTCGCCCATACCAACCCGCTCAACGTACTCTGCGGTCGCAGCCTGATGCGCACCCTGGACAACTGCAAGCGCATCAACGGTTCGGTGTGCCTGGACCCGGGCGGCGACTCCTGGCTCGACCTGGCCGAAGGCAACACCATCAAGGGCGCCCGGCAGAACGGTGCGGTACTGGACCTGCAAAACTGGGCGCCAGGCCAAGCTGTCGAAGAGCTGGGCCGTCGCCCGACCCTGGTGGACTCCAACATCGGCATGCGCGACGCCTTGCAGATCCGCTACCAGACCGGCAACAAACTGGTGCTCCACGACAACCAGAAAGTCGTCGGGATCCTCGGCGACAGCGAGCTGTACCACGCGCTGCTCGGCAAGAACCTGGGCTGAGCCAGCACAAACAAAAACGCCGCGAGAGATCGCGGCGTTTTTGTTTATGCGGGTTTCAGACAAGGAGCCCTGGAATACCGACCGTGGCGAGGGAGCTTGCTCCCGCTCGGCTGCGCAACAGTCGCAAACTCGGCTCACTTGGTCCCTCTGAAGAAACCCGGGGGCTGCTACGCAGCCCAGCGGGAGCAAGCTCCCTCGCCACACAAGCTTCCTTGCCCCAACAGTGTCTACTGCTGTTGATCCGGCTGCATCAGCCGCTCACGAAACCGCTGCCAATCACGGGTCTCCAGCGCCGCCTGCTCCTGCTACCCGACCAATCGATCAGTAGGCAGCCGACCGGCGGGTGTTATAAAGACATCCGACAAGCCCTCGCCCCCTGTGAAGCCTGGGGCCGGGGCCGTTGGATGTCCGGTTTCTGCGCCATTTACGCGTAGGAAATTTCTGCAAATCGCGACGAATTGTCGCAGAGCTTATTCTTTTGTTGATTGAACGTTCAATCAAAACAAAATAGACTGGCCCACGCATCGACAGACGAACTCGCCTGCCGGTTGGCCTAAGGAGATGCGCTAGATGCCCAAGGTCGGTATGCAACCCATACGCCGCCAGCAATTGATCGAAGCCACGCTGCAAGCGGTCGATCAGGTCGGCATGGGGGACGCCAGCATTGCGCTGATCGCCCGTTTGGCCGGTGTCTCGAACGGCATCATCAGTCACTACTTTCAGGACAAGAATGGCCTGATCGCGGCCACGGCCCAGTACCTGATGACTGTCCTGAGCGAGAACGTCACCGCGCGCCGCCAGGCGCTGGAGGACAGCAGCCCGCGGGCGCACCTCCAGGTGATCATCGAAGGCAACTTCGACGCCAGCCAGGTCAACGGCCCGGCAATGAAAACCTGGCTGGCCTTCTGGGCCACCAGCATGCATCACTCGTCATTGCACAGGTTGCAGCGGATCAACGATCACCGTCTGTATTCCAACTTGTGTTGCCAGTTCCGCCGCGTATTGCCCGCCGATGAGGCGCGTAGCGCGGCACGGGGCCTGGCCGCTCTGATTGACGGTTTGTGGCTGCGCGGGGCGCTGTCGGGAGACGCGTTCGACACCGCCCAGGCACACCGGATCGCTTACGAATACATGGATTTCCAATTGGCCAAGGCAGGAGCGCCAGAGCACACAGAACCGCTCGGCTCCTGAACCGTCACCGACCCGCGTAGTCAGCTGTAGTGGACACGTCCGGTGGCGCAGCCAACCACTCATGCACTTGCGAGGACTTTATGGCCCGTTTCGAACTGCAAAAACTCTACATCGATGGCGCGTACAGCGATGCCAGCGGCGACGCCACTTTCGAAGCCATCAACCCTGCCAACGGTGAGGTTCTCGCCCTGGTGCAGCGTGCCACCAAGGAAGACGTCGAGCGCGCCGTGATCAGCGCCGAAAAAGGCCAGAAAGTCTGGGCGGCCATGACCGCCATGCAGCGCTCGCGCATCCTGCGCCGCGCCGTGGACATTCTGCGCGAGCGCAACGATGAACTGGCCGCCCTGGAGACGCTGGACACCGGCAAGGCCTACTCCGAAACCCGCTACGTCGACATCGTCACCGGCGCCGACGTGCTCGAATACTACGCCGGCCTGGTGCCCGCCATCGAAGGCGAGCAAATCCCGCTGCGCGACACCTCGTTTGTCTACACTCGCCGCGAGCCCCTGGGCGTGGTGGCCGGCATCGGCGCGTGGAACTACCCGATCCAGATCGCCCTGTGGAAATCCGCACCGGCCCTGGCCGCCGGTAACGCGATGATCTTCAAGCCGAGCGAAGTCACCTCGCTGACCACCCTGAAGCTGGCCGAGATCTACACCGAAGCCGGCGTCCCGGCGGGCGTGTTCAACGTGCTGACCGGCAGCGGCCGTGAAGTCGGCACCTGGCTGACCGAGCACCCACGCATCGAGAAAGTCTCCTTCACCGGCGGCACCGACACCGGCAAGAAAGTCATGGCCAGCGCCTCGAGCTCTTCGCTCAAGGACGTGACCATGGAATTGGGCGGCAAGTCGCCGTTGATCATCTGCGACGACGCCGACCTGGACCGCGCCGCCGACACTGCGATGATGGCCAACTTCTACAGCTCCGGTCAGGTCTGCACCAACGGCACCCGCGTGTTCGTGCCCAGACACCTCAAGGCCGCGCTCGAAGCCAAGATCGCCGAACGCGTGGCGCGCATCCGCATCGGCAATCCGGAGGACGAGAACACCAACTTCGGCCCGCTGGTGAGCTTCGCCCACATGGAAAGCGTGTTGGGCTACATCGAGAAAGGCAAGGCCGAGGGCGCGCGCCTGCTGTGCGGCGGCGCGCGCCTGACCGACGGCGAGTTCGCCAAGGGTGCGTTCGTTGCGCCGACTGTGTTCACCGATTGCACTGACGAGATGACTATCGTGCGTGAAGAAATCTTCGGTCCGGTGATGAGCATCCTCAGCTATGACACCGAGGAAGAAGTCATCCGCCGCGCCAACGACACCGACTTCGGCCTGGCCGCCGGCGTCGTGACCCGCGACCTGAACCGCGCCCACCGCATCATCCATCAACTGGAAGCCGGTATCTGCTGGATCAACGCCTGGGGCGAGTCCGACGCGAAGATGCCGGTCGGTGGCTACAAGCAATCGGGCGTGGGCCGCGAGAACGGGATCAGCTCGCTGAACAACTTCACACGCATCAAATCGGTACAGGTCGAGCTGGGCGATTACGCCTCGGTGTTCTGATCTGACCCGGAGCCAGGGGCTTTTGTGGCGAGGGAGCTTGCTCCCGCCGGGCTGCGAAGCGGCCCCTCGCTTCAGGGCTCATCGCTATCCAGACAGAACCCGGTCGCTTGAGTTGCGACTGCTGCGCAGCCGAACGGGGATAAATCCCCTCGCCACAGGGAAGGTGGCACTCGCCGACCGCGACCTGAACCCAATCAAAAGAGGGTGCATTTCATGTCCCAAGAATTCGATTACATCATCATCGGTGCCGGCTCGGCCGGTAACACCCTGGCGGCCCGTCTGACCGAAGACGAAGGCGTCACCGTCCTGCTGCTCGAAGCCGGCGGTCCGGACTATCGCCTGGATTTTCGCACGCAAATGCCGGCCGCCCTGGCGTTCCCGCTGCAAGGCCGACGCTATAACTGGGCCTATGAAACCGACCCCGAGCCGCATATGAACGGCCGCCGCATGGAATGCGGTCGCGGCAAGGGCCTGGGCGGCTCTTCGTTGATCAACGGCATGTGCTACATCCGCGGCAACGCCCTGGATTACGACAACTGGGCCAAGCTACCGGGCCTGGAAGACTGGAGCTACCTGGACTGCCTGCCGTACTTTCGCAAGGCGGAAACCCGTGACATCGGCCCCAACGACTACCACGGCGGCGAAGGTCCGGTCAGCGTGACCACGCCCAAGCCCGGTAACAACCCGCTATTCCATGCGATGGTCGAGGCCGGCGTGCAGGCCGGTTATCCGCGTACCGAGGACCTCAACGGCTACCAGCAGGAAGGCTTCGGCCCGATGGACCGCACCGTGACGCCGAACGGCCGTCGCGCCAGTACCGCCCGTGGTTATCTGGACGTCGCCAAGAAGCGCTCGACCCTGACCATCATCACCCATGCCCTGACCGACAAGATCCTGTTCGAAGGCAAGCGCGCGGTAGGCGTGCGTTACCTGGTGGGCGCCGCTGAAGAGCGGGTCGAAGCCCGCGCCCGCAAGGAAGTACTGCTGTGCTCCGGCGCCATCGCTTCGCCGCAGATCCTGCAACGCTCCGGCGTCGGCCCGGCGCCATTGCTCAAGAGCCTCGACATTCCGGTGGTCCATGACCTGCCGGGCGTCGGTGAGAATCTGCAGGATCACCTCGAACTGTATCTGCAATACGCCTGCACCCAACCGGTTTCGCTGTACCCGTCGCTGCTCTGGTACAACCAGCCGGCCATCGGTGCCGAGTGGCTGTTCAACGGCACCGGCATCGGCGCCAGCAACCAGTTCGAGGCCGGCGGCTTCATCCGCACCCGCCCGGAGTTCGATTGGCCGAACATCCAGTACCACTTCCTGCCGGTGGCAATTAACTACAACGGCAGCAACGGTGTGAAGGAACATGGCTTCCAGGCGCACATGGGTTCCATGCGTTCACCCAGCCGTGGCCGGATCCAGGCCAGGTCCAAGGACCCGCGCCAGCACCCGAGCATCCTGTTCAACTACATGGCCACCGAGCAGGACTGGCAGGAGTTTCGCGATGGCATCCGCCTGACCCGCGAGATCATGCAACAGCCGGCGCTCGACCCGTTCCGTGGCCGCGAGATCAGTCCGGGCATCGAGGTGCAGACCGACGCGCAACTGGACCAGTTCATCCGCGAACACGCCGAAACTGCGTTCCACCCCTCCTGCTCGTGCAAGATGGGCACCGACGACATGGCAGTGGTCGACGCAGAAGGCCGCGTGCATGGCATGCAAGGTCTGCGCGTGGTGGATGCCTCGATCATGCCGATCATCACCACCGGTAACCTGAACGCGCCAACGATCATGATCGCCGAGAAAATCGCCGACAAGATCCGCGGCCGCCAGCCCCTGCCCCGCAGCACCGCGCCGTACTACGTGGCCGGCGACGCGCCGGTACGCGGCAAGCCACTGCGCGAAGTCGGGCCTACCGCGCAGTAACGGCTACCGCCATCGCGAGCAGGCTCGCTCCCACAGAGGATCCCCGGCGGATGCAGATTTTGTGTCCGACACCGATCAAACTGTGGGAGCGGGCTTGCTCGCGAAGAGGCCGGCATATCCAACATCTCCATCGACTGTCACACCGCCTTCGCGAGCAAGCCCGCTCCCACAGGACCCCCGGCGGACACAAATCTTGTGACCACTCAGGCCCCAGTGTGGGAGCGAGCCTGCTCGCGATAGCGTCCCCCCTGACATCCACAATCCCTTGATCCCTCTCCCCGCCCAGGCCTACTCTAGAGCCGCCGCGTCACTGCGCCGCACCTCGCTGCACCGCCACTCCAGACAAGGAGGTTCCATGTTCGACTTCTCCCCCCAGCTCAAGCAGCGCTTTGCTGCCTTGCGCACGGGCGCTGAGTTTTTTTCCCTGCGTTACGTGCGCGAATCCGGCCAGCATTTGTCGGTGCGCAAGAATGTCGCCGAGCCGCCCAGCCTGAACCGTGACGAAGGCGCGATGCTCACCGCGCGGGTCAACGGTGTCGAGGCCTATGCCTCCACCAACGACCTGTCCCAGGCCGGCCTGCAAGCCGCGCTGGACCGCGCCGAGCAACAAGCCCGCCGGCTCAAGCCCCACGCCTTGCTCGACCTGCGCGAGCAGCCGGTGTCCAGCGACCGCGCCGACTACTTTTCACCGTTTTTCGACCAGGCTTTCCCGGCCCTGGGCGATTGCTACCAACTGCTCGGCGACGAATCGGCCGCCGTGCCGGCAGACGAGCGCCTGGTGAATTGGCAAGTGAGTATCGGCCTGACCCAGGTCGAGCAGATTTACCTCAACAGCGCCGGCGCCGAACTGCGCCAGGCCCAGCGCTTCATCTACCCGGCCCTGGACGTCACCGCGTTCGACGGTCACGACAGCCAGACCCGCACCCTGGGCCGCGAGAACTTCGGCCAGCAAGGCGGCTTCGACGTGATCCAGCGCTGCGGCCTGATCGGCGCCGGGCCGAAGATCGCCGACCAGGCCCTGCAACTGTTGATGGCGCCCAACACCCCACAAGGCCCTCGGGACTTGCTGCTGATGCCCGACCAGATGATGTTGCAGATCCACGAATCCATCGGCCATCCGCTGGAGCTGGACCGCATCCTGGGGGACGAGCGCAACTACGCCGGCACCAGCTTCGTCAAGACCGCCGATTTTGGTCACCTGCAATACGGCTCCAGCCTGTTGAACGTGACCTTCGACCCGGACATTCCCGAGGAGCTGGCAAGCTACAGCCATGACGATGACGGCACCGCCGCCAGCAAACAGTTCCTGATCCGCGAAGGCCTGCTGCTGCGTCCATTGGGCGGTGCGCTGTCGCAATTCCGTGCCGGCCTCAGCGGCGTCGCCAACAGTCGCGCCTGCGGCTGGAACCGCCCGCCCATCGACCGCATGGCGAACCTGAACATCGAGCCCGGCGACCAGACCCTGGCGCAACTGATCCAAGGCATCGAGCATGGCGTGCTGATGCGCACCAACCGCTCCTGGTCGATCGACGATGCCCGCAACAAATTCCAGTTCGGCTGCGAATGGGGCCAGTTGATTGAAAACGGCGAGCTCAAGGGCGTGGTGAAGAACCCCAACTACCGGGGCATTTCCGCGCAGTTCTGGAAGAGCCTGCGCGCGGTCGGCGATGCCAGCACCTCGCAGGTCCTGGGCACGCCGAATTGCGGCAAAGGCGAACCGAACCAGGTCATCCGCGTCGGCCATGCGTCGCCGGCCTGTGTGTTCAGCAACGTTGATGTGTTTGGGGGAGACGCCTGATGAGCACTTTCAATAATCAGGCCGAGGCGTTCAAGAGCCTGGTCGACTGGTTGCGCAACGCGCTACGCCAATCCGAACAATTCACCCTCGGCTACGCCGCCGAATCCTCGGCCTTCGTACGCTTCAATCACGCCAAGGTGCGCCAGGCCGGACAGGTGCAACAGGCCAATGTCAGTTTCAAATTGATCGACGACGGCCGCCACGCCGACCTGCAGATCACCTTGTCCGGCGAGCCCGCAACCGACCTGCAACGTCTCGCCGATGGCCTGCAACAGCTGCGCGAAACCTTGCCGCTGCTGCCCCGCGATCCGTACCTGCTGCTCAACCATAATCATTGGCAGAGCAACAACGTGCAGGCACATCCATTGCCGGAAACCGAGCAAGCCGTCGCCGAGATCACCCGCGCCGCCGAGGGCCTGGACCTGGTCGGTTTCTACGCCGCCGGCCCCATCAGCCGGGGTTTTGCCAGCTCGTCCGGGGCGTTCGGCTGGCATCAGGCCAACAGCTTCAACTTCGACTTCAGCCTGTTCCATGAAAACGGCCAGGCGGTGAAAGCCAGCTACGCCGGCCACCAGTGGAGCAGCGAAGGCTTCGCCCGGCGCTTCGAGCAGGCCCGCCAGCAACTGGAATTCTTGGGTCGACCGTTGCGTACCTTGCCGCCCGGCGAGTACCGCGCCTACCTGGCGCCGGCCGCGCTGGAAGAGATCATGGGCATGCTCAGTTGGGGCGGATTCTCCGCCCGGGCGATCGCCAGCAAGCAGAGCCCCTTGCAGAAGTTCTACGCAGGCGAAGCCCACTTCAGCCCCAACGTGTGGCTGACAGAGCAGGTCAGCGGCTCCTTGAGCCCGGCGTTTTCCGACGAAGGTTATCCCCGCGATGACCTGGGGCTGATCGCCAAGGGCATGGCCAATGCGCAATTGGTCAACTCCCGCAGCGCCGCCGAATACGGCCTCGCCGCCAACGGTGCGAGCAGCTACGAATACCCCACGGCGCTGGACATGCAGGGCGGGCAACTGGAGCAGAAATACATCCTTGAACAACTCGACACCGGGCTGTACATCAGCAACCTCTGGTACCTGAACTACTCGGACCAACCCGCCGCACGCCTGACCGGCATGACCCGCTTCGCCACGTTCTGGGTCGAGAACGGCCAGATCGTCGCGCCGGTCAGCACCATGCGTTTCGACGACAGCGTCTACAGCCTGCTCGGCTCGCAGCTCGAAGGCCTGACCCGGGAGCGGGAACTTCTGCTCTCGGCCAGCACCTACAGCCAACGGGCCACGGCCTCGATGCTGCTACCGGGAGCGCTGGTGAAGCGGTTGACGTTGACGCTGTAACACCTCCTGTGGCGAGGGAGCTTGCTCCCGCTGGGCTGCGAAGCGGCCCTAAAATCCGCCAGCGCGGTGAGTCTGAATGATCCGCCGCCGGCTTACGACTGCTTCGCAGCCGAGCGGGAGCAAGCTCCCTCGCCACAAAAACATCACCGCCCGATCAATACGCATACAAGAGGTCCCATGCCCAACCGCGCACCGCTCGACGCCGTCACCGCCCGCTGGCTCCCCTGGGTGGTGGCGATCGCGTTCTTCATGCAGTCCCTGGACGGCACCATCCTCAACACTGCACTGCCGGCCATGGCCACTGACCTGGCGGAAAACCCGCTGCGCATGCAAGGGGTGATCATCGCCTACATGCTCACCGTGGCCCTGCTGATTCCGGCGTCGGGCTGGGTTGCCGACCGCTTCGGCACCAAGAAGATTTTCTTCGGCGCGATCCTGTTGTTCAGTTTCGGCTCGCTGCTGTGCGCCTTGTCGAGTTCGCTGACCATGCTGGTCGGTGCGCGGGTCATCCAGGGCCTGGGCGGTGCGCTGATGCTGCCGGTGGGCCGGCTGGTGGTGCTGCGGGCCTACCCGCGCTCGGAGCTGGTGCGGATCATGGGTTTCATCACCATTCCCGGCCTGCTCGGTCCGTTGATCGGCCCGACCATGGGCGGCTGGATGGTCGAGTACCTGACCTGGCACTGGATCTTCCTGATCAACCTGCCGGTGGGCGTGATCGGTTGCTATGCGGTGTGGAAATTCATCCCCGACCTGCGCGGCAGCGAACGCACGCGGTTCGACGGGCTGGGCTTTGTGCTGTTCGGCGCGGCGATGGTGTTGATCACCATCGCCATGGAAGGCCTGGGTGAACTGCACTTGCCGCACCTGCGGGTGATGTTGCTGCTGTTCGGCGGCATGGCCTGCCTGGCGGCTTACTGGCTGCGGGCCGGGCACGTCGAGAACGCGCTGTTCCCGCCGTCGCTGTTCAAGACCCGGACCTTCGCCGTGGGGATCCTCGGCAACCTGTTCGCGCGCCTGGGCAGCGGCGCCCTGCCGTTCCTGGTGCCGCTGCTGCTGCAAGTGGCCCTGGGTTACTCACCGTCCCAGGCCGGGATGAGCATGCTGCCGCTGGCGGCTGCGGCGATGGTCGCCAAGTCGGTCGCCCGGCCGCTGATCGAACGCCTCGGCTATCGCATCGTCCTGACCGGCAACACCCTGGCCCTGGGCATCATGCTGGCGAGCATGGGCCTGGTCAGCGAGCAGACGCCGTACTGGTTGCTGCTGGCGCAACTGGCGGTGCTGGGGGCGATCAACTCGCTGCAATTCACGGCGATGAACACCGTGACCCTGATCGACCTCGACGATGCCAGCGCCAGCAGCGGCAACAGCCTGCTTTCAGTGGTGGCGCAACTGTCCCTGAGCCTCGGCGTGGCCTGTGCCGGCGCCCTGCTTGGCGGTTTTACGAGCCAGGTGGGCAATGACGGGGTCGACACTGTGCTGGGGGCCTTTCAGCTGACCTTCGTGACGGTGGGCATCATGGCGATGCTGGCGGCGACGATTTTTTCCCAACTGTCCAAACAGGATGGGCGGCGGCAGAAACGTCACGATGAGCATATCGAGCACTGAGACCATCTGATAACCCTGTTTAGTCCGGGACAGGATGAACACCCGTGGCGAGGGAGCTTGCTCCCGCTCGGCTGCGAAGCAGTCGTTATTTGCGCTCTCCGCTGATTCAGGTACACCGCGTTGGCCGGTTTGGGGTCGCTTCGCGACCCAGCGGGAGCAAGCTCCCTCGCCACAGAAGCCGGCGTGCTCCTGAAACGGGCAGAGAGCCCCCGGACACCACTGCTCGTCCAGAACTTTCGAAGAAAGTGGCACGAGGCTGCTACACTGCGCGACATTTTGTTTTGCAGGCCCGTACCGTGACCACCATCGCCACCGCTTTTAATACTTTGCCGCTGTCCGCCGCCATGCTGGCTAACCTCGAATCACTCGGTTATGCCCAGATGACGCCGATCCAGGCGCAAAGCTTGCCGGTGATTCTCAAGGGCATGGACCTGATCGCCCAGGCCAAGACCGGCAGCGGCAAGACCGCCGCGTTCGGCATTGGCCTGCTGAACCCGATCAACCCGCGCTTCTTCGGCTGCCAGGCGCTGGTGATGTGCCCGACCCGCGAGCTGGCCGACCAGGTCGCCAAGGAAATCCGTCGCCTGGCCCGCGCCGAAGACAACATCAAGGTCCTGACCCTGTGCGGCGGCGTGTCGTTCGGTCCGCAGATCGCCTCCCTGGAACACGGCGCCCACATCATCGTCGGCACGCCGGGACGCATCCAGCAGCACCTGCGCAAGGGCTCGCTGGTGCTCGACGGGCTCAACACGCTGATCCTCGACGAAGCCGACCGCATGCTCGACATGGGCTTCTACGACGCCATCGAAGACATCATCCAGCAGACCCCGGAACGCCGCCAGACGCTCCTGTTCTCCGCCACTTACCCGGTGGGCATCAAGCAACTGTCCTCCAAGTTCATGCGCGACCCGCAGCAAGTGAAGGCCGAGGCGTTCCACTCCGACGCGCAGATCGAGCAGCGCTTCTACGAGATCTCCCCCGAGGAACGCATGGACGCCGTGGTCAAGGTGCTCGCGCATTTCCGTCCGGCCTCCTGCGTAGCCTTCTGCTTCACCAAGCAGCAGGTCCAGGAAACCGTCGATCACCTGACATCCAAAGGCATCTCTGCCGTCGGCCTGCATGGCGACCTGGAACAGCGCGACCGTGACCAGGTGCTTGCGATGTTCGCCAACCGCAGCACCTCGGTGCTGGTGGCCACCGACGTCGCGGCCCGTGGCCTGGACATCGATGCGCTGGACATGGTGATCAACGTCGAGCTGGCCCGGGATTCGGAAATCCACATCCATCGCGTCGGCCGCACCGGCCGCGCCGGGGAAAAAGGCATCGCCATCAGCCTGGTGGCGCCGTCCGAAGCCCACCGCGCCCAGGCCATCGAGCAATTGCAGAAGGCGCCGTTGAACTGGGACCAGCTGGATAACCTCAAGCCCCAGGGCGGCGGCCCGTTGCTGCCGGCCATGAGCACCCTGTGCATCGCCGCCGGGCGCAAGGACAAGGTCCGCCCCGGCGACATACTCGGCGCCCTGACCGGCGAGGCCGGTATCCCCGGCGCCCAGGTCGGCAAGATCGCGATCTTCGACTTCCAGGCCTACGTGGCCGTGGAACGCGGCATCGCCAAGCAGGCGCTGCAACGCCTGAACGACGGCAAGATCAAGGGCCGCTCGTTGCGGGTGCGGATCCTCTGATTGTTATTGATTCACCCTGTGGCGAGGGAGCTTGCTCCCGCTGGGGTGCGCAGCAGCCCTGAAAGCCATGAATGTGGTGTTTCAGACAGTTCGTGTTCGTTGGCTTTGCGACCGCTTCGCGCTCGAGCGGGAGCAAGCTCCCTCGCCACAAGAGCAAATTTCTGACAGGCCCCAGACATTCAGAGGACACCGTTTTGCGCTCTACCGAAGTCGTGATCATTGGCGCTGGCGCCGCGGGGTTGATGTGTGCGCTGACCGCCGCCGGGCGCGGGCGGCAGGTGATGTTGCTGGACCACGCCAACAAGGCCGGCAAGAAAATCCTCATGTCCGGCGGTGGGCGCTGCAATTTCACCAATATGTACACCGAGCCTGGCAATTTCCTTTCGCAAAACCCGCACTTCTGCAAATCGGCCCTGGCCCGCTATACCCAATGGGATTTCATCGCCCTGGTGGCCAAGCACGGCGTTGCGTATCACGAGAAAAAACTCGGCCAGTTGTTCTGCGATAACAAATCCAGCGACATCCTCGGCATGCTTCTGGACGAATGCGAGCAGGCCGGCGTCAACCTGCACCTGGACACCTCGATCAACCAGATCGAAAAGACCGACAGCGGCTATCTGCTGCAAACCACCCTTGGGGCCGTCACTTGTCAATCGCTGGTGATCGCCACCGGCGGGCTGTCGATCCCGACCCTCGGGGCAACCGGTTTCGGCTATCAGGTGGCCAAGCAGTTCGGTCATCAGTTGCTGCCTACCCGCGCGGGGCTGGTGCCGTTCACCATCACCGATCAGCTCAAGGCGTTGTGCACCGAACTCTCCGGCACGTCGGTGGACTGCCTGGTGAGCTGCAACGAGCAGAGTTTTCGCGAGAACATCCTGTTTACCCACCGCGGTCTGAGCGGCCCGGCGATCCTGCAGATTTCGTCGTTCTGGGAACCCGGGGATACGGTGCAGATCAACCTGCTGCCCGATCACGACGTGCCGCAATGGCTGCAACAGCAACAAGCCGAACGCCCCAACAGTGAACTGAAAACCCTGCTGGGGGAGCTGTTCACCAAGAAGATGGCCAACCTGTTGGCCGACACGTGGTTCGTCTCCAAGCCGATGAAGCAATATACCCACGCCGAGCTGGCGGACATCGCCGAGAAGCTGGCGAGCTGGAACCTCGTCCCGGCCGGCACCGAGGGCTACCGCACCGCCGAAGTCACCCTGGGCGGCGTCGACACCCGGGAAGTCTCGTCCAAGACCATGGAGTCGCTGAAAAGCCCTGGCCTGTACTTCATCGGTGAAGTGCTGGACGTCACCGGGCACCTGGGCGGGTTCAACTTCCAGTGGGCCTGGGCGTCGGGTTATGCCGCCGCGCAATACGTCTGACACAACACACATCAAATGTGGGAGCGGGCTTGCTCCGGGCGGCGATCCGACGAATGCGGTGAGTCAGTCAATTCGATGCTGCTGACACAGCGTATTCGCGATCAAGCCCGCTCCCACAGGGGATTGGTGGCGGAGTGGCGCAACACTTTTTGCTGCCAGATGTGATCGCCCCCATTGCGTCGGCGTCATTACTGCCTCAATTTAGCGTCATTGCCCGTCAGGCCCGTGCACTTCATGTCATCGACCTCGTTTAGCCAGTCTCTGCGTCGCCTTTGGGCGTTGGATAAGTTCAGTTATAGCGTGCGGGTGTTCATCGCCCTGACCGGCAGCATGGGCCTGTGTTGGTACCTGGACGAGATGGCGCTGCTGATCCCGTTGTTCCTGGGGATCATTGCCAGTGCCCTGGCCGAGACCGACGACAGCTGGCAAGGCCGCCTCACTGCGCTGGCCGTGACCCTCGTGTGTTTCACCGTCGCGGCACTGTCGGTGGAGCTGCTGTTCCCCTATCCC
This sequence comes from Pseudomonas sp. RGM2987, assembly GCF_022952855.1. Taxonomy (GTDB): domain Bacteria; phylum Pseudomonadota; class Gammaproteobacteria; order Pseudomonadales; family Pseudomonadaceae; genus Aquipseudomonas. The sequence continues at coordinate 38,639 of NZ_JALJDX010000213.1, read as the reverse complement.
GTATTGTTCATCGTCGCCCTGGCCCTGGCCGCCTTCGGCCTGACCATGCTCGGCGCCCTGGGTGAACGCTACGGCGCGATTGCCTCGGCGACCCTGATTCTCTCGGTCTATACCGTGATCGGCGTGGACCAGCGCGGCGGCGCCGTCAGCGACTTCTGGCATGAGCCCTTGCTGCTGGTGGCCGGTGCGGCGTGGTACGGGCTGCTCTCGGTGCTGTGGCAAGCATTGTTTTCCAACCAACCGGTGCAGCAAAGCCTGGCGCGGCTGTTTCGCGAACTGGGGCGCTATCTGAAACTCAAATCGTCGCTGCTCGAACCGATCCGCCAGCTGGACATCGAAGCGCGGCGCCTGGAACTGGCCCAGCAGAACGGCCGGGTGGTCGCCGCGCTCAACACCGCCAAGGAAATCATCCTGCACCGCGTGGGCAATGGCCGGCCCGGGTCGAAAGTCAGCCGCTACCTGAAGTTGTATTTCCTGGCCCAGGACATCCACGAACGCGCCAGTTCCTCGCACTATCCTTATAACGCCCTGGCCGAGGCATTCTTCCATAGCGACGTGCTGTTCCGTTGCCAGCGCCTGCTGCGCCAGCAAGGCAAGGCCTGCCAGGCGCTGGCCGAGTCGATCCAACTGCGCCAGCCGTTCGTCTACGACGACAGCTTCGCCGAAGCCCTCAACGACCTGCACGCGTCCCTCGAACACTTGCGCATCCAGAGCAACCCGGCCTGGCGCGGCTTGTTGCGTTCATTGCGGGCGCTGTCGGTGAACCTGGCGACCATGGACCGCCTGCTCAGCGACGCCAGCAACCCTGACGCCCTGGCCGACGCCACCGACAGCAGCCTGCTGGATCGCTCGCCGCGCAACCTGAAGGACGTCTGGCTGCGCCTGCGCACGCAACTCACGCCCACCTCGCTGCTGTTCCGCCATGCCCTGCGCCTGCCCCTGGCCTTGAGCGTCGGCTACGCCGTGGTGCACATGATCCACCCGTCCCAGGGCTACTGGATCATCCTCACCACGCTATTCGTCTGCCAGCCCAACTACGGCGCGACCCGACGCAAGCTCGGCCAACGGATCATCGGTACCGCCATCGGCCTGACGGTGGCCTGGGCGCTGTTCGATCTGTTCCCCAACCCCTTGGTGCAATCGTGCTTCGCGATCCTCGCCGGGGTGGTGTTCTTTACCAACCGTACGACCCGCTACACCCTGGCGACCGCCGCGATCACCATCATGGTGCTGTTCTGCTTCAACCAGGTGGGCGACGGCTATGGGCTGCTGCTGCCACGGCTGTTCGACACCTTGCTCGGCAGCCTGATCGCGGGGCTGGCGGTGTTCCTGTTCCTGCCGGACTGGCAGGGTCGCCGGCTGAACAAGGTGTTGGCGAACACGCTGACCTGCAACAGCACTTACCTGCGCCAGATAATGCAGCAATACGCCGCCGGCAAAAGCGACGACCTGGCCTATCGCCTGGCCCGACGCAACGCCCACAACGCCGACGCCGCGCTGTCCACCACGCTTGCGAACATGCTGATGGAGCCTGGGCATTTCCGTAAGGAAGCCGACGTAGGCTTCCGCTTCCTGGTGCTGTCCCACACGCTGCTCAGCTACCTGTCGGGCCTGGGGGCGCATCGGGGCACCGAACTGCCGACCGAGGTGCGTGAACAGTTGATCGAGGGCGCGGGGGTGAAACTGGCGACCAGCATCGATGAAATCGCCCAGGGCCTGGCGAGCAAGACCGCGATTGCGATCCAGAGTGACGAAGAGGAAGCCCTGGCTAATGAACTCGAACAGATGCCCGATGAAATCGACGAAGGCCAGCGACTGGTGCAAACCCAACTGGCGTTGATCTGCCGTCAGCTCGGCCCGTTGCGGACCCTGGCGGCGCATTTGATCAAGGATGTGCCTGAGGCTTGAGGTCGGGGTTGCAGGGCCGGCCTCTTCGCGAGCAAGCCCGCTCCCACAGGAGTACGCATTTCAACTGTGGGAGCGAGCCTGCTCGCGATAGGGCCCGCACAGGCCCTACATCCCATGCAGCTCCAACAACCGCGCATAGCTCCCATCGGCCTTCATCGCCGCAATCGCTTTATCAAACCCCGCCACGATCTGCTCATGCTCCGGGTTTTTCAGGCTGACCAGAATGTGCAGGCTGTTTTCACTCAACGGCTTGGGCAGGAACTCCACGGCGTTGCGCACCTTGGCTGATTCCCGGGCCAGGTAATAGCGAGCGACGTATTCATCTTCCAGGGTCAGCTTGACCCGCTCGGCGGCCAGCATGCGCACGGCCATGGCGAAGCTGTGTACCGGGACCTTCTGCATCTGCGGGTCTTCGTCGAAATCCTTGGAGTAGGCGTAACCGCGCACCACGGCGATGGGGTAGGCATGCAATTGCTGCAGGTTATCGAACTCGATCGGCTCTTCCTTGCGCTTGATGAAGCGCACGCGATTGAGCAGGTATTCGGCAGAGAACCGGCCAATCTGGGTGCGGTCCTCGGCGTACCAGGCATTGACCAGCACATCATAGCGGCCTTCGCTGATACCGAGCATCGCCCGGGCCCAGGGCACCTGTTCGAATTCAGTGGCGTAGCCGGCCCGGGCCAGGGCCGTGCTGACGATATCGGTCGCCAGGCCGCCATTGACCAATGTCGAGTCAGTGAAGGGCGGCCAACCATCGGCGACCAGGCGCAACGTCTGCGCACAGGCCTGGTGACTCAGCAACAGCAACCCAACCAAAGCAAGAGCTCGATGCAATCGCGGCATGCCAAACATCCTTGACGGGTTCAAAGCCCGGTTTGTTTTTAGCCGACACTTACGGGATGTCCTTGGACATCCGACCTAACATTAGCTCACTGAGACCGCTACGCAGCGCTGCACCGAAGATTACATAAAGAAGACAACACCGCGACCTGGGAATGATGGCATTTTGGCCTTTGTCACAGATTTTCCAGCCGTTCGAGAAAGAGACTTCCAATGAAAGCCCGCTTAATATCGGCATCGGATCATTCAGGAAATTCAAAAAATGGACATCGACTGGGTCTGTAGACATCACAGTGACCTGAGTAAGGAACAGCTGTACGCCATTCTCAAATTGCGCGCCGAAGTGTTCGTCGTCGAGCAGAACTGCGCCTACCCGGACGTCGACGGCCTGGACCTGGAAGGCGACACCTGCCACCTGATGGCTTGGCAGGGCGATCGCCTGGTGGCCTACCTGCGCCTGCTCGACCCGCATTCGCAAAACAGCGACGTGGTCATCGGCCGCGTGATCATCGCGCCGCAAGCGCGGGGCCAAGGCCTGGGACATACGCTGATGGAGCAAGGCCTCAAGCAGGCCGAGAAGCACTGGCCCGGGACTTCCATCTCGCTATCGGCCCAGGCGCATTTGCAGGGGTACTACGGGCGTTATGGGTTCGAGGTGGTGGGGGTGGAGTATCTGGAGGATGGGATTGCGCATATAGGCATGCATCGTCCCTGACGTCCTCTTCGCGAGCAAGCCCGCTCCCACAGGTCCTTCGCATGGCTCACAATTTTGTGTTCACCGAAGATCTACTGTGGGAGCGGGCTTGCTCGCGAAAGCGCCTGCCCAGGCGCCGCAAAAAATCAGGGATACTCAAGCACCGCCTTGATCCGCTGCAGATTCCCCTCGATCCAACTCCGGTCAATCGCCCCCCAATCACGAATCCGATACCGCCCGGCATGGTTGCGGGCGCCAGGCTCTTGCTCGAACTCACAGACGATGTCCAGGTCCGCGAGGGCCGCGACGGTGTCCTGGGCGGTGCGTCGTGGCATGCCGGTGACCTCGGTGAGCGCAGGGACATTGCTGGCAATGCCGCTGTCGATCAGGTAAGCCACATACAGGCGCCGATAGAAGCTGGTCTTGGTCTTGCTGACGTCCATTCGTCATTCCTTGTGTGATTGCAAGTCCCGCCAGGTCAGGTACACCCGTAGGTCGAATTCCAGCTGGTGATACCCGGGCAGCATGTGCTCGCAGAGTTGGTAGAAGGCCTTGTTGTGATCCGACTCCTTGAAGTGCGCCAGTTCGTGGACGACGATCATGTTCAAGAATTCGGGCGCCGCGTCCTTGAACAGCGCGGCGATGCGAATTTCCTTCTTGGCCTTGAGCTTGCCGCCCTGCACGCGGGAAACAGCGGTGTGCAGGCCGAGGGCGCGGTGCGTCAGGTCCAGGCGGTTGTCGAACAGCACCTTATCGATGGCCGGTGCGTTACGCAGATACTGCTGCTTGAGTTCCAGCGCATAAGCGTACAGGGCCTTGTCGCTCTGGATCGAATGCCGCTCGGGATAGCGCTGGTGCAGGTACTCGCCCAGCCGATCCCGGGCAATCAACTGCTGCACCTGGGCTTGCAGGGTGGCGGGGTAGGCCTGGAGGTATTTGAGCGCGGTCATTGGCGGCAACACGGTTACGAGAGGCCGCCAGTGTAGCGAAATTCAGGCCTGCACCGTGCTCCAGTCAAACGGTTGGGCAAAGGCATCAGTGTCTTCGGCCATCAATGGACGGGCGACGAGGAAGCCCTGCACATATTCGCAGCCGTGGGCTTGCAGCCACTGGTACTGCTCGAAGGTTTCCACCCCTTCGGCAATCACCCTCAGGCCCAACTGCTTGCACAGGTCAATCACCGAGGCCGCCAGCGCGGCGTCCCGGGGCGAGGCCGGCAGGCGAGCGATCAGGTGCCGGTCGAGCTTGAGGGTATCGAGCTCAAGGTCACGCAGATGCGCCAACGAACACGGCCCCGAACCGAAATCATCCAGGGCCACTCGTACGCCGAGCTGACGCAACAGCCGCAGCTGTTTCTGGGTTTCGTCGGGGTTGCGCATCAACGCATCCTCAGTCACCTCGACCTCCAGCTGCAGGGGTTTCAACGCATGGCGCTCCAGCACCTGGCGTAACTCGGTGACCAGGTTAGGCATGCCGAACTGGGTGCTGCTCAGGCTCACCCCCAGCACCAGGTCATCGGCGAATATCCGCTCCCAGACTTTGCGCTGGGCCGCGCTGCGATGATAAATCCAACTGCCCAGCCGACTGATCAACCGAGCCTCTTCCAGCAGTGGCAGGAACAGGCCCGGCGGCACGTCGCCCACGCTGGGGTGCTGCCAACGCAACAACGCCTCGAACCCGCGGATCCGCCCGTCGGCGATACTGACCTGCGGCTGATAGACCATGTTGAAGTCGCGGTTCTCGATGGCCGAGCGCACGCTTTCTTCGAGCATCAGGCGTGAACGGGCTCGACCGTTCATTTCGTGATCGTAGAAACGATACTGCTGGCGGCCGGCACGCTTGGCTTCGTACATGGCGATGTCGGACGCTCGCAACAGACCGTCGAGATTGGCGCCGCAATCGGGATAGGTGGCAATACCGATGCTGGCTCCGAGCGCCACGTCCATGCCTTCGATCTGCTGACAGATCGCCACGCGCTCGATCAGCTTTTCGGCAATCTTGGCCGCCTGCTCGGGAAACTCCAGGTCCAGCAGCGCCGTGAATTCATCACCGCCCAGCCGCGCCAGGATATCGAACGGACGCAGGCAGGCTTTCAACTGTTCCGAGACCCAGCGCAGCACCCGGTCGCCGGCGTCGTGGCCCAGGGAGTCGTTGACCCGCTTGAAGCCGTCGAGGTCCAGGTACAGCAGCACCCAGTTGCTTTCCAGCCGCTCGCTGCGCATCAGCAGGTTTTCTGCGGTCTGGTAGAAGCCCCGGCGGTTGAGCAGACCGGTCAGTGGGTCCGTGACGGCCTGGTACTCGAGTTGCTGGTGCAGGTGACGCACCACCGACATGTCCTGCAGGGTCACCACCATCGCCTTCTGCTCCGCCGGCAGCGGCGCACATGACAAGGCCACCGACACCTGCTGGCCGGGTGCAGTACGCAGGACTGCGTCATGCAAGCGCAAGATTTCGCCACGGCCATAGGCGCCAAGGAACTCGGAACCCGCCCACTCGGGAATATGCGGCTTCTGCATGAAATCCAGCAGCGGCGAGCCCTGCAACTGATCGGCGGTGGCATTGAGCAAACGGCAGGTAGACGGGTTGGCGAAACGGATAAGACCGTCCTCATCCACCACCAGGATCCCTTCGGCGGCATTGTCCAGCACCGAGGCATTGAAGGCCCTGGCCGCTTCCAGATCCTGGCTCAAGCGCTGCAACGCCCGGCGATTGCGCTGGTGCTCCAGCAACGCCTGGACCTTGGGCTTGAGGATCTGCGGATCGAAGGGCTTGAACAGATAATCCACGGCGCCCGTGGCGTAGCCCTTGATCACTGCATCCTGGGATTGCTCGTTGGCAGTCAGGAAAATGATCGGCGTGAGCCGGGTGCGCTGGCTGCCGCGCATCAGGCGCGCCACTTCGAAACCATCCATGTCAGGCATCTGCACGTCCAGCAGAACCAGGTCGATCTCGTGTGCAAGCAGCAGATCGAGCGCTTCGAATCCCGAGGACGCGGTCATCACCTGCCAGTCCGGCCGCTGCAATAACGCGCGCATGCTGAGCAGGTTTTCAGGGTAATCATCAACGATCAAAAGTACGGAGCTATCTTCGCCAAGCGGTGGTTGCGCGCATTCCATGCTGCTTCTCTTATCGGGCGCCACGCCGTTTTTTACGTAGCAAAGCTGACAAATACTTGTGATCTCACTCTAGACGGTGATTTTGAAAAGCAGTAGGTGTCATCGCGCCATCATCCAGATAAAGCCCGAAATAGCCGACTAACGGTCACCCCATTCGGGCACAGAAACTGCAATGCCTTCCAGTGACGATCAATTGACGTCAATTCACCGCCGAAACAACACGACAAAAAGCTTACTCCGGTGTGTCAGGTCGCCCCCAGAAGTGCGGGTTAGAGCCTTCGCCTAGCCACGCATATTTTTTACACAGTTACGCAGGACACGAACATGATCGATCTCTCTACCTGGAACCTGAGCATCCCTGAAGGCAGCCCGGCGGTGACCATTGAAACCCCACGACTGGCCCAAGGCTTCAAGAACGAATACTTCCACGCCGATACCGGCACGCTGTTTTTCTGGTCGCCCGTCACAGGCAGCAAGACCGCCAACGCGATCTACCCGCGCAGCGAACTGCGTGAAACCTACAGCAACGGCACGCTGCGCAACTGGCTCTACTCGGCAGCCGATAATCAACTGCGGGCCACCCTGGCCGTCAACCAGGTGCCGAGCACTGGCAAGATCGTTATTGGTCAGATTCACACCAAGGACAGCACCAGCCCGATGGTGAAACTGGAGTATCAGTACAAGACCAAAACGAGCACCGGCAACATCGTCGCCAAGGTGCGCATGCGTCCCGATGACGAAGAAGGTCAGGTCATTATCGTGGCCACCGGTGTAAAGCTTGATCGTAACTTTACCTACATGATCCACCTCAGCCCCAAGGGTGCGCTGGGTATCAGTGCAGCGGGCTTCAACTGGCGCACCACCATTGATCCGTCCTGGAAGGACAAGCCGCTGTACTTCAAGGCTGGTGTCTACGTGCAGGACAACACCGGCTACACCACGGAAGGCGGAAAGGTGACGTTCAGCCAGTTGGAAATCCTGCACAAGATTTGACCGCTTTCAACGCGCGTAGCGGCAGGGATTGCCGCTTGCCGTTGGCCGGACCCGGCAAAAGCGACAGGTTTCATATGGCCATCGTTCCATTGGGAAAATAAATACCCGACCAGCGGTCACTCATCTCGGGCACAAAAGCCGCAAAGACCACTCTGACGGACAGTTGACGCCAACCATCCGCCGGACGAACACGTGAAACGTTCGATTCCCGCGCTATGAAGGCGCCTTGAAATGCCTGGAATAGAGCCTCCGATTGGGTCTTGCAGTTTTTTTACTCGTGAAAAAGGATCCGAACATGGTCGATCTTGCCACCTGGAACTTGAGCATCCCTGAAGGGAGCCCACCAAAAACCATCGAAACCCCGCGATTGGTGGATGGATTCAAAGACAAATACTTCAGCCCCGATGGCAGCACGGTGCGTTTCTGGGCACCCGTCACCGGCTCAAAGACTGAAAACGCGATCTACCCGCGCAGCGAACTGCGGGAAACCTACAAAGACGGCACCTTGCGCAATTGGTTGTACCCCGAAGCCGACAACTTTCTGAATGCCACCCTGACCGTCAACCAAGTGCCCAGCAGCGGCAAAGTCGTCATTGGTCAGATCCATACCAAAGACAGCAACAAACCCATGGTGAAGCTGGAGTACCAGTACAAGGATGCCAACAACCTCGGCGACATCGTTGCCAAGGTCCGCATGCGTCCCGATGACAGCAAGGCCCGTGTCATCACAGTTGCCAGTGGAGTGAAGATTTCCCAGGCGTTTTCCTACCGTATTCATCTGGATCGTACTGGTGATCTTGGCATCACTGCGGCGGGTCGTAGTTGGTACACCACCATCAGCTCCACCTGGCGGGTCAAGCCGTTGTATTTCAAGGCCGGGGTGTATGTGCAGGACAATTCCGGCTATACCAGCGAAGGCGGGAAAGTGACGTTCAGTAAGTTGGATATTGATCACAACACTTGATAGATCGCCGTCTGCGGCAGCTCCCGCGAGGTTACATGCCCCTGCTGGAGTGCCGCTGGGACGAGTGTCGGATCGTGCACATCTTTCGTGCACCGACTTTCCGAACCATTTCTATAGAGCTTCCAGCGTCCGGGTATTCCAACGCCGGTTTTTTAGCGCCTGGTAGAGCATGCCAATGGTCAGGGGGATTTTCTGGCGGCACTTGAGCAGCCGGCATTTGACCAGGATCTCGGTTAATGGCGAACAGACATAGCGGCGGGCTTTGAAATCCCCTGAATGCACAGAGAACTCCTGTCGAAACACCTGAATGAAGTGTCTGACCTCGCGATCCTCGCACTTGAAGTCGAGATTGATGGCCGTATCGAGTCGAAGCGTCTGGTGCTTGGAGAGGCCTATCTCCTCGTGCAGCAATTGCAGGAGTTGATGCATCAACGCATCAGTGGGAAAGTTCGGCGCCAGGTTGCTCGTGGGAGCCGTCCAAAGCGGATGAGCGGGGGTGTTTGATCGGGCTCGACGGTATTCGTTTCGGTCCAGGAACAGCAGCCAGCCCATCAGGATGACGCCCGATGCAAAGGGGTAAGTGTGCAAATCCTGGAGCCAGGATGGGCTATGAATCAGAACAAGCAGACCGATGGAGGAAAGAAGCAGGCCACACCACTTCCTACGCGTACATGACTTTATTCTGGCGGCAAGCAGAAGGTAGACGATAAGCACCAGAAGCCCCGGTAGCAGGGGGGCGAGGAGGCTATCCATCAGGATGCTCCAGAACCATTTTGTGAAGCATCATGCTCAATCGCGTTACGGAGAAAGTGAGCCCGTAGTGACCAGCGTATTGGGTCTTTTCCTCGATCACGGCTTCGCTACCAGTCAATGGATACGAAACGGAGTCTGCCCCAAGCGCAGCGCTCCAGCCCGGGCTTTGGTTAGATTGAAAAGTCTTTTCGGAAACGGACTACATTCAAGAGTAATTTTTACTACCTTCGAGTGACTGAACGACGCAGACTCGAAGAGGAATACAGCTCCATGTGGGAGCGAGCCTGCTCGCGATGGCGGCCTGACGGGTTGTGTGTTTTTTGACCGGGTGCATATCCATTGCTGCGGTAACGGCGACTTAGGGTTCCGCCCTGACGGCGGCTCACTTTTTTTCAAACGCCAAAAAAAGTAAGCAAAAAAGGCTGTGCCCCACCACTGGGCACCTCGCCTAGGCTCGGTGTTCCCTCACTCCGGCATTGCTCCGTGGGCCCGCCGCGATGGGCCATCCATGGCCCTGCGCGGCTAACCCGGCATCCATGCCGGGTTGCCCACTATGCAATGCCTGCGTTCGGCCCTTGTGGTTAATGGGGCGCCCAAGATCAAAAGCAAAAGCAAAAGCAAAAGCGAGGCGGCCTAACGGCCGACCTGTTCTTGCGGGTTTAACCCGATCCAAATGTGGGAGCGGGCTTGCCCGCGAAGACGGCCTGACAGCCGACCAATCTCTACCGGTTGCACCCGATCAACCACAGCATTTGCCATTTCTTCAGCAAATACTGCGCACCTGCCCTTCTGAAAATCTCGTAGGAAAACACACACCGTGGCGAGGGAGCTTGCTCCCGCTGGGCTGCGAAGCGGCCCCTTCTTTTCGTCAGACTCACCCTATGCCCAATGTTTACGGGGGCTGCGCCCCCGAGCGGGAGCAAGCTCCCTCGCCACGGAGGTTACGGGCGTCCTACAGCTCGGTTGTTGGGTCAAAAATCCGCTCTGAATCCGCTCTATAGTTAGGGCCGTCGCTGGCTTCGGTCGGTGACGGGGTTTCGCAGCCCAATACAGAGGAATACACCGTCGAATGAATATTCAGGCAAAATGCCCGCGTTCATTTTATGGCGGTTGCGCGCGGGAGACTTTCGGGTCTGCCGGGTTTGATTCCTCCTGGTCTGCGAACCCGCGTGTAGCTGCCACCCGTTTGTTTCGCAGCAAAAAGGTGGCATTTCTTTTTCTTTAGGAATCAAACCTTATGACAACGAATCAATCATCCAGCCGCTTCACGCCGTTAACTCCAATCGCCACCACCCATCCCATCCTCTTCATCGACCGCACAGCCCCACTCCCCGAACTCCACGCCTGCGCCAGCGAACGCCTGCACGCCACCCTCGACTACCTGACCCTCATGGCCTGCATGACGTAGCGCGACTCAAGTGCGAACGACATCAATACCATCACCAATATCGCCCGAATCATGGTGCAGGACGTCGCGGATGTCTTCGGAGTGATCGAGCAACGCGGACTCCAAGAAGAGTAAAGCCCCCTGTGGGAGCGAGCCTGCTCGCGATGCGCCGGTTCAGTGACATGGAAGTTGGCTGAAACGGCGCTATCTAGAACAAGCTCACATCCTACTTACGTTCCTGCCAAGACGTCCCCCTGAACCGAGACGAAACAGGGTCATGCAGTGCTGCGATCCGACCGCAATCCCACTCCACCTGCATGCTTTTCAATAACTCGCCGTGGATACGCGCTCCATTGATCGCCAGCGCCTGGCTCATGGCATCGGCGATTCGCTCGATAATCAAGGCAGGTTTATCCACTCTACAATGCTTGCGACCGAACTCGATCAGTTGCTTTCGATCAGGGTAGGTTTTCACCTTGTTCATCTTGATTGCCAGCGTTCTATCCACCAGCGAGCGGCCAGACTTGGGGTTGTAGTGCTCATAAACCGTGGTTGTGGTGACATCAAAAACCGGGGCCAAGCGCACCGTTTCCAGTGCATCAGGATGCGTATAGATAACTCCGAAGTTCTTCAGATGAGCATCACCATTACGCACCATGACCGAGAGACACACCGAAGAAAAAAACCGTTCCAGTTCACGGACCGGTTCGGCATGACGGCACACTTGTCCCACAACTGCTGCAAGAGTCTCGTAGCTCTGCGAGTACTTGTAGTTGTCATGAGGGTCCTTGTGCAGACCGAGAAGTACCGCCATGTCTTCAAAACCCAGCCGACCCGAAGGGGTCAGATCAAACCGCTCCATTACAAACAACTCACCGTTTTCCGAGAGCCAGAAGGGTGGCGTTTCCAACCCTGCCAGTCGAGCAACTTCCAGGCATAGGAACTCGTTTTGCGCCAGGTGGACGTACTCCTCTGCGCCGGACTTGACGATCAGATCGGAGCTGAGCATGGTCTTTCGGTCCCCCGTCAGCTTGTCCAAATCGGGCACCAACACCTTAGGCTGTACGCCCGAAATGCCGGACTCGAAATAGGTGTCGACCAGAAAATCAAAGACACTGTGTGAAACGTCCGCCGACAGGATGTCTCGCAGACCGACTTGAGCACGAACGGGCGTCGAGGCCTGCGTAGGATTGATATAACTTAGCCGCCCAATCTGGTTGCCGCCTATTACCGATAGCAGGCGCATATCGTCGACCTGAATATGCCGGGCCATTCGGCGCTTGATTTGGTCCGCCAGAAATCCTTCAGGTACGTTCATATCAAATATTGGATGAAGGACGTTGCTGACTGAAGGGGTAGGATCATAAGGCATGACCAGAGAAACCTCCCGTGATGCCTCGGCGCTCGCGTAAGCAAACGAGAACTGCGACCCCTTGGATAGGTCGCCGCTGTAGCCTTGCGGTGTCATGACATTGAGCAGCTTGACCTTACTCATCATGCTCTACCAAATCCGCGAGGGATCTGAGATCAATTCGCTTGTCGACAACCTCCAGTGCCATCCCCAGCGCTGTGACGACCCGAAACAAGGTGTATACCGCCACATTTGCACCTGCCTCAAGGTCGATGATCGTTTTGCGGTTACAATTAGCCTTTTCGGCCAACTGCTGCTGGCTATAGCCCTTTCCACGCCGTAGCGTCCGGACTCTCTCACCAAGGGCTGAAGGGTTGAGGATTAACATAATGTCCACCATAACGGACTTATAGACAGAACAGGCTCACTATGTCCTTTATAGCGGACATTTCAACTTTTGGCATCACGCAAGAAAACACCGCCATCACAGGCGGTAAATTTGAGTTGATATCTGGGGCAGGGAAACGGAAATTGGGAGGGAAAGATCAATTTCGTTCTGCTTGCTCGGCTTTTGAATTCTGTGTTCGCAGAAAGTGCCCACCATGCTCCCGCTCATCCCTGTCTTGTCGGCGCATCTGAAATTGGCGTTCATCCGCAAGATCCGTCGTATGGTTGAGATCTTTCGCGGGCAAGCCCGCTCCCACACTGGATTGAGGTCATCCGCAGGGAGCCAGTCGGCTGTCAGGCCGCCCTCGCGAGCAAGCTTTGCTCCCACAGGTAGGTCCTGGTACCCACACCCCCGCCCATAAAAAAACCCGCAAAAAATGCGGGTTTTCTCAAAGCAGCAGACTCAGTTGACCTTAGCGTTCAACTCACCCTTCAAATACCGCTGATACATTGCTTCCAGCGAGATCGGCTTGATCTTGGAAGCATTACCCGCAGTCCCAAATGCCTCATAACGCGCAATGCACACATCACGCATCGCGGTCACGGTGGCGCCAAAGAACTTACGCGGGTCGAACTCGCTCGGGTTGGTCGCCATCAGGCGGCGCATGGCACCGGTGGAAGCCAGGCGCAGGTCGGTGTCGATGTTGACCTTGCGCACGCCGTACTTGATGCCTTCGACGATTTCCTCGACCGGCACGCCGTAGGTTTCCTTGATGTCGCCACCGTACTGGTTGATGATCGCCAGCCACTCCTGCGGCACCGAGGAGGAGCCGTGCATCACCAGGTGGGTATTGGGGATGCGCTTGTGGATTTCCTTGATGCGGTCGATCGCCAGCACGTCGCCGGTAGGCGGCTTGGTGAACTTGTAGGCGCCGTGGCTGGTGCCGATGGCGATGGCCAGGGCGTCGACCTGGGTCTTCTTGACGAAGTCCGCGGCTTCTTCCGGGTCGGTCAGCATCTGGCTGTGATCCAGCACGCCTTCGGCGCCGATGCCGTCTTCTTCACCGGCCATGCCGGTTTCCAACGAACCCAGGCAACCCAGCTCGCCTTCCACCGAAACGCCGCAGGCGTGGGCCATGGCGACGGTTTGCTGGGTGACGCGCACGTTGTATTCGTAGTCGGTCGGGGTCTTGCCGTCTTCGCCCAGGGAGCCGTCCATCATGACCGAGCTGAAGCCCAGTTGGATCGAGCGCTGGCAGACGTCCGGGCTGGTGCCGTGGTCCTGATGCATGCACACCGGGATGTGCGGGAATTCTTCGATCGCCGCCAGGATCAGGTGACGCAGGAACGGCGCACCGGCGTACTTGCGGGCACCGGCCGACGCCTGGACGATCACCGGAGAGTCAGTCTTGTCAGCGGCTTCCATGATGGCGCGCATCTGCTCAAGGTTGTTGACGTTAAAGGCTGGGACGCCGTAGCCGAACTCGGCTGCGTGGTCCAGCATTTGACGCATGCTGATAAGTGCCATTGTGTATCTCTCCCGGTCGAGGGTCGTTAATCGTGCCAGCCTGCCGGAGCGGCGGCGGCTATTCAAGTCATTGCAGGTCGGGGGTTGGCCCTGGCTGCGAATTCGGTGTTGCTGATCTCTTACATCTTGCGCGGATCCCTGTGGGAGCGGGCTTGCTCGCGAATGCGGTTTCACATCCGGCGAAAATGCAAGTTGACCCAGCGCATTCGCGAGCAAGCCCGCTCCCACATTGGATCTGCTTCCACATTAATTCCGTGGTGTGTCTGTTACTGCGCCTTGCAACCACGCCCAATCAAGTCATTGGTGGCGACCCAATACACCAGGCCTTCCTCACCCTGGACGTGCAGCGCCAGCATGTCGTCGCTGTACAGCGCACCCGATGCGCCCGGCTCCTGTTTCAGGTGATAGACCTGATCGGCACCGCCCAGGCGCACGTCAACTTCCTTGCGGGCGGCATCGGTGTAGCGCCAGAGCACCTTGGCCTCGCTGTCACACGTCCAGCTCGTCCAGCCTTCAACAGGTGCGGACGAATGCAAAAAGTCCAGCTGGGCACAGCCGCCCAGCAATGCCAACGCCGCAACGGCGACCAAGCCTTTCATCCGTGTTCCTCGACGAACGGCACACGCCGCCCGCCCTGAGTTAAAGAGTCAGACCCGTCAAGGACAACCATGTTCCTTGGCCGGGGTTTGCGTCTCGTATTTGTCCAGGCCGTCCGGCCCCGAACGCTTGTTCAGCACCGGGTTGGTCTCGGCCTGCCAGTCGGCCTGGTAACAGCCTTCCTCGGGCGTCGGCGTCCCGGTTTCCGGGGCCGTGGGCGGTGGACTGCTTGAACAGCCCGCCACCATCGCCGCCACCAACAGCAACGTAAACGTCTTGACCATCAGAACACTCCCTTGCCTGGTCAACAGAAGCCTCAGGCCTTGGCCCGGCTTTCCAGGATTTCCACGGCCGGCAGGACCTTGCCCTCGACGAATTCGAGGAACGCGCCGCCACCGGTAGAAATGTAGGAGATCTGCCCGGCCACGCCATATTTGTCGATGGCCGCCAGGGTGTCGCCGCCGCCAGCGATGGAAAACGCAGCACTGTCAGCAATGGCCTGGGCCAGTACCTTGGTGCCGTTGCCGAACTGGTCGAACTCGAACACACCCACCGGCCCGTTCCACAGGATAGTCTGGGAAGATTTCAACAGTTGGGCGAAGTTGGCTGCAGTTTGCGGGCCAATGTCCAGGATCATGTCGTCTTCGGCCACGTCGGCAATGGCCTTGACGGTGGCGGTGGCGCTTTCGGCGAATTCCTTGGCGACCACCACGTCCACCGGCAACGGCACGCTGACCTTGGCGGCGATTTCACGGGCGGTGTCCAACAGATCCGGCTCGTACAGGGACTTGCCCACCGGGTGGCCGGCCGCGGCAAGGAAGGTGTTGGCGATGCCGCCACCGACGATCAGTTGATTACAGACCTGGCTCAGGCTGTTGAGCACGTCGAGCTTGGTGGACACCTTGGAGCCGGCAACGATCGCGGCCATCGGCTGGGCCGGAGAACCCAGGGCCTTGCCCAGCGCGTCCAGTTCGGCAGCCAGCAGCGGGCCGGCAGCGGCGACCTTGGCGAACTTCGCCACGCCATGGGTCGAACCCTCGGCGCGGTGGGCGGTGCCGAAAGCGTCCATCACGAACACGTCGCACAGGGCGGCATATTGCTGGGCCAGCTCGTCCGCGTTCTTTTTCTCGCCCTTGTTGAAGCGCACGTTTTCGAACAGCACGACGTCGCCGGCCTTCACGTCAACGCCGCCCAGGTAGTCGGCCACCAGGGGCACGTCGCGACCCAGAGCCTTGCTCAGGTAGTCGGCCACGGGCTTGAGGCTGTTTTGCGCCGAGAACTCGCCTTCGGTCGGACGACCCAGGTGGGAGCAGACCATCACGGCCGCGCCTTTTTCCAGGGCCAGCTTGATGGTCGGCAGCGAAGCCAGGATGCGCGCGTCGCTGGTGACGACACCGTCCTTGACGGGGACGTTGAGGTCTTCGCGGATCAGTACGCGCTTACCTTGCAGATCGAGGTCGGACATCTTCAACACGGTCATGGGTCGCAATTCCTGGATAACTGTTTAGAGAGCAGGTTGGTTGGAAGCAGAAAGCGCAGCCGCTGTTTGCAGGTAGTGCTCGGCAACGTCCAGCATTCGGTTGGCAAAACCCCATTCGTTGTCGAACCAAGCCAGGATGTTCACAAGCCGCGGCCCGGAAACACGGGTCTGGCTGGCATCGACAATGGCCGAATGAGGGTCATGGTTAAAATCACAACTGGCATGAGGCAACTCGGTGTAGGCCAAAAGGCCTTTGAGCGGGCCGCTGGTGGCGGCTTCGCGCAGGATCCGGTTGACCTCGGTGGCGTCGGTATCGCTCACGGTCTGCATCGTGATGTCGAGGCAGGACACGTTCACCGTCGGCACCCGCACGGCTTTGGCCTGAATTCGCCCGGCAAGTTCCGGCAGTAGCCGCTCAATGCCACGCGCCAGACCAGTGGACACCGGAATCACCGACTGAAACGCCGAACGGGTACGGCGCAAGTCTTCATGGTGATAGGCGTCGATCACCGGCTGGTCGTTCATCGCCGAGTGAATCGTGGTGATCGACACGTACTCCAGGCCAATGGCCTGGTCCAGCAGGCGCAACAGCGGCACGCCGCAGTTGGTGGTGCAGGACGCGTTGGACACCAGCAGTTCCTCGCCAGTCAGGCAATCCTGGTTCACGCCGTAGACGATGGTCGCGTCCACATCCGCTTCGCTGGCCATCGGCTGGGAGAACAGCACCCTTGGCGCACCGGCCGCGAGAAAACGCTGGCCGTCTTCGCGGGTGTGGTAGGCGCCGGAACATTCGAGCACCAGATCGACGCCCAGGGAGGCCCAGTCGATGCCCTCGGGAGTGGCACTGCGCAGCACTTTCACGCAGTCGCCATTAATATGCAGACAGTCACCCTCGACCCGCACTTCACCAGGGAACCGGCCGTGGGTGGAGTCGAAGCGTGTCAGGTATTCGATACTGGCCATGTCGGCCAGATCGTTGATCGCCACAATCTCGAACCCGGCCTTCGCCCCCCGCTCGAACAACGCACGCAGGACGCAACGACCAATCCGGCCGTAGCCGTTGAGTGCAACTTTGTAAGGACGCGATTGGGGCATTGGGGTCTCGATTACCGTGGTGAATCCTTCAGCTCAGTATTGCCTGAGCTACCGCTTTCGCGAGCAAGCCCGCTCCCACAGGAGAAGGTAATCCCATGTGGGAGCGGGCTTGCTCGCGAAGGCGCCAGTCCAGACGACGCAACTTTTGGATCAGTCTTCCAACAGTTCTTCAGCCTGACCCAGGATATTTTCCAGGGTAAAGCCGAACTCCTCGAACAGCGCCGACGCAGGCGCCGATTCGCCGTAGGTGGTCATGCCGATCACGCGGCCTTCCAGGCCCACGTACTTGTACCAGTAGTCGGCGTGAGCGGCTTCAATAGCGATGCGGGCGCTGACTTGCAACGGCAACACGGCCTGCTTGTAGCCAGCATCCTGGGCGTCGAAAACGCTGGTGCAAGGCATGGAAACCACGCGCACGTTGCGGCCCTGTGCGGTCAGCTTGTCGTAAGCCTGCACAGCCAGGCCGACTTCGGAACCGGTGGCGATCAGGATCAGTTCAGGCTCGCCGATGCAGTCCTTGAGCACATAGCCGCCACGGCTGATGTCGCCGATCTGCTCGGCGCTGCGGTCCTGGTGCTGCAGGTTCTGACGGGAGAAGATCAGCGCCGATGGACCGTCGTTGCGCTCGATGGCGTACTTCCAGGCCACCGCCGATTCCACGGCATCGCATGGGCGCCAGGTGTCCAGGTTCGGCGTGCAGCGCAGGCTCGCCAGTTGCTCGATCGGCTGGTGGGTCGGGCCGTCTTCGCCCAGGCCAATGGAGTCGTGGGTGAACACATACAGGATGCGTTTTTTCATCAGCGCCGACATGCGCACGGCGTTGCGGGCGTATTCCATGAACATCAGGAAGGTAGCGCCGTAAGGCACCAGGCCGCCGTGCAGGGCGACGCCGTTCATGATGGCGCTCATGCCGAACTCGCGAACGCCGTAGTACATGTAGTTGCCGCTGGCATCTTCGGCACTCACGCCCTTGCAACCTTTCCACAGGGTCAGGTTGGAACCGGCCAGGTCGGCCGAGCCGCCCAGCAGTTCCGGCAGCAGTGGGCCGAAGGCGTTCAGGGTGTTCTGGCTGGCCTTGCGGCTGGCGATGGTTTCGCCCTTGGCCGCGACTTCAGCGATGTACGCCGAGGCTTTTTCAGCGAAATCGGCCGGCAGCTCGCCGCTGAGACGACGCACCAGTTCGTTGGCCTGCTCAGGGAATTTGGCCGAGTAAGCCGCAAAACGCTGGTCCCAGTCGGCTTCGAGCGCACGACCTTTTTCCTTGGCGTCCCATTCGGCGTAAATGTCGGCCGGGATTTCGAACGGACCGTGGTTCCACTTCAAGGCCGCACGGGTCAGGGCGATTTCCTCGGCGCCCAGTGGCGCGCCGTGGCAGTCTTCCTTGCCTTGCTTGTTCGGCGAGCCGAAACCGATGGTGGTCTTGCAGCAGATCAGGGTCGGCTGGGCGCTTTTGCGGGCGGTCTCGATGGCGGTCTTGATCTCTTCCGGATCGTGGCCGTCGACGTTGCGGATCACCAGCCAGTTGTAGGCTTCGAAACGCTTGGGCGTGTCGTCGGTGAACCAGCCTTCGACTTCGCCATCGATGGAGATGCCGTTGTCGTCATAGAAGGCGATCAGTTTGTTCAGGCCCAGGGTGCCGGCCAGGGAGGCGACTTCGTGGGAAATGCCTTCCATCATGCAGCCATCACCCAGGAATACATAGGTGTGGTGGTCGACGATGTCATGGCCTGGACGGTTGAACTGCGCCGCCAGGACTTTTTCCGCGAGGGCAAAGCCCACGGCGTTGGCGAGGCCCTGGCCCAGTGGACCGGTGGTGGTTTCCACGCCCGGGGTGTAGCCGTATTCCGGGTGGCCCGGGGTGCGGCTGTGCAACTGGCGGAAGTTTTTCAAGTCATCGATCGACAGGTCGTAGCCGGTCAGGTGCAACAGCGAATAGATCAACATCGAGCCGTGGCCGTTGGACAACACGAAGCGGTCACGGTCGGCGAACGAGGGGTTGCTCGGGCTGTGCTTGAGGTAATCGCGCCAGAGCACCTCGGCGATATCCGCCATGCCCATCGGGGCACCGGGGTGGCCGCTGTTGGCTTTCTGCACGGCATCCATGCTGAGGGCACGAATGGCATTGGCTCGCTCACGACGGCTGGGCATCGCTGATCTCCTGCGGGAATTGAATCAAGAATGAATAAAACGAAACTGAAAAAGGCGAGCATTTTCCCTCAGCCACCCGCCTTGGGGCAATGACAGATAGTCATCCTTGGGCGTTTTTCCGGTGGATAAAGGTGCATTCGCCAGGTGAAACCTTTCCGCTGATGGCTTGTAGAGTCAAGCACACGATGGGAAGTGCCATTTATCCAGCAATATCAAAACTTTTTGATATTGACCTTGCGGTGATCCGCCCCCCTCTCTAGACTGCCGCCCTATGAACCTACACGCGCCCTCCATTCGCCATGACGATTGCGACGAGCTGGCGGCCCTCTGCAAGGCCGGCGGCGATCCGTTGCGCCTGAATGTATTGCGCGCCCTGGCCAACGATTCGTTCGGCGTGCTGGAACTGGCGCAGATTTTCGACATCGGCCAGTCCGGCATGAGCCACCATCTTAAGGTTTTGGCCCAGGCCGACCTGGTGGCGACCCGCCGCGAAGGCAATGCCATCTTCTATCGTCGCGCCCTGCCCCACACCGAGTTGTTGGGCGGCAAGCTGCACGCCGCACTGCTCGAAGAAGTGGATGCGCTGGAGCTGCCGACCGGCGTGCAGGCGCGTATCGCCCAGGTTCACCGGCAACGGGCCGCCGCCAGCCAGGATTTTTTCGCCCGGGTTGCGGAGAAGTTTCGCGCCCAGCAAGACCTGATCGCCGGCTTGCCGCAGTACCGCGAAAGCGTCGTGGCGCTGCTCGACAAGCTAAGCTTCGAGCCGGCGGCCACGGCAATCGAAGTCGGCCCCGGCGATGGTGCTTTCCTGCCGGAGCTGGCGCAGCGTTTCAGCCAGGTAACGGCGCTGGACAACAGCCTGGCCATGCTCGAACTGGCGCGCCAGGTCTGCGAGCGGGAAACGCTGCCTAACGTTTGCCTGCAATTGGCCGATGCCTTGGACGGCGTGAACCTGCAGGCTGACTGCGTCGTGTTGAATATGGTGCTGCACCATTTCGCCGCGCCGGCCGATGCCCTCAGGCACATGGCCGAGCTGCTGAAACCGGGCGGCAGCCTGCTGGTGACGGAGTTATGCAGCCACAACCAGAGCTGGGCCAGGGAGGCCTGCGGAGATCTCTGGCTGGGGTTTGAACAGGACGACCTGGCCCGTTGGGCCACCGCCGCGGGCCTCGTGCCCGGGGAAAGCCTCTATGTAGGCTTACGCAATGGTTTCCAGATCCAGGTTCGCCACTTCCAGCGGCCGACTGGCGACACACACCAACGGTAACTTGTAGGAAAACATCGAGATGAGCGAATACTCCCTTTTCACCTCCGAGTCCGTGTCTGAAGGGCATCCGGACAAAATCGCCGACCAGATTTCTGACGCGGTGCTGGACGCCATCATTGCTGAAGACAAGTTCGCCCGCGTGGCGTGCGAGACTCTGGTGAAAACGGGCGTGGCGATCATCGCCGGTGAAGTCACCACCTCGGCCTGGGTCGATCTGGAACAGATCGTGCGCGACGTGATCCTGGGCATCGGCTACAACAGCTCCGAGGTCGGCTTCGACGGCGCTACCTGCGGCGTGATGAACATCATCGGCAAGCAATCGGTAGACATCGCCCAAGGCGTTGACCGCAGCAAGCCGGAAGACCAGGGCGCCGGCGACCAGGGCCTGATGTTCGGCTACGCCAGCAACGAAACCGACGTGTTGATGCCAGCCCCGATCACCTTCTCCCATCAGTTGGTCCAGCGCCAGGCCGAAGCCCGCAAATCCGGCCTGCTGCCATGGTTGCGTCCGGACGCCAAGTCCCAGGTCACCTGCCGTTACGAAAATGGCAAGGTGGTGGGTATCGACGCCATCGTGCTGTCGACCCAGCACAACCCTGAAGTGTCCTACAAGGACCTGCGCGAAGGCGTGATGGAACTGATCGTCAAGCATGTGCTGCCTGCCGAGCTGCTGTCCAAGGACACCCAGTTCCACATCAACCCGACCGGCAACTTCATCATCGGTGGCCCGGTTGGCGACTGCGGCCTGACCGGCCGCAAGATCATCGTCGACAGCTACGGCGGCATGGCCCGTCACGGCGGCGGTGCATTCTCCGGCAAGGATCCATCCAAGGTCGACCGTTCGGCCGCCTACGCCGGTCGCTACGTCGCCAAGAACATCGTGGCCGCCGGCCTGGCCGAGCGTTGCGAGATCCAGGTGTCCTACGCCATTGGCGTCGCCCAGCCTACGTCGATCTCGCTGAACACCTTCGGCACCGGCAAGATCGGCGACGACAAGATCATCAAGCTGGTACGTGAAGTATTCGACCTGCGTCCATACGCCATCACCACCATGCTCGACCTGCTGCACCCGATGTACCAGGAGACCGCAGCCTACGGCCACTTCGGCCGCACGCCGCAAACCAAGACGGTCGATGGTGACACCTTCACCACCTTCACCTGGGAAAAAACCGACCGCGCCGACGCCCTGCGCGCCGCTGCCGGCCTGTAACGCCCGCCGTCAAGAAAAGCCCCTGGCGACCAGGTCGCCAGGGGCTTTTTCATGCCAAACATAACTCTGTGGCGAGGGAGCTTGCTCCCGCTGGGTTGCGCAGCAACCCCAATAGAGCGCGCCGCAGATCCAATATCCCTGAATGTTACATCGGGGGGGGGCGCTTCGCGCCCCAGCGGGAGCAAGCTCCCTCGCCACAGGGGCTTCTATCGGACTTAAGATCGGCGCGCCACCAGCAAAAACGAAGCCGCACTCGCCAACAACCCCGCACACATCCGATTGAACAAACGCTTGCCACTCGGCCGTGCAAACAGCCGCCGCGCATATATCCCCATGTAGCAATACAACCCGATGGCAATGCACTCCAACGCCAGGAACAGTCCGCCGAGCACCGCGAACTGCTGGGTGACCGTGCCGGCGCGGTCAACGAACTGCGGCAGAAACGCGGTAAACAACAGAATCGCCTTCGGATTGCCGATCGCCACCAGAAACTCCTGGCGCGCCAGGTTAACCATCCCCATCGATGCGACCATGGCTTCGATGTCGACCTCAGGCTGAGCGCGCCACAACTGCACGGCCAGGTAAAACAGATAACCGGCGCCGACGAGCTTGATCCCCAGAAACAACAGTTCCGAAGTGTGCAATACCGCCGTGAGCCCCACCGCCGCCAGGGCAATCATGATTGCAAACGCCAGCAATCGACCGATGCCGCCACTGCACGCCCGGACGAAGCCATAACGCGAGGCATTGCTGATGGACAGCAGGTTATTCGGCCCCGGCGCCATGTTCAGGGCAAAACAGGCTGGGATGAAAACAGCGAGCGTCGTCAGGTCCATCGCAGGATTCCAGGCAAATGTGGATCGAGGGTCCATTCTGCGCCGGCCAGTGACGGCTTCAAGGGACAGTTGCGCGGCTAAATCGCTCCGGACTGTACCGCCGCGACTTCGCCATCAGCCTTGGTAAAACCCGGTAACGCTCCGGTCCTCCCAACGTTTGCGGCAGCGACTAGCCTTGCGGTTACTCCACGAGCAAGGATGCTTCGATGCCACCGTTATTACCTGTACTCGCCTGTCTTTTCTTCATTGCCAGCCCTGTCATTGCAGCGCCCTGTCCCGACTGGCCCACCGAACGCGCCCACGCAGAGATTACGGCCCTGCAACGACAAGTCGACGCCTGGGACGACAGCTATCACCGTGGCGGCCATTCGCCGGTGGCCGATGAGCTTTACGATCAGGCCCGCACGCAACTGGGCCAATGGCGTCGTTGCCATGGCCTGGAGATGCCGGCAAGCCCTTTGCGCACGGCGGGCGGGAAGGTGCCGCACCCGGTGGTGCATACCGGTCTGGAAAAGCTCAAGGATGCCAAAGCGGCGCAGGCCTGGCTGCGCGGCCGGGAAGACGTCTGGGCCCAGCCCAAAGTCGATGGCGTGGCCGTCACGCTGATCTACCGCCAAGGCTTGCTGCACCAGGCGATCAGTCGCGGCAATGGCGTCCGGGGACACGATTGGACGTTGAATGCGCAAAAAATCGACGCCATCCCCCAACAACTGCAACAACCCCTGGACCTGCTCGTCCAGGGCGAGTTGTACTGGCGGCTGGGCGCTCATGTCCAGGCCAGCAGCGGAAGTCTCAATGCTCGGGGGACGGTGGCGGGCTTGATGGCGCGGCGCAATCTGACCGCCGAGGAAGCAGCAGGCATCGGCCTGTTTGTCTGGGACTGGCCCGAAGGGCCGGACACCCTGCCCGACCGGATGATGGCCCTGAGTAACCTGGGCTTCGCTGACACCATCGCCTACAACGAGCCTGTCCAGGCATTGGCCGACGCCGAGCGTTGGCGCAACCACTGGTATCGCACACCCTTGCCGTTCGCCAGCGACGGGATCGTCCTGCGCCAAAGCCACCGCCCGAGCGCCGACCGCTGGCAGGCCCGGACGCCGTTCTGGAGCGTGGCCTGGAAGTACCCGCATGCGCAGGCATTGGCCGAAGTTCGCAAGGTGCGCTTCAAGATTGGCCGCACCGGACGGGTCACGCCGGTGCTGGAGCTTGAACCCACCCTGCTCGACGACCGACAGATCCGCCGGGTGAGCGTCAGCTCGCTCAAGCGCTGGGAGGAGCTGGACATCCGTCCCGGCGACCGGGTCGCCATCAGCCTGGCCGGGCTGACGATTCCGCGACTCGAAAACGTGGTCTTGCGCAGTGTCGTGCGCGAAGAAATCAGCGTTCCGGTGGCAACCGATTATCACCTGCTGAGTTGTTGGCAACCGACACCGGGCTGCGAGAGCCAATTCCTCGCGCGCCTCAATTGGCTCAGCGGCAAACACGGGCTCGCCCTGCCCCATGTCGGCCCCGGCACCTGGGAAAAACTCCTGGCCGCCGGTCGGCTCGACGGTTTGCTGGATTGGATGACCCTCGATGCCGCCGAGCTTGCTAACATGACCGGCTTCGGCGAACTCAGCGCCAATCGCTTGCTCACCAGTTTGCGCAGCGCCCGCCAGCGCCCCTTCGGCCAATGGCTCAAGGCCCTTGGCCTGCCGCCCGTTGGCGAGGCCCGGCTGGAGGGGCCCTGGCAGGCACTGGCCGAGCGCAGCACTGAGCAATGGCAAGCCGAAGCTGGCATCGGACCGGGACGCGCCGCGCAATTAAGCGCGTTTTTTCGCGCCCCTCAGGTCCAGGCCTTGAGTCAAATGTTACGCACCGCCGGTGTCGACGGGTTCTAATCGGCACCCGCGCGGTTGAACCCGAGGGGCCAATTTGTGCTCCAACAGCGCATCTGTGCCGACCGCTCGCGATTTATCTACGGAGTTGCTATGAATTTCCTGTCACCCGTTGCCCTGCTGGTCATATGCAGCGCCATGGCCGCGCCTTTGCTGGCGGACGAGCAAGCCCCGGAGCTCACCGGCTGCGCAGCCAAGCGCCAGGGCATCATCAACCAGATCGAGCTGGCCAAGTCCCGTGGCAACCAGGATCAGCAAGCGGGCCTGGAGACTGCGCTGGACGAGGTCACCACCCATTGCACCGACGCGTCCTTGCGCAAAGAACGTGAAAACAAGGTGCTTGAAGCCAAGCATGAGGTAAGTCGGCGCCAGGCCGACCTGGAAAAGGCCATGAAGAAAGGCGACGCCGAGCGGATCAACAAACGCAAGGACAAGCTGGCGACTTCCCGCAAGGAGCTGCAGGAAGCGGTGGATGAACTGGATAAATAAATGCTGAAGGATCGCCGGCCTCGGTCACTGCCCGAGCCGGCAATCCTTCACGGCCCATCAATGGTCGCGAAATTCCTTATGGCAGGCGCTGCACGCATCTTCGACCTTCTGCACCGCCGGCCCCAGGTTGCTGGCTTTGTAGGGCTGGATTTGGCTGGCGACCACCAGCTCTCCAGTGGCGGTTTCAAGGTGGCGGGCCAGTTCCTGGAAACGCGCCTGTTTCTGCCAGACGTCATCCCGGGCGCTGGTATGGTCCTGCTCGCGCACTTGGGGAAAATGCTTCCACGGTTCGTGGGACAGTTGATCGAGTTGTACCGCGCCCTCGGCGAACCGCGCACCGTCGAACGGAACGCGGCCACGCAGCATGCCGCCCAACTCTTCACCGGTCTTGAGCATCTGTTTGAAAATCGCCTTGCGCTGGCCCAGGGGCGAATTGGGATCGACGCCGCCACAGGCGGATAACATCAGGCAGGCCAGCACGGTCACAGAAAATCGTTTTACAAACATCTTGGCCTCGGGACAGGAAACGACGGTCAGTATCCTCGGGTCATTGGCAAAGACCAATGGCCCTATCAACAATAAGGGTTGTTCGGGCTGCGGATACAGCGCTCGGACGACTGCAAAGGAAATCTTCATGAACAGCCGCTTCAAGACCTGGCACAAAGGCCTGGCATTGACCCTACCGCTGATCGCGCTACTGACCGGTTGCAATCGCGGCGAACAGGTCGAAGAGCCCAAGACCCATGCCCTGGCGACCTATGTCAGCGCGCCATGGGACGCCCTGCCGGCGGTATCCGATGAAGACCTGCTGGCCGGTTTCGGCGCCTGGCGCAGCGCCTGCCCCCGGCTCAAGGCCGACCCGAACTGGGGCCTGACCTGCACGGCGGCGGCCAATGTGCCGCAGACTGCCCGGGACGTACGCGCCTTCTTGAAACAGAATCTGGATGTCTATGGGCTGCGCTCGGGGGACAACAGCCCCAACGGCCTGATCACCGGCTACTACGAACCGGTCTACCCGGGCAGCCTGACCCGTACCGCCACTGCGAATGTCCCGGTGTACGGGGTGCCGGAAGACATGATCATCGTGTCGCTGGACAGCATTTATCCGGAGCTCAAGGGCAAGCGCCTGCGCGGCCGGCTCGAAGGCCGGGTGCTCAAGCCGTACGACGATGCCGCCACCATCGAGACCAAGGGTGTGAAAGCACCGGTCATCGCCTGGCTGACCGATCCGATGAACCTGCAATTTTTGCAGATCCAGGGCTCGGGACGCATCCGCCTCGATGACGGCCGCCAACTGCGCATTGGCTATGCCGATCAGAACGGCCACCCTTACCGGCCCATCGGTCGCTGGCTGGTCGAACAAGGGCAACTTGCGAAGGAAGACGTGACCATGGGCACCATCAGCGCCTGGGCCAGGGCCAACCCGAACCGGATTCCGGAGCTGCTGGGCAGCAACCCCAGCTACGTGTTTTTCAACCGCAATCCCGACAGCAACGAAGGCCCGCGTGGTTCGTTGAATGTGCCACTGACCGCCGGCTACAGCGTGGCGGTGGATCGCAAGGTGATTCCGTTGGGCAGCCTGCTGTGGCTGTCCACCACCCGTCCCGACGGCAGCGCCGTGAACCGACCCGTCGCCGCCCAGGACACCGGCGGCGCGATCACCGGTGAAGTGCGCGCGGATCTGTTCTGGGGCACCGGCGAGGCCGCGGGGCAACTGGCCGGAGACATGAAGCAGCAGGGACAGATCTGGATGCTCTGGCCCAAAGGCCTGGCGCTGCCGCAAGTGCCGCAGGTGGCGAATGCGGTGACGGCCAACCCGTAAGGATGCGCCGACTGACAGGGCCCTTTCGCGAGCAAGCCCGCTCCCACATGGAATTGGAGTTGACTCGAAATCCGAGATCAACGCAGACCAGTGTGGGAGCGGGCTTGCTCCGGGAGGCGATCCGACGAAGAGGCCGGCACAGGCACCAACGACTTGGCCGCCAGGCTCAGATCGAAACAAAGAAGAAACTCGCCACCAGCCCCACCCCCACCAACCACACCAGCGAACGCAGGATCGCCCAGTCCGCCAGGTAGCAGATGATGTAAAGCAGCCGGCTGGTGATGAACAGCACCGCCAGCACATTGATGGTCACAAGCTCAGCGTTGCCGGCCAGGTGCGCGACGATGACTGCGGCGGCGAAGGCCGGGTTGATTTCATAGCCGTTCAGTTGCGCGGCATAGGCACGCCGGGGGACACCATCGAGGCTTTCCAGGAAATCCCGCGGGTCGTGGTTGTCCTGTAACCGGAATCTACCGCCGACCTTGGCGATGACGACGCACAGATAAGGCAGCACGAAGGCAATCAAAATACACCACAGGGCAACCGTCATGACGCAGTTCCTTCTTCGGTTTTCAGGGGAAATAGGGCTGGATGGCGCGGGCAAGGACTCCATCACCCCCATGCCTGGCAGCATCCGTCCGCAAGCTAAGAGCCGCGTACGGCCGAAAGGTTCTCGCAAAGAACGCATGCCGAATCACCCATCGGCAGGACGATGAATGGATTCGCGATCCAGCGCCAGCTGTTTATACTGCCAGCCACCACGCCGCATTCAGTTGCGCATACTCCAATTCCAACAATCTTGCTGATGCCCGTATCCTTTGAAACGGAGCACCCGCATGCGTATGCCTGATCAGCGTCAAGACTATAGACAGAGACCTTGCGCATGCCACTCGCCTTGCTTGCTTTGGCCGTCGCCGCTTTCGGCATCGGCACGACTGAATTCGTCATCATGGGGCTATTGCCCGACGTCGCCCGTGACCTGGCGGTGAGCATTCCCCAGGCTGGGCTGCTGATCACCGGCTATGCCCTGGGCGTGGTATTTGGCGCGCCGATCCTCGCCATCGGCACCGCCAACATGCCGCGCAAGGCCACATTGCTGGGCATGACCTTGATGTTCATCCTCGGCAACGTGCTCTGCGCGCTGGCGCCGAACTACGTCACGCTGATGGCCGCCCGGGTCGTTACCGCGCTGTGCCACGGAGCGTTTTTCGGCATCGGTTCGGTGGTGGCGGCCGGGCTGGTGGCGCCGAACAAACGGGCCCAGGCGATTGCCATGATGTTCACCGGTCTGACCCTGGCGAACGTGCTCGGCGTGCCGTTGGGCACAGCCTTGGGCCAATACGCCGGTTGGCGCGCGACTTTCTGGGCGGTAGCGGTCATCGGTGTGATCGCGGCGATCGCCCAATGGGTCTGGCTGCCCCGGGAAATTCCCATGGAGAAGGCCAACCTGGCCAGCGAGTTCAAGGTCCTGGGCAAGGCCAAAGTGCTCCTGGCCCTGGGCATGAGCGTGCTGGCCTCCACCAGCCTGTTCAGCGTGTTCACCTACATCGCGCCGATCCTGCAGGACATCACCGGCGTCAGCCCCCATGGCGTCACGCTCATGCTGTTGTTGTTCGGGGTCGGCCTGACGGCGGGCAGTTTCCTCGGCGGACGCCTGGCCGACCGGCGCCTGTTGCCGTCGCTGGTGGGCATGACCCTGGCCGTGGTGCTGGTGCTGGCCGCGTTCAGCCAGACCAGTCAATCCGTGATTCCAGCGGCGGTCACCCTGGTGCTGTGGGGCATCTTCGCCTTCGCCCTGTGCCCGATCCTGCAATTGCTGATCATCGACCAGGCCTTTGAGGCGCCGAACCTCGGCTCGACCCTGAACCAGAGCGCATTCAACCTCGGCAACGCCGCGGGCGCGTGGATCGGCGGCCTGGTGGTCGCCAGCGGCGCGGATCTGGCGGACCTGCCGTGGACCGGGGCATTGGTCGGCGGCCTGACGACCTTGACGGCGTTGTTCTACATCTACCGGCAGCGACGCTTGGCAGCGCTGGCTGTTTGATGGCCGAAGAAATCCACCCCACCCGTGAGCGAATGGGCTGCGCGTTCAGTAGGAAAATATTCCGGTACTCGCAGGTTGTTTTACCTGACTGCTGGAAGCCCCGTTCCAGAGCCCTTTGATTGAAATCCGCCGGGAAGCGTTGGCAAACGGCGGTTATTTTTCCAATTGAGTCATCGGGAAAAATCCCGGCAGGTTTTGTTTAAAGTTCGGTCCCCCTTATCCCTGGGTCCAAGGAACGAACCTGAATGCCTTTACCTTCGATACAACACTTCATTACTCAGCGCTCGAACCCTACCGAGCCATCGAATGAGATCACCAGCACGACGCCCCCCGAAAATGAGCGCGTATTGGTACGCAACGCAACAGGACAGTCGATCACGATCATTGAATATGCCGACGGTAGCGCCAAGCTCCTGATGGATCACCCGCCAATCCATTGTTTGAACCTGAGTGGCGGAGGCGTCAAAGGCGCCGCCTACTCCGGCGCCATCGCCGCACTCGAAGCCATGGGCGTATTGGAAGCTATCCGGCTGATCTGCGGCGTCTCAGCCGGGGCCATTTCGGCCGCTTTACTGGCCAGTGGCATGAACCATGAAGGCTTCGACAGGATTTCTGACGACGTCCCCCTTATCTCGTTGCTCGATAGCGCAAAGGCCGACGTTGCGGCTGAGCAGCAGGAATGGTCAAGGATGGGCAAAAACATGAAAGCCATCCCCTTCGTGCAATTGCTTTGTGATTTGCTGCCGCGCCTGGGCTCTGAAGGCACAAAGCTGAAAGAGCTGATCAGGAAAGAGTCTTGTGCGGCTCTTTTGGCTTGCTGCGAACAACAAACCGGGCTTTGTGAAGACGCGCAACGGGCCATCGCCAACGTTCGGAATAACCAATACATCACGTTTGGCGACCTGAAGGTGCTGAGCGAGGAGATTAAACAAATCAAGGCGCTGGAAATCGCCGGCACTGCCATGTACGAGGACGGCGCGCAACGGGTGGTGTTCTGTGCGGAGCTTACCCCCGAAATGGATATTGCCGAGGCGGCGCTCATTTCTGCGGCCCTGCCGGTGGTATTCAGCAAACCGACCCAGCAGGGGCTGCCGTTCCAACTGAGAAGACAAGAAGGTAGCAACGACGGTATCGATGAAATCACCAAATTCGTCGACGGCGGCGTCAAGCAGAACACACCGATACACGGTCTCGACCGCCCCACTGTCAGGATGAGCCCGATTCCGGACGCGGACACGGAACAGTTGATCCTCGTATTCGAGTCCGAACCGGGTGAAACGAAAATGCACGGTACGGGGCTATCGACCCTGGTCGACAAAATTCTGGGGAGATCTTTTACAGCGGACGGTGCACGGCTTGAGGAACGGCTGAAGCCCCTCAAGGATAAAACGATTGTCGTTCCAATGAAGATCAAGAGTGGCAATTTCAGTGGTACGTTCAACGGGACAATCAACTTCCCGATGAGCAAGGAGGTCAAAAACGAGCTCCAGGAAGCGTTGCGCAAGAAGACAGTGGACCATCTGAACAAACGCAACGCCGAACAACTGGTCTTCCAGTTCCCCTCATCGCGAGCCGCCCTGCTGGCGTTGAACAACGACCAGTTCGCGCAATTGGAAATGGAGCCGGAAGGCAGAGAAACCTATGCCGAAGTGAGTCATTTCAGGCAAAAGGCCCGGCAAGCGTTGGCGAACCTGAAGGAGGCGATCAAGGCTGCCAACCAAATGTCCGACAAGCTTGAGCCAAACCCGGCAATGCTCCACGCCGTTTCAGCGCTCGATGACCTTGCGGACCAACCTGACAAACTGGAGTGGTTGGCGAAAAGCCTCAATCACGGCAACGACCCGGATTTCATGCAGTTCCTGCAGGCGACAGTCCTCTGGGACGAGGGCGCATCCGACATCGCTTCCACGGTCACGAGTCGCGCCGTTGAGGAGATGCGGCGCCATGACCTTGCTGCCCGTATCGATAACGTCATTGAATATGTGCTCTATCCCTCACGTTATCTGGGCGGCCAGCCCCAGAAGAACCTGGACCTGATCGCCGGCGCCCTCAGGGAGCTGTCGCAGGCGCAGAACGAAACGGACTTCAACAAGGCGCTCATCCGCCTCATAGCAAACTACAAATCACGCCTCACCGGCCTGACTCCGTTGAGCTCAACCACCATCGATGAACTGGAAAAAAGGCTGATAAAAACCCGATCGCCGATCTGAGTGGCAGCTTGCAAGCGGCTTCCCGCCTATTGCGAATCAACACGCCGCTCATCCTCACTCGAACGACTGGCCTTGGGCGGCCCTTCCTCGCTACGAATCTGTGCGTGGCTGAGCAAGGCAAAGATGAAGCTGCCGCCGACGATGTTGCCGGCCAGGGTCGGCCCGGCGAAGACCAGCCAGAAATCCTTCCAGGCCAGCTCCCCGGCGAACACCAGGTAGGACACCTCCGCCGAACCCACGACGATGTGGGTGAAATCCCCCAGTGCCATCAGGTAGGTGATCAGGATAATGGTCCACATCTTGGCGCTTTCCATGGACGGGATCATCCAGACCATCGTGGCGATCATCCAGCCGGAAATGATGCCCTTGGCAAACATCTGGCCGGTGTCGTTCTCCATGACTTTGCGGCCGATCTCCAAGAAGGCCAGGTCGGTGCGCTGGTCGAAGATCGGCAGGTGCAGCATCACATAGGCCACCAGCAAGGTGCCGCACAGGTTGCCCACCAACACCACGCTCCATAGCCGCAGCAAGCGGCCGAAATTGCCCAGGGTGGGTTTGCTCATGACCGGCAGCACGGCGGTCAGGGTGTTTTCGGTGAATAATTGCTGACGGGCGAGAATCACCGCGAGAAAGCCTGCGCAGTAGCCGAAACTAGCGATCACCTTGAAGCCTTCGTGGTCCGGCAGCCGGGAGTTGAGCAGCCCCATCGCCATCAGCGAAAGGCCCATGGTCAATCCCGCTGCCAGGGCCGACCACCAGAGCGCGGTGATACTGCGCTCCAGCTCCTGGTCACCCTGGATGCGGATGATTTCATGCAGCACCGCGGCCCGGGGCGGCTGGTTGCGGTTGACTTCGTGCTTTTCCTGCGGAGACAGGTCGGGGGTCTTGCCGTCTTTGTCAGTGTCCATAAAGCGCCCGTAGCGAGGTCGTGATGAATCTACGACACGCGGCGTTCGCAGCTGTTCAGTGGGTTGAGGCAATGTTGTTGCATGCCCTGGGCCTCATCGCGAGCAGGCTCGCTCCTACAAGGAATTCGCGGCGATCAAGCATTCAATGAGCGCCGCAAAATCAAATGTGGGAGCGGGCTTGCTCGCGAAGGCGGTGTATCAGCTGACGAATATGTTGCCTGACCCACTGCTTTCGCGGGCAAGCCCGCTCCCACAGGGGATTGCGGGGCCCATCCATTTTGCGCCACGTCCGGAGCCCCTGCTTGCGATGGCACCCCCGATCCTACTCGCTGATGTCGTCCTTGAACTGATCCTTCACATACTTGATCTCGGTCCGGCCATGGGGCGCAGGCAGCCCGTCTTCGCCGAGGTTGACGAAGACCATTTTTTCCACGGTCAGGATGCTCTTGCGGGTGATCTTGTTGCGCACCTCGCAGGTCAAGGTGATGGAGGTGCGGCCAAATTCGGTGGCGGTGATGCCCAGCTCGATGATGTCGCCCTGGCGCGAGGCGCTGACAAAGTTGATCTCCGAGATGTACTTGGTGACAACGCGCTGGTTGCCCAGCTGGACGATGGCATAGATCG
Organism: Pseudomonas sp. RGM2987; assembly: GCF_022952855.1. GTDB lineage: Bacteria > Pseudomonadota > Gammaproteobacteria > Pseudomonadales > Pseudomonadaceae > Aquipseudomonas. The sequence continues at coordinate 6,111 of NZ_JALJDX010000213.1, read as the reverse complement.
CCGCTTCTTCGTCGATCCAACGCAACAGGCTGCCACCGAACAGCGTGCCGTTGGGGTTGAGGTCTTCGGGCTTGACCCATTTGCGGGTGTGGAAATTCATGTTCACTCCTCAATGTCTGGCCGATGGATAGCCGCATCATGGCAGACCGGGTCGCCCGGCTCTATGTCGCGCCCCCTATAACGATCATCGGCAATTTTGATTTGCCGACAGAAACCCTTTTGGAAGATCCGATTAGGCCGTTATAATCGCCCCCGTTTCACCCCGGTCCTCGCTTTGGACCGTTCCCGCCACCTGTCCGAGGGGCGCTGCAGCAGGCTCGACCTGTCAGGCTCGGATGGGGCGTTGTTCGTACGGGTCACCTGCACGGGCACTAAACGCACAACGGCGCCCATTCGCATACATTACGAATGGAGGCTCTTCATGAGCGCTGTTATCACGCCTGCAGATTTTACCGATTACAAAGTCGCCGACATGTCCCTGGCCGCCTGGGGCCGTCGCGAGATCATCATCGCCGAATCCGAAATGCCAGCGCTGATGGGTCTGCGTCGCAAGTATTCCGGTGAGCAGCCACTCAAGGGCGCAAAAATCCTCGGCTGCATCCACATGACCATCCAGACCGCCGTGCTGATCGAAACCCTGGTTGCCCTGGGTGCCGAAGTGCGCTGGTCGTCCTGCAACATTTTTTCCACCCAGGACCAGGCCGCTGCCGCCATTGCCGCCGCCGGTATCCCGGTATTCGCCTGGAAAGGCGAGACCGAGCAAGAGTACGAGTGGTGCCTGGAGCAGACCATCCTCAAGGATGGCCAGCCATGGGACACCAACATGATCCTCGACGACGGCGGCGACCTGACCGAGCTGCTGCACAAGAAATACCCGGCCGTGCTGGACAAGGTCCACGGCGTGACCGAAGAGACCACCACCGGCGTACACCGCCTGCTGGACATGCTGGCCAAGGGCGAGCTGAAGATCCCGGCGATCAACGTCAACGACTCGGTGACCAAGAGCAAGAACGACAACAAGTACGGCTGCCGTCACAGCCTCAACGACGCCATCAAGCGCGGCACCGACCACTTGCTGTCCGGCAAGCAGGCGCTGGTGATCGGCTACGGTGACGTGGGCAAGGGCTCGGCCCAGTCCCTGCGCCAGGAAGGCATGATCGTCAAGGTTTCCGAAGTCGACCCGATCTGCGCCATGCAGGCCTGCATGGACGGTTTCGAGCTGGTCTCGCCGTTCATCGACGGTAACAACGACGGCACCGAAGCCAGCATCGACAAGGCACTGCTGGGCAAGATCGACCTGATCGTGACCACCACCGGCAACGTCAATGTCTGCGACGCCAACATGCTCAAGGCCCTGAAGAAGCGCGCCGTGGTTTGCAACATTGGCCACTTCGACAATGAAATCGACACCGCTTTCATGCGCAAGAACTGGGCATGGGAAGAAGTGAAGCCACAGGTCCACAAGGTGCACCGCACCGGAGCCGGCAGCTTCGACCCACAGAACGACGACTACCTGATCCTGCTGGCCGAAGGCCGCCTGGTAAACCTGGGCAACGCCACCGGCCACCCGAGCCGCATCATGGACGGTTCGTTCGCCAACCAGGTCCTGGCCCAGATCTTCCTGTTCGGCCAGAAATACGCCGACCTGTCGCCGGCCCAGAAAGCCGAGCGCCTGACCGTGGAAGTGCTGCCCAAGAAACTCGACGAAGAAGTGGCCCTGGAAATGGTCCGCGGTTTCGGCGGCGTGGTCACCAAGCTGACCAAGCAACAGGCTGACTACATCGGCGTGACCGTCGAAGGCCCGTTCAAGCCGCATGCTTACCGCTACTGATCGGCGACCGCCTGCTCTCCTTGTGGGAGCGGGCTTGCTCGCGAATGCGGCGCCTCATTCAACATTAATGTCGTCTGGCCCATCGCATTCGCGAGCAAGCCCGCTCCCACCTTGTGATGTACAAGGCTTAAAGCCTACGAGTTTCCAAGGATATGACCATGTCCCAAGACCGTCGCTACAGCTTCGAGTTCTTCCCGACGAAGACCGATGCTGGGCATGAAAAACTGATCGCCACCGCCCGTCAGCTGGCGAGCTACAACCCCGACTTCTTCTCCTGCACCTATGGGGCCGGCGGTTCGACCCGTGACCGCACGATCAACACCGTTTTGCAGCTTGAGAGCGAAGTCAAAATCCCCGCCGCCCCGCACCTTTCCTGCGTGGGCGACAGCAAGGCTGACCTGCGCAGCCTGCTGAGCCAGTACAAGGCAGCGGGCATCAAGCGGATCGTGGCCCTGCGCGGTGACCTGCCCTCCGGCATGGGCATGGCCAGCGGCGAACTGCGCCATGCCAACGACCTGGTGGACTTCATTCGTGAAGAAACCGGCGAGCATTTCCACATCGAAGTAGCGGCTTACCCGGAGATGCATCCCCAGGCGCGCAACTTTGAAGATGATCTACGCAATTTCGTCCGCAAGGCCAATGCTGGCGCCAACAGCGCGATCACCCAGTACTTCTTCAATGCCGATAGCTACTTCTACTTTGTCGAGCGCGTACGCAAGCTGGGTGTCGACATTCCTGTAGTCCCGGGGATCATGCCGATCACCAACTACAGCAAGCTGGCGCGCTTTTCCGACGCCTGCGGCGCAGAAATCCCGCGCTGGATTCGCAAGCAGCTGGAAGCCTATGGCGACGACACCTCCAGCATCCAGAGCTTCGGCGAGGAAGTCATCACGCAGATGTGTGAACGCCTGCTGCAAGGTGGCGCACCGGGGCTGCATTTCTATACCCTCAACCAGGCCGAGCCGAGTCTTGCGGTGTGGAACAACCTCAAGCTGCCGCGTTGATGGCTTGATGGCTTGATGGCTTGATGGCTTGATGGCTTGATGCGAACAAAGGGCCCTGGCGAAAACCAGGGCCTTTTTTCATTTTGCCATGGCGTTCGGGGACGATCGTGGCCGCTCAATGAACCAGCCTGCACCCAGCACGCCAAAGGTCTGCAACAGGCAACCAAGGTACAGGCCAGAGCGCTCTAGCTATTTGATGGGCTCTGGGCGTAACCTCAGGCCATGCCCGTCATTGCCCACTTACTGACCGCCTTTCTTCTCTTGTGCCTGAGCATGGTTGCCCGGGCCGAAAAGTTGCGCATCGTCACCGAACCCTGGGCGCCCTACGTCTTTGAAGAGAACGGTAAGGCCTTGGGGTTGGACTACGAAACCACGGCTATCGTGTTCAAGCGCCTGGGCATCGACGTGGAATGGCAGTTCCTGCCATGGAAGCGTTGCCTGGCGATGCTGGAACAGGGGCTGGCGGACGGTGCGCTGGACATTTTCCAGAACAGCGAGCGCGATGCGATGCTGCTGTACCCCAGCGAACCGCTCTCGGACGTGGAGTTCGTGATGTTCTACGCCAATGCCCGCCCCCATCCGTTTCGCTCGCTCGACGACCTGGGCGGCCTGACTATCGGCACCTCGCCCGGCTATCTCTACAGCCAGGCCTTCAGTGAAGCCCGCCACTTCAAGCGGGAAACGGCGCCGACCCACGAAGCGAACTTCGGCAAGTTGCAACTGGGCCGGATCGACCTGCTGATCACTGACCGCAGGGTCGGCCGATACGTGCTCGAGCAGATGCAACTGGGCGACCAGATCACCGAAAACCCGGTCGTGGTGAGCCGTCAAAGCCAATACCTGGCGGTGCGCCGCAAGGCCGGGATGGATCTGTTGGTGCAGCGTTTCGGCGCCGAACTCAAGCGTTTCAAGCGCGAACCGGCCTATGCCGAACTGAGCGCCCGCTATGGTGCCGGCCCGGTCGCCAAGGTCACAGCCCCCGGTCCTGCCGTCCCGCAAATAAACCGTTGAGCAGCAGGAAAGCGGCGCACGGCGTTTGCTCTGTTATACTCGCGCCTTCCCGCCAGGCTCACGCCCGGACGCCCGGTCTTGCAAACGGTCTCCCGACACCGCTACAGCGCAGCTTCCAGCCCGCGCGAGCCGTGTCCCCAAGAGCCTTTGAGACCCGGCAGGACCGGACGGGATGACGTCTTTTTCACTGAAGTCATTCGCGCCAGGCAAGACTATCCCATTGGGCCAGGCCCTCACTAAAACAGGATTACTCATGTCCTTTGCTTCCCTCGGTCTCTCCGAGGCTTTAGTCGGCGCCATCGAAGCCGCCGGCTACACCGAGCCTACCCCGGTGCAACAGCGGGCCATTCCCGCCGTGTTGCAGGGTCGCGACCTGATGGTCGCCGCACAGACAGGTACTGGTAAAACCGGCGGTTTCGCCCTCCCGATCCTGGAGCGGTTGTTTCCCAACGGTCACCCGGACAAATCCCAGCGTCATGGCCCGCGCCAACCGCGCGTACTGGTCCTGACCCCGACCCGCGAACTGGCGGCCCAGGTCCACGAGAGCTTCAAGATCTACGCTCGCGACCTGAAATTCGTCAGCGCCTGCATCTTTGGCGGCGTTGGCATGAATCCCCAGGTCCAGGCAATGGCCCGTGGGGTCGACGTGCTGGTCGCCTGCCCCGGTCGCTTGCTGGACCTGGCCGGCCAGGGCAGCGTCGATTTGTCCCATGTTGAAATCCTCGTGCTGGACGAAGCCGACCGCATGCTCGACATGGGCTTCGTCCATGACGTGAAGAAGGTCCTCGCCCGCCTGCCTGCCAAACGCCAGAACCTGCTGTTTTCGGCGACGTTCTCCAAGGACATCACCGACCTGGCCGGCAAGCTGCTGCACAACCCGGAACGCATCGAAGTCACGCCGCCCAACACCACGGTCGAGCGCATCGAGCAGCGCGTGTTCCGCCTGCCGGCCAGCCACAAGCGCGCCCTGCTGGCGCACCTGATCACCACCGGTGCCTGGGAACAGGTGCTGGTATTCACCCGCACCAAGCACGGCGCCAACCGCCTGGCCGAGTACCTGGACAAGCATGGCCTGCCGGCCGTGGCGATCCACGGCAACAAGAGCCAGAACGCGCGCACCAAGGCCCTGGCCGACTTCAAGGCCGGCGAAGTGCGGATCCTGGTTGCCACTGACATCGCCGCCCGCGGCCTGGACATCGACCAGTTGCCACACGTGGTCAACTTCGAACTGCCGAACGTCGATGAAGACTACGTGCACCGTATCGGCCGTACCGGTCGGGCCGGTCGTTCGGGCGAAGCGATCTCGCTGGTCGCGCCGGACGAAGAAAAGCTGCTCAAAAGCATCGAGCGCATGACCAGGCAGAAGATCCCTGACGGCAACCTGATGGGCTTCGATGCCAGCACCATTGAGGCCGAGAAGCCTGAAGTGCGTGAGCGTCCGGACGTGCGCAACCCGCGCAACGCCCGTGGCCCGCGTGGCGATGGCCCCAATGGCGGCGGCGGTGGCGGCGGTCGCAAGGACAAAGGCAAGGACAAGGGCAAGGAAAAAACGGCCAGCAACAGCCGTGGCGAACGCCCGGCTCGCGAGCAAAAGCCCCGTGAAGGCACGCCGGCCCGTGAGCAGCAGCGTCCAGCCCCACGCGCCGCAGCCGATCGCGCCCCGGATGAGTTCCTGGACGACGATGTCGATAACTTCGGTAACCGCGTCGACTATGTGCCGCAGCAGAAACCGGCCCAAGGCCGCGGTCGCCGCCCAGGCGCCCCGGCGCAGGGCGCAGGTGCCGGTGCCGGTGCCGGTGCTCCGCGCGGTGGTCAGTCACAGGGGCGCCAGAACGGTCCGCGCAACAGTAACGGCTCGTCCACTGGCACCCCTCCGGGCAAGCGCAGCGGCCCACGCAACGGCGCGCCGCGTGACGGCCAGGCCCGTCGCGAAGACCGCCCTCGTCGTCCGGCCGGTGATGACCAGCCTCGCCAGGAACCCGCCGTGCAGAACCCGCGTGGCAACCAGCCAAAGATCATGCACAAGGAATCGAAAGCCGATCGCTTCCCGACGCCTGAGCAGCTGGACCAACTGCCAAGTCGCCCACGGGGCGAAAAACCAGCGCTGCTGACCCGCAACCGCTGAGTTTTCCAAGCCGCAAAAAAATGCCCCTGATCTCACGGTCAGGGGCATTTTCATTTGATCGCCACAAATCCCTGGTGGGAGCGGGCTTGCTCGCGAATGCGGTGTGTCAGGCAACATTGTCTGCGACTGTCACACCGCAT
>NZ_JALJDX010000114.1 GCF_022952855.1 Pseudomonas sp. RGM2987 | reverse complement strand
ACGCCCGCTCCCACAGGGGATTTGGGCCTTCAGTAAGGAAATTGGGATGCGGGTTTTAGAAATCGCGCTTGTAGAAGATATCCAGCGAACTGGCGACGCCGCTGGCGGCTTCGAGGTAGACCTTCTTGCTGAGCTTGTAGCGCAGGGCGATGGTGTTGGCCGGCTCGAAGACGCCGACGCCGTAGCGCAGGCTGAGTTTTTCCGAGAGGTTGCCACTGGCGACCACGCTGGTGTCGTCGCCGCTGCCCTGGGTGTCGAGCTGGAAATCCTCGATGCCCAGGTTATTGGCAAGGCTGGTGGTCACGCCTGAACTGCCCATCAAGCCCAGGCCCAGAGCCGCCTGGGCGAGCATGTTGTTGTCCTCGCCGGTGGTGCTCAGGGGCCGGCCCAACACCAGGTAGGACAGCGCCTGTTCCTGGCTCATCGCCGGTTCCGAGAAGATTTGCGTGGTCGGCTGCTCGGCGCTGCCGCTCAAGCGAATACCGGCGATCACATCGTCGGTCTGGCGGATCGCCTCAATGTCCAGGTACGGCTGGTCAAGCGGTCCGGCGAACAGCAACCGCGCCCGTCGCACCGTCAGTCGCTGCCCGTAGGCCCGATAACGGCCGTCGTTGAGCCAGAGTTCGCCACGGGTGTCCAGGTTGTCGCCGATGTGCACCTGTCCCTGCACGTTGGCGGTCAGCCCGAAACCGGAAAACGCGAGTTTTTCCTGGCCGACGATCACGTCAATGTCCATCGCCATGGCAATCGGCGCCTTGCCCTCTTCGGTCTGGTGACCAACGATCACCGTGTCGTCCGAAACCTTGACGGTGGACGGTGGCAGCTCGCGGATGGTGATATCGCCCTTGGGCACCAAGACCTTGCCGGCAATCGACAGCCGCTCGCCGCGCAACGTGATGTCGAGGTCCGGCGCCATCTCCAGCTGCGCATAAGGCTCGACGTTGACCGGCAACTGCGCGCCTTTGAGGGCCAGGTTCAGGCTCAAGGCCTCGCCCCAGCCGATGTCGCCACTCAGGCTGCCCTGCCCGCTCTTGCCACTTTTCCAGTTGCCGTCCAGGCGCACCGACTCCCCGGCAATCATCGCCCGCAGTTGCAAGGCTTCGAGGCTGATCGGCAGTTCCGGGCCAGACACTTCGCCGTCGCTCAGCACAAGATTGCCGTTGACCTGGGGCGCGAGCAAGCCACCGGACAGAGTGCCGCTGCCGTTGAGGTGGCCAGTGAGGGTTTCCACCATCGGCACGAACGGCCGGGCCACGGACAGGTCCAGGCCGGTCAGGCGGAAGGAGCCGCTGAGGGGCTTGCTGGCGGGCAACGGGTTGATCTGCGCCTGGAGCATCAGCTCGCCAAGCCGGGCGCCGACGAAATTCAGCTCGGTGTCGATGCGCTTGGGGGTCAGGCGGCTGTCCAGTTTCAGGGTCTTGTAGGGGAAGTCCAGCCATTGCCCGTCGGCGCGATCCTTGTCGCGGATGCGCAGCGTGCCACCGCTGGCGTCCACCAGCACGCGACCGTTCGGGCCGCTGGCCGGCAGGTCCAATTGCAGGTCGGCGTTGAGCTGGCCGCGCCAGGCAAAATCCTTGGGCATCCACTGGGCCAGGCTTTCGATGGGGAACTGCTTGAGGTGATAGCGCAGCTTCGGCTCCGGCATCAAGCGCTGGTCTTCGCCGCACAGGCTGGCCTGGCCGGAACGCCAGCAATGGGCGCCGAAATTGAGGGTGCCATCGGCCAGGCGCTCGAGTTTCGCCGGGGCTTGCAGGCGCCAGGCCTGGCCGCCGGCCTGTATGTCGCCGCTTTGCAGACGCCCGCGCCAATTGCCTTGGTCGAGGGCGCCAGCGAACGCCAGGGTGGTGTCGAGCTGCGGCCCTTGCAGGTCCAGGTTGAGCGTCTGCTGCTTGATGTCGCCTTGGCCGCTGACGGTCAGTACGCCCAGGGACGTTTCGCCAACGTTGATGCCGCTGGCCTTGAGGTCGACCTTGCCCCGTTGCGCGCTGTCGAGGGCCGCGTCCAGGTTGAGGCTTTGCAAGCGATTGTCCTGGAACGCCAGTTGGGTGCCTTGCAAGCCCAGCTTGCCTTGCGGCGCCTTGAGCGTCCCGGCCACGTCGACCCGACCCACGACCTGGCCGCGCAATTGCGGCCAGAGCTGGGCCAGGCGTGACAGCTTGATATCAATCTGGCCGCTAAGCTTCTGTTGCAGGCTGGCGCTGCCGTTGATGCGGTTGTCCCCCAGGCGGATATCCAGCGCGCTGAGGTTCCACTGCTCGCCCGCGCCGCTGGCTTTGGCCTGGAACAGCGCCGGTTGGCCGCGCAGCTTGCCCTTGAGGTCCAGGTCGGCGTCGAGCGCGAGGTTGCCGTTGTTCATCGACCCTTTACTGCGCAACGGTCCAGCCAGGGTCCCGGGCAATTCGCCGAGCCAGTAAGCCGGGTTGATGGCCGACAATTCCAGCGCCGTGTCCCAACCGATACCGTCGGCAAACTGCAGGTCCAGGTGCCCTTCGGCCTTGCCCTGTCCCGCTGCAAGCTTGAGCTGCGGCAAGTGGATTTGCGCAAGATCGCCGCTGAACGGACTGCCCAGCTCGAACGCCCCGGCGGGTCCGTCCAGCGCCGCCTGGAAATTGCCCAGGTAGTTGCCGTCGGTGTACGAGACTTCGCCGTTGAAGCTGCGCAGTGTCACTTGCGGTTCGTCGATCAACGGGTAGAGGCGATGCCAGGGGAAATCTAGCCAGGCGACTCTCGCGTCGGCGCTCAGGCCTTCGCGCCAGTCCAACTGCCCGGTGAGTTTCAGGCTTTGCTGGTCGCCGGCCTCCAGGTCCAGGGCGGCGATCTGGGCGCCATTGGCGTCGACCCTGCCTTGCAAGCGCAACGCCACCGCGCCTTTCTCGGCAGGCAGCGTTGCATTGCCGAGCAACTGATAGCCGTTTTTCAGATCACCTTCACCGGTCAGCTCCAACTGGTTGAGCAACAGCGTGTCCGGCAGATCGGCGCTGGCCTTGAAGCCGTCGGCGGTGATGCGCACCTTGGCCGGCAGGTTGTCGGCCAACGGTTGCAGTTCGCCGATCAGGTGCCCTTGCAGATAGCCGCTGCTGTCGGCGCTGAGGTTGAGGGTCTTGAGCAGATCGCCGTCGACTTTCAGGTCCAATGCCCAAGGCGTGGAACCCGGTGCGGGCAGGGTCAAGCGGCCTTCGGCCTTCAACGGCCAATCGCCGCCGGGCTTGAGCAGACCGGACAGCTTCAGGCTCAGCTCGTCACGCTGCAATTGCACCGAGTCGATCAACAAACCTTCGGCCGTCCAGTGCGCCGCCAGTTGCAGGCCCTTGAGTTGCTCGCTGCCGTTGAACAGCAGGCTGCCGACTTGCACGTCGCCCAGCTCAATGGCGAGCGGCAGGTCCAGGTCCGGCAAGGTGAGCGGGGCGTCGCTCGGCGCATCGCTGGACGGGGGAAATTGCAGGCTGACGGTGTTGGCCTTGAGTTGCTCGATGCACAGCGTCATACGCATGAGGCATGCAGGCGACCAGGCGAAAATCACCCCATCAGCCTCCACCCGGCTGCTGCCCTGCTGCCACAGCAGATGATCGGCGCTCCATTGCCCCGCCAACCGCCCCTGGAAATTCTCCAGGGTCAGCCCCGGCACCAGGCCCAAGGCCCAACGGCTGCCGAATGCAGTGCCCAACACCACGCTCAACGCCAGCACGATCACCACCAGCAACCCGACGAGTGCCAGCAGCGTTCTCTTCAAACCACGACTCACAGCTCGGGCCCCATGGAAAAGTGCAATCGAATGCCGCCCTCTTCATCCAGCGCGTGGGCCAGGTCGAGGCGGATTGGCCCCACCGGTGACACCCAACGCACGCCGACGCCGACACCAGTCTTGAGGCTCGGCAGTTCGAGGTTGTTAAAGGAATTGCCCTGGTCGACAAAGGTCGCCACCCGCCATTTCTCGGCGACCGAATATTGATACTCCAGACTGCCCGCCACCATGTAGCGGCCGCCGATCCGGTCGCCCTCGGAGTTCTCCGGCGACAGGCTCTGGTAGTCGTAGCCGCGCACGCTCTGGTCGCCACCGGCAAAAAAGCGCAGGGACGGAGGGATTGACTTGTAGCCGTTGGTGGCGCTGCCACCGACCTGGGCCCGGGCCAGAAAACGATGCTTGTCGAACACCGTGGTCAAGCCTTTGACCATGGCGGTGCCATAGATCAGGTTGTTGTCCGACCCCAACCCTTCCTTGGCGACCTTAGTGTCGAATTGCAGGCGATAACCGTTGTGCGGATCAATACGGTTGTCGCTGCGCAGATAGGAATAACTGATGCCCGGCATCAGCAGCGTGCTCAGGCCCGAGTCGTCACCGAGGCGATATTCCTCGCGCTGCCATTTGAGCGACACCACCCGCTGCCAACCGCTGGGCAGCTTGCTGTGCCATTCCGGGCCGACGGTCAGCAGTTTACTGAGGGTATCGGTGCCGGCCAGTTCTTCATATTGATAGCCGCCGGCATAACGCAGCTTGTCCGTCAGCGGCGGATCCAGCGGCACGTCGTACCACAGCCCGACATTCTGCCGGGGCGCCGAGATTTCCGCTTCCCAGCCATAGCTGTGGCCCTGAGGGTTGACCCAGTGCCGGGTCCAGTTGGCCTTGGCCCGTGGCCCGACGTCGGTGGAAAAACCCAGGCCCAGGCCCATGGTCCTTGGTTTACGGGTGTCGAGCTTGACCGCCACCGGAATCACGTTATCGGTGGCGGCGGTGGGCGCCGCGTCCACCCGCACGCCCTCGAAATAGCCACTCGATTGCAGCGCCTGGTTCAGCTCGGCAATGAGTTCGGAGTCGTACGCCGTGCCGGCCTTGAACGGCACCATGCGCTGCAGCAGGTCCTCGTCGAATGGCGTGTCGCCCTCAAAACTCACCGGGCCCAAGGCATAGCGTGGGCCGCTGTCGTAGACCAACTCGATGTCGGCGACGCCGGCCCTGGGGTCCACCAACAGTTTCTGGCTGGTGAAGCGCCCACTGAAGAAGCCGTAGCGCGACGCCTGGTTCTGGATCTGGCGCTTGGCGTCTTCATAGCGCCCATGGTTGAGCACCGCGCCGGACTTGAGGCCGGCGTCGGAGGGTAGGCGAAACGCCTTGAGGGACGCCGCTGGGCCGTCGATACGCAGCGTGACGTTGCGCAGATGCACGGGCTCGCCGGGATCGATGCTCAGGATCAGACGCGGGTTCTTGCCGCCCTTGACCTCACTGTCGATCTGCGGCTGGTAGTAGCCCAGCGCCTGGGCGGCTTTGCGCGCCTGTTCCTCGGCGCCGCGACTGAAGCGCAGCAAGGCTTCTTCGTCACGATCGCCCAAGCCGCCGATGTAACCCTCTACGTTGGCTTTGAGGGCATCGTTGGAGGGTTTGACGCGTACATCCAATTCACTTTGTGCCAATGCCGCGCAGCTGAGGGACAGCAAAAGCGCGCCACTGGTCATTCGTCCTGGGAGTTTCATGGCGCGGATGCTATCACGAGCGTAGGTGCCTGATAGAGCCGGACATTTCCCAAAAGTTCGTCCGACTATGCCGTTGCGCTGTGCAGAACCTGCGGGTTGGCATGAAAGAACACGTGCTCGCGGATCGGTCCTACGGCGATCTCGCCGATTTCCTCGTAGCCCTGGCGCTTATAGAACTCCAGGTAGCGCGGGTTGCCCGTATCAAGCACCACGCCTTGAGAGTGCTCATCCACGGCGCACCAATTGTGCACAGCGGCCAGCAACTGCTCGCCGAAATGCTGGCCCTGGAACTGCGGATGAATCCCCAGCAACGGCAGCACATGCACCGAATCCGACGGCAGGCAGGCCGTCACCGCCGCGTGGTATTCCAGGTAGCGCCGGGTGCAGCGAAACCCAGTGCTCAATACCATGCGCAGGCGCCAGGCCCAGCTTTCGGTAATGCCCAGGCGGCGCTGGGGCGGCGCGATCAGGGCGATGCCGATCAGCCGGTCGTTGACCAGCAATCCGATGGCCGGCAGCTCCTGGAGAAAATGCTGCTTCACCAATTCCCGCACCGTGGCCCGTACCCGCTGTTCATAACCGGGCCGCTCGGATTCGAACAGGAAGCTGAAGGTCGGCTCATGGCGATACGCCTGGTACAGCAACGAACGGGCTTCGCGGGAATAACCGCTGTCGAGCATATGGATATCGGCGATGGCGTTTTCAGGCATAGACAGATCTCCTGTGGCGAGGGGATTTAGCGAAACGTCGCACCGCCCCGTTCGGCTGCGAAGCAGTCGTAGACCGGATGACGCGGTTCCCCCGTAGCGCCGCAGCGTCTTGCTTTGGGGCAGCTTCGCACCCCAGCGGGGATAAATCCCCTCGCCACGGGCCCACCATCTTCCCGGACCAAACAGACATTAGCAGCGCATTTGTCCTACTGCCACGCTGGCTCACGTCCTACATGTCAGCTAGCATCGCAGTTTTGCCAGGACAGCCGACCATGAAGATCGTTTCCTTCAACATCAACGGGCTGCGCGCCCGCCCCCATCAGCTGGCGGCGCTGATCGAAAAGCATCAGCCGGACGTGATCGGCCTGCAGGAGACCAAGGTCCACGACGAGCAATTCCCCCTGGCCGAGGTGCAGGCCCTGGGCTACCACGTGCATTACCACGGGCAAAAAGGCCACTACGGTGTCGCCCTGCTCTCACGCCAAGCGCCATTGAGCCTGTTCAAGGGCTTCGAGGGTGATGACGAAGACGCCCAGCGACGCTTCATCTGGGGCACCTTCGCCGACGCCAACGGTGTGCCGGTGACCATCATGAACGGCTATTTTCCACAAGGTGAAAGCCGCGACCACCCGACCAAATTCCCGGCCAAGGAGCGCTTCTACAACGATTTGCAGCAATTGCTGGAAAGCCGCTTCAGCAACGACCAGCCGGTGGTGGTGATGGGCGACGTGAACATTTCCCCGGAAGATTGCGACATCGGCATCGGCCCGGACAACATGAAACGCTGGCTGAAGACCGGCAAATGCAGCTTCCTGCCGGAAGAACGCGAATGGATGGCCCGCCTGAAGAATTGGGGCCTGGTGGACAGCTTCCGCCACCTCAACCCGGACGTCAGCGACCGCTTCAGCTGGTTCGACTACCGCAGCCGCGGCTTCGAGGATGAACCCAAGCGCGGCCTGCGCATCGACCTGATCCTCACCTCCCATGGCCTGCTGCCACGGGTCAAGGACGCCGGCGTCGACTATGAACTGCGCGGCATGGAAAAACCCTCGGACCATGCGCCAATCTGGCTGGAGCTGGCCTGATCGACTCACAAAACCCTGTGGGAGCGGGGCTGAACATGAGTTTTCTGGCCACCCTCAATTCCACTGTGGGAGCGGCAGGTAGCACCGCTGTCATCTACCAGTCATCTGACTGACTTAATCTTCCGGCACCTCTCTGGGTTCAAAAGGTACCGGCATGCGGCTGTGCGTTGGTTTATTCATGGGACTCTGGCTACCCCTCGCCGTATGGGCCGGCGCGCTGCCCGTTCCCGAACAGGGTCCAGCCCTGCGCATCCAGGGTTCCAACACCATCGGCGCGGCACTGGGTCCGACCCTGGTCAGGGGCTTGATGGAAGACCAGGGCCTGCTGCGGGTGAGCAGCGAGATCACTGGCCGCGACAACGAGCAGCGGATCGTCGGCCAGACTGCCGATGGCCGGCGAGTGACGATCGACATCGCGGCCCACGGCTCCAGCACCGGGTTCGCCGCGCTCAAACAGGGCAGCGCCGACCTCGCGGCTTCTTCCCGGCCGATCAAGGACAGCGAGCTGAAGGACCTGTCCTCCCTCGGCGACCTGAAAAGTCCCACTGCCGAGCAGGTCATCGCCATCGATGGCTTGGCGATCATTCTTCATCCACAAAACCCGTTGCGTCAGCTCGACACCCTGCAACTGGCGCGGATCTTCAGCGGCGAAGCGAAAACCTGGGAAGCCGTGGGTGGCGTTGGCGGGCCGATTCATCTTTATGCCCGGGATGAACAGTCCGGCACCTACGACACCTTCAAGGAACTGGTACTCAACCGACAGGGCAAACGGCTGGATCCTACAGCCCGGCGCTTCGAATCCAGCGAACAGTTGTCCGACGCTGTCAGCCAGGATCCGCAAGGCATCGGTTTCATCGGTTTGCCCTACGTGCGCCAAGCCAAGGCCCTGGCAATTGCCGACGGCGACTCCCAACCCATGCTGCCACTGAACAACCTGATCGCCACCGAGGACTACCCCCTGTCCCGCCGGCTGTTCTTCTATTTACCTCCACAGAACACCAGTCCTTGGGCCGAGGCGCTGGTGGCATTCACCCAGAGCGACAAGGGCCAGGCCATCGTCGCGGCCAACGGGTTCATCGCCCAGACCGTCCAGGCCATGGCCGTCACGCCGAACGCATTGATGCCCGAGGGCTACCAGGCCCTGAGCCGCCGAGCCCAACGCCTGAACGTGAACTTCCGCTTCGCCGAAGGCAGCGCCAGCCTGGACAACAAGGCCCATCAAGACCTGAGCCGGGTGCTCGACTACCTCAAGCAACACGGCAAGACCGACCGCCGGGTAACGCTGGTGGGCTTCGGCGACGCCAAGGACGACCCCACCCGGGCGGACCTGCTGTCCAAACTGCGGGCCATGGCAGTGCGCCGCGAGCTGGTCAAATATGGCGTGACCCTACGGGAAGTACGCGGCTTCGGCGCGCTGATGCCGGTGGCCGCCAATAGCGGGGATGAAGGCCGGGTGAGAAATCGGCGGGTGGAGGTTTGGGTGTATTGAGTCTGCTTGATCAACAACGCCCCGTGGCGAGGGAGCTTGCTCCCGCTCGCTGGCGCAGCCGGCGCAAAACCGGCTGGCGCGGTCCTTTTGAAAGATTGAGTTATCCAGGGTGTTTCCAGATTGGACGTCCGGTGCAGATCCCTGTGGGAGCGGGCTTGCTCGCGAATGCAGACTGTCAGTTAATCAAGAGTCAACTGACACGCCGCCTTCGCGAGCACGCCCGCTCCCACAGGGACTCTTTGCGTGTCCGGCAATCTTGTGCCCAACCTTTTGGGGCTGCTTCGCAACCCAGCGGGAGCAAGCTCCCTCGCCACAAGGGCCTGATGTTTAGCGGGCTGATTGCGGGGTAGGAGTAAACCACGTTGCCTTGCGCCATTGCCTACAACTACGCCAGAATCCGCCGGCTTGTGCGCCTTAGGCCTGGGCTTTATCGTTTTCCGGTCGCTGACGAATCAGTGATCGGGTTTGGTAGCCCGGGCTTTCGGTGCATAGCGTCACCCCTTGCAAGTGCAATACGCACTTCGCGTTTTGGTGGCCATGCGCAGGGTCTCTTCGGAGGCGCCGGCTCCGATGCCCGGTCTACCAACCTTCGTATGGCCGCCACCCTTCGTTTGGTAGCGAAAGATGATGGCTCCCTTTTAGATGCATCGGAGATTCACCCATGATCAAACCAACACCCAACCCGCCCAACACCGATCCGAACTCACCGGAACTCGACGAAGCCGCCAAGCGCACGATAGACGCCTACCTCAAGCCCACCGAACCGGCAACTGACCCAGCCCAGCTATTTACCGTCGTCGATGGCATCGACACCGAATGCCTGCTGGTCAACCTCAACGAAACCCTCAACTCGGCCAGTGCCATGATCGACGACCTGACGTTTGACCTGAAGGGTTCCAGGCGACATGTGATGCTGGGTATCCAGCAGTTGATCGAGCTCAGTAGTTTGTTGGCAAACCGGGCACTGGATAACGTCGACCCGCGCTAGTCGCGCTACCCAATGTAATTGGCCTCTGGAAAACATCTCCAGAGGCCAACATCGATCCCGCTTTTGTGGCGAGGGAGCTTGCTCCCGCTCGCTGGCGCAGCCAGCGTAATACCGGCTGGCGCGGTTTTCCTGAAAAATTGAGGCGCCCTAGGTGTATCCAGATTTGATGTCCGGCACAGATCCCTGTGGGAGCGGGCTTGCTCGCGAATGCAGACTGTCAGTTAATCAAGAGTCAACTGACACGCCGCCTTCGCGAGCAAGCCCGCTCCCACATGGGCTTTTTGCGTGTCCGGCAATCTTGTGCCCAACCTTTTGGGGCTGCTTCGCAGCCCAGCGGGAGCAAGCTCCCTCGCCACAATTGACGAATGCTATCGTGGCTTCGCCAACTCCATGATCATCCGCGACAACAGATAAATCCTCGGCACCACGCTCTCCACCTCGGCATATTCCTCGGGCGTATGGATGTTGCCGCCGACGATGCCAAAGCCGTCCAGGGTCGGCGTGCCGACGCCGGCGGACAGGCTGGCGTCCGCCGCGCCGCCGCTGCCTTCTTCGGTGAGTTTGCGCCCTAGTTCGCCATAGATGCCTTGGGCCATTGCCATCAGGCGATCCGACTCCGCAGTTTGCGGCATCGGCGGCAGGCCACGCTTGAGGCTGGTGGTGACTTCGGTGTCGGCGATCAGTTTGTCCTGGGAAACCCGGGCCAGGTCTTTCTCGATGCGGTCGAACTCCTCCGGCACCGCCGCCCGCACGTCGGCCTTGGCGCTGGCCTTGTCGGGGATCACGTTGGTCCGGTCGCCGGCGTTGATCACCGTGAAGTTGATGGTGGTTTTCTTTTCCGCGTCGCCCAGCTTGCCGAGCTGGAGAATCTGGTGCGCCGCTTCCATCGCCGCATTACGCCCCAGTTCCGGCGCGACGCCAGCGTGGGAGGCCTTGCCCTTGACCTCGACCAACGCCGTGGCGCTGCCCTTGCGCCACACCACCAGGCCATCGGCCGGGCGCCCCGGTTCGAGGTTGAGGGTCACGTCGTGGGCCTTGGCGGTTTTCTTGATCAGGTCGGTGGCCGCGTCCGAACCGGTCTCCTCGCTGGCGTCGAGCAGGAAGGTGATCTGCGCATAATTCTTGAAATCGAGGTTCTTCAGCACTTTCAGCGCATAGATCCCGGCGACGATGCCGCCCTTGTCGTCCATCACCCCCGGTCCATAGGCACGTCCATCCTTGATGTGAAAGGGTCGCTCGGCCGCCGAACCTTCCTTGAACACCGTGTCCATGTGCGCCATCAACAGGATTTTCGCCTTACCGGTGCCCTTGAGGGTCGCCAGGACGTGCTCGGTGCCATCGGAGTTGGGCACCTTTTCGATGCTAAAGCCGAGCTTCTTCAATTCGTCGATAGCGATGTCGCCGACCTGGGTCAGCCCCGGCACATAGCCGGAGCCGGAGTCGATATTCACCAGCCGTTCCAGCAGTTTCAGGGCCTCGCCCTTGTACTGTTCAGCGTCGTTCAGCACCTGCTGGTGAGGCTGCGCGAAGGCCACGGGGGCGAAGGCGCCGAGGGCCAGGCTCAAGCCGAGACTGACGGCCAGACGGGAGCGAAGAGCAGTAATCGTCATGATTTCATCCTTGTTCCGTAGCAAAAGAGTGCCCAGGCACCCTACCCGACTATGACCCAAGGCTCTAGACCGCAGGTGTCGTTCAGCAAAATTGCCAGCGCTGATGACCCGCTATTTATTCTCTGCAATAGCTGAGTCCTCGCCGATTCTTGGCTATACATGACAAGGGCAACGGTAAACCACCCGTAGAGGAGGACCATGGGCAGCTATCAGGTGTTGATCATCGGCAGCGGGTTTGGAGGCCAGTGCGCAGCCGTCAACTTGCTCAAGGAGGGCATCGAGGATTTCCTGATGCTCGAACGCCGGGATTTTTTCGGTGGCACCTGGTGCCAGAACACCTACCCCGGCGCGGCGGTGGACGTGCCCTCGCCCTTGTATTCGCTGTCCTTCGCGACCTACGACTGGAGCCGGATGTTCGCCGAACAAGACGAGTTGCACCGCTACACCCGCCATGTGATCGAACACTTCAAGCTCCAGGACAAGGTCCGACTGGGGACAAATGTCGAGCGAATCGAATGGGACGACGAGGCCCGGCAATGGGTCGTCCATACCGCCGGCCAGGTTTACCAGGCGCAGTTCCTGATCAACGCCACCGGGCCGCTCAGCCAACCGGTCATCCCAGCGTTCGAAGGCCTGGAACGCTTCAAGGGTAAGACGTTTCATACCAATCATTGGGACCATGCCTACGACTATCGGCATAAACGCGTCGCGATTGTCGGCAGCGGCGCCAGCGCCGCCCAGGTCATTCCGGCCATTGCCCCCGAGGTCGAGCACCTGCACGTGTTCCAGCGCACGCCCCATTGGGTACTGCCGCGCCCCGACCGCACGTTCGGTCGCCTGGAGCGCTGGTTGCTGAGCGTTGCACCGCTGCGCACGCTGTTGCGCTGGTCGATCTATTGGAAATACGAAACCCGGGTGATTGCCTTCAAGTATTCGCGGCCGGCGGTGCATCTGGTCCAGCACCAGGCCCTGAGGTTCTTAAAACGCCAGGTACCGGATCCGGACCTGCGACGCCGCCTGACCCCGGATTACCTGATCGGCTGCAAGCGCGTGATTCTCTCCAGCACGCTGTACCCGGCGCTGTGCCGCGCCAATGTCAGCGTCCACAGTCAGGAACAAGGCATCGCCGCCCTCGACGAAACCGGCATCCTCACCCGCGACGGCCAACACATCGAGCTGGACCTGATCGTCTGGTCCACCGGCTATGACGCCACCGACGGGGTGATTTCCTACCCTGTCAGCGGCAAGCACGGCACCCAATTGCGCGATGTCTGGGCCGAGTATCCGCGCGCGTACCTGGGCACCAGCCTGCCGAACTTTCCCAACCTGTTCATCGTCACCGGCCCCAACACCGGCATCGGCCACACCTCGGCGCTGTTTATCATCGAGTCGCAGATGAACTACATCCTCGACTGCATCCGCACCCTGAAGCGCAAAAACCTGCACAGCATCGAAGTGCAAGCGGCAGCCGAGCAGCGCTACACCGCGATGATCCACCGGGAAATGCAGCGCACGGTGTGGAAATCCGGCGGCTGTCACAGCTGGTATCAAAGCAAAAGCGGCCATGTGATCGCGATGTTCCCCGGTTTCAGCTTCACTTATCACTATCTGACCCGTCGGCTCAGGCTGGCGGATCACATCCTGTCGTGACCCATGGAGGGCAGAACATGCTGGTGTTGTGGGTAGTCCTTGCCGTGTTCATTGCCTGGAGCTGGTTGACGTACCCGGGCATCGGCCATGTGCTGTACGACATGAGCATGGCCCTGGAGGCACGCCTCTACCGGTTGCATAAAATCACTGTGCCCATCAGCGAGATGACCGTCTCGACCTGGCAAGGCGGGCCTTACGAAGCGGCGGGCAGCATCCTGATGCTGCACGGCTACAGCGCCGACAAGAATCTCTGGCTGCGCTTTGCCCGACATTTTGTCGGTGATTATCGGGTGGTGATCCCCGACCTCGCCGGACATGGCGAGACCGGCTTCAAGGCCGGCGGCGGCTACGACATCCCGACCCAGGCCCGACGGGTGATCGAACTACTCGATGCCTGTGGCCTGGACAAGGTCCATGTGATCGGCAACTCCATGGGCGGTTACCTGGCGGCGTGGCTGGCCGCCACCTCACCGGAACGGATACTGACCCTGGCACTGGTCGACCCGGCCGGTGTCACCGCGCCCGAGCCCAGCGACATGGAACGCCACCTGGCCGCCGGCCATAACCCGTTCTTGGTGCACTCGCGGGATGATTTCGCCCCGTTCTATGCCATGACCATGGCCTCGCCGCCCTGGGTGCCAAGCGTGGTGCTGGCGGCCCTCGCCGAGCGCTATGAACAGCGACGGGAGGAACTGGCGGAGATTTTCGTCGACTTTCGCGCCAGCCCGCCCATGGAACCCCGCCTGCCCGACATCCGCGCCCCGTCGCTGTTGCTCTGGGGCCGAAAGGACCGGTTGATCGACGTCAGCAGCGTGCCGGTGTGGAGCAAGGGCATCACTGACCTGCGGGTGGAAATCTGGGATGGGGTCGGACACATGCCGATGGTGGAAAAACCACGGAAAACCGCGGCGTTGTATCGCGAGTTCTTGAAAGGGTTAGGACAGTGATCCTCCCGCACAGAATACCCCCTGTGGCGAGGGAGCTTGCT
>NZ_JALJDX010000115.1 GCF_022952855.1 Pseudomonas sp. RGM2987 | reverse complement strand
CGCGAATGCGGTGGGTCAGGCAACACCAATGTTGAATGTCAGACCGCATTCGCGAGCAAGCCCGCTCCCACAGGGGGCTTCACCGAGCCAACTATTGCGGTTTTGCCTGGAGCCCTGTTACCCATGAAGCACAACGTCATCCTGGTAGTGCTCGACGGCCTCAATCATGAAGTCGCCCGGCATGCCATGGGGCATTTGCAGGCGTATGTCAGCGCAGGACGCGCGGCGCTCTACAAACTGGAATGTGAACTGCCGGCCCTGTCCCGACCACTCTACGAATGCATCCTCACCGGCGTCGTGCCCATCGACAGCGGGATCGTGCACAACAACGTCTCGCGCCTGTCGAACCAGCGCAGTATCTTCCACTACGCCAGCGCAGCCGGCTTGAGTACGGCAGCGGCTGCCTATCACTGGGTCAGCGAACTCTACAACGCGTCGCCGTTCGTGGCCGGTCGCGATCGCCATACCGACAACCCAGACCTGCCGATCCAGTACGGGCATTTCTACTGGAACGACCACTATCCCGATTCCCACCTGTTCGCCGACGCCGAACATTTGCGCCAGCGTTACTCGCCGAACTTCCTGCTGGTGCATCCGATGAACATCGACGATGCCGGCCACAAGCACGGCCTCGACACCCCGCAATACCGCAACAGCGCCCGCTCGGCCGACATCAATCTTGCGGTCTACCTGCAAGACTGGCTCGATGCCGGTTACCAGGTACTGGTGACGGCCGATCACGGCATGAACAACGACCGCTCCCACAACGGCCTGCTGGCCGAAGAGCGCGAAGTGCCGCTGTTTGTCCTCGGTGACGGCTTCAGCCTCGACCCTGCCGCGGCACCGAGACAGACCGAACTGTGCGGCACCATCTGCCGGCTGCTCGGCGTCGATCACGACAAACCCTATTGCCGGGAGCTGCTCAAGTGAATGCCATGACCCGCGGCAAATGGCTGGCAGCCTTGTGTCTGGTGCCCTTCGCGATTTTCTTCATCGTGTTCCAGATCGCCCCGCTGCTCTGGGTGCTGGTCAACAGCCTGGAATCGGAAGAGTTCGGCTGGGGCCTGGCCAATTTCAGCAAGATCTTCAATTCGAAGTTTTACCTGCAAGCGATCCAGCACAGCCTGGAAATCAGCTTCTGGTCCAGCGTATTCGGCATCATCATCGCCGTGCTCGGCAGCTATTCCCTGCGCCGGGTCGATTCGCGGCTGCGCAACTTCGTCAACGCGTTCGCCAACATGACCAGCAACTTCGCCGGCGTACCCCTGGCCTTCGCCTTCATCATCCTGTTGGGGTTCAACGGCAGCATCACGCTGATGCTCAAGCAGGCGGGGATCATCGAGGACTTCAACCTTTATTCGAAGACCGGCCTGATCATTCTCTACACCTATTTCCAGATTCCCCTGGGCGTGCTGTTGCTCTATCCGGCCTTTGACGCCCTGCGTGAAGACTGGCGCGAGTCCGCAGAGCTGTTGGGCGCCAGCGGCTGGCAATTCTGGCGGCATATTGGCCTGCCGGTGCTGACCCCGGCGTTGCTGGGCACCTTCGTGATCCTGCTGGCCAACGCCCTCGGCGCCTATGCCACGGTCTATGCGCTGACCACTGGTAACTTCAACGTACTGCCGATTCGCATTGCGGCCATGGTCTCCGGGGACATTTCCCTCGACCCGAACATGGCCAGTGCCCTGGCCGTGGTGCTGGTGGCATTGATGACCCTGGTGACCGTGATCCATCAGTTGCTGCTCAAGAGGAGCTACCATGTCTCGCGCTGAATCGAGCCCGGCCGGGCTCTATCATCGGGCGGTGGTGTACCTGCTGTTCGCCATCCTGCTGCTGCCCCTGGCCGGCACGTTGATCTACTCCATCGCCAGCAGTTGGTCAGCCACCGTGCTGCCCGCAGGCTTCACCTTCAAGTGGTATGTGCAGCTGTGGAGCGATCCGCGTTTCCTCAGCGCCTTCGGTCAATCGCTGCTGGTCTGCGTCGGTGCGCTGGTGCTCTCGGTGGTATTGATCCTACCGCTGCTGTTCGTGGTGCATTACCACTTCCCGAAACTCGACGCGCTGATGAACATCCTCATCCTGCTGCCCTTTGCGGTGCCGCCGGTGGTGTCGTCGGTGGGGCTGCTGCAACTTTACGGTTCCGGGCCGCTGGCCATGGTGGGCACGCCGTGGATCCTGATCGGCTGCTACTTCACCGTCGCCCTGCCGTTCATGTACCGGGCGATCACCAACAACCTGCAAGCCATCAACCTGCGGGACCTGATGGACGCCGCCCAACTGCTCGGCGCCAGCACCTTCCAGGCCGCCGTGCTGGTGGTGCTGCCCAACCTGCGCAAAGGCTTGATGGTGGCGTTGCTGCTGTCCTTCTCATTCCTGTTCGGCGAGTTCGTGTTTGCCAACATCCTCGTCGGCACCCGCTATGAAACCCTGCAGGTGTACCTGAACAACATGCGCAACAGCAGCGGTCACTTCACCAGTGCGCTGGTGATTTCCTACTTCTTCTTCGTACTGGTCCTGACCTGGGCGGCCAACATCTTGAACAAGGACAAAAGCCAATGAGCTACGTCAGCGTCCAACATCTGCAAAAAACCTACGCCGGCACGCCAGTGTTCAGCGACATCAACTGCCAGATCGGCAAAGGTGAGTTCGTCACCCTCCTCGGCCCTTCCGGCTGCGGCAAGTCCACCCTGTTGCGCTGCATTGCCGGCCTGACGCCGGTAGACGCCGGCCAGATCCTGCTGGACGGGCAAGACATCGTCCCACTGAACCCGCAAAAGCGCGGTATTGGCATGGTGTTCCAGAGCTACGCGTTGTTCCCCAACATGACCGTGGAACAGAACGTCGCCTTTGGCCTGCGCATGCAAAAGGTGAACGCCGAGGACAGCCGCCAGCGGGTGCTGGAGATCTTGCGCCTGGTGGAGCTGCACGACTTTGCCGGCCGCTACCCTCATCAATTGTCCGGCGGCCAGTGCCAGCGAGTGGCCCTGGCTCGCTCCCTGGTGACCCGTCCGCGTCTGTTGCTGCTGGACGAGCCGCTGTCGGCCCTCGATGCGCGGATTCGCAAGCACCTGCGCGAACAGATCCGTCAGATCCAGCGTGAACTGGGCTTGACCACGATTTTCGTCACACACGACCAGGAAGAAGCGCTGACCATGTCTGACCGGATTTTCCTGATGAATCAGGGAAAGATCGTACAGAGCGGCGATGCCGAAACCCTCTACACCGCGCCGGTGGATGTCTTCGCCGCGGGCTTCATCGGCAACTACAACCTGCTGGACGCCGACAGCGCCACCCGGCTGCTGCAACGTCCGGTGAGTGCGCGCATCGCCATTCGCCCGGAGGCCATCGAACTGAGTCGCAACGGCGAACCGGATGCGCTGATCCGCAGCCACAGCCTGCTGGGCAACGTCATCCGCTACCGGGTCGAGGCCCGCGGCGTGGAATTGGTGGTGGATGTGCTCAACCGCTCGGCCGCCGATCTGCATCCCGATGGGGCACGGCTGTCGCTTTCCATCGATCCGTCGGCGCTGTGTGAGGTAGCCTGATGGCGTTATTGATCTTGAAACTGATCTTGAAAAGGAAAACGCGTTGATGGCCCTGGCAATTTTTGATCTGGACGAAACCCTGATCCACGGCGATTGCGCCACCCTCTGGAGCGAGCAAATGGGCCGCCTGGGCTGGGTCGATCCCGAGTCCTTCATGCGCCGCAACAACGAGCTGATGGACGCCTACAGCCACGGCAAGCTGCTGATGGAGGCCTACATGGATTTCAGTCTGGAGCCAATGATCGGTCGCACACCCGAAGAAGTCGAACATCTGGTGACGCCCTGGGTGGAAGACTTCATCGAGCCGATCATCTTCAGCGACGCCACCCGCACCATCGCCGAACACCGCAAGGCCGGCGACCGGATCCTGGTGATCTCGGCCTCGGGCACGCACCTGGTCAAGCCGATTGCCGAGCGCCTGGGTATCGATGAAATCCTGGCAATCGAGCTTGAAGTGGCCCATGGGGTATACAGCGGCAAGACCGTGGGCACCCTGACCTACCGCGAAGGCAAGATCGCGCGGTTGCTGGACTGGCTGGATGCCGAGGAGGAGAACCTCGAAGGTGCAAGTTTCTACTCCGACTCGCGCAATGACCTGCCGTTGCTGCTGCGAGTGGACCACCCGCATGTGGTGAACCCGGACCCGGTGCTGAAGGCCCACGCCGAATCGGCCGGGTGGCCGATTCATAGCTGGAAATAAGCAGCCCTTTGGGAGCAAGCTTGCTCGCGATAGCGGTGCGTCAGTCAACCAATGCCCTTCCTGGCAGCCGTCTACCCAAGCCAATGGATGGCTGCTGCACGATCTGCTTCACACCTGCTGCAATAGCTCACGGCTGTTTCCCAGGTATCGCCAATCCGGGTTATCGCCTGCACCATCGGGTAACGGCGCCTGTTCATGGCTTCTCAACAAGAAATACTCGCGCTCGCCCTGGGCCGGACAATCACGGGCGTAGAGATCGCCGGGCCGACGACCCTGGCGTGCGGCATCGTCTTGTGAGCAACGATGCAACGGGCCGTAGGTGTTTTCCAGCGCCCGCTCAACATCGGCGATCGAACCCGAGCATTCGGAGGTGGGCCGCCATGTGCTGAAGTCCGGTAACTGGTCGGCAAATCGCGTTTCCCAGCCCTCGCCTCCCACCGTGACCGGCATCGGCAGCGGTTGCGCCAGGACGGGCACGACGATATGGGCAAGCAGCGTATCGCCACGCTTGAGCTCGACCTGGAGTTCGGTGCCAAGATAAGGGACATTGCAGTGGAACTTGTTCGAGCGACCCGCCCCCAGCCTTTGCGAACTCAACCTGAAACGAAAGTCCGTGCCAACCACATCGATATGCAACAGGTCGGCCGGGATAGGCACCTCGATCTCGTCGCCCTCGAATACGTGCCCAAAATTCCCATACAGCGGCAAGATGAAGGTCTCAAACTCGCCGAGTGGGTCGATGAATCCGACCAGGGTCACGACAGACACCCCCAGCAGTATTGGCTTCGGACGACCGGTATCGTAGGGCTCCAGCGCTTGGGTGACCGTATTGAAAATGCTGTAGCCGGTGAGGCTGTCAGGATCGACAAACGGCACCCTGCTGAGGGCCCGCTGCAGCGCAGAGGCACTGTAGTTCGTATGCTGGACATACTCGGAAATGGTCCCCGATACCCAGCCCGAGGCCATAGTGTCGGTATTGAACTTGTATTTGTCGGCGAATGGCGCAACGCAATAACAAGACGTATCTCCCGGCTCGCAGCTGGCACCGTCCGATTTCATGCAGGTGTGACCCGAGTGCCCCCAGCGCAGGCTGGCGATCAAGCGCTTGCGCCAGAGATCGTAGCCCCAGCTGTAGCCGGGCTGGTGAATGGAGCCGGGACCGCCTCCGGGAAAATGGCCGAGGCCCAGGTTATGCCCCAACTCATGGGAGCACTCATTACCCTTGGTTTCATACAGCGTGGCCATGCCGCCCCCACCACTCAAGCCATGGTGGACGATGCCATTGCTGTAGTTGCCGACGCTGGTGTGTGCAACCACCTGCAAATGGGGCACCGGGTTGGGTAGTTGCTCGTTATTACCCGCGCTGTCGCGAATACCGTAATTGGCCAGGTTGATACCCGTGGAGATCAGCGACTTCCCGACATCCTGGCGCATGTCCCCCTCGTGGAAAGAGCCTCGAACGTCACTGGCCTCGGTGTAGACCTTTCCGGAGGACATCACCACCCGCGCCAAGTGGACGGGGGCGTATTGCGCAACCACTAGCTTGGCAACAGGGATTTTCTGAAAATAATCCACACCGGCCAAGGCCGGCTGCGTAATGAAGTTGTGCTCCGGAGGTAACTCTCCAGTCTCGGGTAGAGGTGCTCTTGGGTCCGCCAACATACCGATCTGGATATTTTGCAGGATCAGTTGCATCGGCGCGCCAAACTTCAGTCGGCTGGCCCCCAATTGATTGACGATCAAGTTGTCGAAGCCAATGCCCAAAGACAACCCGGGGCGCATCCAGGCCGCCGGTATCACGGTACTCCAAGCTTCCCGAAGATAGACCACACTGTCATCGTCGGGATCGGCCGGCGCGTCGGAGGCCGGTACGCCCTCGCTGAACGCCCGCTCGCCGAACTGGGAGACCGCAACGACAGGAAAATACCTGACACCAGGGGAACGCCTGAAGATCACCAGGGTTTCACGTCCAACGACCAGCCAGGGCCCACGATCCAGTTCCGGAACGGTCATCGTGTGGCTTTGCACGAAAAAAACCTGTCCGTATTGAAGATTGGTCTTCAGGGGTGTGTCTTCCAGAAAATCGTACGTAGTGCCTTGCCGAGGGCGCTGTCCCGCCTCTGCTTGCGCCGTGAGGCCAAGGGATTCACGGCACTGGGTCAGGGTTTCCTTGTCGATGCGCTGGCCTGCCAGCAGCTCGATCGCAGCATCGGTAGGGGTCAACCCGGTCTGCATGAGTGCCAAGGCCGCGCGCCGGGCATTCGTCGCACTCGAATCGTTTGTCATGGGAAACCTCGCCTGGTGTGGTGCGAGAGGGAGAGCCTCTTTTCCAGAGGCTCGAGGTGCATGAGCTGATCAAAGAGGCATCGGTCATTTCGCCCCCACTCTAGGGCCGGACATTTGCAGGCGTCTACTGTCAGACCCGACAGGGTGTATGTCTATCCAACGCGCTGAGTCAGCTCAAACTCCCATCAATCACCAACACCAACTTCCCCGACACCTGATTGGTCGCCAGCTCCGCAAACGCCGCCTCGGCATCCTGGATGGCAAAGGTTTTCGCCAGTTGCGGGCTCAAACGACCTTCTGCAAACAGCGGCCAGACCTGCCGGCCCAACTCACTGATCAGATCAGCCTTGAACTGGTCGTCACGACTGCGCAACGTCGAGCCCAACAGTTGGATACGCTTGCCCAGGACCTGGGCCAGGTCAAGTTCGGCCGAGCGACCGCCCATGAGCCCGATCAGCACCCAGCGTCCGTCAACTGACAAAAGTTTCACATTGAGTTTGGCGTAGTTCGCACCCACTGGATCGAGGATCACATCGAAGGGGCCGAACTCGCTCAAACGGTTGATATCGTCGCTGCGAATCACACCGCCCTGAGCGCCCAAGGCTTCGCAATAAGCCAGCCGATCCGCCGAACCGACACTGACCCAGCACGGGTTGCCGAACGCCTTGCACAGCTGGATCGCAGCCGAGCCGACGCCACTGGCCCCGGCGTGCAACAGCACTTTTTCCCCCGGTTTGAGCGCGGCCAGTTGAAACAGATTCAGCCACGCGGTGCTGTAGACCTCAGGCAGCGCGGCGGCTTCAGCCAACGACAAGCCCTCCGGCACCGGCAACACATGGCGGCCATCGACCACTACTTCTTCAGCCATCCCACCGCCGGCCAGCAGCGCACAAACGCGGTCGCCGACTGCCCAGGACGATCCCGGGCCGACTTCGCTGATGACCCCGGAACACTCCAGCCCCAGTACCTGGCTCGCGCCGGGCGGCGGCGGATAAAGCCCTGCCTTCTGCAATAAATCGGCCCGATTCAGGCCGGCCGCCGCCACCCGAATCCGAACTTGCCCTGCATCACACGCAGGAGTTGGCTCCTGCGCCCATACCACTTGGCCTTCAACGCCTTGCAATGCTTTCACGGTGCCTCCATAGTGAGTCTCGACTGGGCCCGCTGCTGTAACGCCGGGCTTTCTTGCATTATGCGCCCGGGCCACATGGAACCGGCGACTTCAAAGACGGCCTAATATGCGTTATCAATTGTCCCTGCGTCGAATCAGCATGAAGCGTTTGTTCCCCAGTACTGCACTTGCCCTTTTCATTGGCCTTGGCGTTTCCACGCTCTCAAGCAACACGTTTGCGGCCAACAGCTGGGACAAGCTTCAGCCCGATCGTGACGAGGTGATTGCCAGCCTTAACGTCGTCGAGCTGCTCAAGCGCCATCACTACAGCAAGCCGCCGCTCGACGACGCGCGCTCGGTCATCATCTATGACAGCTACCTGAAGCTGCTTGATCCGTCGCGCAGTTATTTCCTGGCCAGCGACATCGCCGAATTCGACAAGTGGAAAACCCAGTTCGACGATTTCCTCAAGAGCGGCGACCTGAACGCCGGGTTCATCATCTACAAGCGCTACCTGGACCGGGTGAAAGCGCGTCTGGACTACGCCCTCGCCGAGCTGGACAAAGGCGTCGACAAAATCGATTTCAATGCCAAGGAAACCTTGCTGGTTGATCGCAAGGACGCCCCTTGGCTCAAAAGCAGCGCAGAGCTCGACGACCTATGGCGCAAACGCGTCAAGGACGAAGTGCTGCGCATGAAGATCGCCGGCAAGGATCCCAAGCAGATCCAGGAAACCCTGACCAAGCGCTACAAGAACCAACTGGCGCGCCTGGACCAGACCCGTGCCGAGGATATCTTCCAGGCGTACATCAACACTTTCGCCATGTCCTACGACCCGCACACCAACTATCTGTCGCCGGATAACGCGGAAAACTTCGACATCAACATGAGCCTGTCCCTGGAAGGCATCGGCGCGGTCCTGCAAAGCGACAACGACCAGGTCAAGATCGTACGCCTGGTGCCGGCGGGGCCGGCGGACAAGACCAAACAGGTCGGGCCGGCGGACAAGATCATCGGTGTTGCCCAGGGCAACAAGGAAATGGTCGACGTGGTCGGCTGGCGCCTGGACGAAGTGGTCAAGCTGATCCGCGGTCCGAAAGGTTCGGTGGTGCGCCTGGAAGTTATCCCGGCCAGCAATGCGCCAAACGACCAGACCAGCAAGATCGTCGCCATCACCCGTGAAGCGGTGAAGCTGGAAGAGCAGGCGGCGAAGAAATCGGTCCTCAATCTGAAACAGGACGGCAAGGACTACAAGCTCGGCGTCATCGAGATCCCGGCCTTCTACCTGGACTTCAAGGCGTTCCGCGCCGGCGATCCGGACTACAAGAGCACCACCCGCGACGTCAAGAAGCTGCTGACCGAGCTGCAGAAAGAAAAAGTCGACGGTGTCGTCATCGACTTGCGCAACAACGGCGGCGGCTCCCTGCAGGAAGCCACCGAGTTGACCAGCCTGTTCATCGACAAAGGCCCGACCGTGCTCGTACGTAATGCCGATGGCCGCGTGGATGTGCTGGAAGACGAAAACCCAGGGGCTTTCTACAAAGGACCGATGGCGCTGCTGGTCAACCGCCTGTCCGCTTCGGCCTCGGAAATTTTTGCCGGCGCCATGCAGGATTATCACCGCGCGCTGATCATCGGCGGCCAGACCTTCGGCAAAGGCACCGTGCAGACCATCCAGCCGCTCAACCATGGTGAGCTGAAACTGACCCTGGCGAAGTTCTACCGGGTTTCCGGCCAGAGCACCCAGCATCAGGGCGTACTGCCGGACATCGACTACCCGTCGATCATCGACACCAAGGAAATCGGCGAAAGCGCCCTGCCCGAAGCCATGCCGTGGGACACCATCAAGCCCGCGATCAAGCCGGCCGTGGATCCGTTCAAGCCATTCCTGAGCCAGCTCAAGTCCGAACATGACAGCCGCACGGCCCAGGATGCCGAGTTTGTGTTCATCCGCGACAAGCTGGCCCTGGCGCAAAAACTGATGCTGGAGAAAACCGTCACCCTCAACGAAGCCGACCGTCGCGCGCAGCATGCCGACATCGAAGCCAAGCAACTGGCGATGGAAAACCTGCGTCGCAAGGCCAAGGGCGAAGAACCACTCAAAGAACTGAAGAAAGAGGACGAAGACCTGATCACCGAGCCGGAGAAAACCAAGCCGGAAGACGATGCCTACCTGAGCGAAACCGGGCGGATCCTGCTGGATTACCTGAAGCTCAACACGGCGGTGGCCAAACACTAAAGATGATGGCGATTTAATGGTGATGCTCGCCGGAGTGTCATCAAACTGACATCGGTCTGTCGTGAAATAAGGACCGGGCGCCTCCTGAATGGAGAGCGCCCGGTCCTTTTTTATCGCCAGAGAAAGCCATGACCACGACAGAACAGCTGGGTGCCTTGAGTTCAATCCTGACTCAAAGCGGTTTGCACAGCCTGTTCCAGCCGATCCTCTGCCTATCCGAACGACGCATCGTCGGTTACGAAGCCTTGACTCGCGGCCCGTCCAACAGTCCGTTGCACTCCCCCATCGCCTTGCTCTCCGTGGCCCGCCAGGCCGGGCGTCTCAGCGAGCTGGAACTGGCCTGCCGACGCAGCGCCTGTCACCGCTTCAACGAGCAGAAACTGCCGGGCAAGTTATTCCTCAACGTTTCGCCCGAATCGCTGCTAGAGGCGGCGCACCAGACCGGGCGCACATTGCAACTGTTGCAAGACTTCGGCATCCCGCCCAGCCAGGTCGTGATCGAACTGACCGAACAGACCCCCATCGATGACTTCCAGCTGTTGCAGAACGCCCTGCATCACTACCGGGCGATGGGCTTCTCGATTGCCCTGGACGACCTGGGCGCCGGGTATTCGAGCCTACGGCTCTGGTCGGAATTGCGTCCGGACTACGTCAAGATCGACCGGCATTTCATCGACGGCATTCATCAGGATGCCCTCAAGCGCGAATTCGTCGGCTCTATCCTGAAAATCGCTCGTACGTCCCGGGCCCAAGTGATCGCCGAAGGTATTGAACTGCCGGAAGAATTGGCGGTGCTGATCGAAATGGGCGTCGACCTGGTCCAGGGCTACCTGGTCGCCAGGCCTCAGGAACAGCCGTCGCGCGATGCCAGGGCGCTGATGCCCAAACAGGACAGCGGCGTGGTGTCGCTGAACGACGAGGTCAACGATCTCGGCGCGCTGCTCAACGAACAGCCGGCCGTGGCCCACGACACCCCGACCGCCACCGTGCTGGACGCGTTTCGCCGCCAGGCCAACCTCAACTCTCTGGCCGTGCTGGACGATCGGGAACAACCCTGCGGCATCGTACATCGCCATTCACTCTCCGACGCCTTGCTCAAGCCCTTCGCCACCGACCTGTTCGCCCGCAAGCCCATCAGCCGCCTGATGAGCGACGACTTCCTCGCGGTGGAACTGACCCAGTCGTTGCAACAGGTCAGCCGCCTCATCACCAGCCGCGCCCGGCAACGCATCGAAGAAGATTTCATCATCACCCTCAACGGCAGCTACCTGGGCCTGGGCCGGGTAATCGACGTGCTCAAGCTGATCACCGAATTGAAAATCCAACAGGCCCGCTACGCCAACCCACTGACCCTGCTGCCGGGCAACGTACCGATCCAGCAATGCCTCACCCGCGTGCTGCAGCAGCGCCAGGAATCGGTGATCTGCTACGTCGACATCGACAGCTTCAAACCCTTCAACGACATCTACGGCTACGGCCGCGGCGACGAAGTCCTACTGTGCCTGGCGCAATGCCTGAACGAACGCATCGACCCCAGCCGCGACTTCGTCGGCCACATCGGCGGCGACGACTTCCTCCTGGTCCTCGGCCCCGAAGACTGGCGCAAACGCCTCGACCAGCTCCTGAGCGACTTCCAGACCCACTGCCGGCGGTTCTACCGACCCGAACACCTGGAGGCCGGGTGCTTCACAGCGTTGAATCGACAGGGCGTTCGCCAGGATTTTCCTTTGTTGTCGCTGTCGATCGGGGTGGTGCATCTACGGTCGGAGGCGTGTGGGGAGTTGGATGCGAGCCAGTTGGCAGAACTGGCTTCGCAGGCCAAGCATCATGCGAAGGAGATTGTTGGGGGGAGTTTGTATTTGATAGATGGATTGGTTGAACAGGTGCCGGTGGTGGAGTTGGACTTGTTGATGTGAGTGGATTACCGCTTGCATCCACGCCACGGCTCGAACGCCTAGCGATACCTCTGTGGCGAGGGGATTTATCCCCGCTGGGCTGCGGAGCAGCCCTAAAGCAGCGAACTCATTCCTCCTGATACTCCGAGTTGTCTGGTTTGGGGGCTGCTCTACAGCCCAGCGGGGATAAATCCCCTCGCCACAAAGCAGCTTGGCGGCGTGTGGATTGAGTTGATCGAAAACGAGCTGTCAGTGAAATCAATTCCTTCCCGATCAACTCTGGAGTTATATCCCAGTTCAAGCCAACCTGACCTTTTTTAAGGTATTCGTTAAAGCAGCCGCCAGCTCAACCCAGTCCTTGGCTTCCTCGCTATAGACGGGAGCATCCCAATTGCATTCCAGAATCAGCGAAACTCTAAAAAAACCGGACTCACAAAACTCCGGGTACCAACCAATATCGATTATTTGCTCGAAGGGAAAGGACGCTTGAAATAGGTCCTCTTTCAACTCATCTATTATTTCGGCCACACCTACCGATTGGTCGAGGCAAGAAATATCATCGAAAGTTATTACGCCACCTAGTGCTTTTACTTCGTACAGTTCCATAGATTATTTTTTCTTCTTGGTCAATTTTCTAAATGACTCTTCCGAGATCGGATGTCCATGGATTGTGTTTGCGCTCAGCTCAACTCTCATATATCTCGTCTCCTTTCCGTCGTTTGCTCCAATCGTTCGCCCCATATCCATTACCTTCCAAGGCTTTCCGTTGGTTACGTCCTGTCCGTTGGCAAAGACCAGACGCTCAAGAGCCTCTATATCAGTGTCAGGAAGATACTTGGCTGCTCCTCCATTTGCGGTGGATTTAACGACAGATGACCATGGAGCCTTTGGCGCAACGTGTTTGTTTCCGTGCCTCGTCCATTGAACATCAGGAGTGCTTGGTGTGCCCTCATTAACACTTACATTTTGCTCAGGCGCTTCGCCGCCTCGTTCGGGGTTGCATTTGTTTTCTCCCGGGCAATCCACCAACCCCAACGGATCCACCCACCCCGTCGGGTTCAGGGTGTACCGATACCCATTGAGCCCACCCGCCAACTTACTCGGATCCGGCGTCAGGTAGCGTCCAGTCTCGGGATTGTAGTAGCGGTGGCGGTTGTAATGCAGGCCACTTTCAGGATCAAAGTATTGGCCCTGGAAGCGCAGCGGTTGATCCAGTTGTTCGCCGCCGCCATGGGTTTGCTCGGTGAGTTTGCCGTAGCCGGCGTAGCGGGCGGACCAGACGATCTGGCCAGCGAAGTTGGTCAACTCCTGAGGCGTGCCCAGGTGGTCGAGGTGGTAGTAGAACGGGCAGGCGTTCAGGCCTTTGCCATCGAGCATGGCCAGGGGGCGGAAGGTGCCGGGTTCGTAGAGGTAGCTGCGGTGGTGGCGTGGGCTGCTTTCGGCGACGAGTTGGTCGCCTTGCCAGAAAAATTCCGTGGTCAGGCCGTCTACGGTCTTGCTGATGCGTCGGCCGAAGGCGTCGTAGCGGTAGGACGTTTCGCGACCGTCCGGGGTGGTGAGGCCGATCAGCCGGTGCTGGCTGTCGTAGCGGTATTCGGTGACGAGGCTGTGGGCCTTGCCCCGGCGTTCGCGGATCAGATTGCCGAAGGCGTCGTAGTCGTAGTGCCGGTCGCCGTCCAGCAGCAGGCGGTTGCCCTTGAAGGTGACGGGACCGGGGCGGTCCATCATCAACAGGTTGCCGGCCGGGTCGTGGCCGTAGTGTTCCGGCGGCTCGGTGTGGGAAAAGTCGATGCGGGTCAAGCGATCCCGCTGATCGTACTGGTAGCTGCGGCGGTTTCGGTTGTCGGAAAGGGTTTCGAGGTGGCCTTTGGCGCTGTAGGCATAATCGCGCCAGAACAGTTGTTGCTGGTTTTGCCACACCGTCTGGGCCTTGAGCCGGCCCTGTTCGTCGTAGTCATACTGGCTGCGCAGCAGGCCCTGCTGGCGCTGCACTTCGCGGCCGCCGCGACTTTGATGGTCGGTGAGTCGGGTGCCGTTGAGGTCGATGGCGGTCAGCGCGCCGCCGGTGGCGTGGTGGAAATCGAGCTGGCTGTTGTCCGGCAGGCGCAGGTGGTTGAGGCGACCGCAGGCGTCGTAGCGATAACGCAGGGTGCCCCAGCCCTGGTGCTCGCCGATCAGGCGGTCCTGGGCGTCGTATTCAAAAGCCAGTGGGTGATCGGTGCCGTCATCGACCGACACCAGCCGCCCCGGGCCGTCGTAGCGGTATTGAATGACTTGGCCGTCGGGCAAGGTCTTGACCAACAGCCGTCCGGCCGCGTCGCGCTGGTAGGCGGTGACCCGTTGCGTACCGTCGTCGCCGTGCTCAATCTTCTCCAGCAGGTGGCCGTTGAGGTCGTAGGCATAGGCGGTGCGTTGCCCATCGAAGCCGACTTGCTGTCGGATCAGTCCGCCGGGCGTGTAGTCCAGCCGATAGGTTTCGCCGCGTTCGTTTTCGATCTCGGTCAGCAACAGCCGCGCCGAGTCGTAGCGGTACTTGAGCTGCGTGCCGTCGGGGTTGAGGCGGCGCCTGACCAGGTGCAGGTCGTCGGCGTATTC
>NZ_JALJDX010000116.1 GCF_022952855.1 Pseudomonas sp. RGM2987 | reverse complement strand
GGGCGCGAAGCGGCCCCAATGATGTGTCGACTGACCCAATTGTTGGGTCTGCTGTGCAGCCCAGCGGGAGCAAGCTCCCTCGCCACAGGGGGATCGTGCAAGGCTGCTCTTGTGTGCCTTACGCCGTCGCCGCTGCGCCCACCGGTTCCACTACCCCACTCATCCCCTCCTTCATCCGCCTGGCATCGCGCACGAAACAGCGTGACGCCAGGAACAGGAACACCATGGTCAAAAACAACGCCACCGGGATCAGGTACATCGCATCGTGCAGGCCGATGGCCTTGAACGCTTCGTTCATCTGGTCGACCCCGGCCGCGGCCATGGCCGTGCGGGCAAAGTAGTCGGACAACCCGCCCACCACCACAGGCCCCAGGCCGCCACCGAGCAGGTAAAGGCCGGCGAAGAACAAGGCCATCGCCGTGGCCCGCAGGCGTGGCTCGACCACATCCTGGATCGCCGTGTACACGCAGGTGTAGAAGTTATAGGCGAACAGCCAGCCAACACTGAACACCGCAACGAACACGCCGATTTCAATTCGTCCGGCGTGCAACGCCCATGCGGTGGTCACGGTGGAGATCACCAGGCTGAACGCGGCAAACAGCAGGCGACCACTGGGCACCCGTTGATGGATCTTGTCGGCGACCCAGCCGCCGATGGTCAAGCCGAACAAGCCAGTCACGCCGACCATGATCCCGGTGGCCACCGCTGCATCAGGCAGCGACATCTGGAAGTAACGCTGCAGCATCGGCACCAGGAACGAGTTGCACGCATAGGTGGCGAAGTTGAAACACAGCCCCGCCAGCACCAGCCAGAGAAATGTTGGAATCGCCAGCACGCGACGGATCGGCCGGTCGACCCTTTCCTGGGACACTTGCACGGTTTCCGCCGCGCCGCGCTTGGGCTCCTTGATGAAGAACATGAACAGCGCCAGCACCAAGCCCGGCACGGCCGCGATAAAGAACGGCGCGCGCCAGCTGTCGAAGGCCTTGACCATCGCGCCGATGGTGAAAAAAGCCAGCAGCAGCCCGATCGGCAGCCCCAGCATGAAGATGCCCATGGCCCGCGCCCGGCGGTGGGCCGGGAACAGATCGCCGATCAGTGAGTTGGCAGCCGGCGCATAACTGGCCTCACCAATGCCGATGCCCATGCGCACCAGCAGGAACGCCCAGAAACTGCCCACCAGGCCGTTGACCGCCGTCAGCGCGCTCCAGGTCGCCAGGCCCCAGCCCATCAACTTGCTGCGCGAGCCGGTATCGGCCATGCGCCCCAGGGGCAGCCCGGCAATGGCGTAGACGATGGTGAAGGCGGTGCCGATGATGCCGATCTGGAAGTCGCTCAGGCTCCACTCCATGCGAATCGGTTCGATGATGATCGCCGGGATGGTGCGGTCGAAGAAGTTGAACAGGTTGGCGAGGAACAGCAGGAACAGAATGCGCCAGGCATTCGCCGCTTGGGTCGAGTTCTGCATGGGTCCGTCTCTTTATTGTCATGGGGCAGCGGCGAGGCGTCCGAGCCCGGAATCTGCAATCTAGACAGCAGCGCGCGGACTGTCTCTGATCATTCGCACGGCTGATACCCGACCATGGCGGGCGGCGGGTTTCTTGACGGCAGTCAACTCTATGTAACATTTGCCATCATTTTGCCCGATCCCGACTAAAGATCACGTTCCGGTGGCCGATCCAACGTGAACAGATTCTCCCGAGCGCTGTTCAGGCGTGTGCCTTGACCGCTAGGGCCGACTTCGCGCCAACACGGACGCGAGCTCCCATTCTCGATGATTCAATGACCGTGATCATCGAACCCACCAGTTCAGGCAACGGCGCACAATGACTTCCAAAAAATCAGCCACTGCGGTATCCGATCTGACCCTGGGCCCAGCCGCCAACGGCCTCGAAACGTCGCCGACGTCGAGCACCTCGCGCCCCTTGTCGACCCAGCAGTACCTGTATTTCACCGAAACCAACACCGACCGCATCCTCGATAACCTCGATGGCCTGCGTGACAGCGTATTCCCGCGCCCGCCCCACCTGGTGGACGAAGAAAGCGAACGCGGCCAGCAGGAATTCCCGTCGGTATGCCTGATCGGGTTAGGCCGTTGCGGCTCCAACATTGCCCTGGACGTGGCGGAGCTGGTGTACAACGCCCGCAAGTTCTACCTCAACGAATTCAACGCCGAAGACAAGCACTACATCGACAAGGGCTACAGCCCCGCGCAATGGATCCGCCACAACCTGCGCCTGGGCAACAGCAAGGCGAGTAAACCGGTGTTCCTGGTCGAGCCCCTGGTCATGCTCGGCGACCTGGACAAGGACATCGCCGGGCGCATCCGTTTCTCGCGCAAGGGCGAAAAAAGCGGCTTCTTGCGCGACTACAGCAAAATGAAAATCATGGACCTGTCGGAAGTCCATGCCGGTGGCGCCGGTAACGCGCCGATCCTCGGCCAGTACCTGGCCAAGATCATCCTGAACAAGGACACCCAGCGCTTCTCCAGCCCCGACTGGAAGATGATCCACTCGTACCTGATCGACAGCTGCGGCATCAAGGCCAACCAGTCACGCCTGTACTTCTCGATCTTCAGTGCCGGCGGCGGTACCGGTTCGGGCATGGCCTCGGAATTCGGCCTGGCCCAGCAATATTCGTACATGAACAAGACGTTCGACACCAAGCCGATGGACGAACACGACAGCAAGAGCGGTCATTCCTTCGTCTTCGAGCCGATCTTCACCAGCGGCATCTGCGTGCTGCCGAACATTTCCGACCATCGCAGCGAAATGTCCGAGGCGCTGCACATCAACGCCGGACGCCTGCTGTGCAAATACCTCTCGGAAGAATGGGATTTCTCATACAACTTCGCCAATGAAGACAGCAGCGAAGCCAGCGTCATGGGGCGTATCCGCCCTTGGAACGCAATGATGCTGATCTCCAACGACATCATGCGCTACGCCGAAGAAAGCGACGACGGCAACATCCAGAACATCGACGTCAACGCCATGGAGAAGCATGCCAACCAGTACATCTCCCAGCAGATCTTCAACATCCTGACCGCCCAGGCCGTCACCACCGACTACGACCAGAACTATTTCCGGCGTGCCGGCATCGACATCGGCGAAACCATCCGCCTGGACGCCAACGACCTGTTCATGAGCCTGGCTGGCCCGGTGGCGATTGCCTACGCCGAATCGGTGGTCCCGGAAACCCCGGCACCGAGCAGCGACAAGTTCAAGGTGTTCGAGAAAGAGCCGCCGCGCCTGAACATCGACGACCTGTTCTTTCGCTCCATCGACCTGCCGCACTTCAACAAAGTCACCCAGGCCATCGAGGGCATCAGCCTGCTGCCGATCGAATCCAAGCGCTACCGGGCGTCGCTGGAGCAATACAAGAACTCCGGCTACGACGCAGCCGCCCTGCATGACCTGCACTTTTTCAAGAATTGCTCGTCGGTGGTGTCGATCGTTTCGTTGCCCAAGGACTACAAGCTGTCCTACATGGACCTGAACCGGCTCAAGACCCACCTCAACAGCCTGTTCCCCAACACCACGCTCAAGCGTTACGCACTGGTGATCGGCGCCTCGGCCAACCTGTCGCTGACCACCCTGATCGCCAAGAGCCCGTGCCTGTCGGACGACTTCCTGACCCTGATCGTGGCGTTCATCAAGCGCTGCTTCGCCCGTACGCCATACCGCTTCGACGACACCCTGGACAACTCGATCCTGGACTTCATCGTCAGCGATGACTTCGATGAGGAACGGATCGACGACCTGCTCAACGAGTTCGAAAACCCGGCGAAAATCCTCG
Source organism: Pseudomonas sp. RGM2987 (assembly GCF_022952855.1). Classification (GTDB taxonomy): domain Bacteria; phylum Pseudomonadota; class Gammaproteobacteria; order Pseudomonadales; family Pseudomonadaceae; genus Aquipseudomonas. The sequence continues at coordinate 10,641 of NZ_JALJDX010000116.1, read as the reverse complement.
ACACGAACTGGTATGCCATCAAGCCGATGTACGAGAAGAAATACCGCGAGCTGATCAGCGACAAGGAGAAATTCGTCTCGATCAACGACATCCGCCTGTCCCGCGACTGCGTGAAAAAGGCGATCAAGTACCTGCGCGAGATCTACCGTCATCGCATTGGCAAGACCAAGGTTATTTCGTTGAATAACCATACGGGGCGGACTTACTGAGGCCAGGCGTAGGATCGCATCGCCCCTTTCGCGAGCAAGCCCGCTCCCACATTGAACTGTGTTCTTCCAGGAAGAATGCGGTCCCTTTGTGGGAGCGGGCTTGCTCGCGAAGGCGGCCTTGAAGACACCACCTGAACAACATCCAGAAACAATTAAGCAGCCCAAAGGCTGCTCAATAAACTGTTCCCGTTACGTATACGTCACCCTCCCCTGTGGCGTTTCACCACGGCAGGATGCCATCACGCTACTCACCTACACACTTTCTTCTCGCCAGGAAGACGCACCAATTTGGAGCTCAGATTAATTCGACGCCCTTTCCTGGATCATTATCCAAGGCGAAACCACCACAGCCCAAAGCGTTGGATCACGCTCCAGGAAATCCAGCGCCCGCGTTTCAGACAGCTTGGCGAGTTGCCCGGCGGCCAGCCAGGCGGCGACTTTGGTACCTTCGTCCTCGGCGACGGCTTCGGCGGCGGCGATCAAATCCAGTGCCGGGTCGACCCACAATAGGGCACCCTTGGCAAAGAACGGCTCTAACTCTTTCCAGGTGATGGATGCGGTTTCACCAAGCAGCTTGGCATAGAGGGTGCTAGGTTCTTCATTCATGGGAGCTGTCCGGAAAAGAAATCGGCGCGAATGATAACGTCGGTGGTCTGGCAGAAAAACCCGGTAGCAATTGGAGTACCGATTGAAAAGCGCAGCAAAGCCACGGATTGCCGATTTTCCCCGGTCAAAGCCCGCCGCTATTCTGTCTTTTTCTTTCAATAAAGCGACACCCTCAGGTTTTGCCCCCAAGCGCCAGCTTCCCTTGCCAACAACCGGCGCTCTACACTGTACCGGTACAGTTGCCGGGGGCATTTTCCGCGAGGGTATCCAAGATATCTGACCCGGTTCTGCTGCTACGGCGCCAGGACTATAAAAACTACAACAGCATGAGTGGAGCACTATGACTAAGGCTACTAAGCAGATTTCCAAACTGTTTGCCGCTATGGTTCTGGCCGGGGTTGCCAGCCATTCGTTCGCCGCCGACACCATCAAGATCGGCATCGCCGGCCCGAAGACCGGCCCTGTGGCTCAATACGGCGACATGCAGTTCAGTGGTTCCAAAATGGCCATCGAACAGATCAACGCCAAGGGCGGCGTCAACGGCAAGCAACTCGTGGCCGTTGAATACGATGACGCCTGCGATCCGAAACAAGCGGTCGCCGTTGCGAACAAAGTCGTCAACGACGGCGTCAAGTTCGTGGTCGGCCACCTGTGCTCCAGCTCCACCCAGCCGGCTTCGGACATCTATGAAGACGAAGGCGTGGTCATGATCACCCCGGCCGCCACCAGCCCGGACATCACCGCTCGCGGCTACAAGATGATCTTCCGCACCATCGGCCTGGACAGCGCCCAAGGCCCAGCGGCCGGCAACTACATCGCCGACCACGTCAAGCCGAAGATCGTTGCGGTCCTGCACGACAAGCAGCAATACGGTGAAGGCATCGCCAGCGCCGTGAAGAAAACCCTCGAAGGCAAAGGCGTGAAAGTGGCCGTCTTCGAAGGCGTGAACGCCGGCGACAAAGACTTCTCCTCGATGATCGCCAAGCTCAAGCAGGCCAACGTCGATTTCGTCTACTACGGCGGCTACCACCCGGAGCTGGGCCTGATCCTGCGTCAAGCCCAGGAAAAAGGCCTGAAGGCCAAGTTCATGGGGCCGGAAGGCGTGGGTAACGACTCGATTTCGCAGATCGCCAAGGAGTCCTCCGAAGGCCTGCTGGTGACCCTGCCGAAATCCTTCGACCAGGATCCGGCCAACGTGGCCCTGGCTGACGCGTTCAAGGCCAAGAAGGAAGATCCGAGCGGCCCGTTCGTGTTCCCGTCCTACTCCGCGGTCCAGGTGATCGCCCAGGCTATCACCGAAACCAAGAGCGAAGACCCGGCCAAAGTGGCTGAAGCCATCCACGCCGGTACCTTCAAGACACCTACCGGTGACTTGAGCTTCGACAAGAACGGCGACCTGAAAGACTTCAAGTTCGTGGTCTACGAGTGGCATTTCGGCAAGCCTAAAACCGAAGCTTCGCCTCAGTAAGGCCCTGCCTGACTGACTGCCAATAAAGCCCACGGCGTGCCGTGGGCTTTGTTTTGAATGTATTGGGCCGCGCTGGCGTGATCCGCCAGTCTCCCCACCTGAAAATCTCAAAACCGTCATCAGCGGTTCGCTGGCAAACCTCGTGCTCGAAGTGGATGCAGATCCACGGGGCCCGGGCGGGAAAATGACTCCACCAGTGAAATGCGTATCAGGTTTTTAGGAGCGCTGTAATGCCTGACATCTATCACTTCTTCCAGCAGCTGGTTAACGGCCTGACCGTTGGCAGCACGTATGCCCTGATCGCCATCGGCTATACGATGGTCTACGGCATCATTGGAATGATCAACTTCGCCCACGGCGAGGTGTACATGATCGGCTCCTACGTGGCGTTCATCGCCATCGCCGGGCTGAGCATGATGGGACTCGACAGTGTCCCGCTGTTGATGACCGCGGCTTTCATCGCGAGCATCGTGGTCACCAGTTCCTATGGCTACAGCATCGAACGGATCGCCTACCGCCCCCTGCGCGGCAGCAACCGTCTGATCCCGCTGATTTCCGCCATCGGCATGTCGATTTTCCTGCAAAACACGGTACTGCTCTCGCAAGACTCCAAGGACAAATCCATTCCCAACCTGATCCCGGGCAACTTTGCCATCGGGCCAGGCGGGGCACATGAAGTGCTGATTTCCTACATGCAAATCGTGGTGTTCGTGGTGACCCTGGTCGCCATGCTCGGCCTGACGCTGTTCATCTCCCGTTCCCGCCTGGGCCGCGCTTGCCGCGCCTGCGCCGAGGACATCAAGATGGCCAACCTGCTGGGCATCAACACCAACAACATCATCGCCCTGACATTCGTCATCGGTGCGGCACTGGCCGCCGTCGCCGCGGTGCTGTTGAGCATGCAATACGGTGTGATCAACCCCAACGCCGGTTTCCTCGTCGGCCTAAAAGCCTTCACCGCCGCGGTACTGGGCGGCATCGGCAGCATTCCCGGCGCGATGCTCGGCGGGTTGGTGCTGGGCGTGGCAGAGGCCTTTGGCGCCGACATCTTCGGCGACCAGTACAAGGACGTCGTGGCATTCGGCTTGTTGGTTCTGGTTCTGTTATTCCGGCCGACCGGCATCCTGGGCCGCCCGGAGGTTGAAAAAGTATGACTAGGCATCTCAAATCGGCGCTCTTCAGCGCCCTGCTGGTCTGGGCCGTGGCCTACCCGGTACTGGGTCTCAAACTGACCATCGTCGGCATCAACCTGGAAGTGCATGGCACCAGCCCGACCACCATGGCGATCATCGCCATCTGCTCGCTGCTGATGTTCCTGCGGGTGCTGTTCAGCACGCAGATCAGCGCCGCCTGGAAGTCTTCGCCAGGCCTGCCGGTGATCCCGGCCAAGGCCAGCAACTTCCTGACCTTGCCGAGCACCCAGCGCTGGATTGTGCTGGCACTGATCGTCGTGGCCCTGGTGTGGCCGTTCTTCGGCTCCCGCGGCGCGGTGGACATCGCCACGCTGATCCTGATCTACGTGATGCTCGGCCTTGGCCTGAACATCGTGGTAGGCCTGGCCGGCCTGCTGGACCTGGGTTACGTGGGCTTCTATGCCGTCGGCGCCTACAGCTATGCGCTGCTGTCCCACTACTTCGGCCTGAGCTTCTGGATCTGCCTGCCGATCGCCGGGATGATGGCCGCCACCTTCGGCTTCCTGCTGGGCTTCCCGGTACTGCGCCTGCGCGGTGACTACCTGGCCATCGTGACCCTGGGCTTCGGTGAGATCATCCGGCTGTTCCTGCGCAACCTGACCGACATCACCGGTGGCCCGAACGGCATCAGCAACATCGAGAAACCGACGTTCTTCGGCCTGACCTTCGAACGTAAAGCCGCCGAAGGCCTGCAGACCTTCCACGAGTACTTCGGCCTGGAATACAACTCGATCAACAAGGTGATCTTCCTCTACCTGGTTGCGCTGTTGCTGGCCCTGGCGGCGCTGTTCGTCATCAACCGCCTGCTGCGCATGCCGATCGGCCGTGCCTGGGAAGCGCTGCGTGAAGATGAAATCGCCTGCCGCGCCCTGGGTCTCAACCCGACCGTGATCAAGCTGTCGGCCTTTACCCTCGGTGCTGCGTTCGCTGGTTTTGCTGGCAGTTTCTTCGCCGCCCGCCAGGGTCTGGTGACACCGGAGTCGTTCACCTTCATCGAGTCGGCGATCATCCTCGCCATCGTGGTGTTGGGCGGGATGGGTTCGCAGCTGGGTGTGATCCTGGCCGCCGTCGTAATGATCCTGCTGCCTGAAATGATGCGTGAATTCAGCGAATACCGCATGTTGATGTTCGGCGCCCTGATGGTGCTGATGATGATCTGGCGTCCTCAAGGTTTGCTGCCTATGCAACGCCCCCACATGGAGCTGCGCAAATGAGCCGCGAGATCCTCAAGGTTGAAAATTTAAGCATGCGCTTCGGCGGCCTGCTCGCGGTCAACGGCGTGGCCCTGACAGTGAAAGAGAAGCAGGTGGTTGCCTTGATCGGGCCGAACGGCGCGGGCAAGACCACGGTATTCAACTGCCTGACCGGCTTCTACCAGCCCACCGGTGGCACGATCCTGCTGGACGGCGAGCCGATCCAGGGCCTGGCCGGCCATCACATCGCCCGCAAGGGCGTGGTGCGTACCTTCCAGAACGTGCGGTTGTTCAAGGACATGACGGCGGTCGAGAACCTGTTGATCGCCCAGCACCGTCACCTGAACACCAACTTCTTTGCCGGCCTGTTCAAGACCCCGGCGTTCCGCAAGAGCGAGCGCGAGGCGATGGAGTACGCCGAGTACTGGCTGGACAAGGTCAACCTCAAGGAATTCGCCAACCGTACCGCCGGGACCCTGGCCTACGGTCAGCAACGGCGCCTGGAAATCGCCCGCTGCATGATGACTCGCCCGCGAATCCTCATGCTCGACGAACCTGCCGCCGGCCTGAACCCCAAGGAAACCGAAGACCTGAAGGCGCTGATCGGCGTGCTGCGTGAGGAGCACAACGTCACCGTGCTGCTGATCGAGCACGACATGAAACTGGTCATGAGCATTTCCGATCACATCGTCGTGATCAACCAGGGCACGCCCCTGGCCGACGGCTCGCCGGAACAGATCCGCGACAATCCCGACGTGATCAAAGCCTACCTGGGGGAAGCGTAAATGCTGCAGTTCGAAAACGTTTCCACGTTCTACGGCAAGATCCAGGCCCTGCACAGCGTCAACGTCGATGTCCGCCAGGGCGAGATCGTAACGCTGATCGGTGCCAACGGCGCCGGCAAGTCCACCCTGTTGATGACACTCTGCGGTTCACCCCAGGCCCACAGCGGCAGCATCCGTTACATGGGTGAGGAACTGGTGGGCCAGGACTCATCGCAGATCATGCGCAAGAGCATCGCGGTGGTGCCGGAAGGCCGTCGGGTCTTTGCCCGGCTGACCGTGGAAGAAAACCTCGCCATGGGTGGGTTCTTCACCAACAAAGGCGATTTTCAGGAGCAGATGGACAAGGTGTTGCACCTTTTTCCACGCCTGAAGGAACGCTTTACCCAGCGCGGCGGCACCATGTCCGGCGGCGAACAGCAGATGCTCGCCATCGGCCGTGCGCTGATGAGCAAGCCCAAGCTGCTGCTGCTCGACGAGCCTTCCCTGGGCCTGGCGCCGATCATCATCCAGCAGATATTCGACATCATCGAACAGCTGCGCAAGGATGGCGTGACGGTGTTCCTGGTCGAGCAGAACGCCAACCAGGCGCTGAAAATCGCTGACCGGGCGTACGTGCTGGAGAATGGTCGCGTAGTCATGCAAGGCACCGGTGAAGCGCTGCTGACCGATCCGAAAGTGCGCGAGGCGTATCTGGGCGGTTGAGTCCGTTGCGAGATGAAAAAACGGCTTTCGGGCCGTTTTTTTTCGGGCGCGTTTCAACCGATCCTCTGCCGGCGCCTTTGTGGCGAGGGAGCTTGCTCCCGCTGGGCTGCGAAGCGGCCCCTGGCTTTTGCGGTTGCTGCGCAACCGAGCGGGAGCAAGCTCCCTCGCCACGGGATCGGTCCAGGTCAGAGTCGATCCAACGCCTCCCCACTGCGCTTGAACCAATCCAACAGATAATCCGCCAGCACCTGGGTCCGCTTGGGCAAGCCACCCTGATATGGGTGCACCAGGTACATCGGCATACGTCGGGTCTGATAATCGCGCAGTACCCAGCGCAGGCGTCCGTCAGCCAGTTCTTCATGGAGCAGGTACGACGGCAGCCGGGCGATTCCCGCACCAGCCAGGGCGGCTTTTTTCAACAGGCTGTAGTGGTTGCTGGCGAACGGTCCCGACACCCTGACCCGCAACAATTCATGTTGCTGGTGATAGAGCCATTCTTCCCGGCCACTGTAGTGGCTGTTGAGCAAACAATGGTGTTCGGCCAGGGCCTGGGGGGTCAGGGGTTCGCCGTGGCGCTGGAGATAGTCCGGGCTGGCGCAGGTCATTTCATGCCAGGCCAACAGCGGCCGGGCCACCAGGCGTTCATCGATGGCGGCGTCCGAGCGGATCGCCAGGTCGAAGCTATCGCGGGTCAGGTCGCGGTAACCGTTGTTGAGCTCCAGTTCGAGCTGCACGTTGGGATAACTGCGGGCAAATTCCGTCAGCAATCCGTCAAAGAACGTTTCGCCCAGCGAAACCGGAACCGTCATACGCACCGGCCCGGAGATTTCGTCCTTCAACCGCGCTAATGCCTGACGCGCCCTTTCCACCTGGGCGAGCAACGCCTGGGCCTGGGGCAACAGCGCCGCGCCGGCTGCAGTGAGGCTCAGGCGCCGTGTGGTGCGTTGCAGCAACCGCACGGAAAACCGACTCTCCAAGGCGCTGATGCGCTTGGATAACTGGCCTTTGCTGCAGCCCAATTGCTGCGCGGCGAGTGTGAAGCTGCCAGCGTCCATCAACACGGCAAATGCCGCCAGGTCATCCATCTCGCTCATTGGATTGTTTCCAATTGAAAACCAAAGGTTGCCTATTAGCGCGCTTATCGAAAGTAAAAACCACTCTAGACTGCAACCTCGTTCAACCCAAATGAGGAATCGCCCATGAAAATCCTGTTGATCGGCGCCAACGGCACCATCGGCTCGGCCATTGATAAAGAACTCTCACCTCGTCATGAAATCGTCCGCATCGGGCGCAACAGCGGTGAGTTGCAAGTGGACATCAGCGACAGCGCCTCGATCCGCGCCCTGTTTGAAAAGACCGGGCGCTTCGATGCCCTGGTTTGCGCAGCCGGCAATGTCACGTTTGCGCCGCTGGGCGAGATGACTGAAGAGAGCTTCGCCCTGGGCTTGAAAGACAAGCTGATGGGCCAGGTCAACCTGCTGCTGATCGGCCGTGAATTCGCCAACGAGGGCGCGTCCTTCACCTTCACCACCGGCGTGCTCAGCCACGACCCGATCAAGAGCGGTGCGTCGGCGGCCCTGGTCAACGGCGCCCTGGACAGTTTCGTCCGCGCGGCGGCAATCGAGCTGCCTCGGGGCCTGCGGGTCAACTCGGTGAGCCCGAACGTGCTGCTGGAAGCCATGGGCAAGTACGCGCCTTACTTCCGTGGGTTCAAACCGGTGCCAGCCGCAGATGTCGCTTTGGCCTACGCCAAAAGTGTCGAAGGCCTACACACCGGTCAGATCTTTCACGTTGGCTAACGCCCCTTGTGATGCAGGACCAGTCTGAGTAACGTGGCGGCACTTGACTGGAGACCCAATGATGCGTGCCGCCCGTTCCCTGCTGTTTGTCGCCCTCCTGCCGCTGTTCGCCGGCTGCCAGCTGCTCGAGGCGCCACGCCAGAGCGCTTCCCACGCCGGCCAGACGCGCATGCAGGGCGAGCTGACGGCAGCCGACGGCAAACTGGTGTTCCAGCCGTGTCAGGAACAGCGTCGCTACATCGTCAACGACAGTGGCGGCACCAGCGTGCTGCAGCAGGCAGCCAGCCTGGCTAATGACCAGGGCAAGCTGTTTGCCGATGTACGAGGCCGTATCGTCTCCAGCGCGGCGGCCGGTGCCGACAGCCAGTTGGACCTGGAGCAGCTGTATCGCCTGGAGCGCTCGGGCAGCGCCTGTGACGACATCAATTTCAAACCGCTGGTGCTGCGTGCCACCGGTCATGGCCCGCAATGGAGCCTTAACGCCAGCGGCAAAGGCATGGTGCTGGAACGCGAGGGCCAGCCGACCCTGGCGGTGCCCTACCTGGAAGAACAGCTGGGAGACGGCCGCTTCAACCTCAGCACCGAAGCCAACGGCCAGAAAGTCGAACTCTGGGTCGCGCCACAGCGCTGCGTCGACCCAGTCACCGGCAGCATCCAGCACATGAGCGCCGAAATCCGCGTCAACGGCCAGATCCAGCGCGGCTGCGCCTACTTCGGCGGCGCGCGCAACGACTGATTCGATCACCCTGTGAGTGCTTCGCACTCAAGCGGGAGCAAGCTCCCTCGCCACATAGACCGGGCCCAACCGAATATTGTGAGCAACCCGACCCCGTGGCGAGGGAGCTTGCTCCCGCTGGGCGCGAAGCGGCCCTGAAGCCCGAGCACTCGATACCGACGCCATCACGCCTGTCCCTTTCGACCAAGCTCACGCCACAAATCAGGCATTGCGGCTTATAATCGCCGGTTTGAAGCACGCCCTGGCGCAGTTGCGCGCCCCGCGAACCGGATCCCGTCATGTTACGAATCACCGAACTCAAGCTGCCGATCGATCACCCCGAAGAAGACCTGCGCCCCGCCATCGTGCAGCGCCTGGGCATCGCCAGCGATGACCTGCTCGACTTCACCCTGTTCAAACGCAGCTACGACGCACGCAAGAAATCCTCCGAACTGTGCTTCATCTACACCATCGACCTGACGGTGCGCGATGAAGCCAGCCTGCTGCGCAAGTTCGCCGATGACCGTAACGTCAACGAAGCGCCGGATGTCAGTTACAAGATGGTCGGCCAGGCCACGACCGATGTCGGCGAGCGACCGATCGTGGTCGGTTTCGGCCCGTGCGGGATCTTCGCCGCCCTGCTGCTGGCGCAAATGGGCTTCAAGCCGATCATCCTCGAGCGCGGTCCGGAAGTCCGCCAGCGCACCAAGGACACCTGGGGCCTGTGGCGCAAAAGCGTGCTCAACCCTGAATCCAACGTGCAGTTTGGCGAAGGCGGCGCGGGCACGTTTTCCGATGGCAAGCTCTACAGCCAGATCAAGGACCCGAAGTTCCTCGGCCGCAAAGTCCTGCACGAATTCGTCAAGGCCGGGGCGCCGGAAGAAATCCTCTACGTCAGCAAACCGCACATCGGTACCTTCCGCCTCACCGGCGTGGTGGAAAACATGCGCGAGCAGATTCGTGCACTGGGCGGTGAAGTGCGCTTCCAGCAGCGGGTCACCGACGTGCTGATCGAGAACGGCCAATTGGTCGGTGTCGAACTGGCCGGTGGCGAGCGCATCCACTCCCGGCACGTGATCCTGGCCTTGGGCCACAGTGCCCGGGACACCTTCCGCATGCTCCACAGCCGCGGCGTGTACATGGAAGCCAAGCCGTTCTCGGTGGGGTTCCGTATCGAACACCCGCAATCGCTGATCGACAGCGCACGCCTGGGCAAGTACGCCGGGCATCCGAAACTCGGCGCGGCCGACTACAAACTGGTGCACCACGCCAGGAACGGGCGCTCGGTGTACAGTTTCTGCATGTGCCCGGGCGGCACCGTGGTGGCCGCGACGTCCGAACCGAACCGTGTCGTGACCAACGGCATGAGCCAGTACTCGCGCAACGAACGCAACGCCAACTCAGGCATCGTCGTCGGCATTACGCCGGAGGTGGATTATCCGGGCGGCCCGCTGGCGGGGATCGAATTGCAGGAACGCCTGGAGTCCCACGCGTTCGTGCTCGGTGGCAGCAACTACGAAGCGCCGGCGCAGCTGGTGGGTGACTTTATTGCCGGCAAGCCGTCCACCGCCTTGGGTAGCGTCGAACCGTCCTACAAACCCGGCGTCTCGCTAGGTGACCTGGCCCTGGCCCTGCCAGACTTCGCCATCGAAGCCATCCGCGAAGCCCTGCCGGCATTCGAAAAACAGATTCGCGGCTACTCGCTGTATGACGCGGTACTGACCGGGATCGAAACCCGCACCTCGTCGCCGCTGCGCATCACCCGCAACGAATCGTTGCAGAGCCTGAATGTGAAGGGCCTGTTCCCGGCGGGCGAAGGCGCCGGCTATGCGGGCGGAATCCTGTCGGCCGGCGTGGACGGGATCCGGATTGCCGAGGCTGTGGCGCGGGATATCCTCGGCCTCAAGGCTTAAACCTCACCCCCCTGTGGGAGCGGGCTTGCTCGCGAAAAGCGGTGATTCAGTCGAATAA
>NZ_JALJDX010000117.1 GCF_022952855.1 Pseudomonas sp. RGM2987 | reverse complement strand
CCTGCGCAGCAGTCGCAAAAAGTCCTGGGCCTGCTGCGCAGGCGAGCGGGAGCAAGCTCCCTCGCCACGGATCAGATAAAAAAATGCCCCGCACTTGGCGGGGCATTTTTATTGCAACGATGAACGCTTACAAACCGTCCAGCAGCGCCTTGTTACGCACCGCGCCCTTGTCGGCACTGGTGGCGAGCAGGGCATAGGCCTTGAGCGCGGTGGTCACTTTACGTGGGCGCACTTCCACCGGTTTCCAGCCTTTCTGGTCTTGCACGACGCGGCGTGCGGCCAGTTCTTCATCGCTGACCAACAGGTTGATCGAGCGGTTCGGAATGTCGATCAGCACTTTGTCACCGTCCTTCACCAGGCCAATGGCACCCCCAGCGGCAGCTTCCGGCGAAGCGTGGCCGATGGACAGGCCCGAGGTCCCGCCAGAGAAACGACCATCGGTCAGCAGCGCGCAGGCTTTGCCCAGGCCTTTGGATTTCAGGTACGAGGTGGGGTAGAGCATTTCCTGCATGCCCGGGCCGCCTTTCGGACCTTCGTAGCGAATGATCACGATGTCGCCGGCCTTCACTTCGTCGGCAAGGATCCCGCGCACCGCGCTGTCCTGGCTTTCGAAAATCTTCGCGTTGCCTTCGAACACGTGGATCGACTCATCGACGCCGGCGGTTTTCACTACGCAGCCGTCCAGGGCGATGTTGCCGTACAGCACGGCCAGGCCGCCTTCCTGGGAGTAGGCGTGCTCGACGCTGCGGATGCAGCCGTTTTCACGGTCGTCGTCCAGGGTTTCCCAGCGGGTCGACTGGCTGAACGCGGTCTGCGTAGGAATGCCCGCCGGGCCGGCCTTGAAGAAATGATGCACGGCTTCGTCGGTGGTCTGGGTGATGTCCCACTTGGCGATGCCTTCGGCCATGGTCTTGCTGTGCACGGTCGGCAGGTCGGTGTGCAACAGACCACCACGGGCCAACGAGCCGAGGATGCTGAAGATCCCGCCGGCACGGTGCACGTCTTCCATGTGGTACTTCTGGATGTTCGGCGCGACCTTGCACAGTTGCGGCACATGGCGGGACAGGCGGTCGATGTCGCGCAGGTCGAAATCGATCTCGGCTTCCTGGGCGGCCGCCAGCAAATGCAGGATGGTGTTGGTGGAACCGCCCATGGCGATGTCCAGCGTCATGGCGTTTTCGAACGCCTTGAAGTTGGCGATGTTGCGCGGCAACACCGACTCATCGTTCTCACCGTAGTAGCGCTTGCACAGCTCGACGATGGTCCGGCCGGCCTGCAGGAACAGCTGTTCGCGGTCGCTGTGGGTGGCGAGGGTCGAGCCGTTGCCCGGCAGGGCCAGGCCCAGTGCTTCGGTGAGGCAGTTCATCGAGTTGGCGGTGAACATGCCGGAGCAAGAACCGCAGGTCGGGCAGGCGCTGCGCTCGTACTCGGCGACCTTCTCGTCAGAAGCACTGGAGTCGGCGGCGATCACCATGGCGTCCACCAGGTCCAGGCCGTGGCTGGCGAGCTTGGTCTTGCCGGCTTCCATCGGGCCACCGGAGACGAAGATCACCGGGATGTTCAGGCGCAGGGCGGCCATGAGCATGCCGGGGGTGATCTTGTCGCAGTTGGAGATGCACACGATGGCGTCGGCGCAGTGGGCGTTGACCATGTATTCGACGGAGTCGGCAATGATCTCACGGCTCGGCAGCGAATAGAGCATGCCGTCGTGGCCCATGGCGATGCCGTCATCCACGGCGATGGTGTTGAATTCCTTGGCTACGCCGCCGGCGCGTTCGATTTCCCGGGCAACCAGCTGGCCCAGGTCCTTGAGATGGACGTGGCCCGGTACGAACTGGGTGAAGGAGTTGGCAATGGCGATGATCGGCTTCTTGAAGTCGTCATCCTTCATCCCCGTGGCGCGCCACAATGCACGGGCGCCGGCCATGTTGCGGCCGTGGGTGGATGTTTTCGAGCGGTAATCGGGCATGGAGCACTCCGGGCGGCTAATCAGGTACTAATCAGGTATCAAGGGGAAGTGAGCGTCTGGTGACTTCTGGAACACGCTGGATTTGACGGTGTGTCCGGAAGTGGCCGATGACGGTGCAGGATCACTGCGCGCCTGGGCAGGAGCTCATAAACCCGCCGGGGATGAATGGCGATGAATGACGCGATTCTACACCGCTGGCGCCAGGATGAAATGCTGCAAAGCGCGGATCACCGGTCAATGTCGCCTGTGGGATGACGACCGGCAATATTCAACCGGTCGGCAGCGTCCCGTATCGATGTCGGACCAGTGCGTTGACCATCAGCCCCAGGAAACTGAGCAGTATCAGGCAGAGGGCCAGCGTGACCTGCCTGTCCAGTGGCGTGAGACTGATCGCGGCGCTGGTCAGCCCGCCGACGATGAAGATCAGCACGCTGCCGGCCGAGGCGGATGTGCCGGCGTGCGCGGGGAATATGTTCATCGCCTGGGTGTGCGCCGCTGCGCGGGCAATGGTGGTGCCGACGGTGCACATGAGCATCGGCAGCAGCAGGGTGGTCACCGACAGGCCGAACTGGCAGGCCAACCCAAGCATCAACATCCCGGCTGCGAAAATCAGGCCCAGGCCGACGATGATTTGTGTCTGTGATTCGATCCGGTTGCCCAGCAAAGTGGCTACCGCGCCCCCACCAATGTAGGCCAACCCGTAGCCGAGCAGCACCAGCGAAAAGGCCTCGGGTGAGAGTTGCAACTGGTCAATGAGCAGCAGCGGCGAAATGACGATGAACGAGAAGTGGCAGGAGAAAGCCAGGGCCGAGGTCAGCCAGTAGGCCATGAAACCCGGGTCACCGCAGACCTTGCGATAAGACGCAATGAAACTCATGGGCCTGGGTGGGCAACCCGCGGGGTGATGGAGGAACAGGCAGGCGCCGAGAAAAGCCCCAATCGCCAGGATGATGAACACCAGGAAGCTGCCCGGCCAACCCATCCAGCTTTGCAGGCCGGTGCCGGCCCAAGGCGATACGGAAATGAAGACGCCCCCGCAGGTGACCAGGAAAATCCGTAGCCGTTGTTGTTCCAGGCCTGTGAACAGGTCTTGGATCAGTGCCTGGGAAAGCACGAAGAAACCGCATCCCAGAGCCTGGACGACCCGGAACAACAGAAAGCCCCCGAAGCTCTCGGCAAGTACGCAACCTGCGGCTCCAAGGGCGGAAACGCTGATCCCGATCAACAGGAGGTTTTTGCGTCCCATGGCGTCGGAGAGTGGGCCGACCAGCAGTTGCGAGAAGGCGATACCCACCGCAAACAGGCTGACGGACAACGCGATGTCGGACGATGAACGCCCGAAGTGTTCGGACAGTGCCGGGAATGAGGGCAGCACGACATCGATTGGAAATACCCCGAGCAAGGTCAGGGTCAGCAGCAAACCGACTGTCACGGGTTTTCGGGTGTGCGAGAACGCTCTGGTGTCAGCCATCGATACCTGTCTGTAGGGCAATGTCGGCGCGTGGAAAGGTCCCGGTAAAGGGGTTTCCAGTGTCGAAATTTGCGGTGGCAGAGGCAAGGGGATGTTGGGTAGGAAGGCTCTGGTAATCAAGTCGGAGGGGTCGTACAAAACACCGCGTATCGGCAACAACTTCAATGCCGATCACGTTTGGCAGCGGCAAAAAAATCGCAGCCAGGCTGCGATCAGGGGTGTTCGGGTACCGTGGGGCCAGTGCTGCGGCTCTGGCCCCAGGCGATCACTCAGCTATTAGGCAACAACCGGCAGGTAATGCTCTTGATGTAGCGCGTTTCAGCAATGGCCGGGTGCACCGGATGGTCCGGGCCCTGGCCGCCGCGTTCGAGCAGTTGGATGTTGCGGTCCAGGTGGCGGGCGCTGGTCAGCAGGATGTTTTGCAGGTCGTCTTCGGGCAGGTGCATCGAGCACGAAGCGCTGACCAGGATGCCGTCCTTGCTGAGCAGGCGCATGGCCTGTTCGTTGAGGCGGCGATAGGCGCCTTCGCCGTTCTTCAGGTCTTTCTTGCGCTTGATGAAGGCCGGTGGGTCGGCCACGATCACGTCGAAGCGTTCTTCGCTGGCCTTGAGTTCCTTCAGGGCCTCGAACACGTCGCCTTCGATGCAGGTCAGCTTTTCGGCAAAGCCGTTCAATGCGGCGTTGCGCTCGACGCCGTCAAGGGCGAAGGCCGAGGCGTCGACGCAGAAGACTTCGCTGGCACCGAAAGCGGCGGCTTGCACGCCCCAGCCGCCGATGTAGCTGAACAGGTCCAGCACGCGCTTGCCCTTGGCGTAAGGGGCCAGGCGTGCGCGGTTCATGCGGTGATCGTAGAACCAGCCGGTTTTCTGGCCTTCCATGACCGGCGCTTCGAACTTCACGCCGTTTTCTTCCAGGGCGACCCATTCCGGCACGAGGCCGAACACAGTCTCGACGTAGCGGTTCAGGCCTTCGGCGTCGCGGGCCGCGGAGTCGTTCTTGAACAGGATGCCGCTGGGCTTGAGCACTTGGGTCAGGGCCGCAATCACGTCGTCCTTGTGGGCTTCCATGGTGGCGGAGGCGATCTGCACCACCAGGATGTCGCCGAAACGATCGACCACCAGGCCCGGCAGCAGGTCGGAGTCCCCGTAGACCAAACGGTAGAACGGCTTGTCGAACAGCCGCTCGCGCAGGGATAAGGCCACGTTGAGGCGGTGCACCAGCAGGGATTTATCCAGCGGCAGCTTCACGTCACGGGACAGCAGGCGTGCGCAGATCAGGTTATTCGGGCTCATCGCGACGATGCCCAACGGCTTGCCGCCGGCCGCTTCGAGGACAGCCTGGTCGCCGGCCTGGAAACCGTGCAGCGGCGTGGCGGCCACATCGATTTCGTTACTGTAGACCCACAGGTGACCGGCGCGCAGGCGACGGTCGGCGTTGGCTTTGAGGCGCAGGCTAGGCAGGGACATGACGTCGCTCCGGAAAAAAGAGCGGGAGTATAGCGTGTTGAAGCGGGTCCGGGGCTTGCGCTGGACATGTGGCGAGGGAGCTTGCTCCCGCTGGGTGGCGCAGCCGCCCTATTTCGATCAAGCCCCCTCGCTACGATGAGTCAGGCAGACAGCGCCCCGATCAACTCTCGATTGAATGCCGGGATGTCATCGGGCTGACGGCTGCTGATCCAGGTGCCATCCCTGACCACTTCCTTATCGACCCAGTTCGCGCCCGCATTGACCAGATCGTCCTTGAGAGTCTTGTAGCTGGTCATGGTCTTGCCCTTGACCAGCCCGGACGACACCAGCAGCCAGCCGCCATGGCAAATCACCGCGATGGGCTTGCTGGCTGCCTCGAAGCCCTTGACCAGTTTCTGCGCGTCGGGGTCGATGCGGATGGTGTCGGAATTCTGCACGCCACCGGGCAGCACCACGGCGTCGTACTGCTCGACATTGGCGGCCTTGAAGGTCAGGTCGATGCTGAAGTCGTCGGCCGGTTTGTCGTGGTTCCAGCCTTTGACCTGGCCTTCGCTGGCCGAAATGATGTCGACCTTGACGCCGGCCTGTTCCAGCGCCTGTTTGGGGCCGGTCAGTTCGGCCTGTTCGAAACCGTCGGTCACCAGGATGGCGACGCGCTTGTTGTTCAGGGAGCCGGGCATGAAGAATCTCCTCAAGCTGAGTGGGTTGGCTGCCGACCTAGGCCTTGATACAAGTTTGCCGGTCGGCCCTACAGAGTCCGAAGCCAGCGCCTGAAGGAAAGTTCCGCCGATCTACCCGGTGGTGTTTCGGATCCATCTTTAAGGGTTAGAATCGCCGCCTGTGCCCAGAGTGTGTACTCATGTCCCAAGAGCTTTCCGCCGAACAGATCCAACAGTCCCTGCAAGGCATCAGCGTGCCGCCCCAACCGCAGATCATGGTGGATCTGCAGATGGAGCAGTACATGCCGGACCCGGACCTGGAGACCATCGCCAAGCTGATCTCCCAGGACCCCGGCCTTTCAGGGGCGCTGCTCAAGATCGTCAACTCCCCGTACTACGGCTTGCGCAACAAGATCACTTCGATCCAGCGCGCCGTGAACCTGTTGGGCAGCCGGTCGATCATCAACCTGATCAATGCGCAGTCGATCAAGAGCGAGCTGCACGACGACGCCATCGTCACCCTGAACCGTTTCTGGGACACCGCCCAGGACGTGGCGATGACCTGCCTGACCCTGGCCAAGCGCGTCGGCCTGGAAAACGGCGACGAAGCCTATGCCCTGGGGCTGTTCCACGATTGCGGCGTGCCGTTGATGCTCAAGCAGTTCCCCAACTACATGAGCGTGCTGGAGGAGGCCTATGCCAGTGCCAGCGCCGAGTGCCGGGTGGTGGACACCGAGAACCGCGTGTTCAACACCAACCATGCGGTGGTCGGTTACTACACCTCCAAGTCCTGGCGCCTGCCCGATCATGTCAGCCAGGCCATCGCCAATCACCACAACGCCCTGGCTGTCTTCAGCGACGAGTCTTCCCGCAATAACAGCCCGCAGAAGAACCTGCTGGCGATCCTCAAGATGTCCGAGAACATCTGTGCCTCCCATCGGGTGCTGGGCAATCAACCCGAAGACCACGAATGGGACTGCGTCGGGGCGCTGGTGCTTGATTACATCGGGTTGTCGGAATACGACTTCCAGACCCAGAAACAGGAAATCCGCGATCTCGCCACTCGCTGAGTGCGCGCCTCGCCTGACCCGAGAACCCCATGCCAGAACTGCCGGAAGTCGAAACCACCCGCCGCGGAATCGCGCCACACCTTGAAGGGCAGCGGGTCAGCCGCGTGGTGGTGCGCGACAGCCGCCTGCGCTGGCCAATTCCGGAAGACCTGGACGTACGACTCTCGGGCCAGCGCATCGTGCTGGTGGAGCGGCGGGCCAAGTACCTGTTGATCAACGCCGAGGTTGGCACGTTGATCAGCCACCTGGGCATGTCCGGCAACCTGCGCTTGGTGGAGGTCGGCATGCCGGCGGCCAAGCACGAGCATGTGGACATCGAGCTGGAGTCCGGCCTGGCCTTGCGCTACACCGACCCGCGACGTTTCGGCGCGATGCTCTGGAGCCTCGACCCGCTCAACCATGAACTGCTGATTCGCCTGGGGCCGGAGCCGTTGACCGATCTGTTTGACGGCGACCGCCTGTTCCAGCTGTCCCGTGGGCGCTCCATGGCGGTAAAGCCGTTCATCATGGACAACGCGGTGGTGGTGGGTGTGGGCAACATCTACGCGACCGAAGCGTTGTTTGCCGCCGGCATCGACCCGCGTCGGCCGGCGGGGGGGATCTCCCGGGCGCGTTACCTGAAGCTCGCAATCGAGATCAAGCGCATCCTTGCCCATGCCATTGAGCGCGGCGGCACCACGTTGCGGGATTTCATCGGCGGTGACGGTCAGCCCGGATATTTCCAGCAGGAGTTATTCGTGTACGGCCGGGGCGGGGAGTTGTGCAAGGTCTGTGGTACGGGGCTGCGGGAAATCCGCCTGGGCCAGCGTGCGAGCGTCTGGTGTCCACGCTGCCAGAGCTGATTCGTCCTACGGTCTATAGTCAGTAGTCGTACTGCTTAGCCGAAGGATCGCCCCATGAATGTGTTTCGACCTGTCGTCCTCACCCTGTTGCTGAGTGTCGCCGTGCCTGCCCTGGCAAACGGCGGCAGTGGCGACCCGCGCTACACCATCCAGAACCCGCCGGCCTACGCCATGCTCGGCGACCTGCTGATCGCTCGTCCACTGCTGCTCGCCGCCACCGTGATCGGCGCTGGGGCGTTTGTGGTGTCGTTGCCGTTTACCGCGCTGGGTGGCGGGGTGGGCGATGCGGGGAAGGCATTGGTGGTGGACCCGGCGAAGGCCACGTTTGTACGGTGCCTGGGGTGTATTGGGGAGGGGTTTGAGCGGCAGGAGTGAGGCAGTGGGTTTTGGGGTGTGGCTCATGGCCTCTTCGCGAGCAAGCCCGCTCCCACAGGGATCGGCGGCGCTCAACGAATTAGCGTCTTGAGCAGATCCCTTGTGGGAGCGGGCTTGCTCGCGAAGAGGCCCGCGAAAGCGCTCTAAAATTATCCGGTTCAACCCTTGCCAGTAATCCTGCGATATTTCGCCATCAACTGTTCTTCCGTCTCCGGATGGGCTTCGTCCAGCGGGATGCAATCCACCGGGCATACCTGCTGGCACTGGGGT
This sequence comes from Pseudomonas sp. RGM2987, assembly GCF_022952855.1. Classification (GTDB taxonomy): domain Bacteria; phylum Pseudomonadota; class Gammaproteobacteria; order Pseudomonadales; family Pseudomonadaceae; genus Aquipseudomonas. The sequence continues at coordinate 6,426 of NZ_JALJDX010000117.1, read as the reverse complement.
TCGTCGTAGTGGCCGACGCACTGGGTGCACAGGTTCGGGTCGATGACGTAGATCTCTTCGCCCTGGGAAATGGCTTCGTTCGGGCACTCGGGTTCGCAGACGTCGCAATTGATGCAGTCGTCGGTGATGATCAGGGACATGCAGGCTCCTGCCGGGGCGTTGGGCCCGGGCATCTGAAAACGTATGGGCGCAATTGTGCCGCATTGGCGAGCGCAGTGCACGCGGGCGCGATGGACTGCGCTGCGAGGCGCATCGCAGTCAGCGGGTCATTTCTTGAAGCGCAGGGTCAGCGCATCGGCCACGGCCGGGTGGACGAACTTGGTGATGTCACCGCCCAACGCCGCGATTTCCCGCACCAGGGTCGAGGAGATGAACGAATAGCGCTCCGACGGCGTCAGGAACAGGCTTTCGACGTCCGGCGCCAACTGGCGGTTCATGTTGGCCAGCTGGAATTCGTACTCGAAGTCCGAGACCGCACGCAGGCCACGCAGGAATACGTTGGCGTTCTGCTCCTTGGCAAAATGCGCCAGCAGCGTCGAGAAACCGACCACTTCCACGTTCGGCAGGTGCTTGGTGACCTCGCGGGCCAGCTCCACGCGTTGCTCCAGCGGGAACAACGGGTTTTTCTTCGGGCTGGCGGCGACGGCAATGATCACATGATCGAACAGGCGCGCGGCGCGTTCGACCAGATCGCCATGGCCCTTGGTAATCGGGTCGAAGGTACCTGGGTACAACACTCGGTTCATCGCGTCGTCCTGGCGGGAGTCCGTTGGGGAATCGGATGGTATCGCAGCCTGTCCGGTCGGCCAAGTCGGCTTTGGGACAAGAGCGCACTATAGACGCTGCGAATACTGCCGGCAGTCATGGGTTTCTCAGGCGTTCGGCCAGGGAAGTCGCCAATTTTGCCGTCAAACCGTATACCGATAACTGCGGGTTGGCACCAATGCTCGTGGGGAACAGCGAGCCGTCATGGATCGACAGATTACTCAGTTGATGATGCCGACCGAGGCTGTCGGCGACCGCCGTTTGTCGATCCTCACCCATGGCGCAACCGCCCATCACGTGGGCGCTGGCCAGGCGCGTGCGGTACAAGGCCAGGTCCAGGCCGTCGATCAACGAGCGTGCTTCGGCCAGGGTCTTCACATAGCGGGCATCGCTGTGCACCGGCATGACCGCCTTGGCGCCGCCGGCGAACTGAATCTCGGCCATGCTGTGGAATGCGCGGCGCACGCCGTCCCAGGCATACGGCGAAACCGGATAGTCGAGCACGGGCGTGCCGTCGCTGCGCAACTCGACGCTGCCGCCGGGGCTGTCCGGATGGAAACCATCGCGCAGCAACGCCAGCATGGCGTGGGTATGGGGCAACTGCCCCATGTGCGCGGCACTTTCGCTGCCGAACCCGCCCAGCAACGTGGCGGCGAGGGCCGGGTGCAGTGGCGGGACCTCAAGTTTGTAGGACATTCGGCCGGTGGTGCCGTCCTGCCATTGGAAATGGTCCGAATAGATCGACTGCGGCGCGCCATAGAACGGATTGATGATTTCGTCGAATTGCCCGGCCGAGGTGTTCACCAGGTGCAGGAAAGTGCGCTTGCCCAGGCGGCGATGCGGGTCTGGCGCATCGGAGCGCAGCAACAGGGCCGGGCTGTTGATGCCACCGCCGGCCAGCACATAGTGCCGCGCCTTGACCGTGATGCGCCGTCCGTTCGGTGCCACGCAACGTTCGTCCATGGCCAGGCATTCGAGGCCGACCACGACGTCATTCTTGAGGATCAGGCGTTCGGCCCGCGCCAGGTAAAGCAGCACGCCACCCTTGTCTAGCGTGGCGGGAATAGTGGTCACCAGCATCGACTGTTTGGCGTTGGTCGGGCAGCCCATGCCGCAGTAGCCCAGGTTCCAGCAGCCACGGACGTTGCGCGGTATGACATGCCAGCTGTAGCCCAACTGTTCGCAACCCTTGCGGATCACATCGTTGTTGGCATTGGGCGGAATGAACCACGGCGCCACGCCCAGGCGCTGCTCCATCTGCTCGAACCAGGGCGCCATCTCGGCGGGGCTGTGACCCTTGACCTGATGTTCGGCGGCCCAATGTTGGAGGGTCTGGTCGGGGGTGCGAAAGCTGGAGGTCCAGTTGATCAAGGTCGTGCCGCCCACCGCCCGGCCCTGCAGAATGGTGATGGCGCCGTCCTTGCTCATTCGCCCCAGGCCTTCCTGATACAGGCTGGTATAGGCCTGGTCTTCGAGCAGCTTGAAGTCATGGCTGGTCTTGAGCGGGCCTTCCTCGATCAGCAGCACCTTGTAGCCGGCGGCGCTGAGGATTTCTGCGGTGGTGCCACCGCCGGCACCGCTGCCGATGATTGCCACGTCGGCTTCCAGGGTCAGGTCCTGGGTCAGTTGCGCGCCGTTGTGGGTGGTCCAACCGCGGGCCAGGCCTTCACGGAAGGGATCGGGTACGGGCATGTTGAGGCTCTCTTTTGATGTTATGGATTGGCGACACAGCCACCTGTGGGAGCGGGCTTGCTCGCGAAGACGGAGTGTCAGTCAAGTTCAATGTGGCTGACCCAGCGCTTTCGCGAGCAAGCCCGCTCCCACAGGAGATCTCATCTGGATTTCAGACCGCTGGCGGCCCCGGATACCCGCAGTGCGCCCAGGCCTCGGCCCGGCTGTACCACGCCATCATCACCATTTGCAGCAGCGAGCCGTGGCCCTGTTGCAGCAGATCCAGCGAGCTGTTTTCCCAGCGGTGGAGGAACTGGCGGATGTCATCGGCGCTGGCGTTTTCCCACGGGCCCCAGACCCCGGTCAGCGGGCCACGGGTGATGCCCAGGGAGAGTACGTCGAACAGCTGATGCGTGAGCTTGAGCATGGACGGGGACAGGTGTGCCAGGCCGTTGTCCAGGCTTTGCAAGGTGGCGTCGGTGGCGGCGGAGAGGTTATCGAGCGTCACCGCGCCCTCCAGCATCACCGGGATAACGGCCCGCAGAAACGGCAGGTCGCTGTCGCGCAAAATAGCCAGGCCACTGGCCGGATGGCTCGGCGAGCAGCCGCTCAGGCTGGCCCCCAACCCGACGGTAGCCAGGAAAGCGCTGGCGCCGAGGCTGAATTTCAGCAGGCCGCGCCGTGACAGGGCGGGTGTGTCGATGAGGCTTGGGTTCATTCTTGTTATTACTCGACTTTTATTACCAGCAGGAAAGGCGTTAGCGGACGAACAGCTTCTGAATCAACTTCTGCAACGGCTTGCCATAGGGTGGGTAGATCAGCTTGGCGGCGTTGAAACGCTGTTTGGTCAACACCGCCTTGGCCTTGCTGAAGGTCAGGAAGCCCTCGTGCCCGTGGTAATGGCCCATGCCCGACGGGCCGACACCGCCGAATGGCAAGTCATCCTGGGCAACGTGCAGCAGCGTGTCGTTCAGGCAGACGCCGCCGGAATGAGTCTCGTGGAGTACGCGATCCTGTTCGGCCTTGTTGTAGCCAAAGTAATAAAGCGCCAGCGGACGCGGTCGCCGGTTGATGTAGGCAAATGCCTGGTCCAGATGCTCATAAGGCACGATGGGCAGCAACGGACCGAAGATTTCGTCCTGCATGACGGTCATTTCATCGCTGACGTTAAGCAACAGGCTATGGGCCATACGCCGCCCCTGGCCTTGCTCGAACAGTTCGATCAGCAGCGCGCCCTTGCTGGTGGCGTCGCCGATGTAGCCGTTGAGGCGCGCCAGTTGTCGTTCATTGATGATTGCGGTGTAGTCCGGGTTGTCCGCCAGCGTCGGATAAAACCTTCGAACGGCCTCGCGGTAAGCCTCGACGAATTCACCGACCCGGTTCTGCGGCACCAGCACATAGTCCGGTGCTACACAGGTTTGCCCGGCATTCAGGGTCTTGCCGAAGGCAATGCGTTCGGCTGCGTCCTTGAGGGGCACATCAGCGGAGACGATGGCCGGTGATTTCCCGCCCAGTTCCAGGGTCACCGGGGTCAGGTTTTCGGCGGCGGCCCTCATGACGTGCTTGCCAATGCTGGTGGCACCGGTGAACAGCAGGTGATCGAAAGGCAACTTTGAAAACGCCATGCCGACGTCGGCTTCGCCGAGCACCACGCAGACCAGATCCTGGGGAAAGACTCGTGCCAGCAGTTGCTTGAGCAGCAGCCCGGTCGCAGGGGTCGACTCGCTGAGCTTGAGCATCACCCGATTGCCCGCCGCCAGCGCCCCGACCAACGGCCCGATGGCCAGGAACAGCGGGTAGTTCCAGGGCACGATGACCCCGACCACCCCCAGCGGTTGATACACCACCTTGGCCGATGCCGGCTGGAAGGCCATGCCCACCTTGCGCCGGGAGGGCTTCATCCAGCCCTTGAGGTGCCGGCTGGCGTAATGAATGCCATGCAGACTGGGCATCAGCTCGGCCAGCAAGGTTTCGTCGGCGCTGCGGTGGCTGAAATCCTGACTGATGGCGTCGATCAGGGCTTGGCGTTCGTTGCTCAGTATTTCACGCAAGGCCTTGAGCCATTGCAGGCGTTGCTCGGCCGGCGGCAGTGGATGGGCCGCGTAGGCCTGGCGCTGGGCGTCGAAGAGTGCCCGTAGGTTGTCCAGTTGCTGTTGGGATTCGTGCAGGAAAGCAACGTCGGCTGGCATGGGCGGGCACCGGATATTCTTGGAATGGGGGAGTTTTTAGAGTATCTACTCTAGAAAGTCAACGGCATCCTTGGGTTTTTCCCGTGACCGATAGGTCGTAAGATGCCGCTCAATGCCTTCGTCGAATTAAAGCCCAAACCATGGCCCCACGAATAAAAACCAGCGAGCGCATCGTGCAGAACAGCCTGGAGCTGTTCAACCAGCAAGGCGAGCGCAGCGTCAGCACCAACCACATCGCCGCCCACATGGACATGTCGCCCGGCAATCTCTACTACCACTTCCCCAACAAGCAGGCGATCATCGCCGTGTTGTTCAGTGAGTACGAGAACCTGGTGGACAGTTTCCTGCGGCCACCCCCGGGCCGGCCGGCCACAGTGGAAGACAAGCGCTTCTACTTGCAGGAACTGCTGTCGGCGATGTGGAGCTACCGTTTCCTGCATCGGGACCTGGAGCATCTGCTCGACAGCGATCCGGACCTGGCGGCCCGCTATCGACGGTTTTCCCAGCGCTGCCTGATCCACGCGACCGCGATCTACGAGGGCTTCGTCGCCGCCGGCATCCTGAAAATGGACCGGGTCCAGATCGAGTCGCTGACTCTCAATGCCTGGATCATCCTCACCTCGTGGGTGCGGTTTCTGTGCACCACCCGGGAAAACTCCAGTCATCTGAGCGAGCAGGCGATCAAGCGCGGGGTGTATCAAGTGCTGGTGCTGGAAGCCGGTTTCGTCACCGATCAGGCCCGCGAAGCGGTGGATGCGTTGTTCAAAGAGTTTTACGTCCCGCTGGCCCAGACCCTGGAGGAAGGGCAGTAGGATTGGATCCCTCGATTTGCGCCACAGGAGTTCACCATGCCGATTGCCCAACTCATCAGTCCCCAGGCCCTCGAACAGCGACGAGCGCAGCCCGGGCTGGTCATCCTCGATTGCCGTTTCGCCCTGGAAGACCCCGATTATGGTCAGCGCAGCTATGCCGAAGGCCATATTGCCGGTGCGTCGTTCGCGGACCTCGAACGGGACCTGAGCGGGCCGGTGACCAAAGGCATGACCGGGCGTCATCCGCTGCCGGACCCTGAAGCCTTGATCGAGCAGCTCAAGGCCTGGGGCGTCGATAACGACAGCGACGTCGTGCTGTACGACGATGGCCCCGGCGCCTATGCCGCGCGGGCCTGGTGGCTGCTGGCCTGGCTGGGCAAGCGCGATGGCGTGTTTATCCTCGACGGTGGCCTCAAGGCCTGGCATGCCGCCGGCTTGCCCCTGAGCCTCGATCCGCCCCAGGATCGTCGCGGCACTTTCAGCGGTGCCCCGGATGCAGCCCTGCTGCTCAGTGCGCAAGCGTTGCAACAGCGCCTGGGCCAAGCCGACATGACCTTGCTGGACGCCCGGGCGCTGCCGCGTTTCAAGGGTGAGGTCGAGCCGATCGACCCGGTGGCCGGGCACATCCCGGGGGCGCAATGCGCGGCGTTCACCGACAACCTGGGCAGCGACGGCCGTTTCCTGCCGACCGATCAGCTCAAGCAGCGTTTCGCCGAAAAACTCGGCGGGCGTTCACCGACCGAGCTGGTGGCCTATTGCGGCTCTGGCGTGACGGCGTGTCACAACCTCTTCGCCTTGTGTCTGGCGGGTTATCCGCTGGGCCGGTTGTATGCCGGTTCGTGGAGTGAGTGGATCAATGATCCTCAGCGGGGCGTGGCGAAGGGGGAATAGCGTCATCCACATTTATGGGAAGAACTCCCTGGCGAGGGAGCTTGCTCCCGCTGGGCTGCGTAGCGGCCCCAAAAAAGCTTGGGAGCGCTTCGCACTCC
>NZ_JALJDX010000118.1 GCF_022952855.1 Pseudomonas sp. RGM2987 | reverse complement strand
TGTGGCGCCTGTCACGGCCTGTACCTGACCGGCGGCCTCGGTCCGCCACTGACTCGCCAGGCGCTGTCCGGCAAATCCCGCGACAGCCTCATTGCCACCGTCACTCTGGGACGGCCCGGCAGCGCCATGCCCGGTTGGGCCGCGCTGCTGGGTCCCGACGACATTCGCTGGTTGGTGGACCGGCTCCTGCAAGGGAAACCCGCCTCATGATTCGTTCCTTCCTGTCCGTGTCAGCCGTAGCCCTGCTGCTCTGCGGCTGCGCCCAGGCACCGCTGCGCGGCACCGGCGACCTCGGCGTGGTGGTGGAGCGCGCCACTGGCAGCCTGCAAATCATCGAAAGCAACACCCGCACCGCCCTCGCCCGCGTCGAAGGCCTGGGCGACCTGTCCCATGCATCGGTGGTGTTCTCTCGCGATCAGCGCTACGCCTATGTGTTCGGCCGCGATGGCGGCCTGACAAAAGTCGACCTGCTCACGGCGAAAATCGACCGGCGCATCATGCAGGGCGGCAACAGCATCGGCGGCGCCATCAGCCAGGACGGCACGCTGATCGCCGTCTCGAACTACGAGCCCGGCGGCGTCAAGGTGTTCGATGCCCGGACCCTGGCGCAGGTCGCGGACATCCCGGCCACGCCGTTGCCCGACGGGCAGAAGCGCTCGCGGGTGGTCGGCCTGGTGGACGCGCCGGGCCAGCGTTTCGTGTTCAGCCTGTTCGACACCGGTGAGATCTGGACCGCCGATTTCAGCCAGGGCCTAACGCCGCGCATCGAGCGCTTCACCGCCATCGGCCAGCAACCCTATGACGCGCTGATCACCCCGGATGGGCGTTATTACATGGCCGGTCTGTTTGGTGAAGACGGCATGGCGCAACTCGACCTCTGGCACCCGGAGCTCGGCGTGAAACGCGTGCTGGGTCATTACGGACGCGGCCAGGCCAGGCTCCCGGTGTACAAGATGCCCCACCTGGAAGGTTGGGCCCTGGCCGACCGGCACGCCTTCGTGCCCGCCGTCGGCCATCACCAGGTGCTGGTAATGGATGCCGCCAGTTGGCAGCAGACCGATGCCATCGACGTCGCCGGTCAACCGGTATTTGTCACCGCACGACCGGACGGCCGGCAGCTGTGGGTCAACTTCGCCTACCCGGATAACGACCGGGTCCAGGTCATCGACACCCAGACCCACGCTATTGTCGCGGACCTGCATCCAGGGCCGGCGGTGCTGCACATGGAATTCACCGCCCGTGGCGACCAGTTGTGGCTGTCGGCCCGGGACGGCGGCGAGGTCCAGGTCTGGAATCCTTATCGGCTGGAACGCCTGGGCACGCTGCCCGCTGCCAGTCCCAGCGGGATTTTCTTCAGCAGCCGTGCGCACAAGCCGGGGTACTGAACATGACCCCCAACTCACTGGCCCGGCGCCTGATCGATCAATTCCAGCACGGCTTGCCGTTGTGCGCAGAACCCTATCGAGCCATGGCCGATGCGTTGGGTTGCAGCGAAACCCAGGTGCTCGATTGCCTGCGCCACCTGCAAGTGGCCGGCGGTCTGTCGCGGGTCGGGCCGGTGTTCGAACACACCCGGGCCGGGGCCAGCACCCTCGCCGCCCTCGCTGTCCCGGAAGAACGCTTGCAGCAAGTCGCGGCGCGCGTCAGCCAGTACCCGGAGGTCAATCACAACTATGCCCGGGAGCACCGCTACAACTTGTGGTTCGTAGTGACCGGCCCCGACCGCGCCCACCTGGACAACATCCTCCAGGAACTGGAAAGCGACACCGGCCTCACGCCGCTGGACCTGCCCATGCTGACCGCCTACCGCATCGACCTGGGCTTCGCCCTGGAGACCGCACCATGACCGACACCTTGAACACGCAACAGGCGTTGCAACTGCGCCGACGCCTGGAAACCGGCCTGCCGTTGACATCGCGGCCCTTCCAGGCCCTGGCCGAACAGATCGAGGCCAGCGAACAGCAAGTGCTGGAGCAGGTCCGGCACTGGCATGAGCAAGGTCTGTTTCGCCGCGTCGGGCTGGTGGTCAATCACCGCGCCCTGGGCTTTGCCGCCAACGCCATGCTGGTGCTGGACGTGCCGGATGCGCTGGTGGACGAGGTCGGTCGACGCCTCGGCCAGGCCCCCGGAATCAGTCTTTGCTATCAGCGCCCGCGACGCCTGCCCCAGTGGCAATACAACCTGTTCTGCATGATCCATGGCCGCCAGCGTGACCGGGTGGAGGCGCAAGTCCAGGCGCTGCTGGAACAGCATCTGCTGGACGACCTGCCTCACCAGTTGCTGTTCAGCACGCAGCTGTTCAAGCAATGCGGCGGTCGCTTCGCCGCACCTGAGGGAGCCCGCACTAATGGATGACCTGGACCGCCGCCTGATCAACCGCCTGCAACTGGGCCTGCCGCTGGTGCGTCAGCCGTGGCAGGTGTTGGCCGCCGAGTTGGATTGCAGCAGCAGCGAATTGCTCGATCGCCTGCATGAGCTGCTCATCGACGGCGTGCTCACCCGCTTCGGCCCGATGTTCGACCTCGACCGCCTGGGCGGGGCGTTCACCCTGGCGGCGCTGGCAGTGCCCGAGCCGCGCTTCGAGTCCGTCGCTCAGTTGCTCGGGGACATGCCCGAAGTGGCCCACAACTATCGCCGCGAACACACCTGGAACATGTGGTTCGTGCTCGCCTGCGCCAATGAACAGACGATCAGCGAAACGTTGTTGCGCATCGAACGCCTGACCGGCCTGGTGCCGCTCAACCTGCCCAAAGAGGAGACCTACCATGTCGGTTTGTATTTCCCGGTCTGAACCGGCGCTTGAGCGGTCGTCCCTGGCGCTACGCCTGGTGGAGCTGACCCAGGCCGGCCTGCCCTTGCTGGAAGATCCCTGGGCCTGGCTGGCGCAACAACTGGGTTTGAGCGTGGAGTCGACCCTGGACCTGCTCAAGCGCTTGCAGGCCGAAGGCGCGATCCGCCGCATCGCCGCCGTGCCCAACCACTATCGCCTCGGCTATCGGCACAACGGCATGACCGTGTGGGACGTGGCCGACAGCGAAATATCGCGCCTCGGCGCCCTGCTCGGCACGCAGCCCTTCGTCAGCCATTGCTATCGGCGACCACGCCGCCCCGGCTGGCGCTACAACCTGTTCGCCATGGTCCATGGCCGCAGCCGCGAAGAAATCGACAGCTACCGCGACCATCTGCGCTACCTGTTGGGCGATGCCTGCGCCGGCGATGAGATGCTGGTGAGCAGCCGCATCCTGAAGAAAACCGGCCTGCGCCTGTCGCCCTCCCAAGGCTGAACCGACGCGTCTATCCAAGGAGCGCCCTATGTTGAGGATCAGCCATTACCTGCGCGCCCTGGCCGGCCAATGCCCCGCCCCGCGCAGCGCACCACCGGGCAGCAGCCGTCCGCCGGTGGTGATCTGGAACCTGCTGCGGCGCTGCAACCTGACCTGCAAGCACTGTTACGCAACGTCGGCCGACAGCGAGTTTCGCGATGAACTGGACACCGCCGCCGCGCTGCAAGTCATCGACGACCTGCATGACGCCGGGGTGCGGGTGCTGATCCTGTCCGGCGGCGAACCGTTGCTGCGCGCCGACCTGTTCCAGCTCAGCGCCTATGCCCGCGACAAAGGGTTTTTCCTCGCCCTGTCCACCAACGGCACGCTGATCGACAAGGGTAACATCGAGCGAATCGCCGCCGCCCGTTTCGATTACGTGGGCATCAGCATCGATGGCCTGGAGGCGACCCACGATGCGTTCCGCCAGCTCAAGGGCAGTTTTGCCCGCTCCATGGCGGCCATTGGACTGTGCCGCGAGCGTGGCATCCGGGTCGGCTTGCGCACTACCCTCACCCAGCACAATCACGCCCAGTTCCCGCGCTTGCTGGAGCTGATGGATGAATATGATGTGCAAAAGTTTTACCTGTCGCACCTCAACTACAGCGGCCGGGGCAAGCGCAGTCGCAAGCTCGACGCCCGGCAGCAGATGAGCCGCGAAGCCATGACGTTGATTTTCGAACGGGCCTGGCGCGACATCGAGCAGGGCCGCGACAGCGATTTCGTCAGCGGCAACAACGACGCCGATGCGATCCTGCTGCTGCACTGGGTCGCCCGCCGCCAACCCAAGCATTATGCCGCCCTGGAACAGATGCTCCGGGCCTGGGGTGGCAACGCTTCAGGCAGCGGCATCGCCAACATCGACAACACCGGCGAGGTTCATCCAGACACCTACTGGTGGCAGCACTCGGTGGGCAACGTGCGCCAGACACCGTTCAAGACCCTCTGGTGCGACCGCCCCGACGCCCTGCTTTTGCAACTGCGCGAACACCCACGCGCGGTCGGCGGCCGCTGCGGTCAATGCCGCTGGCTGGATATCTGCAACGGCAACACCCGCACCCGCGCCTGGGCCGACGGCGACCTGTGGGGCCAGGACCCCGGCTGTCATTTGAGCGACGAGGAGATCGGCCTGGATTCGATCCCCTGCATTGCACTGCCCTGAGCCGATACACCGTCGGCGGACCTGATACCGAACCAAGGAAGTCCCATGCCAGTCCCCCTTGTCTTACCCGCTGCCCTGCAATCGCCCTTCAGACCAGGGGAAGTCGCCTTGGTCGGCGCCGGCCCCGGTGATCCAGGCTTGCTGACCTTGCGCGCCTGGAGCCTGTTGCTACAGGCCGACGCGGTGGTCTACGACCGATTGATCAGCCCGCAACTGCTGGGCCTGATCCCGTTGCCCTGCGCCCGGCACTACGTGGGCAAGGCCGCCGGCTGCCACAGCCTGCCCCAGCCGCAGATCAACGAACTGCTGGCGGAGCTGGCCGACCAGGGGCAGCGGGTGGTCCGGCTCAAGGGTGGTGACCCGTTCATTTTCGGTCGGGGTGCCGAAGAGCTGGAATACCTGTTGGCCCGCGGCATCGATTGCCAGGTGGTGCCGGGTATTACCGCCGCAGCCGGTTGCAGCACCTACGCCGGCATTCCCCTGACCCACCGCGATCTGGTCAACTCCTGTCGCTTCATCACCGGTCACCTGCAACGCGAAGGTGAGCTGAACCTGCCGTGGCAAAGCCTGGCGGATGACAGCCAGACCCTGGTGTTCTACATGGGCCTGTCGAACCTGGGCATCATCGCCACGCGGCTGATGCAAGCCGGTCTGGCGCCAGACACTCCGGCGGCGTTGATCAGCAACGGCACGCGCCCTGACCAGCTGGTGCTGCGTGGCACCCTGGCGCAACTGCCGACCATGGCCCTGGAATGCGCCGACGGCCTGCCGACCTTGACGGTGATTGGCAAGGTCGTCGGATTATTCGCCCGGCAACCGCTGCAACATCCGGCGCGTCTTCTCCCCGTCCCGCAGTCGAGCCTGTCGAAGGTGGCGCTGTGAAAGGCTGGTGGCTGGTACCGTTGCTGTGGATCAGCAGCGCCCACGGCGAAGCAACGGGCGCCGTGAACTTCGCGCAGGCCGAGCGCAATTACCAGCAGCACTGCCAACAGTGCCACGGGGTGAACCGCATCGGCGGCGCCGGCCCTGCGCTGTTGCCCCAGAGCCTGAGCCGGATCAAGCCCGACGAGATCCGCCAGGTGATCGAGAATGGGCGCCCGGCCAGTCAGATGGCGGCGTTCGGCACGGTGTTCGATGCCGCGCAGATCGACGACCTGGCGCAATATCTCCAGCGTCAGCCTGCCGTCGAGCCCAGCTGGAGCGACGATGACATTCGCCACAGCCATCGGCTGTTGGCGGATCTCACCCGCCTGCCGACCAAACCCCAACACCAGGCCGATCCGCTGAACCTGTTCGTGGTGGTCGAGGCCGGTGATCATCACGTCGATATCGTCGATGGCGACCGCTTCGAGGTGCTGGCGCGCTTCGCCTCGCACTTCGCCGTGCACGGAGGGCCGAAGTTTTCGCCGGACGGGCGCTTCGTCTACATCGCTTCCCGGGACGGCTGGATCAGCCTGTATGACCTGCACAACCTCAAACTGATCGCCGAAGTGCGGGCCGGGCTCAATACCCGCAACCTGGCGGTGAGCAAGGACGGGCGCTGGGTGTTGGTGGGTAACTACCTGCCCGGCAGCCTGACGGTGCTCGATGCGCGGGATCTGTCATTGGTCAGGACGATCGCCACCGTGGGCCACGACGGCCAGGCTTCGCGGGTCAGTGCGGTCTACACCGCCCCACCGCGCAACAGCTTCATCGTCGCGCTGAAGGATGTGAAAGAGGTCTGGGAATTGCCGACCGGCCCGAACCCGGACTTCGTGCCGAGGCGTATCGAGGCCGAGGATTATCTGGATGATTTTTCCTTTTCGCCCGATTACCGCCAACTGCTCGCCACCTCACGCAAGGCCCAGGGCGGCCAGGTGATCGACCTCGACACCGGCCGGGTGGTGACCGACATCGCGTTGCCGGGCATGCCTCACCTGGGCTCTGGCACTTATTGGAAGCGCGACGGGCATTGGGTATTCGCCACGCCGAATATCAGCAAGGGGCTGATCTCGGTCATCGATTTCGACAGCTGGAAAGTCATCAAGCAGATCCCGACCCTGGGGCCGGGGTTCTTCCTGCGCAGCCACGCCAACTCACGCTACGCCTGGACCGATGTGTTCTTCGGCCCGGACAACGATGCGATTCACCTGATCGACAAGCAGACCCTGGAAATCGCCCATACCTTGCGCCCGATGCCCGGTAAAACCGCGGCCCATGTCGAGTTCACCCGAGATGGCCGTTACCTGCTGCTGAGCATCTGGGCCACCGACGGTGCGCTGATCGTCTACGACAGCAACACCCTGCGGGAAATCAAGCGCCTGCCGATGAACAAGCCGTCGGGCAAGTACAACGTCGGGAACAAGATCGAGTTTGCCGAGGGGACTTCGCACTAACGGGTGTTTCGGGGGCCTGCTGCGCAGGCCAGCGGGAGCAAGCTCCCTCGCCACGGGTGTACTGTTGAGGGAGGCAGTACTTCGGGGCCAACGCTGACCACTGTGGGAGCGGGCTTGCTCGCGAATGCGGTGGGTCAGTCAGCACAGATATTGAATGCAATGGCCCTTTCGCGAGCAAGCCCGCTCCCACAGTTATGAGTGCAACAAGGCTGTTGTGGCGAGGGAGCTTGCTCCCGCTGGGCTGCGCAGCAGCCCCAAGACCCGGCGACTCGGTGGATCACCAGGTCAACACCGCCCCCACCGCAAAGGTATCGGTGTCTTCATTCTGCGCACTGCTATCGTGGCCGTTGATTTCGAACTGGTTGTATTCCGCCACAAGCTTGAGGTTGTCATTGACGTCATGGAACAGCGCAATGCCACGGGTCTCGTAATCGGCGCCGCTGCCCACCACGCCGTTGCCGTCGTCGTCGGTCTTGCCGTAGGACAGCGCCAGGCGGTTCTTGCCCAGTTTGTAGGAACCCTGCAACAGGTAACCCTTGCTGTCGACGTTGCGCAAAGTGGCCTCACCGGCGTTGTTGGTGAAGAACGGATTGATGCCCTTGGCCTGGAAGCCTGAGCCGGTGAGCGACAAGCCGCCCATCTTCGCCTGTACGCCATAGCCCAGGCCCTTGGAAGTGACCGACTCGACAGTCGAGTCAGTGTTGTCCGAGGTCTGGTAGCTGCCGTTGAGCCAGCTGTAGATCTTCGCCCCGCCCAGGTCGAACTGGTAGGTGATCTCGCTCTCGGTGCGCGGATTTTCCTGGTAGGCCTTGCCGGTGGCGCTGTTATCGTTGGTGTCCACCGGGTCCATGATGCCCACCGCGACCCGCAGCCCATCCATCACCGGGGTGCGGTAGGTGATCTGCGAGGTCGGGAACGGGTACGGATAACCACTGCCGATGTTGCCGAACGAAACCCCGCCACCGTCCACCAGCCCCAGGGAGTCACTGACCTGACCGTAGCCGGCCAGCAGTTCGTCCAGGAGGATGTTGGAACGGGCGAACAGGCCGAAGTCCTTGCCGACCAGCACCTCGCCCCACTCCGGGTTGGCAACGGTGCCGTAGAACTGCCGCACATCGATGGCGGTGTCGGTGCCGTTGGTCTCGCTGTCGTTGATAGTCACCCAAAATGAAGCCCGGGCACCGAGCTTGAGGTCGTCGACCTGCTTGCCCATGTTGAAGCCCAGGTAGTTGGGCAGGAACCCCATCTTGACCCGCGCTTGGCGCCGGTCGTACTGCTCCCCCGCCCGGTCCACGTCGCTGTTGACGTAGAAGGCGTTGATGTAGCCGTCGGTGGAAAAGGTGGTCTGGTCTTTGTCGTACAGCATGATCTCCGCCTGGGCCCAAGGCGTCAGGCCCAGGGACGAAAGGCTGGCGATGACCGCAGGCAACAGACGGTGGCGGGTATTTTTATTGTTGTGCATGGCGCGCTCCGCGACGTGGGACAGGATGTCGGAGGCGATTATCGAAAGGCTGTGGGCAGCGCCATACGCTGCCTTGGAGGCAATTGGCGAGTGCTTTGGTGGCGCGGGTTTGGACCGGCAGTATGGGTGTAAGACTGCGATGCTCAGAGGCGCAATACTTCGGGCCCAACCCTGACCGACTGTGGGAGCGGGCTTGCTCGCGAATGCGGCGTGTCAGTCAATACAAATATTGAATGCAACGGCCCCTTCGCGAGCAAGCCCGCTCCCACAGATTGGTGTGACATGGCTCTTGTGGTGAAGGAGCTTGCTCCCGCTGGTTGGTGTGACATGGCTCTTGTGGCGAGGGAGCTTGCTCCCGCTGGCCTGCGCAGCAGGCCCCCTCGCCCTGGACTCAGAACCGCGGCTTGACGGTTTTCCACTCCGGTCGGTAACGCTGCATCTGCCGCACATCGTCGCGCTGACGAATACCGCAACTGAGGAACTGGTCATGCAGCTTGCCCAGTTGATCGCGATCCAGCTCCAACCCAAGGCCCGGCGCCCGGGTGATTTTCACGCAGCCGTCGACAATCGGCAGCTTTCCGCCCTTGATCACTTCTTCATCCGGCTCCTGCCACGGATAGTGGGTGTCGCAGGCGTAATCCAGGTTCGGCACTGCCGCCGCCACATGGGCCATGGCCATGAGGCTGATGCCCAGGTGCGAGTTCGAATGCATCGACACCCCCAGCCCAAAAGTGCTGCACATTTTCGCCAGGGCCTGGGTGTCCCGCAGCCCGCCCCAGTAGTGATGGTCCGCGAGGACAATCTGCACGCTGTCCAGCGCCACGCTGCGACGGAACTCGTCGAAATCGGTGACCACCATGTTGGTCGCCAACGGCAGGCCGGTGCGTTTGTGCAGCTCGGCCATGCCCTCCAGCCCCGGCGTCGGGTCCTCGTAATACTGCAAGTCATCGCCGAGCAACTCGGCCATGCGGATCGAGGTTTCCAGGGACCAGTTGGCATTCGGGTCGATGCGCAGCGGGTAGCCGGGGAACGCTTGTTTCAAGGCCTTGATGCAGGCGACTTCGTGCTCGGGTTCGAGCGCGCCGGCCTTGAGCTTGATGCTCTTGAAGCCATAGTCGCGGATCATCCGCCGGGCCTGGGCGACGATCTGCTGTTCGTTGAGTGCCTCGCCCCAGTTGTCCGCCGGATATGGCGAATCGATGTGCTCGGCATACTTGAAGAACAGGTAGGCGCTGAACGGAATCTCGTCACGAATCGCACCGCCCAGCAGGTCCACCAGCGGCACGTTCAAGTAGTGGGCCTGAAGATCCAGGCACGCCACTTCAAACGCCGAATAGGCATTGCTCACCGCTTTGCTCGCATGGGAACCGGGCGCCAGTTCGGCCCCGGCGACGCTGGCCGGGCGTTGTGCCGCGACCGTGGCCTGGACGATAGCGCGCAGCTGGTTGAGATTGAACGGGTCCAGGCCGATCAACCGTTCCTGGAGCTGCTGCTGGATCGCCAGGGCCGGCGCATCGCCGTAGCTCTCCCCCAGGCCGATATAACCGTTGTCGCTCTCGATCTCGATGATCGAGCGCAGCGCGTACGGCTCATGGATACCGCTGGCGTTGAGCAAAGGTGGATCGCGAAAGGCGATGGGTGTGACGGTGACGCGTTTGATCTTCATACAGCGGCTCCCGATGGGCCAGGGTTCAAGGCTTGGGGTTTGTCCTGTTGCTCGGCCTGGGCCACGGTGGCGGGCCGGCCGGACAGCGAATCCGGGGTGTCGCGCTTGGGTGTGGTGCGGGCGAAAAAGATCACGATGGCGGCGACCAGCGAGGTGAAGGCCAACCCATACAGCCCGCCTTCGATGGAGCCGGTGGTCTGTTCAAGGAAGCCGAACGTTGTCGGCGCGACGAAGCCGCCGAGGTTGCCGATGGAGTTGATCAGCGCGATCACTGCCGCGGCGATGCGGGCATCCAGGTACGCCTGGGGAATCGGCCAGAACAATGCCGAGGCCGCCTTGAAGCCGATCGCCGCAAAACAGATCGCCACGAAGGCAAAGATCGGCCCGCCGGTGGTGGAGATGAACATGCCGAACGCGGCGATGATCAACGTCAGCGCGACCCAGGCCTGCTGGAATTTCCACTTGCCGGCCAATGCCGCGAAACCGTACATCGCGACGATGGAAATGATCCACGGAATGGAGTTGAGCAAGCCGACCTGGAAGTCCCCCAGGTTGCCCATTTTCTTGATCATGCTCGGCAGCCAGAACGTGGCGCCATAGATGGTCAGGGCGATGGAGAAGTAGATGAAGCAGAACAACGCGATCTGCCGGTCGGCCAGCAGCTTGAACATTGAGGGCTTGATCACCTGGGCGGCTTCCCGCTCCCGTTGCTCCTCGGCAATCGTGGCGATCAGCACGCTCTTCTCTTCGGCGCTCAGCCATTTGGCCTGGCTGGGGTGCGATTGCAGCCAGAACCAGACAAACCCGCAGAGCACGATGGAGGCGAAGCCTTCGATCAGGAACATCCACTGCCAGCCGTGCAGCCCGGCCCCGCTGATGTGCAACAAGGCGCCGGACACCGGACCGGAAATCACCGAGGCGATGGCCGAGCCACTCAGGAAGATCGCCATCGCCTTGCCACGCTCGTTGGCCGGCAACCATTGGGTGAAGTAGTAGATGATTCCGGGAAAGAACCCGGCCTCCGCGGCGCCGAGGATGAAGCGCAACACATAGAAACTGGTTTCGCCGCGCACAAAGGCCATCGCCATCGCCGCCGCGCCCCAGGTGAACATGATCCGCGTCAGCCAGGCGCGGGCGCCGTAGCGTTGCAGCAGCATGTTGGACGGTACTTCGAACAGCGCGTAGCCGACGAAGAACAGCCCGGCACCGAGCCCATAGGCCGCGGCGCCGATGCCCAGGTCGGTTTCCAGGTGGCTGCGCACGAAGCCGATGTTGACCCGGTCGATGTAGTTGACGATGAACATCACCACCACCAGTGGCAGTACATGACGTTTCACCTTGGCCGCCGCCAGCGCCAGGGTGCTGGCATGCGTGGAGTCCGGTAAGTTGTTCAAGGGGTGCCTCCCGATCATTGTTTTTGTGGGGAACGGGACGATGATGGACGCGGCGGATTGTTCCCGTCTAATCTAACTTGGCACTTGATTGATACCTGGAATGAATCAATGTTTGAACTTGCCCAACTGCGCTGCTTTACCACGGTGGCGACCGAACTCAACTTCCGTCGCGCCGCCGAACGGCTGAACATGACCCAGCCACCGCTGAGCCGGCAGATCCAATTGCTGGAACATCACCTGGGCGTCGAACTGTTCACCCGCAGCACCCGCAGCGTGGCGCTCACCGCCGCCGGCCGAGCGTTTTTCATCGAGGCGCAGAACCTGTTGGAACAGGCGCAGCAGGCCGCCGTGGCGGCCCGACGCTTCGCCCAGGGCGACATCGGCTCGGTCACCATCAGCTTTGTCGGCAGCGCGGTGTATGAATTCTTGCCCAAGGTCATTGCCGAGGCGCGGCTGAAGCAGCCGCAGGTCAAGATCGTCCTGGCGGAAATGAACACCTATCAGCAACACGAAGCCTTGCGGGCCCGGCGCATCGACCTGGGGATCGTCCGCTCACCGCTGCTGGAAACCGGCTACGCCACCGAGTGCCTGGTGCGCGAACCCTTCGTACTGGCGGTCCCCGCCGGGCATCCGCTGGCGACTGCCGACACGGTGAGCGTCCAGGATCTGGATGCGCAGCCGTTCCTGATGTACTCGCACGCTGCCTACCCGCCCTTCAACGAACTGCTCACCGGCATGCTCCGCTCGGCCCGCGTTGCGCCGCAATTCGTGCAATGGCTGGGGTCCTCGCTGACGATCCTGGCCCTGGTCAACGCCGGCATGGGCCTGGCGCTGGTCCCGCGTTGCGCCACCAGCGTGGTGTTCAAGCAGGTGGTGTTTCGCGAGATCGACCTGGGCGAAGGGGTCCAGAGCGAACTGCACCTGGTGTGGCGCGAGGACAACGATAACCCGGCGTTCACCATGTTGCTGGAGGGGATTCGCGGGGCGGTTCGGGAGGGTTCATGAATCACCGCGCCCCTGTGGCGGGGGAGCTCGCTCCCGCTGGGCTGCGAAGCGGCCCCCTTGGTTTGCCTGACACACCGAGTCGCCAGGGCGTTTTTGGGGCTGCTGTGCAGCCCAGCGGGAGCAAGCTCCCTCGCCACAGATAGTTTCGCGGCCTCTGATTCGGCTCCGTCATAGATTAACTGGCGCATCGGCTATTCCCGTCTCCCTCTTCAAGTTGTACGATGACCGACGAGCATGCGATGCTCGTCCTTCTCCAATACCAACAAAAACAAGGAATCCCCATGAAGAAAACCACACTCGCCATCAGCTTCCTGTGCCTGTTCAGCGGCTACGCCGCCGCAGCCGCGACATCGGCCGAGCAGGAGGTCGCCCAGGCCGTCGATCACCTGACCCAGGCCATGCTGCACAAGGACATCCCCCAGCTCCAGGCGCTGGCCGCCGAGAACCTGACCTACGGGCACTCCAGCGGGAATATCCAGGACAAGAAGGCCTTCATCGCCGACATCGAGACTGGCAAGAGTGCGTTCAAGACCCTGGAAATGCAGAACCAGAAAATCACCATGTCCGGGGACACGGCGCTGGTGCGAAACCATTTCTCGGCGCAGGCAATCAAGGGCACTGAGGTGGTGCCGACGGAAATCGAGAATTTCCAGATCTGGCAGAAGCAGAAGGATGGCAAGTGGTTGCTGATTGGGCGGCAGGCGTTTCGCTTCTGATGGCGAATTGATCAAGGTGTTTTCTGTGGCGGGTTGCGGGTGAGTGCTTCGCACTCAAACGGGAGCAAGCTCCCTCGCCACAGAAATCATCTTCGGACACTGGTCAGGTACGGGCCCATTGCTGGCGGTGCTCCAGCAGGAAATCCACGAACGCGCGCACCCGTTGCGGCACGTAGCGGCCGTGGGGGTACAGCAGGGTGAAAGGACGTGAGCGGCCGCCGAATGGCTGCAATACTTCCACCAGCCGGCCGTCCGCCAGTTCCTGCTCGACGATGAACCGGTAGGTCTGGAACAGCCCTGCCCCATGCCTGGCCAGCGTCACCCCACCCAGTACATCGTCCGAGCAGCTAAAGCTGCCTTGGGCGAAAATCTCCCGTTCCTTGCCATCGACAGTGAACAGCCAGGAAATCCGCCGGCCGCTGCTGGGCAACTCGAACTGAATGCACTCATGATCGCCGAGGTCTTCCAGGGTGTCCGGCGTGCCGGCCTTGCGCAGGTAATCCGGGGACGCGACCACGACCAGTCTCGCGTCCTCCAGCAAGCGAGCGATCATCGAAGAGTCCGGCTGTGCCCGCACACGGATCGCCAGGTCGTAGCCTTCTGCGACAAAATCGATGTTTCGGTTGCTCAGGTGGATGTCCACGCTCACCTGCGGGTACAGCGCGCGAAACGCTGGCAGCAGTGGCAGGATCCGGTGATGACCGTAGGTGGTGGGCAAGCTGATGCGCAGTTGCCCGGACGGCACCGATTGCGCGCCCATCATTTCCTGTTGCGCCTCGACCAGTTGCGTCAGCGCCTGCCGGCACTGTTCGAAATAATTCCTGCCGGCGTCCGTCAGGCGGATGCTGCGGGTGGTTCGCACGAAAAGCCGCGAACCCAGGCGCTCTTCCAGGCGGAAGATCGAGCGACTCACTGCCGCCGGAGTGACGCCCGCCACCTGTGCCGCCGCCGTGAAGCTGCCCGCCTCTGCTGCCAGGCAGAACAGTTCTATGCTCCCCAATTGCAAATCTTCGAAGTGTCGCTTCATGATTCGTTACACCGCGTATCAACTGAATATGCCCACTGCCTGTTTATCAGCCGGCGGCGTATAAATACAGTGGCCTTCGGTTGCGCGGGAATCTTCCTGCGCTCAGTTCTCATCAGCAGGAGTGCAACATGCCATTCGTCAACGTGCGGATTACCCGCGACGGCGTCACCCGCGAACAAAAAGCCCAGGTGATTTCGGAGATCACCGAGACCCTCCAGCGCGTGCTGGGCAAGGACCCGCACCTGACCCATATCGTCATCGAGGAAGTCGATACCGATAACTGGGGATACGCGGGGATGACAACGACGGAGTATCGGAGTCTTCCCAAAGAGTGAGGGGTTTTGCGTTCCAGGCCCGGTCCAGATGACCGGGCTTTTTTCTGCCTGGCGCAAGCCCCTGTGGGAGCGGGCTTGCTCGCGAAGGCATCAACCCGGTTTATCAGACC
>NZ_JALJDX010000119.1 GCF_022952855.1 Pseudomonas sp. RGM2987 | reverse complement strand
GGAGCTTGCTCCCGCTGGGCTGCGCAGCAGCCCCGGGCTTTCTGCGGCTGCTGCGCAACCGAGCGGGAGCAAGCTCCCTCGCCACGGGTTAACGATGCAGAGGTAAAAGCGGTTTTGTCATCAGCCTGTCACCCCCGCGTCATACCCTCGCGCTCATCTCAATCAAGGAGCGCACTATGCACCTCACCCGTTCAAGCGCACTGGTCGCGCTGTTGTTGACCTGCGGCCTGGCGCAAGCCGAAGTCCGTGTCGAAGGCCCGGTGGAATACGGCGTTTTTGAAGGGCCGCAAGCCGAGCTGCAATCGGGGGAGCGGGTCCTGCGTCGCAGCAACGAGCAGATCCGCCAGACCGAAACCGTACCGGCAAAGCTGGGCACCAAATTCGGCATGCGCTATCAGTTGGCGGGCAAGGTCGCGGACGACCAGCCATTGACCCTGCTGTACTTCACCCCCGGCATCCGCACCCCCGACGGCGTGCGCCACGACAAATTCGAAGTGGTGCAGAAACTGGTGCCGGGTGCGCCCCAGGATGTGATGGCCTACGAATTCACCGAGAGCCATGAAGTGGTGCCGGGGGAATGGCGATTCATGGTGTTCCAGGGTGATCGGTTGCTGACGCAACAGCGATTTGTGGTGCGCTGATCCCCATCCACCGCCTATCACAGTGTGGGAGCGGGCTTGCTCGCGAAGGCGGAATGTCAGTCAGCATATTTGTAGCTGATGCACCGCTTTCGCGAGCAAACCCGCTCCCACAGGGAATCAGTGGTGAACACCCATGCTGTGAATACACCCCTTCCCACAGTGGGGATTGCGGTGAAATTCAGCAGGCATAAAAAAACGCCCCGAACCAGTCGGGGCGTTTTTCTGTGTGGCGTAGCGGCGGGGCTTACTTGCCCTGCCAGCGCTTCAGCACCAGGGTGGCGTTGGTGCCGCCGAAGCCGAAGCTGTTGCTCATCACGGTGTCGATGGTGGCGTCTTCGCGAGTCTTGGTCAGGATCGGCAGGTCGGCCACTTCCGGATCCAGCTCGTCGATGTTGGCCGAACCGGCCATGAACTGGCCTTCCATCATCAGCAGGCAGTAGATCGCTTCGTGAACGCCGGCGGCGCCCAGGGAGTGACCGGACAGGCTCTTGGTGGAGCTGATGGCCGGTGCCTTGTCGCCGAAGACTGCACGTACGCCTTTCATTTCCGCGACGTCGCCGACCGGAGTCGAGGTGCCGTGGGTGTTCAGGTAGTCGATCGGCGTGTCGACGGTGGACATGGCCATCTGCATGCAGCGGATGGCGCCTTCACCGCTCGGGGCAACCATGTCGTAGCCGTCGGAAGTGGCGCCGTAGCCGACGATTTCCGCGTAGATCTTCGCACCACGGGCCAGGGCGTGTTCCAGCTCCTCGACCACCACCATGCCGCCACCGCCGGCGATGACGAAACCGTCACGCTTGGCGTCGTAGGCGCGGGAGGCCTTGTCCGGGGTTTCGTTGTACTGGGTGGACAGTGCGCCCATGGCGTCGAACAGGAACGACTGGCTCCAATGTTCTTCTTCGCCGCCGCCGGCGAAGACGATGTCCTGCTTGCCCAACTGGATCTGCTCGACAGCGTTGCCGATGCAATGAGCACTGGTGGCGCAGGCGGAGGAGATCGAGTAGTTGACGCCCTTGATCTTGAACGGCGTGGCCAGGCAGGCCGAAACGGTGCTGCCCATGGTCCGCGTGACGCGGTACGGGCCAACGCGCTTGACGCCTTTGTCGCGCAGGATATCCAGCGCTTCCATCTGGTTCAGGGTCGAGGCGCCACCGGAGCCGGCGATCAGGCCGGTACGCACGTTGGACACTTGCTCCTCGGTCAGGCCGGAATCGGCGATGGCGTCTTTCATGGCCAGGTAGGCGTAGGCCGCCGCGTGGCCGACGAAACGGTAGATCTTGCGATCGATCAATTCTTCGAGGTTCAGGTCGATGGAGCCGGAAACCTGGCTACGCAGACCCATTTCGGCGTATTCCGGATTGAACCGGATGCCCGGGCGACTTGCACGCAGGTTAGCGGAGACGGTCTCTTTGTCATTGCCCAGGCACGAAACGATGCCCAGACCAGTGATAACGACGCGGCGCATGCGGATAACCCTTAGAAGTTGTCAGTGGAGGTGAAAACGCCGACCCGAAGGCCCTCGGCGGTGTAGATCTCGCGACCGTCGACAGTGACCGAACCGTCGGCGATGGCCAGGTTCAGCTTGCCCTTGAGGACGCGCTTGATATGAATGTTATAGGTGACTTTCTTCGCGGTCGGCAGCACCTGGCCGAAGAATTTCACTTCGCCCGAACCCAGGGCGCGACCGCGACCTGGCAGGCCCTGCCAGCCGAGGAAGAAGCCGACCAGTTGCCACATGGCATCGAGGCCCAGGCAGCCCGGCATCACCGGATCGCCTTCGAAATGGCAGGCGAAGAACCACAGGTCCGGAGTGATATCCAGCTCGGCGACCAATTCACCTTTGCCGTACTTGCCACCCTCTTCGCTGATCAGGGTGATGCGATCCACCATCAGCATGTTCGGGGCGGGCAGTTGCGCGTTACCTGGGCCGAACAGCTCACCGCGACTGCAGCGCAGCAGATCTTCCCGGGTAAAGGCGTTTTGTTTGGTCATGCGAGCTCCTCAATAGTCCCATGCGGCAGGGTGGGGCAAATCTTCCCGGTCGCTCGAAGCGTTCATGCCTCGAAGCGACAGCCTACTCATAGACTATTGCGTTGTAGTGAAAGTCACAGCGCACAGGAAATGAATGTACACCTGTGCACTGAAATTTTAATCAAGCTTCCGGTGAAGGCTTGTTTGGGTGCCTAAGACTGCCGCACTTTCGCCTTTCACGCCAGTCGCAGATCGTCCAATGGCCGGTACTAACTCACCCAGCGCTGCAGAATCTGCTGCAGTTCCAGCCTTTTGAACGGTTTGGCCAAGTAATCGTTCATACCCGCCTCGAGACAAGTTTCGCGGTCGCCCTGCAAGGCGTTGGCGGTCAAGGCAATGATCGGCACATCGGTGCAGCCGGGCAGTTGGCGGATTTGCCGGGTGGCTTCGTAGCCATCGATGATGGGCAACCGGCAGTCCATGAGGATCGCTTCGAAAATCAGGCTCTCGGCGCTGCGCACGGCTTGGGCGCCATCGGTGGCGACGCTGACGGTGAACCCCAGGCTGCGCAGCATGGCTTCGATCACCGTCTGATTCACCGGATTGTCCTCCACCAGCAGGATGTTGCGACCTTCGCCGTCGCCGCTGCCGGCCAGTGCGCGTGGCACCGGGACGGGCGGCGGCATTTGTCGCGACAGGGCCAGCGGGATTTCCAGGGTGAACACCGATCCCTGGCCTTCCTCGCTCTGGGCCCGCAGCGTACCGCCCATGCGTTCGGCCAGGGTGCGGGCGATCGGCAGGCCCAGGCCGGTGCCGCCGTAGCGCCGGGAAATCGAGCTGTCGGCCTGTTGGAAGGCGTCGAACATCCGGTCCAGGCTTTCGGTGGCGATGCCGATGCCACTGTCACGCACGGTGCAGGTGAACCACAGCAGTTCGTGGTCCAGGGCCTGCCACTGGCATTGCACGGTGATTTGGCCTTGCTCGGTGAATTTCAGCGCGTTGCCGATCAGGTTGACCAGGATCTGCCGGATCCGCGTCGGATCGCCCTGGACCTGCAAGGCCTGCATGTCGTCCGGGATCAGCAACTCCAGGCCCAGCTTGCGCTGTGCGGCGCTGTGCTGGAACGACTGGGCGCAACTGCCCACCAGTTCGGCCAGGTTGAACGGGATGTGCTCGAGTTCCAGGGCCGAGCGTTCGATGCGCGAGAAGTCGAGGATGTCGTTGATCACCTTCAACAGGTGCTCGGTGGACTCCGAAGCCAGCGCCGTGTATTCGTGCTGTTCGTCGGTCATGCGCGTGGTTTCCAGCAGTTGCAACATGCCCAGCACGCCGTTCATGGGCGTGCGCAGTTCATGGCTCATCATCGCCAGGAACTCGGACTTGGCACTGTTGGCTTTCTCCGCTTCCTCCCGGGTCTGGATGAGTTGCGCCATGGCCTGGTGCTGCTCCCGGCTGGCTTGCTGGAGGCCTTCGGCCAGGTTGTTGATGTGCCGCGACAATGCCCCCAGTTCACCGTCGTCGACGATGGGCAGCGGCGTGCTGTAGTCGCCTTGCTGGATCGCCTTGACCGCATTGCCAATGTCACGGATCGGTCGGGACAGGTTGGACGCCAGCCGCCGCGCCACCAGAAAGGTGAACAGCAGGGCGAACAGCGCCAGGATCGCGGCCTTGAACAGGATTTCCTGCTGGCGCTGGCTGAACGCGTCGTTGGACATGCCGACGATCACCCGGCCCAGGTAGTCCTCGACCGGCGCCTCGATGGCGGTACTGTTGCCTTGCAGGAAATCATTGTTCAGCGCAATGCGTTGCAGGCGCACCGGGGCCTGGAACACTTCGACCTGCTGGGAGCGGCTGCGGGTCTGCTCGGGTTGTTCGACGTACACCAACACCTTCCCGGTGCTGTCCTGGACTTCCAGAAAGCGCACGTGAGGCGTCGCCAGGGTCGCGGTGAGCAGGCTCTCCAGGACCTCGTTGTTGCCGGAGATCACTCCGTATTCCGTGGCGGGGGCCAGTTGGTTGGCGATCAGTTGCCCGGTGTGATTGAGCTCCTGGCGCAGGTCCTGGATCCGCACGAAGGTAAAGAAGCTGATCAACAGCACGGTCAGCAGCAACGCCGGGCCGAGGGCGATGAGCTGGGTGCGGGTGTTGATGTCCCAACGGCGACGCAAGGTCATGGGCGTTGTTCTCCTTCGGCCAGCATTGCCGCGACGGATTCGGCTTCGATCGGTTCGATTCCCAGTGAGCGGGCAACCTGGCGGTTGCCCAGGACTTTGAAGCGGGTCGGATAAAGGGTGCGCGGCCAACTGGCGGCGGGGCGGTCGAGCAGTTCGTCGAGAATCGCCAGCCAGTCTTCCTGGTCGCTGTAGGTGCTGGCCAGGCTGCCGGCCTTGACGAACGCAGCGCTCGGGCCGATCAGCGCGCGTTGCCGGGCGTAGCTGCTGAGCAACAGGTTCTTCACGGTCTTGGGGTTGTACAGGTCGGGGTCATCGAGGCCCAGCAGCACATCGCTCTGGCCCAGCAGGTTTTGCAGGGGGCGGCTGTCGCTGGTGTCGTCCCAGCGCTCGGCGACGATCTCCAGGGCCAGCGGTGCCGCGGCCTGGCGAATGTCCTTGAGCAGGAATTCGCTGTGCCGGTCGTACAGCACGCCGACCCGCCGCACTTGCGGCAGGATCGTGCGGACCAGCCGCAATTGCCGCGCCACCGGCGGGTCGCTCCACAGCAGGCTCAGGTGCTCGGGCGTGGCGTCACCGAGGCGCTCCCGAGCCTGCTGGCGACTGATGCGCAACACCAGGGTGGCCGGTCCGCGGGCATCCTGCAGGCGCCAGTCGAGGCTGGGCAGGTCAAGCAGGATCAGGCGGACATTGCTGGGCAACTTGCCCGGCGCCGGCAGATTGGCCAAGGGCGTGAATCGCACCTCATCTTCGGGCCGCAGCGCCTTGAGCGCCTGGGTGAAGGACTGCACGCCGGGGCCATCCTCGGCGCCAGCCAGCAGAATGTCGGCGGCGCGGGCCTCGAACATCGCCAACCAGCCGGCCAGCACCAGGCATAGCACCAGCGGCAGGCGGCCATGCAATGGCGTCTTGCGCGATTGGCCCCGGGACATCTAGAAGGACAACTCCGCGCTGAAGTACAGGGTATGGCGCGAGTCGTAGCGGTTGTCGATGAACGTGGTGGGTTGATTATCCAGGCGCTCTTGCAGGATGCCGGCCAGCTCCAGGCTCGCCTTGCCCAGGGGGATGCGCCGGGCGAGGCGGGTGTCGACCCGTTCGAAGCGATAACCGTTGATGGCATCGGCGGCGTAGTAGAACACCGCGCTGTTCCAGCCCTGGCCCCAATCCCGCAGCCAGCCGGCCGAACCACTGTTGCGGGCGGTCAGTTGTTCGTCGAGCGGGTTGCTGGCCTTGGCATCGACGTAGGCATAGGTCAGGCGCAGGCGGTCGGCGCTGGTGATGCGCCAGTCGAACTGGGTCTCGGCACCGGAAAACTCTGACTGGGCGCTGTTGCTGGCGATGTACTGATTGTTGCGCAGCGGCTCGCTGATCATGCCGGTGATTTCGTCATGGAACAGCTTCACGTCCACTGCCAGGCCCAGGTCCATGAAGAAACCGTTGTAGCCCAGTTCCCGGGAGCGCATGTGTTCCTGCTCCAGGTCGCCCGGGCCACGGGTCTGGACGAAGTAGCGGGCACTGCGCTGGCCGAACGCGGCGGGTTGCAGGTTGGTGACCTGGTAGCTCCAGTTGACGTTGTTCTCGAACATGTCCGGCGAACGCACGGCTTCGGAGTACACCGCCCGCAGGCCATGGCGCGGGGTGATCAGGTAGTTGACCGCGACCCTCGGGGTCAGCGAGCTGCCGGTCAGGCGGGTGTCTTCGAACATCGCGCCGCCTTGCAGCAGCCAGTGTTCGCTGGCCCGCCATTCGAGCTGGCCGAACAGCCGCCAGGTGGTGTCGTCCACGGTGCCGTTGAAATAGGTCTCGGAGTCGGCCCGGTCGTAGCGATAGTTCGCCCCGGTGACTAGGCGCAGGCTGTCGGACAAGCTGAGGGTGTCCTGGATTTCCAAGTCGTAGCGCGACTCCCGGGCGCTCTGGTCGATGTCTCCGCACAGGGTTCGCGAGGCACCGTTGCGCCACTGCTCGAGCACCTGATTGCCCAGCGCCTGCTCTTGCGCGGTGCCGGGCGGCGCGCCGGTGCCGGTGAAGCTGGGCATATTGCGCGCCAGCTTCTCGGCGTAATAAGGGTTGAGTTGCCACAGGTCGGTCAGTTGTGGGCTGAAGGACACTTCGGCGTCACAGGCACGCCAGGTCTGCTGGCGATCCCAATGCTGGGCCGAGCCCTGTACATAAAGGCTGTGGTCGGGGTTCAGGTCCAGGTTCCAGCGCAAGGAACCGGCATAGTCCTTGGCGATGACGTCGGAGTTATCCCCAGCGGCGGTAATCCCGGCAAACACCGGATGGTAGGTATAGGGCCGCTGATTGGTCCCGTCCTTGGCGTTCAACTGCCAATCGATGCTTTGTTGCTCGTCGAGGGTCTGGCTGACGGACAGGTTGAAGCGATTCAGGCGGCGGCTGTCGCGGTAGTCGGCGCCGTTGCGGTCGCTGTCAAAACCGTCGTCTTCCTGGCCGGACAATGACAGCCGCAGGTCGCCGCCGTCCCAGCCGCTGCCCTGGCTGGCGTACCAGTCGCTGATGCCGCGCTGGCCCCGGGTGATTTTCATCCGGGTGCCATGACTGTCGGCGGGTGCGCGGGTGATGATGTTGACCACCGCCATCAGTGCATTGGCGCCGTAGCTGACGGTGTTGGGGCCGCGGAAGACTTCAATTCGCTCGATGTCTTCCATCGCCACCGGGATATCGCTCCAGTCCACCGTCGCCAGGCCGGCGCGGTACACCGAGCGGCCATCGATCAGCACCTGCATGCGCCGTGCTTCGCTGGCATTGGTGCCGTGGTAGTTCACGGCGGCCTGATTGCCGCTGATATTGCCGACCATCATGCCCGGCACCAGGCGCAGCAGTTCGCTGATGTCCCGGGCGCCGCTGGACTTGATCAGCTCGCTGTCCAATACCGTCATGCTGCCTGGCACCGCCGCCGGCGATTGCTTCAGGCGCGTGGCCGTCAGCACTTGCGGCAACGGCTGGCTGTCGACAAACAGGTCATCGGCCAGCACTGGCGGGCTGATGATCAGCGCCAATAGCAGCGACGAACCTGGACGGAGGGGGCCAACTGACACGGCACAGCCTTTGATAATGGAAGAATGGCGGGCATGTTAACTGAGCTGAACGACTTTTCCATTCACGTTGACGGCATTTTCCTAGGAATTGATAGTCAGCTTCCTACAGCCGTGGGTAATTTTTTCCGGGGCTGGTCGCGCTCCGGCCGCTCCGTATAATGCCCCGCATTGCCACTTGGTATGGATGAACGGATTGCATATGACTGAACAGCGCCCGATTGCGGTCCTGGGAGGCGGGAGTTTCGGCACCGCCGTGGCCAACCTGCTGGCCGAGAATGGCCTTGTAGTGCGCCAATGGATGCGCGACCCGGAGCAGGCCGAGGCTATCCGGGTCAACCGCGAGAACCCGCGTTACCTCAAGGGCATCAAGATCCGCCCGGAAGTGGAGCCGGTCACCGATTTGCAGGCGACCCTGGAGGGCAGCGAGCTGTTTTTCGTCGCCTTGCCGTCCAGTGCCTTGCGCTCGGTCCTGGCCCCCCATGCCGAGCGCTTGAGCGGCAAGCTGTTGGTAAGCCTGACCAAGGGCATCGAAGCCCAGAGCTTCAAGCTGATGAGCGAAATCCTCGAAGAAATCGCGCCCAAGGCGCGGATCGGCGTGATCTCCGGGCCGAACCTGGCGCGGGAGATCGCCGAGCACGCGCTGACTGCCACCGTGGTCGCCAGTGAAGACGAGGAGCTGTGCCAACGGGTCCAGGCCGCGCTTCATGGCCGCACCTTCCGGGTCTACGCCAGCGCCGACCGTTATGGGGTGGAGTTGGGTGGAGCGCTGAAGAACGTCTACGCGATCATCGCCGGCATGGCGGTGGCGCTGGGCATGGGCGAGAACACCAAGAGCATGCTGATTACCCGGGCCCTGGCGGAAATGACCCGATTTGCCGTGAGCCAGGGCGCCAATCCGATGACCTTCCTGGGACTGGCCGGAGTGGGCGACCTGATTGTCACCTGTTCTTCGCCCAAGAGCCGCAACTATCAGGTCGGTTTCGCCCTCGGCCAGGGCCTGAGCCTCGATGAAGCCGTGTCGCGCCTGGGAGAAGTCGCCGAGGGCGTGAACACCCTCAAGGTACTCAAGGCCAAGTCCCAGGAGGCGGGCGTGTACATGCCGCTGGTCGCCGGGCTGCACGCGATTCTGTTCGAGGGGCGCACGCTGGAGCAGGTCATCGAGCTGTTGATGCGGGGCGAACCGAAGACCGATGTCGATTTCATTTCCACCAGCGGTTTCAACTGAACCGTTATTGACCGCGAGCAGGAGCGAGCCATGAACGATCCGAAAGGGCAACCCCAATACGAGTCCATCCTGCTGCGTGTGCTGTGGATGGTGATCTACCTGCTGGTCTGGCAGGTGGCGCAATTCATCCTCGGCGCCGTGGTGCTGGTGCAGTTGATTTATCGACTGATCTACGGCGCCCCCAGCGCCAGCCTGATGAATTTCGGCGACAGCCTGAGCCAGTTCCTCGCGCAGATCGGTCGTTTCGGCACGTTCCACAGCGACCAGAAACCCTGGCCGTTCGCCGACTGGCCAACCCCACGCGCACCGGAAGGCGAAGCACCGCACGCCGTGGCACCGGCGCCGCACCCGGCCCGCGACGAAGAGCCGAAGTTATGAAACTGTGGATATTGCGCCATGGCGAAGCCGAGCCTTACGGCGCTCGACCGGATCCTGAGCGGGCCTTGACCGCCCACGGCCGCGAAGAGGTGTTGCGCAGCGCCGCCGGATTGATCGGCCAGCCGCTGCTGGCGATTTACGCCAGCCCCTACCGGCGCGCCCAGCAGACCGCACAACTGGTGCGCGAAGCGCTGGGGTTCGAGCCGGAACTGGTCACGGTGGACTGGCTGACGCCGGACACCCGGCCCCAGGCCGTGCTGGAA
Organism: Pseudomonas sp. RGM2987; assembly: GCF_022952855.1. Classification (GTDB taxonomy): domain Bacteria; phylum Pseudomonadota; class Gammaproteobacteria; order Pseudomonadales; family Pseudomonadaceae; genus Aquipseudomonas. Next base: position 5,569 of record NZ_JALJDX010000119.1, on the reverse strand, counting down.
CACCTCGGGGACCAGGGCGAGGTGTTGCTGGTCAGCCATAACCCACTGGTGGGCAGCTTGCTGGGCTTGCTGCAACACGGCCATCTGCAACAACCCGAACAAGTGAAGACCGCCGGCCTGGCCGAGCTGGAAGGCGAGCTGCCGCTGGCCGGGGCAATGACGCTCAAGGGCCTGCGTCACCCATGAGGTGACACAATTGAATGCGACAAAAACAACAAAGGAAGGGCAACGATGAGTCTGTGGCGCACCACCCCCACCATCGAACAACTGAACGCTGCTGGTAAAAACACCATCAGTGAAGTGCTGGACATTCGTTTCGAGTCGTTCGACGACGAGTCCCTGACCGCCAGCATGGTGGTCGACCACCGCACCCACCAGCCGTTCGGCCTGTTGCACGGCGGCGCTTCGGTGGTGCTGGCCGAGACGGTCGGGTCCATGGCTGCCTACCTGTGCGTGGACACCAGCAAGTTCTATTGCGTGGGCCTGGAGATCAACGCCAACCATCTGCGCGGCGTACGCAGCGGACGGGTCAGCGCCACCGCCCGGATGGTCCACCTGGGCCGTACCACCCAGGTCTGGGACATCCGCCTGACCAACAACGACGGCAAGGTCAATTGCGTATCACGCCTGACCATGGCTGTGGTGCCACTGGGCGAGCAGCCGCCGGCGCGTTGAGGTTTCGTGGCTGCCGAAGGCCGTATGGCTGGCAAAATCCCGTGGCGAGGGAGCTTGCTCCCGCTGGGCTGCGAAGCGGCCCTAAACCCGCCAACGCGATCTCCCTGGCACGACGCGTAGCGTGAAGTAAGGCCTGCTGCGCAGGCCAGCGGGAGCAAGCTCCCTCGCCACAGCGCGCGCCATGGACGACGGCAGCCCCATAGCCCAACCCCGCCTGTCATCATTCCTGTCACTTACGGTCATTGCCGCGCCGATGGCTTGTGCGGACAATCAGCCGCAGTTCCCCAATGGATCGGCTGTCATGTCGCAACAGGTATTTTTCGCCCACGCCAACGGTTTTCCATCAGCCACCTATGGCAAGTTGTTCGCCGCGCTGGCGCCGCAGTACGCAGTCGCGCACCTGGAGTTGCACGGGCATGACCCGCGCTTTCCAGTGGACGACAACTGGCACAACCTGGTGGACGAGCTGATCCACCACCTGGAGCAGCAACCGGCCCCGGTGTGGGGCGTCGGCCACTCCCTGGGCGGCGTGCTGCATTTGCACGCGGCCTTGCGTCGTCCGCAGTTGTACCGGGGCGTGGTCATGCTCGATTCACCGGTGCTGACCCGCGCCGACCAATGGGTGATCCTGGCCGCCAAGCGCCTCGGTTTCATCGACCGCCTGACCCCGGCCGGGCGGACCCTGGGGCGGCGCGAAGAGTTCGCGGACCTGGCGGCGGCCCGGGAGTATTTCGCCGGCAAGACCCTGTTCCGTGGTTTCGATCCGGATTGCTTCGATGCCTATCTGCAACATGGACTGCAGCAAGACGGTGACCGACTGCGGCTGCGTTTCGACCCGGCCACGGAAATCAGCATTTATCGCGGCGTACCCCACACCAGTCCCGGACGGGCGCGCAAGCTCCAGGTGCCGCTGGCGGTGGTGCGCGGGCGGCAGAGCCGGGTGGTAATGCGTCATCACACCCGTTCGGTGGGCCGCATGCCCCAGGGCGAGGCACTGAGCATGCCCGGCGGTCATATGTTCCCGCTCGAGCGTCCGCAGGACACCGCCAACCTGCTCAAGGACCTGTTCCAACGCTGGGAAGGGCGCAGCGCATGAGCATGGTCGAAGAGGTCCGCCTGAGCCTGCCCCATATCGAACTGGCGGCGCATCTGTTCGGGCCGGAAGATGGCCGGCCGGTGATCGCCTTGCACGGCTGGCTGGACAACGCCAACAGCTTTGCCCGACTGGCTCCACGCCTGGAAGGCCTGCGGGTCGTCGCTCTGGACATGGCCGGCCATGGTCACTCCGGGCACCGGCCGCCCGGCGCCGGCTATGCCCTGTGGGACTACGCCCATGACGTGCTGCAAGTTGCCGAACAATTGGGCTTGAAGCGTTTCGCGCTGCTGGGGCACTCCATGGGGGCCATCGTGTCGCTCGTGCTCGCCGGCTCCCTGCCGGAACGGGTGACACACCTGGCGTTGATCGATGGGTTGATTCCTCCTACAGCCAAAGGCGACAACGCGGCCGAGCGCATGGGCATGGCGCTGCAAGCGCAGTTGGATTTGCAGCACAAACGCAAACCGGTCTACAAAACCCTTGAGCGGGCCATCGAAGCGCGTATGAAGGGTTTGGTAGCGGTGAGCCGCGAGGCCGCCGAGTTACTGGCCCAGCGCGGCCTGATGCCGGTGCCCGGTGGATACACCTGGCGCACCGACAACCGTCTGACCCTGCCGTCGCCTTTGCGCCTGACCGATGAGCAGGCCATGGCATTCGTGGCCCGGATCAATTGTCCTGCGCATCTGCTGGTGGCAGCCGAAGGCATGCTTGCCCAGCACAAGGCTATGCTGGAGCGTCTACCCTTCAGTCATGAGCAACTGCCAGGCGGGCATCATTTGCACTTGAACGACGAGACCGGCGCCGCGCTTGTAGCAGACTGTTTCAATCGGTTCTTCAGCGATTCTTGACTTGCGCCGGGCAACTGTCGAGGCTGGGCGGGTTGAAAGGGAGACAACCATGACAGATCTCTGTTTATTCGCCTCACGCTGCGTCGATGCCACCCGCTGTGTCCAGGCACCCTGGGCCAAGCCGATCCAATGAAATCATCCATCCGTTCATTCGCTTTGTTGATGCTGGCCTGTGCCAGCCCGGCGTCGTTCGCCGCCGATGTGTCCGGCAGTCGTGACCTGGAGCGGGTGCCCCGGGTGCCCGACGCGCAGATTGTCGATTATCGGCAAATCAGCGACCTGGAGCGGGTCTACCCCATGGGCTCGATCCGCAAGATCAGCGGCCAGTTGCGTTTCGACGGCCAGGTCGACGGCCGCGGCAATCTCACGTCGGTAACCTATGAGCTGCCGCCTGAGCATTCGGCGACCCAGGGTTTCACGGCGGCTCGCGAAGCACTGCAAAAGCAGGGCGCCGAGCTGTTGTTCTGGTGCCAGGCCCGTGATTGCGGCGAGAGCAGCCTGTGGGCCAACGAAGTGTTCGGCAACGCCAAGCTCTACGGTGACGACAATGGGCAGGCCTACCTGTTGCTGCGCCTGGCGCCGCCGGCGGACAACACGCTGATGGCGCTATATGCCATTACGCGTGGCAATCGCAAGGCCTACCTGCACGTCGAGCAGTTCGAGGCCGGCGCACCGCTGGGCGACGTGCTGCCGACCTCGGCTACGCTCCTGCGCCAGCTCAAGGACACCGGGGTGCTGGATTTGCCGCGCCTTGCCGGTGCGCCGGACGACACCTGGGTGCGTCTGTTGTCCCGGGCGCTGAACCTGGACACAGGCCTGCGGGTCAGTATCGCCGGGCCCAACGCCGAGGCTTGGCTCCAGGCGCTGGCGACCCAGGGTGTGCGGCTGGCGCGCATGGAGACTGCCGGCGGCGATGCGGCGGGTCTGCATCTGGAATTGCTGCGCTAAGCTGATGCGGGGCGACGGGTTCCACGCCGTTGCCTCGGCCCTGTTCATTTCCGAGACCTTACATGCTCAATAACGATCGGCTGTTGGTGCAGATTCTGCTTCTGGTGTTGTTCGGCGCCAGCCTCTGGGTGATGGCGCCATTCTGGTCGGCGCTGTTCTGGGGCGCGGTGCTGGCGTTCGCCAGTTGGCCATTGATGCGTCTGTTGACCCGCTGGCTCAACGGCCGCGAATCTTTGGCGGCGGCGCTGCTGACGGTAGGCTGGATGCTGCTGGTGGCGGTGCCGCTGGTATGGTTGGGTTTCAACCTGGCCGATCATGTGCGCGACGCCACGACCTTCATCAAGGACGTGCAGGTCGATGGCCTGCCTGACGCTCCGGTCTGGCTGGCCGGTTTGCCGCTGGTGGGTGGACGATTGGTGGCAATCTGGAACAGCATCGACCAGCAGGGCGCGGCGATGATGGTGTCCATCAAACCGTACCTGGGGCAGGTCGGCAACTGGCTGCTGGCCCGCAGCAAGCAGATTGGCGGCGGCATGCTCGAACTGACCCTGAGCATCGTGTTCGTGTTCTTTTTCTATCGCGACGGCCCGCGCCTGGCGGCGTTTGTCCACGGGTTGCTGGAGCGTCTGATCGGCGACCGCGCCGGTTATTACATCGAATTGGTGGCCGGTACGGTGCAACGGGTGGTCAACGGCGTGATCGGCACCGCGGCGGCCCAGGCCTTGCTGGCACTGATCGGCTTCCTGATCGCCGGGGTACCGGGGGCCTTGGTCCTGGGGATCGTCACCTTCCTGTTGAGCCTGATTCCCATGGGACCGCCCCTGGTCTGGATCCCCGCCACGGCCTGGCTGGCCTGGAAGGGTGAGTACGGGATGGCGGTGTTCCTCGGTATCTGGGGCACGTTCATCATCAGCGGCGTGGACAACGTGCTCAAGCCCTATCTGATCAGCCGCGGCGGAAACCTGCCGCTGGTCATCGTGCTACTAGGCGTGTTTGGCGGCCTGATCGCCTTCGGCTTCATCGGCCTGTTCATCGGCCCGACCTTGCTGGCCGTGGCATACAGCCTGTTGACCGACTGGAGCAAGAGCCAGGCACGGTAGTTTTACCGATTACCGGGTCCCGCAAGGGCACCGGTTCCGCTACAATGCGCGCCGATTTCGACCTTGCCTGAGAGCCCGCTCATGTCCGCCTGCCAGACGCCCATCATCGTCGCCCTGGATTTCCCTACCCGTGACGCCGCCCTGAAGCTGGCCGACCAGTTGGACCCCAAGCTGTGCCGGGTCAAAGTCGGCAAGGAACTGTTCACCAGCTGCGCTTCGGAAATCGTCGGGACCTTGCGCGACAAAGGTTTCGAAGTGTTCCTGGACCTGAAATTCCACGATATCCCCAACACCACCGCGATGGCGGTCAAGGCTGCGGCCGAGATGGGCGTGTGGATGGTCAACGTGCATTGCTCCGGGGGCCTGCGCATGATGGCGGCCTGCCGCGAAGTGCTGGACCAGCGTAGCGGCCCGCAACCGTTGCTGATCGGCGTCACCGTGCTGACCAGCATGGAGCGCGAGGACCTGGCCGGGATCGGCCTGGACATCGAGCCCCAGGAACAAGTGCTGCGCCTGGCGGCGCTGGCGCAGAAGGCGGGCCTGGATGGTCTGGTCTGTTCGGCGCTGGAAGCCAATGCTCTGAAGACGGCGCACCCTTCGCTGCAACTGGTGACCCCGGGCATTCGCCCGGCGGGCAGCGCCCAGGACGACCAGCGGCGCATCCTCACCCCGCGCCAGGCCCTGGACGCCGGTTCCGACTACCTGGTGATCGGCCGTCCGATCAGCCAGGCGGCCGACCCGGCCAAGGCCCTGGCAGCGGTGGTGGCCGAACTGGCCTGAGGCAGATCAAATGTGGGAGCGGGCTTGCTCGCTAAAGCGGTGTGTCAGCCGCCATCAATGCTGACTGACCCGCCGCTTTCGCGAGCAGGCTCGCTCCCACAGGTTCGCGCCAGGCATCATAT
>NZ_JALJDX010000120.1 GCF_022952855.1 Pseudomonas sp. RGM2987 | reverse complement strand
ACTGACACTCCGCTTTCGCGAGCAAGCCCGCTCCCACAGGGGTCGTGCTATCAGCCGAGCTGACGCGGGATGCGATACAGGTAGAACAGCACCGCCGTGGACAACGCCAGCAGCATCAACGGCACCGCTTCCAGGCCGACGCACACCGCCAGCGCACCTATCCAGGCCGGTAGCCCGGCGGCCAGGAATGCGGCGCGGCGACGGGCCGCCAGGATGATCCAGGCTTCAGGCTCCTGAGGCGTGTCCAGGGCTTGCTGGGTCGCAACCAAGGCGTTCTTGTAAGGCCCGAAGAAGCGCAGGCTGACAAACATCGAGGCCAGGCCCGCGATGAACAGCGGCATCGCCAGCACCGGCAGAAGTGCTTCGCCCTGGCCGAACACCGCATTGATCACGAACAGCGGCAACAAGGCCAGCGCCAGGTATTGCCACCAGCTGACGGCCAGTCGCCGCCGGACCTGACCGCGGGTCACGCCCGGTCAACCTCGCTCTGGTGCTCGTTGCCCATCATGTGGTCGAGCTTGCTGGCCTTGGTCGCCAGGTAGAGTTTGTTGTGGGGGTTGTGCCCGGTGTGCAGTGGCACACGCTCGGCCACCACGATGCCCATGTCGGTCATTGCCTTGACCTTGCGTGGGTTGTTGGTCATCAGGCGCAGCGACCTGACGCCCAGGTGCTCAAGCATCGGCAGGCAGATGCTGTAGTCGCGCAGGTCAGCGGCAAAGCCCAGGCGTTCGTTGGCTTCGACGGTGTCGGCACCGCCGTCCTGCAACTCGTAGGCGCGGATCTTGTTCAACAGGCCAATGCCCCGACCTTCCTGGCGCAGGTACAGCAGCACGCCACGGCCTTCGCGGGCGATGGCCTGTAATGCGGCTTCGAGCTGCGAACCGCAATCGCAGCGCTGGCTGAACAGGGCATCGCCCGTCAGGCATTCGGAGTGCAGGCGGCCAAGCACCGGAGCACCGTCGGCGATATCACCCAGGCTCAGCACCACGTGCTCGCGGCCGGTGGCTTCATCGAGAAAACCATGCATGGTGAATTGCGCAAAGGGCGTTGGCAGCTTGGAAGCGGCAACAAAAACGACAGGCACCGGTGTGCTCCTGATCTAGTACTGGAGATTCGCAGAGGGGGCATTGTAACAGCAGGTCCCGACGGACGCTTAGGCTGAATTGTCGCCCATCACCATCGAAAAGTTTGATTACGGCTTGGGCGGCTTGCCGTTCTCGTCGAACGGGTAGGGTTGCTTCCAGCGCTCGAAAATCGGCTTCAGCTGGCCGTTTTTTACCAGCACTTCCATGCGCCGGTCATACAGTGCACGCAACGCTCGACCACTTTCGGTATTGGCAAAGCCCAGGTAGAGCGGCAAGTTGATCAGCGGCGTGAGCTTGAACTGCTGGGGATTGTCGGCCTTGGCGAGCACGTCCTGGATTTCCATCAACGCATCGATATAGAAATCGGCGCGATCATGGACCAGCATCGGCAGGATCCCAACGGCCCGGTGGATTTCATTGAAGCGCCGGATATTGGGCAGGTAGTTGTTGTATTCGTAGCCGCGCATCCAGACCAACCGGTAGTTACCGAGTGTCGCCAGGGTGGGCGTCGGCTTGCTCACCAACCCCAGGGCATAAATGTGATCGACGTCGTAATGCCACTTGGGATAGAGCACGCCTTCGGTTTCATCACGATAGGCGCCAACCTGGACGTCGGCTTCGCCGCGCTGCACCAGCCCGGTAGAACGGGTATAGGGCACGCTGCGGATCTCCAGCTTGACGCCCTCGGGCTCGAACACCTCGCGCAAGATGTCCCAGCCCATGCCCTGGCCATCGGCCTGGGTATAAGCGGCCCACTCCTCACTGGCAGCGCGGACCTTGCCCGGCAGCGGTGCCAGGTCGGCTGCCCGAACACCGAGGCACGTCCCCAGACACAACAACAGCAGCAGTGCGCGGCTTACGCCCATTCCTGACTCCCTCAGGTGAAACACCACACCAATCCCTGCATTGCCAGCCAGGCAAAGACCCCGGCCAGTACATCATCGAGCATGATCCCGACACCTCCGTGCACATGGCGGTCGATCCAGCGGATCGGCCAGGGCTTGAGGATATCGAAGAAGCGGAACACCAGGAAACCCGCCAACAGCCAGTACCAGCCTTCAGGCACCAGCCACAGGGTGATCCACATGCCGACCATTTCGTCCCAGACGATACCCTCATGATCGTGCACCCGCAGGTCATCCGCCACTTTGCCGCACAACCAGAAGCCAAACAGCATGGTGATGCCCAGCATCAGCCAATAGCCCCAGTCGGGCAACATCTGCCACAACGGTATGAAGGGTAGCGCAACCAGCGAGCCCCATGTGCCCGGCGCCTTGGGTAAAGTGCCCGAACCGAAGCCAAATGCCATGAAATGCCAGGGATTGCTCCAGACCGAGGGTGGAACGAACTCTGCCGGGACCTGGTTGGGATGATCTGTCACGGTGTCTCCCGAAAATGTTGATAACCCCGGATTGTCGGGGTGATGTCGTGCCCGGAGTTGTCAACCAGCGTGACACCCTCCCCGGCCATGACTGCACCGATCACGTGGATCGGCCAGCCTTCGGCCTGCAACGCCGACAATCGGACCGGTGGCACGGTGAACAACAAGACATAGTCATCACCGCCACTCAGGGCGGCATCCTGCGCATGCGAGCGCCCAAGAAACGCCTGCAAAGCCTTGGACAACGGCAGCCGCTCCCGTTCCACTTGTAATGCGACACCCGACGCCAGGGCGATGTGCCCGCAATCGGCCAGCAGGCCATCGGAAATATCCATCGCCGCACTGGCCTTGCCACGCAACGCCAGGCCCAGCTCGATCTGCGGACGTGGCGACCAATAATGGGCCAACAGCGGTTCGCCGACATCCGGTCCGGCGCTGCGCTGACCAAGCACCAGCGGCAAGGCGCCAGCCGCGTTGCCCAGCTCGCCGCCGACACAGAGCAGATCGCCAGGCTGTGCGCCGCTGCGGGTCAAGGCCTGGCCGGACGGCACCCGGCCGAACACGGTCATGGTCAGGCTGAGCGGCCCGCAGGTGGTGTCCCCCCCCACCAGCGCCACGCCACACGCCTGGGCCATCTGGTTCAAGCCACGGGCATAGGCTTGCAGCCAATCGGCGGTCACCGTCGGCAAGGTCAGGGCAAGGGTAAAGGCAAGGGGCGTGGCGCCCATGGCAGCCAGGTCACTGACCGCCACGGCCAACGAGCGCTGGCCGAGCAGGAACGGGTCGCACGGGTCCGGAAAATGCACACCGGCCACCAAGGTGTCGGTGGACACCGCCAACTGTTCCCCGGCAGGAACGGCCAGCACGGCGCAATCGTCGCCAATCCCCAGCGCAACGCCCTCGCCGCCCTGCGCACAAGGCGCGGCGGCGAAGTAATGACGGATCAGCTCAAATTCGCCCATCAAGTATCCTGTCTCACCAATGCTGTTCTTTTTTTGTCGGCGCCTGTTGGCGCCATACTGCGTTGCCGCTCCTCGCCATAGCGGGCTATGACTCGTCGCGCCGCCTTGCCTGGCACCAACAGTCACTCGACAAAAAACGAACGCATTGGCGAGACAGGACACCGCTGCAAGCGCCGATCAGCGCTTGAACGCCTTCACTTCAGCTTCACGCAGACGCGGGGCCAGCTTGTCGAGCACGCCGTTGACGAACTTGTGGCCATCGGTGGAACCGAAGACTTTCGCCAGCTCGATCCCTTCGTTGATCACCACGCGATACGGTACGTCGACGCGCTTGAGCAGTTCCCAGGTAGACAGGCGCAGGACCGCCAGTTCGACCGGGTCCAGCTCTTCGATGGTCAGGTCCAGGCAAGGCACGAGCGCGGTGTCGATCTCGGTCTTGAACTGCGGCACCCCGTGCAGGATCTCGCGGAAATACGCACCGTCGACATCGGCGAAATCGTTGTCGACGCGGAACTGCGCTTCGATCTCGTTCAACGACTGCTTGGCCATGTGCCATTGATACAACGCCTGGGTGGCGAGCTGACGGGCTTCGCGGCGCTTGGCACTTTTCGATGGCTTGCCGGCATCGGCCGGCTTGGGATCGCGCGGGTTGAAACGATCGCTTTCGTCGCTAATCACTTGGCCTCCAACTGCGCCAGCAGGCTGACCATTTCCAGGGCGGACAGGGCAGCTTCGGCGCCTTTGTTACCGGCCTTGGTGCCGGAACGTTCGATGGCTTGCTCGATGGAATCAACAGTCAGTACGCCGAAGGCAACCGGTACGCCGAACTCCATGGACACCTGGGCCAGGCCCTTGGTGCACTCGCCGGCCACGTATTCGAAATGCGGAGTACCGCCACGAATGACCGCGCCGAGGGCGATGATTGCTGCAAACTCGCCTTTTTGAGCGACTTTCTGCGCAACCAGCGGAATTTCGAAGGCGCCAGGGGCACGGATGATGGTGATGTCGCTTTCGCTCACGCCATGGCGAACCAGGGCATCGACCGCACCGTCAACCAGGCTCTCAACCACGAAGCTGTTGAAACGGCCCACTACCAGAGCGTAGCGGCCTTTAGGGGCGATGAAGGTACCTTCGATGGTCTTCAGGGTCATTCGTCAGATCTCTTAAAGAGCCGGAGCGCGTTCGGTACGCGCTCCTTAATGTTGTTGGGGCCAGAAGTCCCCTGTGGGAGCGGGCTTGCTCGCGAACGCGGTGTGTCAGCCAACATCAATGCCGGATGTGCTATCGCTTTCGCGAGCAAGCCCGCTCCCACAAGGGGGACCTCCTTGATTGAACAGGGTCATTATTCGGAGGGCACGTATTCTACAACTTCCAGGTCGAAACCGGATATCGCATTAAACTTCATCGGTGCACTCATCAGGCGCATTTTACGCACACCCAGGTCGCGAAGGATCTGCGAACCGGCGCCGACGATGCTGTAGGTGGTCGGTTTTTTCACCGCCGCCTGGTCGCCGGTTTCGCGGATATGCGCCAGCAACACGTCGCCATCCAGCGGATGCCCGAGCAGCAGCACCACGCCGCTGCCGGCCTCGGCCACCGCGGCCATGGCCGCCCGCAGGCTCCAGCGGCCGGGCTGCTTGACCATCAGCAGGTCGCGCAGCGGGTCCATGTTGTGCACGCGCACCAGGGTCGGCTCTTCGGCGCACACGGTGCCCAGGGTCAGCGCCATGTGCACGTCACCTTCCACCGAATCACGGTAGGTCACCAGGTTGAACTGGCCCAGTTCGCTGTCCAACGGCTGCTCGGCAATCCGCTGAACGGTACGCTCGTGGATCATCCGGTAGTGAATCAGGTCGGCGATGGTGCCGATCTTGATGTTGTGTTCGGCGGCGAAGGTTTCCAATTCAGCACGGCGGGACATGGTGCCGTCGTCGTTCATCACTTCGCAGATCACGCCGCTGGGCTCGAAACCGGCCATGCGCGCCAGGTCGCAAGCCGCTTCGGTGTGGCCGGCGCGGGCCAGGGTGCCGCCGGCCTGGGCCATCAGCGGAAAAATGTGACCGGGGCTGACGATATCCTCGGCCTTGGCGTCCCGGGCGGCGGCGGCCTGCACGGTACGCGCACGGTCAGCGGCGGAGATACCGGTGGTCACGCCCTCGGCGGCCTCGATGGACACGGTGAACTTGGTGCCGAAGCCGGAACCGTTGCGCGGCGCCATCAGCGGCAGCTTCAACAGCTCGCAGCGCTCGCGGGTCATCGGCATGCAGATCAGGCCGCGGGCATGCTTGGCCATGAAGTTGATGTGCTCGGCCTTGCAGCATTCGGCGGCCATGATCAGGTCGCCTTCGTTCTCGCGGTCTTCGTCATCCATGAGGATGACCATCTTGCCTTGGCGGATGTCTTCAACCAGTTCTTCGATGCTATTGAGCGCCACGCGGCACCCCCTTGGGTCAGGATTTCAGATAGCCGTTGGCGGCCAGAAAGCTTTCAGTGATGTTGCTGCCGGATGTCGGCTCTGCGGCCTTGTCACCGAGCAACAGGCGCTCCAGGTAACGGGCCAGCAGGTCGACTTCCAGGTTGACCCGGCGCCCCGGCCGATACGAAGCCATGATGGTTTCGCTCAAGGTGTGCGGGATGATCGTCAGCAGGAACTCGGCGCCATCCACCGCGTTGACCGTCAGGCTGGTGCCGTCGACGGTAATCGAGCCCTTGTGGGCAATGTACTTGGCCAGTTCTTTCGGGGCGCGGATACGAAACTCCACGGCCCGGGCGTTATCGCTGCGCGACACCACTTCGCCGACACCGTCCACGTGGCCGCTGACCAGATGCCCGCCCAAACGGGTGGTGGGGGTCAGGGCTTTTTCCAGGTTGACCGGGCTGCCGCCCTTGAGGTCGTTCATGGCGGTGCAGTCGAGGGTTTCGCGGCTGACGTCGGCCAAAAAACCATTGCCTGGCAGCTCCACAGCGGTCAGGCACACGCCGTTCACGGCAATGCTGTCGCCCAGTTTGACGTCGCTCAGGTCGAGCTTGCCGGTTTCGACGTGGACCCGCACATCGCCCCCCTTGGGGGTAAGTGCACGGATGCTGCCGATGGATTCAATGATGCCGGTAAACATGGAGTCCTCCTCGAGAACGGGCCGCCGCTTGAGCGAAGGCCGGGAATTATACGCTGGCCGGCGAGGCGGGAACGGCGATGACTCGCCAGTCATCGCCCACGGCGCGGATTTCGGTGATTTTCAGCTCAGGGGCGTCCTTCATCTGCGCCAGTGGCCAGTCCAGCAACGGTCGCGCGGTGGAGCCCAGGAACTTGCCGGCGATGAAAATCTGGAACTCATCCACCAGCCCTTGCCGGGCAAAGGCTCCCGCCAGGCGCGGCCCGGCTTCCACCAGCACCTCGTTGACGCCACGGGCTGCCAGCTCCTTGAGCAAACGATGCAGGTCGACCTGGCCGTCATCCCCCGCCACGATCATGCATTCAGGGCCATTGGCATATTGTTCTTCCACCGCCATGCACGTGGCGACCAGCGCCGGGCCGGCCTTGAAGAACGGCGCGTCCAGCGGCACCCGCAGGCGTCCGTCCACCAACACCCGCAGCGGCGGACGACTCATGACCAGCGCGGTCTGTGCGGGGTCGAGCCCGAGCTCATCGGCGCGCACGGTCAGCCGGGCGCTGTCCGCCAGCACCGTGTCGGCGCCGGTCAGTACCACGCTGGCCTGGGCCCGCAGCCGCTGCACCGCCGAGCGCGCGGCGGGGCCGGTGATCCATTGGCTTTCGCCGCTTTCCATGGCGGTGCGACCGTCGAGACTCATGGCGAGCTTGACCCGCACGAACGGCAGGCCGTGCTCCATGCGTTTGAGGAATCCCGGGTTGAGCTGGCGCGCTTCACCTTCCAGCACGCCGCTCTGGGTGGCGATACCGGCCTCGGCCAGCCGTTGCAGGCCACGTCCGGCGACTTCCGGGTTCGGGTCCTGCATCGCCGCGACCACCCGTGCCACGCCGGCGTTGACCAACGCATCGGCACAGGGCGGCGTGCGCCCGTGATGGCTGCACGGTTCCAGCGTGACATAGGCGGTGGCGCCCCGGGCCTGTTCACCGGCGGCGCGCAAGGCGTGGACTTCGGCATGGGGTTCACCGGCGCGGACGTGCCAGCCTTCGCCGACAACCTGCCCGTCCCGCACGATCACGCAACCGACCCGGGGGTTGGGGTGGGTGGTGTAATGGCCGCGCCGCGCCAGTTCCAGGGCACGGGCCATGTAATGGGCGTCGAGCACCGCTTGTTGCGCGGGGGTGGTCATTCTTTCACCGGTTCGCGGGCCAGGCGGTCGATTTCCTCGCGGAATTCGTTCAAGTCCTGGAAGCGCCGGTACACCGAGGCGAATCGGATGTAGGCGACTTCGTCGAGCTTCTGCAGCTCGGCCATCACCAGCTCACCGACCACCAGGGACTTGACCTCGCGCTCGCCGGTGGCCCGCAGCTTGTGCTTGATGTGCACCAGCGCCGCTTCCAGGCGCTCGACGCTCACCGGGCGTTTTTCCAGGGCGCGCTGCATGCCGGCGCGCAGTTTGTCTTCGTCGAACGGCTGGCGGCTGCCGTCGGTTTTGATCAGGCGCGGCAACACCAGTTCAGCGGTCTCGAACGTGGTGAAACGTTCGCCGCAGGCCAGGCATTCGCGGCGGCGGCGGACCTGTTCGCCCTCGGCGACCAGTCGCGAGTCGATGACTTTGGTGTCGTTGGCACCGCAGAAGGGACAGTGCATGGTGGCAGGCAACAAAAAAAGGGAGGGCCATGGTAGCGCATCCCACTGGCAAGACAAGCCATAGGGTTTACGGTATACAGACGGGCTTACCACCTGATCCCTGGAATTTACCTTGCCGGAGCCACACATGCCGCTACGATCGCTCGTTTTGCTCAGTCTTTTCAGCCTGCTGATGGCGTGCAGCAGCGACGCGCCCAAGCCCGCCGCACCGGCACCGGCACCGGCGCCGAAACAGGCCCAGGAGAAAGCCCGCCAGGCCGCCGAGCTGGGTCCGCTGCCGGCGTATCAACGCGAATTGAGCGGCACCCTGCAAGGCGTGCCGGCCGGGGCCGAAGTCGAACTGGCGCTGCTGGTGATCGATGACAAGGACCGCCCGCAGCAATTGCTCGCCAGCTCCAGCCTGACCGGAACCAACCAGGCCCTGCCCTTCCACCTGCGTTTCAATCCGGAAGCCTTTCCGGTCGGCGCCCGAGTGGAACTGCGTGGTCGTGCCAGCCAATCCGGCCAGTTGATCCTGCATCTACCGGAACAACGCATCAGCCAACCGACCACCCAGGCCCTGGGCGCCCTGCAATTCGTCAAAGCACCGTGAATGCACCACACGACCTGCAACGCGCCTTGGGCGAGTTGCTCGGCGACGCGCGCCTGGTCGCCTGCCCACTGCCCGATACGGACCTGAAGCTGTGGCTGATCGACGGCGACAACATGGACCGCGCCTTCAGCCCGGAAGAAACCCGGCGCATCCTCCACGAGCCGCCCTATTGGAGTTTCTGCTGGGCCAGCGGCCTGGCGATGGCGCGTTACCTGGCCGACCGGCCGCAGTGGGTCGCGGGCAAGCGGGTGCTGGATTTTGGCGCCGGCTCCGGCGTGGCGGGTATCGCGGCGCTCAAGGCCGGGGCGTTGGAGGTGGTGGCGTGCGACCTCGACCCGTTGGCGATTGCCGCATGTCGGGCCAATGCGCAACTCAATAGTGTGGAACTGGGTTACTCCGAGGATTTCTTCGCCGAGGTTGATCGCTTCGACCTGATCCTGGTGGCCGACGTGCTCTATGACCGGGCCAACCTGCCACTGCTCGACCACTTTCTCAGCCGCGGTCGCGAGGCGCTGGTGGCCGATTCCCGGGTGCGGGATTTCCAACATCCGCTGTACCGGCGCATCGAGATGCTCGAAGCCATGACCTTGCCGGACCTGGCTGAGCCTGAGGAGTTTCGGCATGTGAGCCTGTATCACGCGCGGCGCAGCAGCTAAAAGCTTCGCGAGCAAGCCCGCTCCCACAGGGACTGAGATCGGCCGCTGGAATCGCGAACACCGCGGTTCATTGTGGGAGCGGGCTTGCTCGCGAAGGCGGCCTACCAGGCACCCCAATACCCCGCGTATAGTTGCCCCATTCAAGCGTTCTACGAGATTGCCATGACCCAGGACACGCCCTACATCTTCGACGCCACCACCGCCGACTTCGACCAGTCGGTGATCGCCAACTCTTTCCACAAACCGGTGCTGGTGGATTTCTGGGCCGAATGGTGTGCGCCGTGCAAGGCCCTGATGCCGATGCTGCAAACCATTGCCGAGAGCTATCAAGGTGAACTGCTGCTGGCCAAGGTCAACTGCGACATCGAGCAGGACATCGTCGCGCGCTTCGGCATCCGCAGCTTGCCGACCGTGGTGCTGTTCAAGGACGGCCAACCGGTCGACGGCTTCGCCGGCGCCCAGCCGGAATCAGCGGTGCGGGCGATGCTCGAACCCCATGTGCAGATGCCGCCGCCGGCCGCTGCCGACCCGCTCGAACAGGCCCAGGCGCTGTTCGACGACGGTCGTTTCGCGGACGCTGAAGCGCTGCTCACAGTGTTGCTGGGCGAAGACAACAGCAACGCCAAGGCG
Organism: Pseudomonas sp. RGM2987; assembly: GCF_022952855.1. GTDB lineage: Bacteria > Pseudomonadota > Gammaproteobacteria > Pseudomonadales > Pseudomonadaceae > Aquipseudomonas. The sequence goes on along the minus strand of NZ_JALJDX010000120.1, from coordinate 5,258 downwards.
CTGATCCTCTACGCCCGGTGCCTGACCGAGCGCGGCGAGCTGGGTGAAGCCCAGACCGTGCTCGACGCAGTAAAGAGCGACGAACACAAGGCCGCCCTGGCCGGCGCCAAGGCGCAGATCAAGTTCCTTGGCCTGGCGAAAGACCTGCCGGACGCCGCCGACCTCAAGGCGCGCCTGGCGAAAGATCCGCAAGACGACGAAGCGGTGTACCAACTGGCGATCCAGCAACTGGCCCGTCAACAATACGAACCGGCCCTCGACGCATTGCTCAAGCTGTTCATGCGCAACCGCAGCTACAGCGAAGGCCTGCCCCACAAGACCTTGCTGCAAGTGTTCGAATTGTTGGGCAATGATCATCCGCTGGTGACGACCTACCGCCGCAAGCTGTTCGCCGCACTGTACTAAGGTTCACCCGCCCAGCTGTAGAGCGGCGTGTCCCCGCCGCTCAGCACCTTGACCTCGGCACTGTGGCGCAAGCGCACCAGCAGGCGCTTGCCCGCCGAGGCGCTGCCGGTCAGGCCTTCGAGCTGTTCCAGCAGATCCGGGCCGCTCAACTGCCCGGCCTTGCGCAACAGTTCCTTGGCGATCTGCCACAGGGCATCGTCCTGATTCGCAGGTCTGGCGGCGGGCGTTGCGGCGCTGTCAGGCCTGACCGCTTGCAACTGCGCGCCGAGCTGCGCCCAGTCGCCTTCATCCATTTCAATCGACAAGTCCACCGGCCAATCGCCGACGGTTCCGCGTATCCGCAACATCATCGTGCTCCTGAAAATTTCATCTGCCCATGCTCCCATGGGCCTTGCGCGACGCCAAGCAGGCGGTCAAACTCTGCACGCTTTCGTTATAAGATTACATAACAGAATTTTACCTTGTCGGAGATTCGTCATGCGTCGCTTGCTTCTCGCCCTGCCGTTCGCCCTGCTGCCATTGGCTGTCGCTCATGCGGCTGTCGAGCATGATCACGACCATGAGCACGGGAGCCTGGGTGCCCATGAACATGGCGTTGGCCGCCTCAATGCCTCACTGGACGGTGAGACGCTGGAGCTGGAACTGGATAGCCCGGCGATGAACCTGGTGGGCTTCGAACACGCCGCCACCAGCGCTGCCGACAAGGCCAAGGTGGCCACTGTACGGGCGAAGCTGGAGAAACCGGCGGCGTTGGTCGTGCTCGCCGACGGCAAATGCTCCCTGGAGCAGCAAGAACTGGAAAGCCCGTTGTTCGGCGACGAACCGGACCACGAGGATAATGCCGAAGATGCCGATGACGATGGCGACGAGCACCACGAACACAGCGAAATCCACGCCCACTATCAGTTCCGTTGTGTCGCGCCTGGTGCCTTGACGGAGCTGAACCTGGCGCCACTGTTCAAGGCCTTCCCGGCCACCCGGAAAATCCTGGTACAACTGATCGGCCCGAACGGCCAGCAAGGCGGGGAAGTGACGCCCGAAGCCCCGGCGCTGAAATTCTGAAATGCACTGAAGACCAATGTGGGAGCGAGCTTGCTTGCGAAGGGCGGTGGAATATTTAAATGAGTGTCGACTGACACACCGCTTTCGCGAGCAAGCCCGCTCCCACAGGTGCTCAATGGTGGGTACATAATCAGCGCCCACCACAACTCCAATGTGGGAGCGGGCTTGCTCGCGAAGGCGGTGGAACATTCAACATGAGTGTCAGCTGACACACCGCCATCGCGAGCAAGCTCGCTCCCACAAGGTTTCATCAATCTGAATTCGGCAACCATGACCCAAGCACTCATCGAACTGTCCGACCTGGTCTTCAGCTGGCCCGGGCATCCGCCGTTGCTGGACATCCCGGCGTTTCGCCTGGAGTCCGGTGAAACACTGTTTCTCAAGGGCCCCAGCGGCAGCGGCAAGACCACGCTGCTGGGGCTGCTGGGCGGCGTGCAGGTGCCGGACCGCGGCAGTATCCGCCTGCTCGGCCAGGAGCTCGCCACGCTGGGCGCTGGCCGCCGCGACCGGTTTCGCGTTGACCATACCGGCTACATCTTCCAGCAGTTCAACCTGCTGCCGTTTCTCTCGGTGCGCGAGAACGTCGAGCTGCCCTGCCACTTTTCCAAGCTGCGGGCGCAACGGGCCGTGCAGCGCCACGGCGGTGTCGATCAGGCCGCCGCGACCTTACTGGCCCACCTGGGCCTGACCGATCCGAACCTGCTCGGACGGCGGGCCGACTCGCTGTCCATCGGCCAGCAACAACGGGTCGCCGCCGCCCGGGCGTTGATCGGCCAACCGGAACTGGTGATTGCCGACGAACCGACCTCGGCCCTGGACTACGACGCCCGGGAAAACTTCCTGCGGCTGTTGTTCGCTGAATGCCGCGAAGCCGGGTCTAGTCTGCTATTCGTCAGCCATGACCAGAGCCTGGCAGCGCTGTTTGACCGCAACCTCTCGCTGGCCGATCTGAATCGCGCCGCCAAGCCACTCGAGGTCTGAGATGTATCTGTTCCGTCTAGCCATGGCCAGCCTGGCGAACCGCCGCTTCACCGCGATCCTCACCGCTTTCGCCATTGCCCTGTCCGTCTGCCTGCTGCTGGCGGTGGAGCGGGTGCGCACCGAGGCGCGGGCCAGTTTTGCCAGCACCATCAGCGGCACCGACCTGATCGTCGGCGCCCGCTCAGGCTCGGTGAACCTGTTGCTGTACTCGGTATTTCGTATCGGCAACGCCACCAATAACATCCGCTGGGACAGCTTCGAACACTTCGCCAGCAACCCGAAAGTGAAGTGGGCGATTCCCATGTCCCTCGGCGATTCCCATCGCGGCTACCGGGTGATGGGCACCACCGAGGCCTACTTCGAGCATTACCAGTACGGCCGCCAGCAACACCTGGAACTGACCGAGGGCCGGGCCTTTGCCACCGATCCATTCGAAGTGGTGCTCGGTGCCGAAGTGGCCGAGGCGTTGCATTACAAGCTCGGCGACCAACTGGTGCTGGCCCACGGCGTAGCGGCCATCAGCCTGGTCAAGCACGACGACAAGCCGTTCACCGTGGTCGGGATCCTCAAGCGCACCGGCACCCCGGTGGACCGTACGCTGCACATCAGCCTCGGCGGCATGGAGGCGATCCACATCGACTGGAAAAACGGTGTGCCGGCCCAGGGCAACGGCCGCATCAGCGCCGACCAGGCTCGCAACATGGACCTCACGCCCCAGGCGATCACGGCGTTCATGCTCGGCCTCAACAGCAAGATTTCCACCTTTGCCTTGCAGCGCGAGATCAACGAGTTCCGCGGCGAGCCGTTGCTGGCGATCCTCCCCGGCGTGGCGTTGCAGGAATTGTGGAGCCTGATGGGTACGGCGGAAAAAGCCTTGTTCGTGATCTCGCTGTTCGTGGTGTTGACCGGGTTGATCGGCATGCTCACGGCGATCCTCACCAGCCTCAACGAACGCCGGCGGGAGATGGCGATCCTGCGTTCGGTGGGCGCGCGGCCCTGGCATATTGCGAGCCTGCTGGTGCTCGAAGCCTTTGCCCTGGCGCTGGCCGGCGTCGCATCCGGGCTGGCGCTGCTGTACGTCGGCATCGCCGTCGCCCAGGGCTATGTGCAGTCGGCCTATGGCTTGTATCTGCCGCTGGGCTGGCCGAGCGAGTATGAATGGACGCTGATGGCTGGCATCCTGCTCGCCGCCCTGCTGATGGGCAGCGTGCCGGCCTGGCGCGCCTATCGCCAATCGCTGGCCGATGGCCTGTCGATCCGTTTATGAGGACATTGAAGATGCCCCGCGCCCTGCTTGCGCTGTTGATGATGGTTGCCCTGCCGCTGTGGGCGGCGGAGCCGAGGGACCTGGCCTGGTCGGAAATGATCCCGACGGACGCACCGCCGGAAGTGCCGAACATGACCCCGCTGCACGACCTGTCGAAGATGAGCGACGCCCTGGCCGCCGAGTCGGCGCCAGCGGCCAGGCAGGAGATGCCCAACGCGCCGGTGGTCAAGGCGCTCGATGGACAGCAGATTCGTTTGCCGGGCTACATCGTGCCGCTGGAGGTTAGCGAGGAAGGCCGCACCACGGATTTCCTGCTGGTACCGTATTTCGGCGCCTGCATCCATGTGCCGCCACCGCCGTCGAACCAGATCGTGCATGTGAAAAGCGAAGTCGGGGTGAAGCTCGATGAGTTGTACCAGCCGTACTGGGTCGAGGGGCCGATGCAGGTCAAGCCCTCGACCAGTGAACTGGCCGATGCCGGGTATCAGATGGAGGCGCAGAAGATTTATGTGTATGAGTTGCCGGAGTGAACCTGGTGGTTGTTCGGTGCCGATGAGATAGCTTTCGCGAGCAAGCCCGCTCCCACAGTCGACCGCATTCCTCCTGAAAAACTCGGTCAACTGTGGGAGCGGGCTTGCTCCGGGCGGCGATCCGACGAAGAGGTCGCCAGGGTTTCATCACACTTTCATTGAGCTGAGTCAAAAGACCGCCCCAGAGCGCTTCGTACCATAGGCCATCCTTTTTTGAATGCCCTTTGGAGCTCCCATGCACAAGTCTTTGCTCAGCGCTTCGCTCGTTGCCCTCGCGCTTGCCGCCCCGCTCGCCCAGGCTCATACGGCCGGCGATATCATCGTTCGCGCCGGCGCCATTACCGTCAATCCCGAGGCCGACAGTTCCAGCGTCAAGGTCGACCGTGGCCCGCTGGCCGGCGCCGACCTGGGCGGCAAGGCGACCATGAGCAGCGACACCCAGCTGGGCCTGAACTTCGCCTACATGCTCACCAACAACCTGGGCATCGAGCTGCTGGCGGCTTCGCCGTTCGAGCATGACGTGAAGCTCAAAGGCACCGCCCTCGGCGCGGCCAATGGCAAGCTCGGCACCCTCAAGCACCTGCCGCCGACCCTGAGCCTGGTCTACTACCCGCTCGACGCCAAGTCGGCGTTCCAGCCCTACGTCGGCGCCGGTATCAACTACACCTGGATCTACGACGAGCACGTCGGCAGCGGCGCCAGTGCCAACGGTTTCAGCAACTTCCGCGCAAGCAACAGCTGGGGCATGGCGTGGCAGGTCGGCGCTGACTACATGTTGACCGACAACATCATGATCAACGGCCAGATCCGCTACATCGACATCGACACCTCCGCCTACGTCGACAACAACGCCGTGGCCGGCGGGACCCGGGCCAAGGTCAATGTCGATGTGGATCCATGGATCTATATGGTGGGGTTGGGTTACAAGTTCTGACCCGGCTCCAATAACGCGAAAAACCCTGTGGGAGCGGGCTTGCTCGCGAATGCGTTCTGTCAGTCACATTGGAGTGACT
>NZ_JALJDX010000121.1 GCF_022952855.1 Pseudomonas sp. RGM2987 | reverse complement strand
CCCCCCCGCCACGGGTTTTATAGCGTCTGGTCGAGGCGGGTGAGCAATGCCTTGAGCGCCGTGCGTTCAGCCTCGGTACCGCGAGCGATGACATGCGCCAGCTGCTGCTCGATCGCCGCCAGCGCCGAAGGCTGGGGCGGCAGGTTCAGATGTTCCGGCAAGATCTCATCGCCACCGCTGACCAGCAGCGCGAAATGGATGACGTTTTCCAGCTCGCGGGTGTTACCCGGCCAGCTATGCCGTTCGAGCGCGCGTTGCGCCGCCTCGCTGATCAGCGGCACACCCAGGTCCAGGCGCTGGCTGTAGATGCCCAGGAAATACTCGGCCAGGGACAGGATATCGCCCACCCGCTCACGCAGGGCCGGCAGTTCGAGCCGGCCTTCGCTGAGGTAATGGTAGAGCCGCTCGTTGAATTTCCCGGCGGTCACCGCTTGCGCCAGGTCAATGCTGGTGGCCGCCACCAGGCGCACATCCACCGGGCTGGGCTGCGGGGCGCCGACGCGGGTGACTTCGTGGTTCTCCAGGGCCGCCAACAACTTGGCCTGGATCGGCAGCGGCAAGTCGCCGATTTCATCCAGGTACAGGGTGCCGCCATTGGCCGAGCCGAACCAGCCGGCGCGACTGCTGGCCGAGCCGCTGTAGCTGCCGGCGGCGTAGCCGAACAGTTCGGCATCGGCATAGGTCGGGCTGATGGCGCCGCAGTTGACCGAGACAAACAACCCGCCTCGATCACTTTCGCGGTGGATGTGTCGGGCCAGCAGTTCCTTGCCGGTTCCGGTTTCGCCGCGGATCAGTACCGAGATTGCCCGCGGCGCCAATTGCTCCAACTCCTGGCGCAACTGTCGCGAGCGCGGGTCGACGAACACCAGCGCCTTGGCGCGAATGCTCAGGGGGCTTTTTTCCGCATCGGGAAAGGTCAGCAAGGGCTGACCGAAGGTTTCATGCAAGCTCATGGCAGTCTCCCGCCCCAAACCGCCGGGAGACGGGAGGGCGCAAAAAAAATTCAGGCGCGTCGCAGGGCGTGATGCTCCATGCGGTTTTGCAGACGATAGAGATAGGCGAAACCCTGCTCCCAACGGTGGTGACCGGACTTCACATTGATGTGCCCCGCCCCGGCCAGGATCCCGGCCTCGGCCCCCCAGTTGCGCGCCAGCTCCAAGGCGCGCGGGGCGCTCACGGCAGCGTCGTTGTCGGAGCTGACCACCTGGCTGGGGAATGGCAACAGGTCGGTGGGAATCGGTGCGAAATTGCGCAACGCCGGAACGCAAGCCGGCCGCTCCACGTCCGCTGGCGCCACCAGCAGCGCCCCGCGCACCTGCCGCAAAAATTGCAGCGGCGCGGTGGCGGCCCAATGGGCGACGGTGATGCAGCCCAGGCTATGGGCGATCAGGATTACCGGGGTGCTGTCAGCGGCAATCGCTTCGGCCAACGCCGCCACCCAGTCTTCACGCCGAGGCGTCAGCCAGTCGGCCTGCTCGACCCGGGCACTGTTGGGCAGGCTGTTCTGCCAGTGGGTCTGCCAATGATTTTCCGGCGATCCTTGCCAGCCCGGCACAATCAGGTAGCGAATCGATTCGTTGCGCATGGGTGCTCTCCTGCGTGTCTGTTCACGGAGGAGTATAGGGATGAGATTTATATTGTTTAAGGAATAAGAAGCTATTTATTAATAACCAAATTACCAATGTCAGTTTCGATGCGGTTCATTGTGGGAGCGGGCTTGCTCGCGAAAGCGGAGCGTCAGCAACAGTTTCTTCAACTGACACGCCGCCTTCGCGAGCAAGCCCGCTCCCACAGGGGCCGAGTTTCTTCAGGGGTATTACTCGCTTCGCCCTTTGCGCAACATCACATCCAGCTGATCCACCACCACCGCCCAGTCGGCATCCTCGAGGATTTCGTCGCGCAGCAATTGTTTCTGGCCTTCGCTCCAGAAAAACGCATCCGCCAGGCGCAGGTCGGGCTTGAGGGGTGAATGGGTGGCGATGAACTGGTCGATGCTCTGGGCATCGTCGTCCAGGCCCAGCTGTTTGAACAGCGCCGAGAGGCTGTGGATCGGGGTTTCCATCGGGGGCTCCTGAACAGAGTGTTATCTCGCAGTCTAGCTCCTGGATCACCGCCAGACTGATCAAAACTCAATCAAGCCCTGCACAATCCTTGTGGCGAGGGAGCTTGCTCCCGCTGGGCCGGTCCGACGCCTCGGGCGAAGCGGCCCTAAAAATGTTACGGCTGCTGCGCAACCGAGCGGCAGCAAGCTCCCTCGACACAAAAGCGACCTTGGCTCAGGGGCTTCTCAATTTCTCCAGCGCTGCATAGGGCCCCTGCGCCCAGTGTTCAACCCGGTCCCGTAGCAACTGCGAAGCCTCCCGGCGCTTGTCCGCGCTGTCCCCGACAAACACCTGCGCCGGCTGCTTGGCATGTTGCCCCACCGCCGCGAACGCTTGCCGGCAGTGCGCTTCATCCAGATGAAAGAACGCCGCTAACCTGCCGGCCATCGCAGCGGGCAGTTCGCTGTAGTTCACCGCCATCCCGGCAAATTCCCGGCAATGCTCCAGCCCCAGCTGAAACAGCCGTCCCAAGCGTCGCGCAATGAAGTCTTCCTGACCGGCAAAGGCCAGGCCATCGTCCAGCACACTGGCCCCGATCATCCCCGGCACCATGTGCATGCCGGGACGGCGCAGGTGGGACACGGCGATTTCCAGGGGATCGCGGTACAAAAACAGCCAGGGCGTGTCGGGGAAGCATTCGCGCAGCAGCGGCAGTTCACCAAGGTTCCAGGCGTCGAGCTTGATCACCAGGCGTTGCTCCATGCCTCGGCGGCGTTGCCCGTAGGCCGACAGTAGGCCCTTGAGCGCGGCGCTGCGTTCGGCACCAGGCAGGTCACTGCGCAGCAGCGTGTCCAGCGGCGGTGGTTCGGAGATGACAATGTGGTCGTCCAATTGCGCCAGCATCTGGCTGATCAGTGTCGAACCGCAACGCGAGGCATGGAAAATAAACGCTCTGGGCGCCAGGCCGGGGCTCTGCTGCTGCCACTGACTGAGCACGTCCAAGGATGTCTGGCGGCGGAACACCTGGTTGAAGGGCAGGCGCAGCGCGTCCTCCACGGCGTCGCCAAAGAACGGCTGTGACAATCGCGCCTCACCGAACCAGCACCAGTCCACCTGCCACTGCCCAAGCGCTTGCCCTACGCGGATCGGCAACCAACCGTGCAGGTTCAGGCTTTCCACTGATTGCTCCACTGCCGACGGCCGTGGCGCATGGCCGAGCGTAATTGCTCATGGGTGAAGTGCAGTCCCGATTCGGCGCCGAGCGCAATTGCCTGCTCCATGAACACATCTACGTCATGCAGCTGCTGTAGGGTCCGGGCGAGTCGCGGATCGGCTTCTACGCGCTGCTGAAAACGGGCCAGGTCGCTTTGCCCGACACCGGCAGCGGGCGTGGTAGCCAGCCCTTCGGCAATCTGCTGTTCCAGCCAGGGCCCGGGACGACAATCGAGCACCAAGTGAATGCGTGACGCCTCAAGGCTGCGATTGGCGACACGATGGGGCCGCGACAGGTCGAGAAACCAGCACTCCCCCGCGCTCATCGGAACAAGCTGCCCGTCCAGCCAGAAATCCACTTCAGGCGAGCTGAGCAGCGGAACGTGCAGGCGCAGGTCGGCATCCGGCCCGCCCAGGTCATAATCGCGGTGCTCATGGATCCGCCCGCCCGGCCCCAGCCGTAGCAGCCGGGCCGAGACAATCTCCAGCGGCCATTCCCGCAACGCCTGATGCCAGCGTTCGTCCTCAGACCACGGTGCGCGGTGCAGCGGACGGGCATGCCCCGGGGACAGCTCGGTCAAGGCATCGGCCGCTGAAATCAGCGCCACACCACTCCAGTCGCCGCTGTAGTAGGCACTGTTGAAATGCCCTTGCCAACGTTCGTCCCCGACGGCGGCCAGGGCCTGCAAGAGCAACGGCAGGTTCACCGTCACCGGCAGCCGGGAAAACGCCGGGCGCTCCATTGCCGAGCGCCGGTTATTGCGTCACCGGGGCAGTCGGCACGGCGATGTTGCCCTGGGCCCAGGCGGCCTCGCGATTAGCCAGTGCCGTGGCAATCGACTGGACCTCGGTCGATTGCACCTCGTTCGGCAGCGGGTCGAGGCCGGCGCTGGCGAAGATCTGGCCGTAGGCGTTGCGCAGGTCGGCATAGGACAGGTCGCGCCGCAGATCGGCCTGCAAGGTGTTCAGTTCACCCTGGATCAGGTCCAGTTCGCCGATGCCGGCGGCCTGATGGCGGCTGCGCAACTGGCCGACGATCTGCCCGTCGATGTCCGACAGCTGCTGGTTGGTCTTGAACTGGCGCAATGCTTCACGATAGTTGGCGTTGGCAACATACAGCTGCGCCAGCACGGCGATCGACATCGCCTGGCGCCGCGCCGACGCGACTTCTTCGCCGGCCTTGGCCACGTCGATGGCCGCGGGAGCGGAGATCACGTTGAACAGGTTCCAGGTGACTTTCACGCCATAGTCGGCCCAGCCCTGCTCCACCAGGAACGAGTTGCTGTCGTAATGCCCACCGGCGGAAAACTCCAGCCCCGGCAGCAGGCGCAGCATGGCCTTGCGGGTTTCGGCGGCGGTGATGCGCGTCTGGTAGTCCTGCTCGCGCAGTTCCGGACGGCTGGTCAGGGCTTCCTGTTCAAGACGCGCCAGGTCGACCTTGAGCTCCGGAATCTCGTATTCATCCTGGGTCGCCAGGGTCAGCTCGGTGCCCAGCGGCAGATTGATCAGGGTCGCCAGTTCGGTCTTCGCCAAAGACAACGCGCGGCGCTGTTCTTCGAGCTGACGGGTTGCCTGGATCAGCGAGCGCTGGTAACCCAGGGCCTGCACCGGGTCACCGATGCGTTGTTCGCTCATGCTCTGGCTATTGCCACGCGCCGACTCGACCCGGGCCATCAGGCTGTCGATCTGCTTGAGCAAGCGCTCGGCGGCCATGGCTCGCCAGTAGGCCGAGCGCACGTCCTGGACGATGGTGTTGATCACTTTGCGCCGGCGTTCCTGGACGATCAGCCGCTGGTCGCCGGCCTGCTTGGCGCTGATGTAGCTGACGCCGAAGTCGAGGACGTTCCAGACCATGGTCAGGTCGGCCACCTCACGGTCGCGGTCCTGGGAGGTCGACGGTTCCAGGGACTGGGTGCCGGTTTCGACGCTCTGGCTACTGGAGGCGCTGACATTGTTGCGCCCCACATAACCGGCATCCAGTGCCATGCGCGGCAGCATGTCGAAACTGGCGAGGTCCAGCTGACGCTTGGCCAGGGCCTCCTCCATGATCTTCAAGCGGCCTTCGAGGTTGTACTTCACCGCTCGCGCCATGGCCTGGTGCAAGGTCAGCGGGCCACTGAGGGGCTCCTGGCCTTTGTACATGTTCTGCAGGTCGGTCTTGGCGCGCTGTTCGCTGACGCTTCGATCGATCGGCTCGCTGGTGACGGCACATCCGCTGACCACCAACGCCAGCGCACTCATTGCGAATAACTTCTGACTTCTATTCATTCCCTGGATTGCCCCTGACTGCCCCAATTTTTTAGATTTATCAGGCCTGCACCTGGCTGATGCCGACCTGTTGCAAAGCCATCGCCAGGCTATCGACCTGACGTTGTTCAGTGTCCTTGAGGTGTTGCAGCTGCTGGCCCAGGGTCGGTGCGCCGAACATGCCGCGCAGGCCCTGGGACACATCGCCACCCTGCATCGATGAGTTGCCGAAGGCGTTCATCGATTCGCTGTCAGAACCTGCGTCGTGGTTGAACAGCGTCGAAATCGTGCTGCTGCCGAATACCCCGCCATCGCCACCGCCAAAGCCCAGGAACCCCTGGCCTGTGCCATCTCCTCCCGCGTCAGTGCTGAAGACCTGGGCGATGTAGCTCGGCGCCAGTGCGCCCTGATTGATGAAAATACTGCCTATCGGCTGAAGGCCGCCCACGTCCCGTTGCTCGAACAGTGGCGGGAAGCCCAGCGGCGTGCCCAGGTTGCCAGTGGGTGGCGTGAAGACGATCGGCTGCAACGGCACCTCGGACGGTGGCGTGACCACGACAGGGTCCGAAACCAGGAACTCCGGCGGTGGCTTCACATCGTTGGGCACCACGGTGTCGATCGCATAGTTGTTGGACACCACCACGCTGGCCCCGGCATTACCCGTCAGGTCGCTGACGTTGCTGGTGTCCAGGGCGATGAAGTTGCTCGGGTCGGTGAGATTCGCCGTCGGCGTGAACGTTGCTGTCCAGGTCCTGCCGCCGTCGCTGGTGGTCAGGTTGGTCAGTTCACCGTTGGTGACGCTGAGGTCCGACAGGTCGAAATTGCTGACCGCCTCGCTGAAGGTGAAGGTCACCTGCGTGCTCTCGCCCACCGTCAGGTTCGAGTCGGCGACCACGATGGTCGCCGTAGGGCGGGTAGCGTCGAGTGCGTAGTTGCTGGAAATCGCGATGCCTACCCCGGCATTGCCGGCGATGTCCTGCACGGTGCTGGCGTCGAGCAGAATCAGGTTAGTGGCATCGTTGACCCCCACCGTCGGCGTCAGGGTCGCCGTCCAGGTCAGGCCGCCGTCACTGCTGGCGAGGTTGGACAACACGCCATTGGCAACACTGATATCGGACAGATCGAAGCCGGTCACCGCCTCGGTGAAGCTGATGGTCACGGTGGTAGTCTGGCCGATGCCCAGGGTGGTATCGCCCACGGTGATGGTCGCGCCCGGGCGCACCGTGTCGATCGCGTAGTTGTTGGAATTCACTACGCCAACCCCGCTGTTACCCGAGACGTTGACCACGCCGCTGGTGTCCAGGCTGATCAGGTTGCTGGTGTCGGTAATGTTGCTCGCCGGAGTGAACGTCGCCGTCCAGGTGATGCCGCCATCGCTGGACGAGACGTTGCTCAGCGTACCGTTGCTCACGCTCAGGTCGGCATTGTCGAACCCGCTGACCGCTTCCGAGAAGGTGATGGTCACCAGTGAGGTTTCGCCCACCGTGAGTGAGTTATCCGCCACCACGACAGTGGCCGTTGGCACCCGCGTCTCGACCGCGTAGTTGGCCGAGTTGGTGGTGCCTGTCCCGGCGTTGCCGGCCGCGTCGCTCACGCCGCTGTTGTCCAGGGTAATCAGGTTGCTGGCATCGGTCACGCCGAGGGTTGGCGTGAACGTCGCGGTCCAGGTGATGCCGCCGTCGCTGCTGCTGACGGCACTCAAGGTGCCGTTGGCAACCGAGAGGTCGGCGTTGGTGAAGCCGGTCACCGCCTCGCTGAAGGTGATGGTCACCTGCGCGGTTTCACCCGGCCTCAATGTTGAATCGCTGAGCACGATGGTGGCGGTCGGCAACTGGGTATCGACGCTGTAATTGTTCGAGTCGGTGGTGCCGCTGCCAGCGTTGCCCGCCAGGTCGGCAATACCACTGTTGTCGAGGGTGATCAGGTTGCTGGTGTCGTTGACGCCCACGGTCGGCGTCAACGTCGCGGTCCAGGTGATGCCGCCGTCGCTGCTGCTCAGCCCGCTGAGCGTACCGTTGGCAACGCTCAGGTCGGCACTGGTGAAGCCCGTTACGGCTTCGTTGAAAGTGATGGTTACCAGCGACGTCTCGCCAGCGGCAATGGCCGTGTCGGCAACGACGATGGTTGCGGTAGGGCGCACCGTGTCGATGGCGTAGTTGTTGGAATCGGTGGTGCCGACCCCGGCGTTGTTCGCGCCATTGCGCACGCCGGTGTTGTCCAGCGTGATCAGGTTGCTGGTGTCGGACACGCTGGCGCTCGGGGTGAACGTGGCCGTCCAGGTCACGCCGCCGTCGCTGGACGAGACATTGCTCAGCGTGCCGTTGCTGATGCTCAGGTCGCTGTTGTCGAAACCATTCACGGCTTCGTTGAAGGTGATGGTCACCAACGAGGTTTCACCGATACTCAGCGAAGTGTCGGCCACCACGATTGTGGCGGTCGGTACCTGGGTATCGACGGCGTAGTTGTTGGAAGTGGTCGTGCCCGTGCCGGTGTTGCCCGCCGCGTCGCTTACGCCGCTGTTGTCCAGGATGATGAGGTTGGACGCGTCTCGCGTGGCGGAGGTCGGGGTGAACACCGCGGTCCAGGTGATACCACCGTCGCTGCTGCTGACCGCACTCAGGGTACCGTTGGCGACGCTCAGGTCTGAATTGTCGAAGCCGGTCACCGCCTCGCTGAAGGTGATGGTCACCAGTGACGTTTCACCGACGCTGAGGTTGCTGTCGGCAATCACGATCGTTGCGCTTGGGCGCTGGGTGTCGAGGGTGTAGTTGTTGGAGTCGGTGGTACCGCTGCCAGCGTTGCCCGCCAGGTCCGCAATACCACTGTTGTCGAGGGTGATCAGGTTGCTGGTGTCGCTGATGCCCACGGTCGGCGTGAACGTCGCGGTCCAGGTGATGCCACCGTCACTGCTGCTCAGCCCGGTGATCGTGCCGTTGGCAACGCTCAGGTCGGCACTGGTGAAGCCCGTTACGGCTTCGCTGAAAGTGATGGTTACCAGCGACGTCTCGCCGGCGGCAATGGCCGTGTCGGCAACGACGATGGTTGCGGTAGGGCGCACGGTGTCGATGGCGTAGTTGTTGGAATCGGTGGTGCCAACCCCCGCATTGCCAGCGCCGTTGATCAGACCGGTGTTGTCCAGAGTGATCAGGTTGCTGGTGTCGGAGATGCTCGCGCTCGGTGTAAAGGTTGCCGTCCAGGTGACGCCGCCGTCGGAAGACGACACGTTGCTCAGCGTACCGTTGCTGATGGTCAGGTCGGAATTGTCGAAACCGCTGACCGCCGAGTTGAAGGTGATCGTCACCAGGGACGTCTCGCCGATGCTCAGCGCATTATCGGCCACCACGATGGTCGCCGTGGGCACGTTGGTATCGACTTGGTAATTGTTGGAACTGGTGGTGCCGGTACCGACGTTGCCCGACGCATCGCTGATGCCAGTGTTGTTCAGGGTGATCAGGTTGGTCGCGTCGCTGACGCCCAGGGTCGGCGTCAGGGTGGCGGTCCAGGTGATACCGCCGTCGCTGCTGCTGACCGCGCTCAGCGTACCGTTGGCCACGCTCAGGTCCGAATTGTCGAAGCCACTGACTGCTTCGGAGAAGGTGATGGTCACCAACGACGTTTCGCCGACGCTCAATGCGCTGTCCGCCACCACAATGGTCGCAGTTGGGCGCTGGGTATCGACCGCGTAGCTGTTGGAATCGGTGGTGCCGGTGCCAGCGTTGCCCAACCCATCTACGACGCCGGTGTTATCCAGCGTGATCAGGTTGCTGGTGTCACTGATGCCGGCGCTCGGGGTGAAGGTCGCGGTGTAGGTGATGTTGTCGCTGGTGCTCAAGCCACTCAAGAGACCGTTGGCCGCCGTCAGGTCGGCCAGGGTGAAGCCGGTCACCGCTTCGCTGAAGGTGATGGTCACCACGGACGTCTCGCCGATGCTGAGGCTGGTGTCGGCGATCACGATCGTCGCGGTAGGACGCACATTATCGATGGCATAGTTGTTGGAATCGGTGGTGCCGCTGCCAGCGTTGCCTGCTGCATCGCTGACGCCGGTATTGTCCAGGGTAATGACGTTGCTGGCGTCGCTGGTGCTGGCGGTCGGGGTCAGGGTGCCGGTCCAGGTAATGCCGCCATCGCTGCTGCTCAACCCGGTGACGGTACCGTTGGCAACACTCAGGTCAGCCGTGGTGAAGCCTGTGACCGCCTCGCTGAAGGTAATGGTCACCAGTGACGTTTCGCCAATGCTCAACGCGGTGTCCGCAACCACGATGCTGGCCGTCGGACGCTGGGTGTCGACGGCGTAGTTGTTGGAGCTGGTGGTGCCGGTGCCAGCGTTGCCGGCCGCGTCGAGCACACCGGTGTTCGCCAGTACGATCAGGTTGGTGGCATCGGTGATGCTCGCACTCGGCGTCAGCGTCGCGGTCCAGGTGATGCCGCCGTCGCTGCTGCTCAGGCCGCTCAAGGCGCCGTTGGGGACCGTCAGGTCGGCCAGGGTGAAGCTACTTACGGCTTCGCTGAAGGTAATGGTCACCAGCGAGGTTTCACCTGCGGCCAGCGCGGTGTCGGCCACCACGATCGTGGCGGTCGGGCGCAGCGTGTCGATCGCGTAGTTGTTGGAGTCGGTGGTGCCCGTGTTCGCGTTGCCGGACAGGTCGGCAATACTGCCGCTGTTCAGCGTGATCAGGTTGCTGGTGTCGCTGATGCTGGCGCTCGGCGTCAATGTGCCGGTCCAGGTGATGCCGCCGTCGCTACTGCTCAGCCCGGTCACCGTGCCGTTGGCGACCGTCAGGTCGGCGGTGGTGAAACCGGTCACCGCCTCGTTGAAGGTGATGGTCACCAGGGACGTTTCGCCCACACTCAGAGCGGTGTCAGCCACTACGATGGTGGCGGTCGGGCGCAGGGTGTCGATGGCATAGTTGTTGGAGTTGGTGGTGCCCACGCCCGCGTTGCCAGACAGGTCGGCGACCCCGGTTTTGTCCAGCACCACCAGGTTCGTGGTATCGGTGACATCGGCGTCCGGTGTCAGGGTCGCGGTCCAGGTGATGCCGCCGTCGCTGCTGCTCAGGCCGCTGAGCGTGCCATTCGCCACCGTCAGGTCGGCCGTGGTGAAACCGGTCACCGCTTCAGAGAAGGTAATGGTCACCGCCGAGGTTTCACCGCTTTTGAGCGCGGTGTCGGCCACCACGATGGTCGCGGTCGGCGCCACGGTGTCGTTGACCACGTAATTGTTCGAGTTGGTGGTGCCCACGCCCGCGTTGCCAGCCAGGTCGGCAACGCCGGTGTTGTCCAGGGCGATCACGTTGGTGGTGTCGGCAATGTTGCTGGCCGCCGTCAACGTGCCGGTCCAGGTGATGCCGCCGTCGCCACTGCTCAAGGCGCCGACGCTGCCGTTTTGCACCGACAAGTCGGCCGCAGTAAGGCCCGTCACCGCTTCGGAGAAGGTGATCGTCACCAACGAGGTGCCGCCAGAGTTCAGGCTGGTGTTCGCCACCACGACAGTCGCGGTGGGAGGCGTCGTGTCGGGCACATAGTTGGTGTTGATGGTCCCGCCGTCGCCATAGACATTGGCGACGGAAGCCGGCGAGGTGCCGGCGGTGCCAGCGCTGGTACCACCGACGCCGCTGCCGCCGACGTTGCCCGACAGGGCCGCGAAGTTGGCAGCGGTAATCAGGATCGCCCCTTTGTTCCAGATCGCGCCTACGCCGACGCCGCCCGCGCCACCGGTCTGGCTGTAGCCGCCACCTGCCCCGCCACCGCCACCGCCACCGCCGGCGCCGATGTTGTTGGAAATCACCGAGTTGCCGATGATGCGCAAGGTTGCGCCGGTGTCGTTGTAGATCCCCCCCACCGCGCCGCCGCCGGCACCGCCGATGTCGTTGTAGCCGTCGCCGCCACCGCCACCGCCGATGGACAAGCCGGCGCTGGAAGCCGTGCCACCGGCCGAGCCGGTGCTGTAGCCCGGATACGCCGAACCGCCCGCGCCACCGGTGGAGTTGCCGCCCCGCCCGCCCATGTTGAAGAAGCCGCCGCCGGCGCCGCCTTGTCCGGTCGAGCCTAAGGAGCCCGTGGCATTGAGGGTGTCGCCACCGCGGCCACCCGTACCACTGCCGACCGCGCCGCCACCGCCACCGCCCCCACCGGCGTATTGCGGCGTCACGCCGCCACCGCCACCACCGCCCGATGCGGCGTTCGCGGTCACCGTGACGTTGCGCAGGGTCAGGGTCCCGGCGTTGTAGATCCCGCCGCCCTGGGCCACCAGGGCATCATCGCCACCGGCACCTCCGTTGCCCGCCACCATGCCGCGGGTGATCACCAGGCCATCGAGGGTCGCGGTCGTACCGGACGTCACATTGAGCACCTGAGTGCGGAATTGCCCGTCGAGGGTGACATCGGCGACGTTGTCGTTATTGAGATCGCCGTCGATGGTCACGTTTCTGTTGACCACCAGCACCTGGGTCAGCGCGACGGTCATGCCGCTGCTGAAGGTGACGATGTCGCCGTTCTGCGCAGAGGCCAGGGCCGCGCGCAGCGAGCCGATGCCGGTATTGGCGTTGTTGGTGGCGGTCCAGGTCGCCAGGCCCCATTGGTATTCACTCATGGCCTGGGTCGAAAGCACGTTGGCGCTTTCGATATTGCCGGTGGCAATTTCCAGGTCCCAGTCGCCGCCCAGGCCCGTGCGATCGTTGGACGCGGCCACGTCACGGCCGGTCAGCTGCGCCAGGGAGTCGACCAATTCCATACCCCGGTCGCCTTCGGCGGTGTAGCAGCCGTAGATCAGGATATCGCCGCCAGCGTTCATGTCCTGGCCGATCTGCGCCAGCACCTCGCTGCGGGCCTGGACGTTATCCGCCGACAGGTAGGCGTTGCCCAGCCACAGGTCACCGGCGTTACCGTGGGCGATGATTTGCACCGAACTGACGCCCTGGTGGGTGTCCAGGTAGTCGGCAATCTGTTGCAGGCCATCCTTGGACGCATCCAGCTGAACCACCTGGGTGCCGGGTGCAACACCCTCAAGCAAGTTGGCAGAATCCTTGACCCGCGAATCGACAAACACCACCGACTTGCCCGGAACGGCGGCCTGGGTGGCATCCACCTGGCCTTGGGGTGCATGGGTATCGGCCGGCTGGTCGGCCGTCGGCGCCTTGGCCGCGTCAGCGGTGGGATGGGCGTCCGGCTGCGCAGCCTCGGCCACGGTCGCGGCCACCGCGCCGTCGAACAGCATGCGCGGCTCCAGCGACATGATCATTGGCGATGCCAGGGCCTGTGCGCCCTCGGTTACCCGCGATTTACCTTTGCTCCACCACATGACGTTCACCTGGACTCGAACTTCTTGAACACGCAAATGAAAAAAACCGCGATCAACTGAGCGCGGCGTCGGTTTTCATACGGATAACGTTGGCGGCGCTGGCGGACCCATCGCGCCAGAACGACAACTGGGCATACTTTTCAAACAGGTCCGGCGGCAACAGGGTCCGCCGCGCTTGCGGCGCGACCTTGGGCTTGACCTTGTGCAGGCCGGCAACGCCCAAGGCCTGATCGAAGGCCGGCGCATCGTAGGTCAAGTGATTGAAATCGTGTTCGAACCAGGGCTCGCCGATGAACTCGTACACCAGGCGCATCACCCGCTCGGGGGCCTGGCTCAACAGGTCGTAGTCGACGATCAGCAGCGACTCGGCGTTCTCGCCGTAATAGGCTTCCTTGAGCGCCGTCCAGGCAAACCCCACCAGGCGGTTGCGCTGGGCCAGGGTTTCACAACGGCTGTAGACGGTGTTGCGCTCGTCATCGTCGTTGAACAGCTTGGTGTTCTCGAAGGGGTTGGCGCGATACAGCCGCTCCAGACTGTCGAGCACCCAGGCGACATTGCGCACACAGGCGATGGTCTTGGCTTGGGGAAACAGGTCTTGCAGGGCCGGCAGGCGCGCGCACCATTGGCGGTTGGTATCGAAGATGACCGGCTTGTCGGCCTTGTCGGCGTAATAGGAGTCGAACAGCCCGCGCAGCAGGCGACGGCGCAGGTCGGTGTCGATCACCGAGCCGAACTCGCTGCCGGCGCTGCATTGCTGCAACACGCTGCTGAACAGCGAACCGACCGGGCTGGTCATGCCGGCGTGGAAGCGCGGATTCTGCAACAGGATTGCGGAAAGAAGGGTCGAGCCCGAGCGCGGCAAGCCGGAAATAAAGTGAAACTGTGACAATCCCTTCACCGTTTTTAGTCCTTTTGTACTCAGAGCGTAGCCGAGGAAATAAACCTCGCCTAGTACTACTTTGACATCAGCTTCCGTCCCAACTGTAAAAAAGATGGACGGTATCAGCGCCCCGCGCGCCTGAATCGATTAAGCCGGCCCGCAACATCTTTCCGCTGCCGATGCCCGGCAAGATCCGACATCCGCGTCTACGCTCAGCCGTGCGTGACCAGGCCAGGGAAAGAACGGAGTCGGGCTGATCGCACTCCTTCGTTGTGTCCCGTCAGGCACTACCAGACCAACAACCTGAGGGATGAGGATTCCATGGAAGTATTCATCGGCACTATCCAGCCGTTCGCCTTTAACTTCGCACCCAGGGACTGGGCGCTGTGCAACGGGCAAACGCTCAGCCTTGCCCAATACCAGACGTTGTTCGCGCTGATCGGCGTGACGTACGGAGGGGACGGCCAGACCACCTTTCTGCTCCCTAACCTGCAAGGCCGGATGCCCGTTGGCCAGGGCAATGGGCTGGGCCTGACCCCACGGGTCATCGGCATGGTTTCCGGCACCGAGAACGTTACGGCAACCATCAACAACCTGCCCAACCACACCCACGCCCTCACCGGCATCACGGCCAACACCACCCTGCAACTGGCGAACCCGGCCAGCAACCCGGTGAATACGCCCACGGCCACCAACTCGTTCATCGGCACCTCGGGTACCGGGCCAGGCGCGGCGAATATCTACTCGGATCAGGTCGGCGCCTCGCCAGTGCCCCTGCAAGGGGTAAGCACCACCGTCAGTGGCACGATTTCGCCGACCGGCAACGGTCTGCCAATGGAGATCATGAACCCGTTCCTGGCGATCAACTTCAGCATTGCCCTGCAAGGCTACTTCCCGTCCCGCAACTGATGGCCCGCCGGAGGGTTGCGGCCCTCCGATCCGTTGGAGTACCGACATGCTGCAAGAGGTTCATAGCCACCATTTCCAACCGTTGCTGGGCCAGACCCGCAACCTCACCCTGCCCGACGGAAGCCGCCTGCCCGTGCGGATCGAGTCCCTTGAACAAACCCCCCGGGCAAAGATGCCGAACGCGCAGCGCATGCCGTTCAGCGTGGAATTCAACAGCCTCGAGACCACGGAGTTCGTGGACGGACTCTGTACCCTGGAAGTGCCCGGACTGGGGCGGCTCGAAGGGCTGTTCGTGTCGCGCATACCGCCCATGGGACGGGACCCGACGGTGGGCTATTTCTACATCGCGTTCAACTGAAAGCTGATCCAGACCAATAACCTGAGGGACGAGGAATCTATGGAAGTCTTCATGGGCACCATCCAGCCGTTTGCCTTTAACTTTGCACCCAGCGGTTGGGCGCTGTGCTACGGGCAGACGCTCGGCATCGCGCAATACCAAGCGCTTTTCTCACTGCTCGGCACCTACTACGGAGGCAATGGCTCGACCAACTTCATGCTCCCCAACCTGCAAGGCCGGCTGCCCCTGGGCCAGGGTAACGGCCTGGGGCTCACCCCACGGGTCATCGGCGAGGTTTCCGGCACCGAAAACGTCACCGCGACCCTGAACAACCTGCCGAACCACACCCACACCCTTACCGGCATCACCGCCAATACCACGCTGCAACTGGCGAACCCGGCGAGCAATCCGGCGAATACTCCGACCGCCACCAACTCGTTCATTGGCACTTCGGGCACCGGGCCGGGTGCGGCGAATATCTATTCCGACCAGATAGGCGCCTCGCCGGTGCCGCTCAAAGGCGTGAGCACGACCGTCAGCGGTACGGTCGCCCCCACGGGCAATGGCCTGCCGATGTCAGTCATGAATCCGTTCCTGGCGATCAACTTCAGCATCGCCCTGAATGGCCTGTTCCCGTCCCGTAACTGAGGATCCGCTGCAAGCTGTGCTTTTCTGTGGGAGCGGGCTTGCTCGCGAATGCGGTGGTTCAGATGAAACTGTGGTGACTGACACACCG
>NZ_JALJDX010000122.1 GCF_022952855.1 Pseudomonas sp. RGM2987 | reverse complement strand
GTGTCAGTCAGCATCATTGTTAACTGATACACCGCTTTCGCGAGCAAGCCCGCTCCCACAGGGGATTTGTGTGGGTCTTATGAGCGTGCCGCCTTCAAACACTTCAAATCAGTGAAATCCTTCTTCACCCCGTCGATTTTCTTCAGCAGTCGTTCGCGCTGCGGCGGGGTGCTGGCGGCCATCAGGTCGATCAACAGACTGCGGGCCTGGGCTTCGGTTTTGTCGTAGGCCTCGCGGTAGGCGGGGGTCCAGAGGCTTTCGCGGTCGACCAGCAGTTGCTCGATGCGTTTGGGAAACTCGGGGCTGTGGCGTTGGGCCACGGCTTCGCTGAATTGGTTCTGCCAGTGGGCGCGGTTGGCGATCCATTGCTGGTTCTGGTCGCCCAGGGCCGTGGACCAGGCCTCCACGCGCTGGCGTTGGGCGATGTTGAGCGGGCCGAGCCAGTCGTTCAGGCGTTTTTCCATGCGTTCGCTGCGTTCCTGGATTTGCTCCTGCAACGTTGGCTTGAGGTATTGCTGCTGGCGTTTGCGCTGGTCTTTCACAAAGGCGGCGTTCATTTCCGCCACTTGCTCATCGCTTAAGCCTTGCAAGAGCTCGACAGCCGACGGAGTGATGGCCCGGGCGGTTTCGGCGATGGCGGCCTTGGCTTCCCGGGTGCGCTGTTGCAGGGCTTCGTCGCTCACCTGGTCGGTTTGCACCATGGTCTTGAGGCGGTCCAGCCAGTCGAGGTAACCGGGCAATTGGGTGGTGCAATGCCAGCTCAGGTGCTCCTTGAGGCGTTCGTTGAACCAGTCTTTTTGCTCGCCGTTGATCTCCAGGTAATCGTTGAGGGTCCAGGGGATGATCAGGTCGAGGTTGCGGTAGGCCAGGCCGATGCGGCTGCACGCGGTGAGCGTGAGCAGCAGGGCGATGAACAGGGTGGTGCGGATCAACCAGCGCGACATGGGCGAGTCCTTGCGAAGCGGAGGTGCTTGTTTGAGCATCGCAGACGCGCAGCAGTTCAGCCGACTTTAATGCGTAACTCTTAGTAAAAGGGGTGGGCCATCTTCAGGGTCAGCAGGCTGTCGCATTCGCTGTTGTGGCCGGAGTATGCCGAGCAACTGCTGCCGCTGAGGCTGGAATCGCTGTAGATCAGGTCCAGGTCGAGGCCTTTCCAGGGGCGGGAAATTTTCAACGACCAGTCGCTGAAACTGCCTACGTAGCCGTTCTCCACCGAGACCGGGGTGTTGAGTTGGTGGGTGGTGTATTTGGCGCTGATCCCGATGCCGAACGGCACGTTGCCGCCCAGGTCGGCGAACAGCGTGCTGTTCTGTTTGTCCGGATCGTTGCTCAGGGCCGCGCCGAAGCGGCTGCCGAGGATGGTCAGGCCGCCGAAGAATTCCTGGCTGTCGAGGGTGTCGGCGGTGGGGTAGCTGTAGTGGATCAGGCCGACTTCGTAGCCCAGGGTTTGGTCGAAGGGTTGTTTAAAGCCCATGTAGGAATCGACTTCAAGATCCGAGGTCAGGCCGGCGCTGGGGGACCATTGGCCGGCGTACCAGCCGCTGTCGTGGCTCAGGTCCAGGCCACCATGGAACGAACCGGTGCTCGATTGGGTGACCAGGCCCTGGGCCATACTGCGGGTAGACGTGGTGCCGAGCTTGAGGTCGAAGTCGCCAAGTTCGCGTTGGAACACCTGCCCCTGGGCGAGGGAGCACGTCAGCAGGCTGGTCGTCAGCACAACAACAGGGAGGCGCATGCTTCACTCCGAAAATAGCGAGGAGCAGGAACGGTAACCAAGCTGAAACGCTTGAGTTAGAGAGGTGCAAGAATACCGGCGAATGCTCGGCGGTGAGGGCCGTTCGTCGATTTATAGGGGAAGAATGGAGCGGGAGGAGGTTTCAGTTCCAAGCGCCTCGAAGCTCAAAGCGCTTTGGGACCAAGTGATGCGGGGGGTTACTTCTTGCCCAGGCTGATCTGCTTGGACGGGCCGAACGTCTGGCCGCTGACGCCTTTGGCAATTTGCTGGATCTCACCGCCGGACTTGAGGAACGCAGCGATCTGGTCGTTGATCGACTCGCTGGTTTCTACGGCTGGAGCTGGCTTTGCTTTGCTGTGGGATGCTTTTACGCGCATGACGGCCAATACCCTATGGATAATTAATGGGGCCAGGCATCGTACAGGAATTACTTGACAATAGCTTGGCAAATATCCGTGGGAATTATCCCGTGGAAAGTGGAACAGCCACCGATTTATCCAGCAATTATTGTCCTAAGCCTCTGTTTTAAATAACAACCGCCTGGAAAATATCTTGCCTGACGTGGACGAAACGAGCCGCGATCCGCCTGACGAATGGCCGCACCCTGAAGGAAAACCCAGGAAAATCAATGCCTGCGCAGGGGGCGCCGAGGCGACCACGAATCTCGCCGCAAAACCGGGTAGAATGCCGCCCACGCAATGAGGGTATTGGAAATGGCTTTAGTCGGGCGCTACAACAGTTTGCAAGTGGTTAAACACACTAACTTCGGCTTATATCTGGACGGCGGTGCGGACGGCGAAATATTGCTGCCTAATCGTTATATCCCCAAAGATATTCCCAGCGAAGATGAAGACTGGCTCAATGTTTTTATTTATCTGGACAGCGACGACAAACTGATCGCGACCACGGAAAAACCCAAGGTCCAGGTCGGCGAATTTGCCAGTCTGAAAGTGGTTGAAGTCAACAGCATCGGCGTGTTCCTCGACTGGGGCCTGCCCAAGGACCTGCTGCTGCCGTACTCCGAAGAAAAACGCCAGATGCACGCCGGCGAATACTGCGTGGTGCACGTCTACCTCGACAAACACACCCGCCGCATCACCGCCACGGCGCGCCTGGACCGTTATCTGGACAAGACGCCGGCCAACTACACGGCGGGGCAGGAAGTTGATTTGCTGGTTGCCGAAGCCACCGACATGGGCTTCAAGGCGATCATCAATAACAAGCACTGGGGACTTATCCACAAGAACGAAATCTTCAAGTTCATGCGCGTCGGCATGCGCGAGAAGGGGTTCATCAAGGAAGTCCGTCCGGACGGCAAGATCAGCCTCAGCCTGCAGCCGGTGGGCCAGGAAGCCGCCACCAGCCTGAACGCCAAGATCCTCGCCAGGTTGCGTGAGAGCAACGGTACCCTGCCAGTCAGTGACAAGAGCGATCCGGCACTGATCAGCAGCCTGTTTGGCGTAAGCAAGGGCAACTTCAAGAAAGCCATTGGTGCGTTGTACAAGAATGGGCAGATTGTGATTCATGCGGATCGGATTGAGTTGAGCTGACCTGCCGCAACTCTCGCAGCCGTAAAGACCCAGTGGCGAGGGAGCTTGCTCCCGCTGGACTGCGAAGCAGCCCCAAAAAGGGTCTACTCCAATTAGTCTGACCCATCGGAGAACAGCCTGAAGGGGGTTGCTTCGCAACCCTGCGGGAGCAAGCTCCCTCGCCACGGAAATCTTCGCTGTATACAAAAAATCCTGCACCTTTAGCATGCACCCTCGCCCTGTTCGTGGGCGCGTGCCGGCTTCTGCCTGGCTTAAAACCTCGCCACACGGCGCGGTTTGTCTCACATCCAGCACCTATGGCACGCATTCTGCGTAGCGCTTCGTATACAAACCATGCCGGCTCCCGTGCGCAGTATGGTGAGCAGCTTGGTCCGGGGGCTCGGCGGTACTCATAAGGAGCCCCGCAATGTCCGAGCAATTGCCCAATGGCTACAGCCCTCGCCTCTATAACGAAGACCTGGGCCCGCTGCCGCAGAAATGGAATTGGTACAACATCTTCGCGTTCTGGATGAGTGACGTGCACAGCGTCGGCGGGTATGTGTTTGCCGCGAGTCTGTTCGCGTTGGGGCTGGCGAGTTGGCAGGTGTTGATTGCCTTGTTGGGTGGCATTTGCATTGTGCAACTGATCGCCAACCTGGTCGCCAGGCCGAGCCAGCAGGCGGCGGTGCCGTATCCGGTGATCTGTCGGCTGGCGTTCGGGGTGTTCGGAGCGAATATCCCGGCGGTCATCCGCGGCTTGATCGCCGTGGCCTGGTACGGGATCCAGACGTACCTGGCGTCCAGTGCGCTGATCATTGTGGTGCTACGGTTTTTTCCTTCGATGGAAGTCTACGCCGCGCCGCATTTTGCCGGTTTGTCCTACCTGGGCTGGTTCGGTTTCCTCAGCTTGTGGTTTGTCCAGGCGTTGGTGTTCTGGGCGGGCATGGAGTCGATCCGGCGTTTCATCGACTGGGCCGGGCCAGTGGTCTATGCGGTGATGTTCCTGTTGGCGGGTTGGATCGTGTGGAAGGCTGGTTGGAGCAACATCAGCTTCACCCTGGCGGAAAAGTCCCTGTCCGGCTGGCAGGCGTTCGGCCAAGTGATTGTCGCCACGGCCCTGGTGGTGTCGTACTTTTCCGGCCCGACCCTGAATTTCGGCGATTTCAGTCGCTACTGCCGGAGCATGTCTGACGTGC
Organism: Pseudomonas sp. RGM2987; assembly: GCF_022952855.1. GTDB lineage: Bacteria > Pseudomonadota > Gammaproteobacteria > Pseudomonadales > Pseudomonadaceae > Aquipseudomonas. The sequence continues at coordinate 11,488 of NZ_JALJDX010000122.1, read as the reverse complement.
GCCGGGGCAATTTCTGGGGCTTGCCGGTGAATTTCCTGGCGTTCTCGCTGGTCACGGTGGTGATTGTATCCGGGACCCTACCAGTGTTCGGCGAAATGCTTCATGACCCGATCGCCACGGTTGCACGCATCGACAACAGTGTGGCGGTACTTCTCGGGGCCTTCGCCTTCGTGACCGCGACGGTCGGCATCAACATCGTCGCGAACTTCGTGTCGCCGGCGTTTGACTTCGCCAACGTCGCACCCAGCAAGATCAGCTGGCGCGCCGGTGGCATGATCGCGGCGGTGGCCTCGATCTTCATCACGCCGTGGAACCTGTTCAACAACCCTGAAGTGATCCACTACACCCTGGACGTGCTGGCGGCCTTCATCGGCCCGCTGTTCGGCATCTTGCTGGTGGATTACTACCTGATCAAAAAACAGCAGATCGATGTGGATGCGCTGTTCAATGACGGGCCGAGCGGGCGCTATTACTACAGTGGCGGCATCAACTGGACGGCGGTCAAGGCGCTGATTCCCGCAACGCTGATGGGCGTGGCGATTACTTTCACGCCATTGCTGCAACCGATGGCCAATTTCGCTTGGTTCACCGGTTGCTTCCTCGGCGGGGCGTTGTACTTCGCCTTGGCCCGGCGCGAGCTGGCCATGCCGCCGAAGCCGTCATTCAGCCCGGCCGGCCAGGCCTGATCAGCGCAGGGCAGTTTGAGCGCAAGGGTTCGTTGCGCGCTGGCCGGTGGGGCGCAATAGCAGCCCGCCGGCCAACACCAGGCCAATGCCGGCAATGATCAACGCCGGTTGCAAGCCGCCGCTGAAATGGCTGCTCAGGGCCGCCAGCAGCGGGCCGCTGAGTTGGCCCACGGCAAAGCAGGCGGTCAACAGGCCGGCGTTGCGCTGGGTAGCGTGGGGCGCCAGTTCCCGCGAGCGCAGCATCACCAGTTGCATGCAGGCCAGGAATGGTGTGCCGCACAGGATGACCCCTAGCGCCAGACCTGAGCCGCTGCCCAACAGACAGGCAAACACCCCGATGGCTTGCAACCACAGCGTACCGATCAGCCAACGACCGGTGGTGCCTGGGTCCGGCCGCCGCAGGCTGACCAGCAGCACACCGAGGGCGGCGGCCAGGCCGAAGCAGGGCCAGAACAGGTCGGCCTGCCATTGCCCGTGGAACTGCGCCGACGCCATCTGCGAGAGGAACGTCGCGGGAATGATGTAGCCCACGCCGTACAAGGCATAAACCACGCCGAGACGGGCAATGCCACGGTTCGACGAGCTGGCGGCCGGGGCTGCAACGGTCGCGGTCGCGGCGGTTTGCGGCAAGATCGGCAAGATCACCAGCAACATCGCCAACGCCACGCCGCCGTACACCAACCACAGCAGCGCGGAACGCTGGCCCAACAGGTTCGAGCCCAGGGCGAGCAACCCGGTCAGGAAAATCCCCAGTCCCGGTCCGGCAAACACCACAGCGCCGAGCCGTGGTCGCCCGGCCGCCGCTGCCAGGGGCTGGCTCAGGGCGGTGATCATCACCAGCACCCAGGCACTCGCCACGCCAGTGCCGAAGCGCAACGCCAGGTGCGGCCAGAAGCCCCAGGCCCAGAACGACGCCAGGGTCAGCAGCACGCACAGCCACAGCCCGCCAAGCAGGCGCCAGCGCACTTGATCCGGGCGACGGGCGAACATCGCGTCGAGCGCGCCGAGGAAGTAACCCAGGTAGTTGGCAGCGGCAATCAGACCGGCGGCCGTCAAGTCGATCTGACCTTCGCCGATTAAATGAGGTAACTGCGGCGTAAGGGCGAAGCGGCCGATGCCCATGGCCATCATCAGCGCGATGAAACTGCCGAGCAGGCGGATTAAAGGTGACATGGTCGTTCTCCAGCGTTGAGGCGAATGACCGTCAGGCTAGGACTGATTGACTTTCATTAAAAATGAATAATAGTGAGTAACTTGTTCTTTTTTGGAGAAGGTCGTGGAGTTCAGCCAATTACGGATTTTCCAGGCCGTGGCCGAAGAAGGGTCCATCACCCGGGCGGCCGAACGTCTGCACCGGGTGCCGTCGAACCTCTCGACCCGCCTCAAGCAGCTTGAAGAGCAGTTGGGCGTGGAGCTTTTCCTGCGCGAGCGTCAGCGTTTGCAGTTGTCACCAGCAGGAAAAGTCTTGCTGGACTATGCGACAAAGCTTTTTGCCTTGCACGACGAAGCCCACGCTGCCGTGCAGGGTGGGCAGCCGGCCGGGGAATTTGTCCTGGGCACGATGTACAGCACGGCGGCGACTCACTTGCCGGACCTGCTGGCCGGTTACCACCGCCGCTATCCGGCGGTGAACCTGCAAGTGCAGTCAGGGCCCAGTGGTGAGTTGTTGGAAGGCTTGCTCACCGGACGGCTTGACGCCGCGCTGGTGGATGGCCCACTGGAGCTGGCGGGGCTGGACGGGGTGCCGCTGTGCGACGAGCGGCTGGTGCTGATCACCGAGGCCGATCATGCGCCGGTGCGCAGTGCGCTGGATGTCCAGGGCCGCTCGGTGTTTACCTTTCGGCGCGGCTGTTCGTACCGCATGCGCCTGGAAGCCTGGTTTGCCCACGACCACGCGACCATGGGCCGGGCGATGGAGATCGAGTCGTATCAAGGGATGCTGGCATGTGTGATTGCCGGGTCCGGGGTGGCGCTGATGTCCGAGTCGATGCTGGCGAGCATGCCGGGCCGTGACCGGGTGACGGTACATCCGCTGGCCGAGCCGTTTGCCGGTGCCACGACCTGGCTGATGTGGCGCAAAGGCATGGTCGGGGCCAACCTGAACGCCTGGATCGAGTTGCAGCAACAGGCCTGGCCGCGAGCGCCACACGTGACGGCGCAATCGGCTTGAACTACAGAAGACGGATTTGGATCAATTCAGTAACAGATCATTGCAAACTGAAGCGAGCATTGCGTAGCACATGGGACTATTATCAACGCGAAGGGGCCACAGATATCTGCCGCTCGCACGACCCTGAGGGGGCACCACGATGAAAGAGAAAATCCAGAACTGGCTTCACGACCTGGGTGTCGCGCTTGGTTTGATCGAGCCACCGATGCAACCGATTCCGATCCGCACCGATGACGAGCAACGCCGCCGCCAACCGCGCCGCCGGTAATACAGCTGAGAATATTAGAGAGATCGCAGTCTCGGGCTGTTTCAAACGAAACAGTCCGAGACTGCGATCTTTTTTTATTTCCGGCATAAGGCCCCCTGTGGCGAGGGAGCTTGCTTCCGCTGGCGCGCGAAGCGCGCCCAAAGCCAGGCTCCCCGGTGTGCCAGACCCAATGAGGTGATTGGATTTTGGGGTCTGCTGCGCAGCCCAGCGGGAGCAAGCTCCCTCGCCACGGAGTGTGTTTATATAAAAAAAGGGTGTGGCCACCGACGCCACACCCTTCGAAGAAAATCGTTTTCAATCGCTGATCAAATTGCCTTGGCCACCACACTCGGTCGCGGCGACAGCAAACTCACCAGCACAAAACTCACCAGCGCCACGCCCAGGCTGTAATAGATCGGCGTGTTGGCGTCCAGGCCGTCCTTGAGCATGAAGAACAGCGCGGTCACAAAACCCAGGGACATACTGCTGATTGCCCCGGCGGTGGTGGCGCGTTTCCAGTAGATGGCGCCGATCAGCGGGATCAGCATGCCGCCCACCAGCAGGTTATAAGCCAGGGTCAGGGCGCTGATCACGTCGCTGACCACCAGCGCGATTACCAGCACCACGGCGCCCATCAGCAGGGTCGCGATGCGGTTCTCGTGGACGTCGCCGCTGCCGCCTTCACGGCCCTGGCGCAGGCGTGGCAACAGGTCCTGCACGACGGTGGTGGAGGCCGCGAGCAGGCCGGCCGCCGCGGTGGACATCAAGGCCGCCAGTGCCGCCGCGACCACCAGGCCGCGAATACCGTTGGGCAGGCTGACTTGGACCACGCTGGCAAACGCGTTGTTGACGTTGGCCAGGTCCGGCAGCAACACCTTGGCCGCCATGCCGATCATCGCCCCGGCCAGGCCGTACAGCACGCAGTACAGCCCGGCGGCGGTGCCGGCCACTTTCGCCACGCCTTCGCTGCGGGCGGTAAACACCCGCTGCCAGATGTCCTGGCCGATGAAGATGCCGAAAAAGTAGATCAGGAAGTAAGTGATGATGGTGTCCCAGCCGATGGCGGTGAAATCGAAATAGCTGGCCGGCAGTTTCGCCACCATCACATCCCAGCCGCCAGCGTCCATGATGGACATCGGCATCAGCAAGAACACCAGGCCCACGGTCATGATCAGGAACTGCACGATGTCGGTGAGGGTCAGCGACCACATGCCGCCGATGGTGGAATACAGCACCACCACGCCGCCGCCCACCAGGATCGAGACCCAGAAGGGCAGGCCGAACAGCACTTGCATCACGGTGCCGATGGCGATGGTCGAGGTGGCGCCGATCATCAGTGCGTAGACCAGCATGATCAGCGCACTGGCGTGGCGCGCAGCCGGGTTGTAGCGGCGCTCCAGCACTTGGGTCACGGTGTAGATCTTGAGCTTGAGCAGCGGCTTGGCGAGGAACAGGCTCAGGCCGACGATGCCCAGGCCGATCGCACCGCACAGCCAGAACCCGGAAATACCATGGACATAACCCAGGCGCACGGTGCCGATGGTGGACGCACCGCCCAGGACCGTGGCGGCCATGGTGCCCAGGTAAAAGCCCGGGCCCAGGTTGCGCCCGGCAACCAAGTAGTCGTCACGGGTTTTGGCGCGACGCATGCCGTACCAGCCGAGGGCGATCATGCCGGCGGCATAGATGAGAACGACGATTAAATCCAAAGCCATGATGGCGTGTCTCCGATTGTTTTTTTTATAGAGGGACGAGGCGGTGCAGTCCCTGGCATTGCTGCCTCAGTGCGAATCTGCCTTTGTGGCGAGGGAGCTTGCTGTGAGGGAGCCTTTGTGGCGAGGGAGCTTGCTCCCGCTGGAGTGCGAAGCGCTCCCCATAGCGATTGCTGCGCAACCGAGCGGGAGCAAGCTCCCTCGCCACAAAAGGCTTCTCGCCGCAGTGTTCACAGCGGTTCAGGCGGCTTGTCCAAGCTCGGCTTTATCCACTGGCGTTGAACCATGGCTACGCGAATCCCCCGGCCCATAAACCGCCGCCGGCTCGGGGAACACCCCCAGCAACACCAGGTACACCACCGAAGCCAGCCCCAGCGTCACCGGCAGGCTGATGTCGATGCCGCCGGCCAGTTCGCCCAGCGGGCCGACGAACTGCCCCGGCAGGTTGACGAAGCACAGTCCCACCAGCGCGCTGGGAATCCACGCTCCCAGGCCGCGCCAGTTCCAGCCGTGGCTGAACCAGTAGCGCCCGCCGGTTTCGCCCCGGGTGAAGACTTGCAGGTCATCCGGGCAGTAGAAGCCGCGGCGTACCAGCAAGCCGATGATCATGATCACCATCCAGGGTGTGGTGCAGGTGATGATCAGTACGGCGAAGGTCGACACGCTCTGCACCAGGTTGGCCGCGAAGCGCCCGATGAAGATGAAGGCAATCGACAGCAGGCCGATCAGCAGTGTCGCCTTGACCCGCGACAGCAGCCGCGGGAACACGCTGGACATGTCCAGCCCGGTGCCATACAGCGAGGTGGTGCCGGTGGACATGCCGCCGATCACCGCGATCAGGCACACCGGCAGGAAGAACCAGCTCGGCGAGACTGCCAGCAGCCCGCCCACGTAGTTGTTCGCCGCGATGTAGTCCGGGGCCTTGATCGCCACGATAGTGGCGGTGGCGAGGCCGAACAGGAACGGGATCAGGGTTGCCAGTTGTGCGGCGATCACGGCCAGCATGATCCGAGGCTTGGGCGTGTTGCGTGGGATGTAGCGCGACCAGTCGCCGAGGAACGCGCCGAAGGAGATCGGGTTGCTCATGGCCACCAGCGAGGCACCGATGAACGCCGCCCAGAAGCCCGGCTGACCGAGGGCGACGGTGCCGGCGAACTGGCTGTCGAAGGTCGGCGCGAAGGCGACGATGCCCAGCAGGAACAGCAGGCTGGCGGCCCACACGGCGATGCGATTGACCCACAGCATGAAGCGAAAACCGTAGATGCACACCGTCAGCACCAGCAGGGCGAACAGGCCGTAGGCCAGGCCCAGGCTCAGGTCGGTTTCCGGCACGCCGACCAGTCGCTTGGCGCCGCCGATCAGCGCATCCCCCGAACTCCACACCGAGAGCGAGAAGAACGCGATGGCGGTCAGCAGCGACAGGAACGAACCGACGATCCGCCCGTGCACGCCAAAGTGCGCACCGGAAGACACCGCGTTATTGGTGCCATTGAGTGGGCCGAACAGGCCCATCGGCGCGAGGATCACCGAACCCACCAGCACCCCCAGCACAATGGCCCAGACCCCGGCCTGGAAGGACAGGCCGAACAGCACCGGGAAACTCCCGAGCACCGCCGTGGCAAAGGTATTGGCGCCGCCGAAGATCAGCCGGAACAGGTCGCCCGGCCCGGCAGTGCGTTCGTGGTCCGGGATCTGTTCGACCCCGTTGGTTTCGATTTGCGTAAGGCTGTTGTCGTTATTGTTATGCATGATCTGCTCCGATCATCGAGGCGCGTTCATCGAATGTGAGCGTCGCCTGACTTGGCTAAGGGGATGGCAGCCCTTCCGGCATTGCGGACAAATGTTCATGGCAGGCCAGCCATCGGCCCTGTTGTTCTTGTGTACGGCTTTCCTGTTTGCGGAACAGGATGGTTTCGCGCTCCTGGCTAACGTGTCGCTCCCCTTGCATGCGCAGCTCGGTGGCCACGTCATGAATGAAAATCGCCACGTCACCCTGCAGGCTGACGAAAGCGTTGCTCGAGGTGCACGAGAGCACCTCGAAGCCATCCTCGGACCGCCAGCGTTCCCACAACGCCTGGTAGGCATCGCGTGACAGCAGGGGCTGTTCGAGGGTGTAGAACACAAAGCTCGCATCGGCCGTGAACGCGCCGAAGTAGGCGTCGCGGTCGTTGCGGGCGAAGGCGGCCACCAGTTCGGCGGCGGCCTTGAGCACTTGATCCTGATCGTTCATGACGGCGCCTCAGCGATGCACCACGCCCGGCAGGACGCAGAGCATTTCGTACAGCAGGTTGGCGCCCAACAGCGAGGTGTTGCCGGTGGTGTCATACGGCGGCGAAACTTCTACCAGATCGCAACCGACCAGGTCGAGGCCCTGGCAACCGCGCACGATTTCGATCGCCTGGATGGTGGTCAGGCCGCCGATTTCCGGGGTGCCGGTGCCGGGCGCCCAGGCCGGGTCGATGCCGTCGATGTCGAAGCTCAGGTACACCGGGCCGCCGCCGACTTTCTCCCGGACTTCGGCCATCAGCGGCGCCAGGGATTTGTGCCAGCATTCTTCGGCCTGGACCACCCGGAAACCCTGGTTACGGCTCCAGTTGAAATCATCGGCGGTGTAGCCCTGGGCCCGCAGGCCGATCTGTACCACCCGGTCGCAGTCCAGCAGGCCTTCTTCGACGGCGCGGCGGAAGGTGGTGCCGTGAGCGATTTTCTCGCCGAACATGTGATCGTTCACATCGGCGTGGGCATCGATGTGCACCAGGCCGACCTTGCCGTGTTTCTTGTGGATGGCCCGCAGGATCGGCAGGGTGATGGTGTGGTCGCCGCCCAGGGTCAGGGGAATGACGTTGTGCTCGAGGATCTTGTGGTACGACTCTTCGATGATCCGCACCGCATCCAGCAGGTTGAAGGTGTTGATCGCCACGTCACCGATGTCGGCGACCGACAGCGAGTCGAACGGCGCGGCGCCGGTGGCCATGTTGTAGGGGCGGATCATCACCGATTCGGCGCGGATCTCCCGGGGCCCGAAGCGGGTGCCGGCGCGCAGGGAGGTGCCGATGTCCAGGGGGACGCCGACAAAGGCAGCGTCCAGGCCGGCAGCGGTGGGTACGTGGGGCAGGCGCATCATGGTAGCGATGCCGCCGAAGCGCGGCATTTCATTGCCGCCCAGTGGTTGGTGAAGAATCTTGTCCACGGGTAGGGCCTCATCGTTTGTTTTAGTTATCAGGGGCCGATTCTGCGAAAAGCCGTTGCGGTGAAGAATCGCTGCGGGCAAATACTTAGTTCAGATTTTTCTAAACTAATATGGGGTAGGGCGATAGACTCCTGTCCAGAGCGGTGCCCACTGTGGGTCCTGATGGATACCCTGTGGCGAGGGAGCTTGCTCCCGCTGGGCTGCGAAGCGGCCCTGAACCAAACACCCCGGTGTGCCAGACAGGTTGAGTTGATTGTTTTGGGACTGCTTTGCAGTCCAGCGGGAGCAAGCTCCCTCGCCACAGGAACGCGGTGGGTTTCATGTATGCAATTTGGAGTCTCCAATGGCCAACGCTCTACCCGACCTGAAACTGCTGCGCATTTTCGCCAGCGTGGTCCGGCACCAAGGGTTCGCCAATGCCCAACAGGAACTCAACCTCTCCACGTCGGCCATCAGCACCTACATGAGCCAGCTGGAATCTTCCCTGGGCCTGGTGCTGTGTCATCGTGGCCGGGGCGGGTTCAGCCTGACCAGCAAGGGCGAGTTATTCCATCAGGAAACCTTGCGTCTTTTGGGCGAGCTCGAAGGATTCGAGCAGTACGCCGCCGCGCTGAAGGGTGAATTGCGCGGCACGCTGAACCTGGGGGTGATCGATTCCACCGTCAGCGACAAGGCCTTGCCGTTCGCCGAAGCCATCGGTGCCTACAGCCAGGAGCATCCGGCAGTGCATTTGCACCTGTCGGTGATGAGCCCGTATGAGCTGCAACTGGGCGTGCAGGACAATCGCCTGGACCTGGCCATCGGTGCGTTCTCTACACGCATGAGCGGGCTGGTCTACATGCCGCTGTACCGGGAGCAGCACTGGTTGTATTGCAGCAATCGCCACCCGTTGTTCACCGAGCGGCGCATCCCCGAGCAAGTCATCACCCAGCAGCGCATGGTCGGACGCGGTTACTGGAGCCAGGCCGAACTGGCCCGCCATGGCTTCAAGCACAGCGCGGCGACCGTGGAAAGCATGGAGGCCCAGTTGATCCTGGTGCTGTCCGGCGCCTACGTCGGTTACCTGCCTGAGCATTACGCTCAGGCCTGGGTCGACAAGGGCGATCTGCGCGTACTGCTGCCGGCGACCTTTGGCTACCAGGCGCCGTTTTCGATGATCATGCGCCGGGGCCGCAGCCGCGAGCCGCTGATCCAGACCTTCCGCGACCTGCTCAAGGCGCAGCTCAACCAGGCCTGAGGTGCCGATGTCCCGAATCCAATGTCCGCGTTGCCAGCGGCCGCAAAGCCATTGCTTGTGTCCGTTGATCCCCAGTCTCGACAGCCGTACCCGCGTGTTGCTGTTGCAGCACCCCAGCGAAGTGAGCCATGCCTTGAACACGGCTCGGCTGGCGGCATTGGGGCTGAACAATGCCGAGTTGATCGTGGGGGAGATGTTCGAGGATTTGCCCGCGCTGCTCAATCAACCGGGATATCGGGCATGCCTGTTGTTTCCCGGCGATGATGCGCAGCCGCTGGGCACGTACGCGCCGTCCGACGATCCGTTGCTATTGGTCGTTCCGGACGGCACCTGGCGCAAGGCGCGCAAGTTGTTGCACCTGAACCCGTTGCTCGCAGCGCTGCCCAGGGTGACCCTGGCCGACGGCGGGGTGTCCCGTTATCGCCTGCGCAAGGCGCCGGGGCCAGGGGCCTTGTCGACGGTGGAGGCGATTGTCCAGGCGTTGCAGGTGCTGGAAGCGCCGACGAGTTTCGAGCCGTTGTTGAGGCCGTTCGAGGCGTTGATCGAGGGGCAGATCGTGGCGATGGGGGAGGAGGTTTTTCGGCGTAATCATCAGAAAAAATGAGGTTGTTCTTGCGGGCCTCTTCGCGAGCAAGCCCGCTCCCACAATGGATCTGCGACGGACACAAATCTTCGTACACCGGAGACTCAATGTGGGAGCGGGCTTGCTCGCGAAGGCGGCCTATCAACCGCGCATTTTCAGAGGATATCAGCGCTCGCGCATCGCCTCAGTCCTGGCCTTCAACACAGGCTTAAGCAGATAATCCAGCACACTTTTCTCCCCCGTGATGATGTCCACCGTCGCCACCATCCCCGGGATAATCAACAGCGGCTTCACATCGCCCCCCAGGTGGTTTTTATCGGTGCGCACCTGGATCAGGTAAAAGCTGTTGCCCTTGTCGTCGGTGATGGTGTCGGCGCCGATCAACTCGAGCTTGGCACTCAGGCCGCCGTAGATTGTGTAGTCGTAGGCGCTGAACTTGACCATGGCTTTCTGGCCCGGATGCAGGAAGGCCACGTCCTGGGGGCGGACCTTGGCTTCGATCAGCAGGTTGTCTTCCAGCGGGACGATTTCCACCATGTCGCTGCCCGGCTGCACCACGCCGCCGATGGTGTTGATCTTCAATTGCTTGATTACCCCGTGCACTGGCGAGACCACGGTGGTACGCGAGACCCGGTCGTCAATGGCGATGCTCGAGGCGGTGATTTTCGAAAGATCGGTGCGTTTCTCGTTGAGGTCCTTGGCGGCCTCGGAGCGGAAGGTCTGTTCCGACTCGTCGATCTTGCTCTTGATCTCGTTGATCGCCGATTCGGCCCGTGGAATCGCCAGGGTGGTGGCATTGAGCGAACCACGGATTTCCACTGCGCTGCGCTTGAGCCGCAGGATTTCCACCGGCGATACCGCTCCGGTACGCACCAGGGGTTCGGACATGTTCATTTCCTGCTGGAGCAGCGCCAGGCTGGAACTGAACTGGCCTTGCTTGGAGCGAAACTCCGCCAGCTCCTGGGTCTTTTGCCGCAGCTGTTCGCTCAGGGTCCGTTGCTCGCTGGCCAAGCGTCGTTGCCGCTGTTCGTACAACGCACGCTCATCTTCGGCTACTTGCGGGGCCTTGGCGCTGACCTCGGCCGAGGGCTTGAACGGCCGGCCCTCGGCCTCGGCCGACAGGCGCTCGACCTGAGCCATCAGCGCGTAGCGGTCGGCCTCGCTTTCGCCCTTGTTCGACAGGTAGCGCGTGTCGTCCAGGCGCAGCAGGGTATCGCCCTTGTTCACCATCTGGCCCTCACGCACGAAAATCTCGGTGACGATGCCGCCTTCCAGGTTCTGGATCACCTGGACCTTGCTCGATGGAATCGCCTTGCCTTCGCCGGTGGTGACTTCCTGGAGCACCGCCAGCTTGGCCCAGACCAGCCCGGTAACGATCAGCCCGGCGGCCAGCCACACCGTGATGCGCGACCGGCGCGGCGAATCCTGCAATGCCGCGCCGGCGGTTTCCGCCATGAACTCGCTTTCGGCGCTTTTGCTGAAACTGCCGAAGTAGCTTCGGTTGGTGGAATCGGGTGTTTGGGTAGACATGGGGCGATACCCCCTCAGTTAAACAACATAAAGTCGAACACAACCTTTGTGGCACTGACGGCCCCTGTGGCGAGGGAGCTTGCTCCCGCTGGGTTGCGAAGCCGTCGTAAAACCTACCGACGCGGTACGCCTG
>NZ_JALJDX010000123.1 GCF_022952855.1 Pseudomonas sp. RGM2987 | reverse complement strand
CGCGAATGCGGTGGTTCAGTCAATATCAATTTGGCTGACACACCGCATTCGCGAGCAAGCCCGCTCCCACAGGGGGATTGCGTTTGACGGGGAAATTACTGGTGGCTGACCCAGAACACCGCCGTGCCCACCACCAGGATAATCAGGAACAGGATGGCCCAGGCATCAACGGTACTGTCGCTTTTCCTTGCTTTGGTCGGATTGCTCATTGCATCGCCTCTTGTCGGTTTTGTAGGTGATTGCATAGGGACTCGACCACAGTTAAGACGATGATTGCCCATACGACAAATGTGGGTTCCTGGCCGATAGATCCCATTAGGTCGTTTGGTTCTTTGCATATACTCAAACATCACTTTTGCGCATAACTCAAAACGGGTATCGTGCACCGGCTCCTTTAGGAGTGCGCGGCCGTGCGCGCAGAATTGCCGAGGCAGAACCCGATTCCAGCGAGCCAATACGCAGCTGTTTCTGATCGGCCCAAGCCTGAGACCGAGACTTATATGTACGTATATGACGAGTACGATCAGCGGATCATCGAGGACCGCGTCAAGCAGTTCCGTGATCAGACCCGACGCTACCTGGCAGGCGAGTTGAGCGAAGAAGAATTCCGCCCGCTGCGCTTGCAGAATGGCCTCTACATCCAGCGCTTCGCCCCGATGCTGCGGGTCGCCGTGCCTTATGGCCAGTTGAACTCGCGCCAGGTGCGCAAGCTGGCCCAGATTGCCCGTGACTATGACAAGGGCTACGCCCACATCAGTACCCGCCAGAACGTCCAGTACAACTGGCCGGCCCTGGAAGATGTGCCCGATATCCTGGCTGAACTGGCGACCGTGCAGATGCACGCGATCCAGACCAGCGGCAACTGCCTGCGCAACGTCACCACCGACCAGTTTGCCGGCGTCGCGGCCGATGAGCTGATCGACCCGCGCCCGTGGTGCGAGATCGTGCGCCAGTGGACCACCTTCCACCCGGAATTCGCCTACCTGCCGCGCAAGTTCAAGATCGCCATCAATGGCTCGAGCTCGGACCGTGCGGCCATCGAAGTCCACGACATTGGTCTGGAGGCGGTCTACAACGCCGCCGGCGAGCTGGGTTTCCGTGTGCTGGTGGGCGGCGGCCTGGGGCGTACCCCGGTGGTCGGCGCATTCATCAATGAGTTCCTGCCGTGGCAGGACCTGCTGAGCTACCTCGACGCCATCTTGCGGGTGTACAACCGCTACGGCCGTCGCGACAACAAGTACAAGGCGCGGATCAAGATCCTGGTCAAGGCCCTCACGCCAGAAGTGTTCGCCGAGAAGGTCGAAGCCGAAATGGCCCACCTGCGCGGCGGCCAGACCACCCTGACGGAAGCCGAAGTCCACCGCGTCGCCAAGCACTTCGTCGATCCGCAATACAAGGCGCTGAGCAATCAGGACGCCGAGCTGGCTGCGCTCGACCAGGAGCACCCAGGCTTCGCCCGCTGGCGCACCCGCAATACCCTGGCGCACAAGAAGCCCGGCTATGTCGCGGTGACCCTGTCGCTGAAACCCACCGGCGTAGCGCCGGGCGACATCACCGACAAGCAGCTGGACGCAGTGGCCGACCTGGCCGACCGCTACAGCTTCGGCCACCTGCGCACGTCCCACGAACAGAACATCATTCTGGCGGACGTCGAACAGAGCCAGTTGTTCACGCTGTGGGGCGAGTTGCGCGAGCAAGGTTTCGCCACGCCAAACATCGGCTTGCTGACCGACATCATTTGCTGCCCGGGCGGTGACTTCTGCTCCCTGGCCAACGCCAAGTCGATCCCTATCGCCGAATCGATCCAGCGCCGCTTCGACGACCTGGACTACCTGTTCGACATCGGCGAGCTGGACTTGAACATTTCCGGTTGCATGAACGCCTGCGGCCACCACCACGTCGGCCACATCGGCATCCTGGGCGTGGACAAGAAAGGCGAAGAGTTCTACCAGGTCTCCCTGGGCGGCAGCGGTAACCGCGGCGCCAGCCTGGGCAAGATCCTCGGCCCCTCGTTTGCCCAGGACGACATGGCTGACGTGATCGAGAAGCTGATCGACGTGTACGTTGAACAACGTACCGAAGACGAGCGCTTCATCGACACTTACCAACGTATTGGCATCGACCTCTTCAAGGAACGCGTCTATGCAGCGAATCATTAAGAACAACGAGGTTATCGACGAAACCTGGCACCTGCTGCCCAAGGACGCGACCCTCGATGGCATTTCCAACTGTGATGACCTGATCGTCCCCCTGGCCCTGTGGCGTGATCACGCTCGCGCACTCAAGGTTCGCGACGGCGGCCTGGGTGTGTGGCTGGACGCTGATGAGGAAGCGGAGGAAATCGGTGAAGACGCCAACCAGTTGCAGGTCATTGCCCTGAACTTCCCGGCGTTCACCGACGGGCGCAGCTATTCCAACGCCCGCCTGCTGCGTGACCGCTATGGTTTCAAAGGTGAGTTGCGGGCAATTGGCGACGTACTGCGCGACCAGCTGTTCTACATGCGCCGCTGCGGTTTCGACGCCTTTGCCTTGCGTGCCGACAAGGATCCGTACGAAGCCCTTGAAAGCCTCAAGGACTTCTCGGTCACCTACCAGGCGGCCACTGACGAACCGCTGCCACTGTTTCGTCGTCGCTGAACCTGATGCATGAAAAAGCCCTGATCCGGGCGTACCGGGTCAGGGCTTTTTTTATTGCGCGATACCTGTCCCCCTAGCACCAATGTGGGAGCGGGCTTGCTCGCGAAGACGTCAGCACAATCAACATGGATGTCGCCTGACACACTGCTTTCGCGAGCAAGCCCGCTCCCACATGGGATTAGGGAATGTAGCCTTCAGCGTAATTACCAGAACCGCTGCTGGGTCAACCGGCTCCACCAGCTCAGCAGCACCCGGTCCACCGACCCGCTGGCCGCCACGCCGATGCGCTCCTGCAGGCTTTTTCGTTCGGCATAGTGCAGATGGTACAGCTCAGCGCCTTTGGCCCGTTCGGCCAGGTATTCGTCGCTGGTCTTCAGCTCATCCACCAGGCCCTTGCCCAGCGCCGCGACACCCAGCCAGACTTCACCGGTCGCCACATCGTCAATGGCCAGTTGCGGTCGGTAGTTGGAGACAAAGTTCTTGAACAATTCATGGGTGATGTCCAGGTCTTCCTGGAATTTCTCCCGGCCCTTCTCGGTGTTTTCGCCAAACACCGTCAACGTGCGCTTGTACTCACCGGCAGTCAGCACCTCGAAATCGATGTCGTGCTTCTTCAGCAGGCGGTTGACGTTGGGCAACTGGGCGACGACGCCGATGGAGCCCAGGATGGCGAACGGGGCGCTGATGATCTTCTCGCCAATGCACGCCATCATGTAGCCGCCGCTGGCCGCGACCTTGTCGATGCAGACTGTCAGCGGCACGCCGGCCTGACGGATCCGCGCCAGTTGCGAGGAGGCCAGGCCGTAGCTGTGGACCATGCCGCCGCCGCTTTCAAGGCGCAGTACCACTTCATCCTTGGGGGTTGCGAGGGTCAGCAGCGCGGTGATTTCATGGCGCAGGCTCTCGGTGGCCGACGCCTTGATGTCGCCGTCGAAATCCAGCACGAACACCCGCGACTTGGGCGCCGGCTTGGCCTTCTGTTTCTTCTGGGCTTTCTCAGCCTTGCCTTCGGTCTTGCGCAGGGCCTTGAGCTGGTCTTTGTCCAGCAGCGTCTGCTCCAGGCGCTCGCGCAACCCTTTGTAGAAATCGTTGAGCTTGCTCACCTGCAACTGGCCGGTCGATTTGCGCCGGCCCTTGCTGCGCAGCGCAGCAAAACTGGCCAGCACCACCAGGATGGCGATCACCAGTGTCACGGTCTTGGCCAGAAACCCGGCGTACTCGATGAAAAACTCCACAGCGACTCCTTAAATGCAATGCGCCACTGAACGCAGGCGCGTAACGCTCCCAGCATACCCATGCGCCTGCGTCGCGGCCAGCCAAGAAACCTATGGTTACCTTAGTCCGAACGAGGCAGGACAAGGCTCCAACGGACATTTCAAACAAGCGTATGTTTTTTCATTGACAGCTCACGGCCATCCTCATAACCTCGCCAGACCTTCAACGTACCGGGACGACGCGGACGTGGGCAGCATCTATCTGATTCGACATGGCCAGGCCTCCTTCGGTGCGGACGACTACGATGTCCTTTCGCCCAACGGCGTGCGCCAGGCGCAAGTGCTGGGCGATCACCTGGCAGAGCTGGGTATCGTGTTCGATCGCTGCCTCTCGGGCGACCTGCGTCGCCAGCAGGACACCGCCACCGGCGCATTGGGCCAGATGGTCGCCGCCGGGCTGCCGGTTCCCGAGCTGGAAATCGACGCCGCGTTCAACGAGTTCGATGCCGATGCCGTCATCCGCGCCCTGTTGCCGGACATGCTCCCCCAGGAACCCGAAGCGCTGGACATCCTGCGCAATGCCGCGCAGAACCGTGCCGAGTTCCAACGCATCTTTGCGTTGATCGTCGAGCGCTGGCTCGATGGCCGCTACGATCCGCCCGGGCTGGAAAGCTGGCTGGGGTTCGTCGAACGGGTCGAGGCCGGCCTGCAGCGGATCCTGGAGCTGGCCGACAACTCGCAGAAGATCGCCGTGTTCACCTCCGGCGGAACCATCACCGCCCTGCTCCACCTGATTACCCAAATACCGGCCCGGCAGGCCTTCGAACTGAACTGGCAGATCGTCAACACCTCGCTCAACCACCTGAAATTCAGGGGCAGCGAGGTTGCCCTGGCTTCTTTCAACGCTCATGCCCACCTGCAGCTGTTGAAGACCCCGGACCTCATCACCTTTCGCTGAGGCCGAATTACCGCAGACCCTTGCTGTATTCAACCCAAATAAGGATCGACACCATGACCTCCGTAGCCGACGCCGTACAAGCCATGAAAGCCAAGTTCAATCCAGCCGCCGCTGCCGGCCTGGACCTGGTCTTCGGTTTCCGTATTGACGACACCAAGAATTTCTCGCTGATCGTCAAGGACAGCACCTGCGAACTGCAGGAAGGTGAAAACCCGGACGCCCAGGTCACACTGGTGATGGACGGTGAAACCCTCGAAGGCATCGTCGACGGCAGCACTGACGGCATGCAAGCCTTCATGGCTGGCAAGCTGCGCGCCGAAGGCGACATGATGCTGGCGATGAAGCTGTCCGAGCTGTTCCCAAGCTGAGACCGCGCCCGCGTCCATCGCGAGCCTTTCGGTTGCAACGAATCCCGCCCCTGTGGCGGGATTCGTATTTCTGGACCGCTTGCTCAAGGATTACTCACTCCCTGTGGCGAGGGAGCTTGCTCCCGCTCGGTTGCGCAGCGACCGCAAAAAAATGGGGCCGCTTCGCCCGAGGCGTCGGACCGTCCCAGCGGGAGCAAGCTCCCTCGCCACGGGGTCGGTGGGGTTCTTGGATGACGCTCTGACCGATTGCAGGTATCGAGCCCGCCTGGCAACTCTTACAATGCCAGCTCCTTCCGCATCGGCCTGAACATGGACATCGATCTCGCCCGCACCTTCCTGGAAATTGTCCGCCACGGCAGTCTCGCCGCCGCGGCCGAAAAACTGCATGTCACCCAGACGGCGATTACCGCCCGGGTCCAGAAGCTCGAAAGCCAGCTCGGCTGCGCGCTGTTCGTGCGCAACCGTGCCGGGGCGCGATTGACTGCCGATGGTGAAGCGTTCGTGATCTACGCCAATCAGCTGGTGCAGACCTGGGAAGCAGCCCGGCGGGATCTGCCGTTGCCGGAAGGCTACCGCAACGTTCTGCACCTGGGTGGCGAGGTCAGCTTGTGCAATCCATTGATGCTGGCCTGGGCCGGGGCGCTGCGCCAGGAGATTCCCGGCCACGCCTTGCGCATGGACATCCGCGACGGCGAAAAACTGCTGCAACAACTGGAGCTGGGCCTGTTGGATGCGGCGGTGGTCTATCAGCCCGAATACTGGCCGCGGTTGCAGGTGGAACAGCTGCTGGAAGAAAAACTCATCCTGGTGCGCCTGGCCGCCCGTCCCGAGCCCTATGTGTACATCGACTGGAGCAGCGATTTCCGGCGCCAGCACGACACCGCACTACCGGACAAGGCCAAGGCCGCCGTGACCTTCAACCTCGGCCCCCTGGCGTTGCAGTACATCCTGGAAAACGGCGGCAGCGGCTATTTCCGCACCCGGGTCGTGCAAAGCTACCTGGACAGCGGGATCCTGGAACGGGTGCCCAAGGCGCCGGAGTTCAATTACCCCACCTACCTGGTGTATTCCCGGGACCGGGATTCGGCAGCGTTGCAGCAGGCGTTCGAGGTGTTGCGCGAAATCGTCAGGAGTGGGAGCGATTGGTCGCAGCGGTGGGATCCGTTGACTTGAGGGGATGCCTCAGGCGTTGAACTGGGGGCCGCTTTGCGGCCCAACGGGGATAAATCCCCTCGCCACAAAGGCCCCCGTGTAGCCATTACGGCGGTTTTATTGCAATCGCTGGACGATCTCGTCCTTGATCTGCAATCGCTTTTTCTTGAGTGTCTCAAGGGCGTCGTCGGACAGGGCTGCGGATGCCGGCTTTTCGGCGTCCACCACCTCGGCATCAAGCTGGGAGTATTTTTGAAGTAACGAGTCGAGCCGTGGATCCTCGCTGCGTTTTTGCTGGATTTGATCTTTTGTGCAGTTGAGATCCTGGCACAAATCGTGGGTCACCGGCATGGAACACCTCCTTTGGCTGATACGGTGGCAGACGCCTTTGCGGTTCCCGCTTGCGGCGCTCGTCGATTATCAGGATGGCCTCGCCGACCGCATTCTGTCGACCACCCATCCGACCAGCGGTGACCGTTCGTCGTCCCGCATCGCTTTGCAATCAAACCTTTGCCCGCACGCTGCCCTCCATTGATCAGAGACGACAAAAATCGTTCTTACAACCTGTTTGGAGACTTATTTATGGACGGATTCACCCTGCGTCAGCTCGGCCTGGCAGTTGCCCTGAGTACCAGCATGGGCGCGGCCTGGGCCGCGACTTCCAACGACTTCGTCGACAACGCGGCGGCCGGTGGCATTGCGGAAATCGAAACCAGCAAAATGGCGCTGGAAAAAAGCGCCTCGGCGGACGTCAAGGAGTTCGCCAACAAGATGATCGCCGACCACACCAAAGCCAACCAGGAACTGCTGGCGCTGGCGAAAAAACACGACATCGAAGTGCCAGACGAAACCACCCTGGTGAAAAAAGCCAAGGCCAAGATCCTCGACATGCGCGACGAATCCTTCGATGCGGCCTACGCCAACAACCAGGTCAAGGCCCATGAAGAAACCATCGCCCTGTTCAAGAAAGAAGCCGAGACGGTGACCGACGACAAGAAGGCCGGCAACACCGAACTCAAGGCGTTCGCCCAGAAAATGCTGCCGGACTTGCAGCACCACCTGGACGCGGCCAAGAAGCTCCAGGCTGCGCACCCAAGCAAGTAACTCAGGTGCAAAAAAGGCCGTCTTCCCTCGAAGACGGCCTTTTTTTCGCCCGTTGCCTAGCCACCGTCGGTGTCGATGTCGGCGTCCGTGCTGTCGTCGGATTCTGGCCGGTCCGGGTCAGGCTCAAAGCCGGGGCTGAACGTGTTGTCGTTATCCTGATGGTGATTCTTCTGGTCGACCTCGCTGGCAGCGCTCTGGGCCTGGTTCGCCCCGGCGGGACTGACCGGTTGGCTGCTCGACGGGCCTGTCGCGCCTTGGGGATCGATGGCCGGGTCGTTGCGCGGGGACGCGGTTTGCGTCTGGCTTTGTTGCTGAGTGTTTGCAGGATCGTCGCTCATATCGGACACCTCTTCATGACAGCGCCGACTCAATGGCCGGCCTTGTTCATTCGAAAGGAGGGCAACGGCTTCGGTTCCATTTGTTTGCTGCGTCGCCCTCAGCCGCTGAGCACCGAGCGCACCATCTGCGTGAGCGCGTCGGGCCCGTAGGGTTTGCTCAGCAGGTGGGTGTCAGGGCTCAGCAGGTGGTTGCGGGAGATGATGTCGCGGGTGTGGCCCGAGGTGAACAGCACCGGCACCGGTGGCGTCTGCACTTTGGCCCACGCCGCCAGGTCCGAGCTCTTGATCAGCCCGGGCATGACCACATCGGTGAAAATCAGGTCCACAGCGACGCCTTCAAGCAATAACTTCATGGCTTCATCGCCATTGGCGGCCGTCAGGGTCCGATAACCGGACTGCTCCAGCAATTCCACCGAGGCACTGCGCACCTCGGCGTTGTCCTCCACCACCAGAATCGTCTCTTGCCCGCCGGGTTGGGGCGAATCGCACGGGGTTTGTTCCTTGATTTCCGGTTGGAGGCTGCGGGGAAAATACATCTGCGCCTGGGTGCCCTCGCCCGGCAGGCTGGAAATCTCGATATGGCCGCCGCTCTGCTTGACGAACCCGAACACCATGCTCAGCCCCAGCCCGGTACCCTGGCCGTCGGTCTTGGTGGTGAAGAAAGGTTCGAACACCTGATTCAGGATGTCGGCGGACATGCCCGCGCCGTGATCGATCACCGACAGGCGTACATAGTCGCCCGCGGGAATGCCCTTGCCGGCACACGACGCGTCATCGAGCACGACGTTCTCGCCGATCATCCGGATGACGCCCTCGCCGCCCATGGCATCGCGGGCGTTGATTGCCAGGTTCAACAGGGCATTTTCCAATTGGTTGCGATCGACGTGAATGCACCAGGGTTGCGTGGGCAAGGCCACTTCGATCTGGATGGTTTCGCCCAGGGCCCGCTGCAGCAATTCGACCATGCCATCGAAGATGCGCCCGGGGTTATAGACCGCCGGCGACAAAGGCTGGCGACGGGCAAACGCCAGCAACTGCGATGAGAGTTTGGCGCCCCGCTCCACGGCCTCAATGGCGGCGCCGACCCTTCGCTGAACATTGCGGTTGTCGGGCTCGTGGCGCGCCAGAAGGTGCAGGTTGCTGGCGATCACTTGCAGCAGGTTGTTGAAGTCATGGGCCACCCCGCCGGTAAGTCCACCGATGGATTCGAGCTTCTGCGCCTGACGCAACTGCTCTTCGGCTGTCAACCGCGCCCGTACCTCGTCGGCGACACGCTGCTCCAGGTTGCGCGTGAACTTGAGCAGTGACGCTTCAGCCGTCTTGCGCTCATTGATATCAATCAGCACACCCGGGAAACGCAAGGGCTGGCCCAGTGCATCAAATTCACATCGGCCGCTGGCCAGCACCCACAGGTAATCACCGTCCGGGCGACGTATGCGGTATTCCGAGGTGTAGGGTATGCCCGTGCGCAACGTCAGCTCGACCCGTTGGTTCACTTCTTCAAGGTCGTCCGGGTGGATGCTCTGGCGGGCGTTCTCGATGGGCAGTGCGTCCAGGGAACAGTCCGCCGGGTAATTGAAGGTACGGGCGAAACGTTCATCGCCCGACAACGCGTCATTGGGAATATCCCAGACAAATGAGCCGAGCAATGGCCCGGCCGACAGTGCCAATTGAATACGCTCATTGACGGCGCGGTAACGCTGCTCCGCTTCCTGCCGGGCCCGCTCGCTCAACACGCGCTCGGTGGTTTCCACGACAATCGCCAGCACCCCGGCCGGCGCCTGGTCATCGTCCGGAACAGGGCTGTAATAGAGGTCCATCCACACGTCTTCGGGCTTGCCGTCGCGCAGCAGCACCAGCTCCTTGCTGCGGTAGGACAAGGTGCCACCGGCCAGGCAGACGTCCAGTACGTGACGATTGAAGTCCGCGACTTCCGGCCAGCCCAGCTCCACCGCACAGCCCAGCAGATACGGATGGCGACCACCGGCGAATTCGGCATAGGCATCGTTGTAGATCATGAAGCCCTGGCGGCCCCATAGCATCACCATCGGCAAGGGCGAAGCCAGCAACATCTGGACCGCACTGCGCAAGCTGGCGGACCACTGTTCGATAGGGCCAAGTTCGGTCAGGCTCCAGTCGTACGCCCGGATACGCCGGGCCATCTCACCGCCCCAACCGGAGCACCCGTGATGCTGAGATAGAAACTGCATAGGTCGACTCTGAGCCTCAAACTGCCTGCGGGGATCGGTATGCAAAAGTCATAGGCGATCAGAGCTTCGAGCGTGGGGTTGGCGTTTGGTTTCATGCTGATTGGTCCAGGCGGATCCTGTGGCGAGGGAGCTTGCTCCCGCTCGGTTGCGTAGCAACCGTAAAATCCTGGGGCCTGCTTCGCAGTCCAACGGGAGCAAGCTCCCTCGCCACAGGGGAAAGGTGACAGCCCTAGCGAAAATCCCGGCTGTGCACTTCAATGCCTGCCAGCAACTCAGTGAGATCACTCAAGCGTCCGGCGATCAAATGGCGCACCTCGCCGACGCTTTCCCAGCGCCCGTCGACCTTGAGCAATTGCGAACCCACCAGCACTTTGCGCTGGCGCTCGGCCAGGTCGCGCCAGACCACCACGTTGAGGTTGCCGAA
Organism: Pseudomonas sp. RGM2987; assembly: GCF_022952855.1. Classification (GTDB taxonomy): domain Bacteria; phylum Pseudomonadota; class Gammaproteobacteria; order Pseudomonadales; family Pseudomonadaceae; genus Aquipseudomonas. The sequence goes on along the minus strand of NZ_JALJDX010000123.1, from coordinate 5,781 downwards.
TTCATCTTCCAGGGTGACAAAGGTCACGCCGCTGGCCGTGCCGGGGCGTTGGCGACCCGTGACCAGCCCGGCGACGCTGACATTGCGGCCATGCTCCACCGTCTGCAATTCCCGGGAACTGCGACAGCGCCGGGCGCGCAGTTCGGGGCGCAGCAACGCCAGCGGATGCGGGCCCAACGTCGTGCCAAGCGTGGCGTAATCGGCAAACAGGTTTTCCCCCACCGTGGGTTTGGGCAAGGCAACCGGTGGTTCTTCCTGGCGGGGTAAATCGGCGAACAAGCCCAGTTGTTTTTGCACACCGGCCACTTCCCAGCGAGCGCGATGGCGATCACCGGCCAAGCCCTGCAAGGCACCGGCGTCGGCCAGTTGTGCCTGGGCCCGGGCGTCGAGCCGGGCGCGCTCGCCCAGATCGGCCACATCGCTGAAAGCCCGCTGCCGACGGGCTGCTTCGATGCGGCGGGCATCCTCTTCACGAAACCCCTTGATCAAGCGCAGCCCCATGCGAATCGCCGGTTGCCGGCCTTCCATGGGTTCGAGGCTGCAATCCCAGTCGCTGGCGCGCACATCCACCGGGTGAATCTGCAAGCGATGCCGGCGGGCATCCTGGAGGATCTGGTCCGGGCTGTAGAAACCCATCGGCCAGCTGTTGATCAACGCACAGGCGAACGCCGCCGGTTCATGGCATTTGAGCCAGCTGCTGACGTAGGTCAACAGGGCGAAACTGGCGGCATGGGACTCGGGGAAACCGTAATTGCCAAAGCCCTTGATCTGCTCGAAGAGCTGCGCGGCATATTCAGGGGTGTAGCCGTTTTTATGCATTCGTTCGGCCAGGCGCTCGCGATGTGGCTCCAGCCCGCCATGACGTTTCCAGGCCGCCATGGACCGTCGCAACTGGTCAGCTTCGCCGGGGGTGTAGTCGGCGGCAACGATAGCAATCTGCATCACCTGCTCTTGGAATAACGGGATACCCAAGGTGCGCTCAAGTACCTCTTTCAATGCTGGCGAAGGGTAGACGACGGCCTCCTCGCCATTTCGCCGCTTAAGGTACGGATGCACCATCCCGCCCTGGATCGGTCCGGGCCGCACGATGGCGACCTCGATCACCAGGTCGTAATACTCCCTGGGCTTGAGCCGGGGCAACATCGCCATCTGCGCCCGTGACTCGATCTGGAACACGCCGATGGTGTCGGCCCGAGAGATCATTTCGTAGGTAGCCGGGTCATCCTTGGGCAACGTCGACAAGGCGTAGCGCTCACCCCGATAGCGTTCGATCAGGTCGAAACACCGCCGGATCGCACTGAGCATGCCCAACGCCAGGATATCCACCTTGAGCAACCCGACCGCGTCCAGGTCGTCCTTGTCCCACTGGATGATGGTGCGTTCGGCCATGGCAGCGTTTTCCACCGGCACCAGGGTGTCCAGGGGTTGCTGGGAAATCACGAAGCCGCCGGGGTGCTGGGACAGGTGCCGGGGAAAGCCGATCAGCTGTTGGGTCAGGCTCAGCACTCGGCGCAATATCGGGCTTTCCGGGTCGAAACCGCCTTCACGCAGGCGATCCAGGGGCGGCGCTTCATCGCTCCAACGACCACAACAATCGGCCAGGGCATTGACCTGATCCGGCGGCAGGCCCAGGGCCTTGGCGACGTCCCGCACGGCCCCGGCGCCGTGGTAACTGCTGACCACCGCCGTCAACGCCGCACGATGACGCCCGTAACGCTGGAAGACGTACTGCAGCACTTCTTCCCGGCGCTCGTGTTCGAAATCCACGTCGATGTCCGGTGGCTCGTTACGCTCCCGGGACAGGAATCGCTCGAACAACAGGTTGGTCTGACTCGGGTCGATTTCCGTGATGCCCAGGGCATAACACACCGCCGAGTTGGCCGCCGAACCCCGTCCCTGGCAGAGAATGTTGCGCTGGCGGGCGAAGCTGACGATGTCCTGCACGGTAAGGAAATAGCTGTCGTAGTTGAGCTCGGCGATCAGCGCCAACTCATTGTCGATCTGCTTGCGGATCTTGTCTGCGACACCCTTCTTCCAACGCTGGCGCATGCCGCGTTCGGTCAACTCGCGTAACCAGGACGCCGGATCATGCCCTTCTGGCACCAGTTCGCGGGGGTATTCATAGCGCAGTTGATCGAGGTTGAAGGTGCAGCGTCGGGCGATGACCAGGGTTTCGTCGAGCAAGGACTGCGGGTAGAGATCGGCCAGATCCTTGCGGCTGCGCAAGTGCCGCTCGCCATTGGGATGCAGGCGCTGGCCGGCCTCGGCCACGGTGACGTGATGCCGGATCGCAGTCATGGTGTCCTGCAAGGCGCGACGGCCACGCACGTGCATGTGCACATCGCCACTGGCGACGGTAGGAAGATTCAGGCGTGCCGCCAGCGCCAGCAAGTCCGCCAATCGCCGCCGGTCATCCTGACCACAGTGCAACTGAACCGCGAGCCACAGCCGCCCGGCAAAGATCGATTGCAACCAATGGCCTTGTTCGTCGGCGTCCTGCCCGTCGGTTATCCAAAGCACCAGCAGGCCCGGCAAGGCCTCGTCGAAATCCTCGCGCACGATGCGATAGCGGCCCTTCTCGCTGCGCCGTCGAGCACGGGTGATCAGCCGGCACAGGGCTTGGTAGCCTTCGAGGTTTTCCACCAGCAGCACCAGTTTCGGGCCATTTTCGACTTGAATCTCGCTGCCGACGATCAGCTGCAGCTCCAGCTCCTTGGCCGCCTGCCAAGCCCGGACGATCCCGGCCAGGGTGCATTCATCGGTGATCGCCAGGGCCCGATAATCTTCTTGTTTGGCACGCCGGCACAGCTCCAGCGCACTGGAGGCGCCGCGCTGGAAACTGAAGTTGGAGAGGCAATGCAGTTCGGCGTATCCAATGCTCATGCGAACCAGCCTTGCAGCCACAACGGTCCGCCCTCACCCATCGGTCGATAGGCCCAGCCGCGTTGCCCGGCGCGGGTTTCGACCAGGTAGTAATCGCGGCGCACGTCGGCGCCGTCCCACCAGCCGGTCTCGATGCGCTCCGGGCCCATGAGGATCTGCGCCTGACCTTCGGGCAACGCCTGGGGCTCAATCAGCAGCCAACCGGGACGCTGCACCCCATCGCGCAGCGGGCAGGCCTGGACCCGGGGCTGGGCGGTCATCTGCCAGGCGCACTCCGGCCGATGGTCGTCGCGAAAGCCCAGGGCCTGCACCGCGTCATCCCCCAGCCGCGCCCGCAGCCGTTCGCGCAATTGTTCCCAGGGCAAGGTCTGCTGGGGTCGATCATCGAACAGTTCCAGACGCTGGGGCACGAAACTCGGCAGGTCTTCGGCGCACAAGCGAAAGCCGCGCACCGGGGCCTCGACCTGCACCTGCTCCAACCGACCACGGGCCAGTTCGAAGAGCATCGAAGATTCGCGCTCGGCGCTGAGCAGGCCGACCTTGATCACCGTGTCTGGCAAGCCGGCGTGTTCCAGGCGCAGGTCAAAACGCTGCACGCCGCTGTCGCGACCGCACAGGAAGGTCGACAGGTCACCGGTCAGCCGGCGCAACGGAAACAGCAGCGCCTGGTGGGACTGGACGTCGTAGTTGAGTTCGATGCGCACGTCGAAACGGTCCGGCGGCAGGTAGAACGACAGCGCCAGGGTGCGGCTGCCGGTCAACGTATCGAGGTGCTTGAGCACCTGGGCCTCGAAGCGCCGCGCCAGGGTGTGGCGGGGCAAGGCCTGGACCTGGCTCAGGCGACGCAGGCCCATGCGCGACAAAGCCGTGGCCACCTCGGGTTCGAGGCCGATGCGCTCCACTGGCATTTGCCCCAGGCACTGCTGCAAGGTTTCGGGATCAGGCACCACCAGGCCATCGTAGGCATTGGCCAACACCCGTGCCGCCACCGGGTTCGGGGCCGCAACGATCCGATGACGAAAGCCCAGTTCGGTCAGTTCTGCCCGTAGCCGCGCCTCGAACACTGGCCAGGGCCCGAACAAGCCCAGGCTCGACTCGATCTCGAACAGCACCGTGCGCGGGTAATGCACGCTGACCTGGGAACTGAAACGGTAGGCCCAGGCCGCCAGGAACTGTTGCCAGTGCTCGATCTGCGCGGCGTCGTATTCAGCGGTGGCGAAGCTTTTGCTCAAGGCCTGGGCCGCGGTCATGCTCTGGCCGGGACGCAAACCCAGGGCGCGGGCCGGCGCATTCACCGCTTGCAACACCCGGCGCTGGGCCGGGCCGGTCAACAGGGCCAGGGGTTCGCTGGGATCCGGGCGCTGACGCAGCGCGGCGTCCAGCGCCAATTGCGGGAACAGAATGCACACCCAGCGCATCGCAACCTCAATGCTCGGTTCGTGAGGCAGGTGTGGCAAAGGCAATCGGCGCCGAACGGGCCAGCCCGCCCCGCGACTTGAGCACGCGTAATTGCGCGGGCCGGGCATCGATGGCAATGCGCAGCGCCGCTGGCGACGGGTTGATGGCTTCCTGGATCGGGCGCCAGGCGAAGGCCAGGGTCTGGCCGGTTTCCGCCGCCACTTGCAGGCGACGCAGGGCCCGGTCGTCCGCCTGGCGCGGCCAGCACAGGACCGCGCCACAACTGCCCGAACGCAGGCATTGCTCGGCGGCCCACAGGGCATCGCGTTCATCGGCCTGGATCACCGACAACTGGCGCAGATCGACCCCGGCGTTCTGCCAGGCCTGGGGATAGGGCACGAACGGTGGCGCCACCAGCACGATCCGCTCCCCCGCTGCCGACAACCGCGCCAGGGCCGGCCATACCAATTGCAACTCGCCCACGCCCGGGGTGGCGATGAGGATTTCGGTCAACGCCGCCTCCGGCCAACCACCACTGGGCAACGCCGCGTCCAGCCCGGCATGGCCGGTGGGTTGCGGGCTGGCAGCCGGGGGCGCAGGCCGGCCCTTCCAGACCTGGCCGCCATTGAACAGCGTATCCAGCGCAACGACAGCGCCCATCAGCCTGGCCTCACCAAACCGCAGAACACCCCTTCTATCGCCAGGTCCTGGTCGGCTTCGACAACGATCGGCTGATAGGCCGGGTTGCGCGGCAACAAACGCACCCGCTCGCCCACGCGTTCGAAGCGCTTGATGGTGACCTCACCGTCCAGGCGCGCCACGACGATCTGCCCATTGGAAGCCTGGGGGGTGCGTTGTACACCCACCAGGTCGCCGTCGAGAATGCCGTCTTCAATCATCGAATCGCCCTGGACCCGCAGCAGATAATCCGGCGCCTTGGTGAAAATCGCCGGGTCCAGCATCAACCGGTCATGAACCTCGGCGTCGGCACCGATCGGCAACCCGGCAGCCACCCGCCCCAGCACCGGCACATCCAGCAACTCGGGGCGCGGCGGCTGGTTCAGCAACCGGATACCCCGGGCCTGATGCGGATTGACTTCAATGAAACCGGCTTCGGTCAGCGCCAGCACATGCTTGCGCGCCACACTGCGAGAGGCAAAACCAAACGCCTCGCTGATTTCAGCGAGGCTGGGAGGCTGGCCCTGATCAGCGATGCGTTCGCGGATGAAAGTCAGGATGGCGGCACGGCGGGGGGTCAGGGTTTTCATGGAGTACATTTGTACTCCTGTCGGTTTTTTCTGACAAGCACCGCCAGTCAGTTCACAGGTTGCTTGGGGGACTGCCATCGTCGGATCGCCGCCCGGAGCAGGCTCGCTTCCACAGGGGGCTGGGGGCAGATATCTAATTTCGAACTCCACACAAAACCAACGTGGCGAGGGAGCTTGCTCCCGCTCGGCTGCGCAGCAGTCGCAGAGCCGGGCCCTGCGGTTTGCCTGGAGA